>NZ_NOVQ01000016.1:0-430509 GCF_008042215.1 Corynebacterium sp. LK14
CAGCTTAGTCAGCACAATCACGATCACCACAAAGTAGTAAAAAGTACATTGGCACACTATTGAGTTCTCAGACATCATCGCGACTTCGCTAGCTCGGAACTTCAGCTCCTAACTCTTGAAGCGACTCGGATTAACTTACTCACTTCTTTGATTTGTGTCAAATCCGTGAAGAAGAATTCATCCTCATCTCAACTTGTTAACCTTGCGGCCACCTCGTTGCGACTTGGAATAATTTAGCGCGCACTAGTGTAAGTGCACAAATCGCCAGGTAAATCCCCATTTCGGGGACAAACCTGGCGTATCAAGAAGCGCCCAGAAGGCGCGACGTCGTCAAGCAGCTAGTGATAGCACGCCAACAGACCGTCGGGGCCGTTGATAACCGTGATGGGCGTATTGAAGATTGGGGTCAGCACCTCGTCGCGCATGACCTCCTCCGGATTACCGAAGGCCACCACTTCCCCATTCTTCACCGCACAGATGTGATCGGCGTAGCGGGCAGCGAAGTTGATGTCATGCAAAACAATGATGATCGTGCGCCCGAAGTTCTGCGCGGCCTCCTTGAGGTGCTTCATCATTTCCACGGAGTGCGCGATATCAAGGTTGTTGAGAGGCTCGTCCAGCAAAACGTAATCAGTCTCCTGGCACAGGACCATCGCCACATACGCGCGCTGACGCTGGCCGCCCGAGAGCTGATCCAGGTAGCGGTTCTCCAAATCGCTGAGGTGAAGGAAGTCAATGTACTTGGAGATGATCTCCTCGTCCTTAGCCGTCAGGCGGCCATGCGAGTACGGGAAGCGGCCAAACCCCACGAGCTGACGCACCGTCAGCTTCGTGATGAAGTGGTTCTCCTGCCGCAGGATGGACAAAATCTTGGCCAAGTCCTGGGACTTGGTAGAGGCGATGTCTAATCCAGCGACCTCAATGGTGCCTTCGTCGATATCGAGCAAACGCCCCACCATCGTCAACAGCGTGGACTTGCCGGCACCGTTGGGCCCCACAAGCGCGGTGATACCGCCGGCCGGAATGTCAAGGGACACTGGGCCAATGTTCGTCTCGTGGGAATAGGTCTTCGCAACGTTATTGAGTGTGATCACAGTCTGCCCTTTCGCAAAATGACGATGAGGAATACCGAGCCGCCGACGAGCTCAATGATGATGGATACAACGCCCTGTGCGTAGAAGACGTGCTGCATGAGGAAGTACGCACCCGTCAGCACAGCAAAGGCGGTGGCGATGGCCATGGGGAACAAGTATCGGTGATCGTAGGTTTCCGCGAACTGGTAGGCCAAGGTTGCCACCAAGAATCCGAGGAAGGTCATGGGACCTACGAGCGAGGTCGTGGTGGCCATGAGAACTGATACCAGGATCAGAGTAAAGATCGCGTTGAACTTGTGATTCACGCCGAGGTTGGTGGCAGCGTCGCGACCAAGCGAGAGCACGTTGAGGCGGCGGGAATTAAAGAAGAGCAACGCCGTCGCCGCAATCACCAGCGGAATTGCGATGGGAAAATACTCAGTCTCGGCATTGTTGACCGAGCCAAACAGTCGTGCCGTCAGCACGTCGAACTCGCTGGGTGTCAGCATGCGCTGCATCAGAGTGGACAGCGATCCAAGTCCGCCACCAATGACCACGCCGACCAATAGCATCGCATGCATGTTGTTGCTGCGGTTGGTCAGCAGCCACGAGTACAGGATGAGCGAGAGCACAATCATTACTGCCATCTGGAACAGGAAGGTGCCCATATTGCGGGCTTCCGTCAGGCCCGTGGCGCCTAGGAAGAAGATGGTCGCAGTATTAATCGCCACGTAGAGCGATTCAAAGCCCATGATGGACGGGGTCAGGATGCGGTTGTTGGTGACCGTATGAAAGGCCACGGTCGCAACGGCTTGGCACACAGCCACGATAGCCATGGCGGTCACGGCGTCGGCACGGCGTTGCGCGATGAGCCACCACTTACGCGTTCCGAAGTCCATGGGGTTGCCATACGCCAGCAGGCCAAACGCGAAGAGTGCGCCCGCCACGATGAGCGCCACCAAGATGATCCAATACTTGCGCGCTGCTTTGGCCGACTGGAAGGAGCCCACATAGCGTTGCTTGGCGACGTCGCCTGTGCGCTGCTCTGTCTTAACGCTCACGGGTGGACCTCACAATCAGGAATACGAAGACGGCCGCGCCAATCACGCCCAGGATGACGGATACGGGCAGCTCAAACGGCGAAATGACGGTTCGGCCGATGAGGTCACACAAGGTGACCGTGGCAATACCGAGAAGGCATACCCAAGGAAGGTTTGAGCGCAGGTCATCGCCGCGGAACATGCTCACCACGTTGGGAACGATAAGTCCCAAGAAAGGCAGGGAGCCCACGACCACGGTGACCACGCCAGTGGCCACAGCGATGAGCCCGGTGCCGATGAGGATCATTCGGTTGTAATTCAGGCCCACGTTGGTGGCGATTTCTTCACCCAAGCCTGCGACCGTGAGTTTATCCGCGTAGAAGAACACCGCGAGCAGCACCAGCAACACGATCCACAGCACCTCGTACTGGCCCTCGTACACGGAGGTGAACGAACCCATGAACCAGATACCCAGCTGCTGCAGTTTGTCGGTGGTCAGTGCCACGAAAGAGGACACCGCGCTGACGACGGCGCCCAGCATGATGCCGATGATCGGCACGATGAGCGAGGAGCGCAACGTGACTCGGCGCAAGAAAGCGAAGAAGACCATCGTGCCGATGAAAGAAAACACAACAGAGATGACCATGCGGCCAAGCACCGACGCGTGCGGGAGCACGATCATCGAAAAGAGAAGGCCGAGACCTGCCCATTCCGTGGTACCCGTGGTCGTGGGTTCAACGAAGCGATTCTGGGTGAGCAGCTGCATCACCAATCCACTCATCGCCATCGCCGCGCCCGCGAGCACCAGGGCGATGGTGCGCGGAATGCGCGTGGTCATAAACATGTCGCGGCCGTCGTCGTGCTCAAGGATCGAATACTCCCCCACCATGAGCGAAAGGAGGAGCAACGCCGCTACAGCCACGACGCCGAGCAACAGCTTCCAAGTGAAAAGCTTGCCGCGGGAACGGCGCGCGGGTGGTGCTTCTTGAACCGCGGTTTTCTCTGCTGAAGTCAAAATCTATCTCTTTCACACCAAAAACCGGAAAGCCTTTCGGCGTTCCGGTTTCGGTTCTATTGGTGCAGGTTAGGACTGTTTCTCAAAGGCATCGGCCAGAGCGTTGAGAATCTCAGTGTAGGTAATGATGCTCTCGTTGACGTAGGTATCAGCCGGGGCAACGTAGACGTTGCCTTCCTTGACTGCGGTCACGTTCTTCAGCGCAGCATTCTCGTTAACGAGTTTGTCGCCTGGAACGTGCTCTTTGCCTTCCTTGCTGATGGCTGCGTCGCGGTCCATGACGAGGATCCAGTCCGGGTTGGACTCAGCGATTGCCTCGACGGAGATGTCGTCGCCCTCGTGGTCATCGGTTCCTTCCGGAACCTCCAGAGCCGGGGTCATACCGATGAGGTCGAAAACCGGGCCGTAGGTGCGGCCGATCTTCGGCGCGATGTAGCCGATCTCGCCACCGGAGGTGTTCACTGCCATGACTTTCTTGGAAGGATCATAAGCTTCCTTGGCACGCTTTGCGGCTACGTCGAAGTCCTTGATGAGCTTGGCTGCGTCCTCTTCGTGTCCGAAGGTCTTGCCCAGTGCCTCGGTGTGGCGCTTGAGTTCTTCAAAGAAGTCCTTGTCATCGCGCGGCTCAAAGTCAACGACCGGAACGTCCTCGACCAGCTTCTCAATGTCTTCCTGGTACTGCTCGAAGCGCTGGCCGTTCCAGATCACGTCTGGCTCAGCGGCAACGAGTGCCTCGAGGTCTGGCTCGCGGTGGGAACCGAGGTCAGCTGCGACGGTATCCTTGTTGTAGACATCGCGCACGGTGGAAGGAACCAGCTTCAGCGGCGCGGCGGCAATCTTGACATCCCAGTCAGCAAGAATTTCGAAAGCGCGGTTGTCCGTAACGGCTGGGGCGGTAACCGGGGCAGCAATCTTCTTCTCACCGAAGTTGTCCTCGAGAGTGATCTCCGTGGTCTCGGAGGAGGACGCTGCGGAGGTGTCAGAAGAACCGGAGGTGGACTCTTCTGCAGAAGAGCAAGCGGTCAGAGCCATCGACAGAGCTGCGACGGACGCGACGAGAGAACGACGAATCTTGGCGGTCATGATGTCCTTTTCGAGAGATTTTCGAATACTCGCCTAACCTAACTGATGTAAGCCTTACCTTTCAACCAACTTTTTGCTAGGCACGCCTACAAATGCAATAAATTGTAGGTTGCACTGCACAAAGAGGTGGTTACCCCCACCCTTGCACAGTGCAAGAAAACCTACTTCTCACCTACCCGGCACCTAGTCCGTGGCCGACTTGGCCAAGAGATCCGCCACCGAAACAGCGCCCTGTTCAGCAAACTCCGCGTTCGCTGCCGCGCGCATTTTCATGTCCGCCAAGTAGTCGATCGCTACTTGGGCCAAGCCTGCTGCCGAGTCCACTGCGGCGTCGACAGCCGCATCCGTTGCGGCCCAGCGAGCGAAGTCCTCGGTATGCAAGGCAACGTCGGACGGAGAGACCTTGACCATCGGGTGAATGCCCGGCACAAGGTGCGAGACGTTACCGAAGTCCGTGGACGCGGCAAGGGTCTCCGGCACGGTTCCCGCGGGAAGCGCCGTCCTTCCGCGCAGCGTTTGCGTGCGCGTCCACCGCTCCACCAGCGCCTCGTTGTTGCGTACCGGCAGCGTCATCGGGTGCTCGTCCCATTCGACATCGACCTGGACGCCGGCCATTAGCGCAGCCCCCTCAACGATTTCGTTAACGCGTTGGGACAAATCCATGAGGGTCTGGTTGCCCAAGGAACGCACATAGATGTGCATCGAGGCTTCACGCGGAATCACCGAAGGTCGCGCTCCCCCGCCCATGATGGCGTGGACGCGATCGCTCGGAGGCATCTGCTGACGCATCAGGCCAATGCCCTGGTAGGCCAAGGATGCTGCGTCGAGGGCGTTGCGTCCCATGAAAGGTTGCGAACTCGCGTGCGCCGCCACGCCGCGGAAGCTCACGTTGACGCTGCGGCGCCCGACCCACGCGTGCGAGCCAATGTCATAGCCAAAGCCGTGGATCATCATCGCTGCATCCACAGAGTCAAGGCTGCCGCCACGGATCATGTACTCCTTGCCCGAATGCCCCTCCTCGGCCGGGGTACCCTGCAGCAGCAGGCGCCCCTCGACGCCGCCGTTCTTACGCAGCGCCTCGACCGCGGATAGGAATCCGCCCACGCCCGCGGCAGCGATGACGTTATGACCACAGCCGTGTCCGATGCCGGGCAGCGCGTCATACTCGGCCATGATTGCCACGGTGGGATGAGATGACGCATCGAAATTCGGGCTCCTCCACTCCGCCTCGAAAGCGGTTTCCACCCCGTAAACACCGCGTCGGACGGGGAAACCGCGTTGCTCCACGGCGTCGGCAAGCATGCCCATCGAGCGGTGTTCCTCGAAGGCCGTCTCTGGGTGAGCATGCAAATCCTGCACGATGTGGGCGGCAAGCTCGCGGTGGGCGTCAGCACTTTCCGACGCCGCCTTCCACAGCACGTCCTGCCCCGCATAAGCCTCCGCCAAGGATGCTTGCGCTCCCGCGTTGGCCGTTTGGACGGCCGCCACGCGCTGCGCAATGAGCTGCTCCGTGGCCTCCAGATATGCCGTTGATGGATTGTTTCTTGCGTGATTGTCGCTATCGCACACGTTATCCCTCGATGAAAATGTTGTTGCCCGGACCCAGCGGCAGGTCTGCGTAGAACCAGATGGCCAGCAGAATTGCCCACGCGGTGAAGAACGGAACCACGTATGGCATCAGGCGCGACATCAGGGTGCCCAGGCCTGCCTTCGGCTCGTAGCGCTGCAGGAATCCCAGCATCACAATCATGTACGGGTTCAGCGGAGTGATGATCTGAGTTGCAGAGTCACCCACGCGGAAGGCGCCCTGAATGAAGGCCGGCTCATAGCCCAGCAGTGCGAACATCGGAACGAACACTGCCGCCATCAGGGTCCACATCGAAGAACCGGAGATGATGAGCAGGTTCAGGCACGAGGCCAGGACGATGAACGCGAGGACCGCGCCGAAGCCGGTGAGACCGATGGATTCCAGGAACGCCGCGCCCTTGACCGCAGTAAAAGTACCGATGCCGGTCCACGCAAACAGCGCCACGAACTGGCCCAAGATGAAGGCCAAGATGAGGAAGCTCAACATGTCTTTCAGCGAGCCAATCATCATGTCGACGACGTCCTTGATGCCGTTGGCGGTGCCCACGACCTTGCCATAGACCACACCGAGCACAAGGAAGTACAGGAAGACGATGAAGACGATGGAGCTCATCAGCGGCGACTTCGGCAGGAAGCCGCCGGTCTCGTTACGCCACGGGGATTCTGGCAGAAGAATGGCGAACAACAGTGCCGCGGTAACGATGACGGTGGCAACTGCAGACCACACCAGGCCTTTGCTTTCAGTCGGGGAAAGCTCTGCGGAGAGCTCCTCGCCGTTCTCGTCGCGGTCGCCGCGGTGCGCGGCCTCTTCCGGATCAATGTCCTCTTCCGTAGGCACTTCCTGCTTCCACATGCGCGGCTCGATGACGCGATCAGTGATGAAACCAGCCAAGACACCGAGAACAATGGAAGATGCCACATTGAAGAAGTAGTTGGACATTGCGTTCACGTCAGAGAACTCCATGCCCGGGAGGGTCTCCATAACCGCGGTGGTAATACCTGCGAACAGCGCATCCAGGGAGGTCGGGACCAGCGCGGTGGAGTAGCCAGCGCCAACGGCAGCGAAGCCACCGATGAGGCCTGCGACAGGGTGACGGCCGGCTGCCTTGAACACCATCGCCGCCAGTGGCGGAACGATAACGAAGGCAGCGTCAGCCATGACCGATGCGGTCACGCCAATGACGCCGACTGCGTAAGGCAAAAGCCATGGCTTCGCAGAGCCGAAGAGCTTGCGAATGAGGGCGGAGAGCAGTCCGGAGCGCTCGGCCACGCCGACTGCCAGCATGATGGGCAGCACCGTAACCAGCGGCGGGAAGTTGATGTAATTCTCGCCCATCGTGGTGGTAAACCACGACATGCCCTCGCCGGTGAATAAGCCTTTGACGGGCTGGATTTCATCAGATCCAGGTACCTGCACCTTGATGTCCATCCACGCCATGATGGAAGAAGCAACGCCGGTGATGAGGAACAGGATCAGGAAGATGGTGAACGGCTCTGGCAGCTTGTTGCCCACGTATTCAATGCCGTTGAGAAACTTATCGAGCCAACCGTTACTGGCTGGCTGAGTTTTCGCATCCTTTGCAGGACCTGCGCTCCCCTGCGGGTCACTCGTGGTCTCTTTTGTGATGGCCATGGTGGTTCTCCTCGTGTTTTAAGGGGATTGGTCTTTTATTTTTGGTCATCTTGCCCATTTGCCGAGGGGTTATCCCCGCAATACTTTCTAGACAATGTAACTTACATTACATGCAACAGTGATGCACATCTCAAGTTTTTATTTATCGGTTGAGATATAGAAACCTTGGAACGTGGGACACTCAACGGCAAAACCAGAAAGGCGACTTCCTCAGAATGGGTTTATTCAACGACACTCTTGAACTCTTGCAGGGGTTAATTCGCAATCGTTGCATCAACGACGGCACCCCGGGAAGTGGCCACGAGTACCGCAACGCGGACCTGTTGGAGGAGTTCTTCGAGGGCTCGGGAGCCCAGGTGGAGCGCTTCGAGCCAGAACCCGGCCGCGTGTCGATCGCGTTTACAGTGCCCGGCAGCAACCCCACAGCGGAACCACTGACGATGCTCGGCCACCTTGACGTAGTCCCCGTTGACGAAGACAAATGGACTCACGATCCCTTCGGCGCCGAGGTGGTAGACGGCGTTTTGTACGGCCGCGGAGTATTCGACATGCTCTTCATCACGGCGTCGCAAGCCGCAGCCACGCGCGAAACAGCCCGGCGCGCACAGGCAGGCAACCCGCCACAGGGAACAGTGACCTTCGTGGGGCTCGCCGACGAAGAATCCGGCGGGAGGTTGGGCGCGCGCTGGATTTCTGAGAACCGCCCCGACGCATTTTCCTGGAAGAACTGCCTCTCCGAGACTGGCGGCTCGCATCTGCCGGTGCGTGATGGCAGCGATGCTCTGGTTATCAACGTCGGCGAGAAGGGCATCTTCCAGCGTCGCCTCCATGCCACGGGGGATACGGGGCACGGCTCCCTTCCCTATGGAAAGTCTTCATCCATCCTCACACTGGCGGAGGCCGCCCGGCGCGTGGGCGCGTTGGCGATGCCGCCCGCCTATGACCACGTGTGGTCTTGGTTCGTGGAGGCGTTCCACTTCGATCCGGATACCACCGCCGCGCTTGTCGACGGATCCGCAGGGGACGCTACTTATGAGACTTTCGGTGAGCTAGCGGCGTTCGCACACTCGTTTAGTCACACCAACATCGCTTTCACGGGGATTCATGGCGGTAGCGCCATCAATGTCATCCCTTCGAAGGCTTATCTCAACCTCGACATCCGGGCGCATCCGACGGATACCGCGGATTCTGTCGACGCCGCCCTCATTGCGGCGCTGGGTGACATGGCTGATGAGATAAGGATCGAGCATCTCAACAATGAGACCCCCTCGGCATCGCCTGCAGAGGGTCCGCTCTGGGATGCGATGGCTGCGACATTTGGCGAGTTCTTCCCAGAGGCATCAGTTGTGCCCATCTACGCCTCGGGCGGCTCAGATCTGCGATTCGCCCGCCGCATGGGTGGTGTGGGCTATGGTTTCGCCCTGCATGCTCGCGCACGGGACTTAGCGAGCGCCAACAACGAGCTACATTCCCATGACGAATGCCTCCACCTGGAAGACCTAGATCTCACGGTGAAGGCATACGATGCGCTGGTTCAGCGCTTTTGTGGTTAAGAAACGGTGCTCCAGCACCGCGCCGATTAATCCTCGACGACAGAAACCTTGACGTCAATGTTGCCGCGGGTGGCGTTGCTATAAAGGCAGACCTCATGCGCCTTGTCGGCGGGGCCTGCGGAATCGGGGCCCGAGAGAAAGTGACGGGGCAGTTGTCGTTTCCGCATGCCATCCGGGTGTACCGATATGCCACACTCTCATTCATGCTCAATCTTCAAGTCGGATCTCCTTGCCCAACCCCTCCAGTTCTCTCACAGCGGCGGACTGCGCCACCGCCGAGCCCGTCGCGCGCGGCGGCGCCTGGATAACGCGCTCCGACTCGAGCCCCCGCTCCAACTCCATCGCGCGCGTAATCTCCGCGTCGATCTTCACGCCGAGGATAAACAGTGTGTTCATGATCCACAACACAAACAGCGCGATGATGACCGTACCCAGCGCGCCGTACGCGCTGCGCGCACCCACCACCGTGAGATAGACCCGCACCAGTCCCCACGCCAAGACAGCGCCCAGTAACGCGATAGTTGAGCCCACCGTGAGCCACTGGAATTTCCGCGTCCGCACATTCGGCGCGAAGCGATACAACAACGCCAACAGTGTCACGCTCATCACCGCCACGACCGGCCAGCGCAGCCATTGCCACACCGGCAGGAAGGAATCGACGAGGAAAGAACGCACCGAAGAAACACCCGCGACCCCACCAAAAGGCCGCAACAGCCCCACTACGATGTCGCGCTGCAGCATGAGCGCCACAAAGATCACCACGGCGCCCAGCACCATTGCGATGGTAAGAAGCCACATCACTGTCCACGTGCGCACGAGCCCGCGGCCTTCCACTCGCCCATACATCGCATTGGCACTGCGCGCGAACGCCCGCACATACGCCGAGGATGAAGACAGTGCAAGGACCACCGATAGCACCAGCATGAGCGTCGACTGTTGCGTCGACCCCACCACCGCATCCACGATCCGCTGTGCGGCATCCGCCCATTCCGGCGGCAGGTACGTTCCGATGAAATCAGCCGTGAGTTTCTGCACCTGTTCCTCATTGCGCGCGAGCACCAGCGTCGCAATGGAGTACACGCCCAACACCATGGGCAGCGCCGTGAGCACCGTAAAGAACGTGAGCGTCGCCGCGCGGTCCATCATCGCGTTCATGAAGAACTCATAGCGCACCCGGCGCACAACTAACCCCCACGCCCGGCGCGACAAATGCCACGCGCTCTCCCCCGCCGAGCCATACGCCCAGGGCACCGACGTGTGCACGAGCTCCCCACTATTGGGCGCAGCGACGGCAGGGCTTGCCGATGCCCCCTTCTTCTCACCTTCGTCCGGCGTGGTGTTGCGTGTCATACCTGCAGCTTACCGGGCCTTGCCGTTTCCAACGCAGAAACTACGACGGCAAGGATCGTGCCAATAATGGAAAGAACGACCGCGGTAATTGCAGTCCCTTTGTTTTGTTCTTACCCAACAGGCTCACGTGATTTAGCTAAAACTTGAAAAGCCCCAGCTAGAACGTAGTCTAGCTGGGACTTTGCGGTGGAGCCGCCGGGAATTGAACCCGGGTCCTTCGTCACCTCGCCAGGGCTTCTCCGTGCGCAGTCTGCACAGGATCTCTACTCGGCCCTCCGGCACGGGCAAACACGTTCCGGATGATGGGCCCAGTCGCTCTGAAAGTCCCCCACCGACCGAACGACAAGCCGGTGGAGCAAGTTCCTTAGTCGATGCCAGGAACCAGGTCAGGAACTAAACCTGGGCTGACAGACACGCGTCGCTGAAATTAGGCAGCGAGGGCGTAGTCACGCTGAGAGTTCTTCTCTGCGTTTATTGGTTGCTGCGACGCTTACGGTGGTCTCCAGCCTGCACCGGCACGCTTCCCCTGGCTCAATGTACGAAGTCGAAACCAAGTCGACCCCTTACATCCGTAGAGCGGGCATGTGCTTTCTCTACAGTTCGTACAACACTACTCCACCCAAGACTATTCCCTCAAGTCTCAAATTCCAGACATACGGGAGACTATTAATTAGCTGGAACGCATTCGTGACGTGCACTACAGCTGCTAGCCTGTTTTCACACTGCTCTCAAAAATGTAAACCGATAACCAAAGGCAAACAGTGACTTCATCATCAGCAGAGAACGTGAACAGTACCAGCGCCAGCGAAGCTGCCGCACTTTCGGATGCCCACCCCGCATCAGATAACGCCCACCACGCAACCAACTCGGAATGGGCCATCTCACTCTTCGGCACCGCAGTCGGTGCAGGAATCTTGTTCCTGCCCATCAACGCCGGCAGCTTCGGCTTCTGGCCGCTCGTCATCGCCACCCTCCTCATTGGCCCCATGACGTACTTCTCACACCGCGGCCTCGCGCGCATGATCTGTGCATCCCCACGTCAAGGCGATGACATCACCGAAGTCGTGACCGACTACTTCGGTAAGACCGCAGGTTTTGTCATCTCTATCCTGTACTTCCTGGCCATCTTCCCGATCGTCTTGATCTACGGTGTCTCCATCACCAACACGGTTAATAGCTTCATCGTCAACCAGCTCAACGGCCCGGAAATCCCCCGTCCGCTCCTATCATTCCTGCTCGTCGGAATCATGACCGTAGTCTTCGGCTTCGGCCAAAAGATGGTCCTGAAGGTCACCCAGTTCTTGGTTTACCCGCTAATCTTCTGTCTCGGCGCGCTCTCCCTCTACCTCATTCCCCGTTGGGACTTCGACTCTTTCGCAAGCACAGGAAATGCTGACTGGAGCATCGTCGGCAGCGTCGCGCTCATCATCCCCGTCCTTGTCTTCGCTTTCAACCACTCCCCCGCCATTTCCCAGTTCTCCTTGGCTATGGTCGCAGCGCACGGCAAGGAGAAGAGCTCTGGGAACGCCTCCCGTGCACTCGCGCTTACCGCGATCTTGCTGACTGTATTCACAATGTTCTTCGTGTGGTCGTGCACCCTCGCGCTGGGTGCAGATGGCCTCGCGGAGGCACGCGAGCAAAACCTGCCAGTCCTGTCCTACCTCGCTAACGTGACGGGCGTTCCAGTGCTTGCTTTCGTGTCCCCATTCATCGCGATCGTGGCCATCGTTTCTTCCTACTTCGGCCACGTCCTCGGTGCCACCGAAGGCGGCAACTACCTGCTGCGCCGTATCGCACCAGGTGCCACGCAGAATTTCTCGCAGGCCAAGCTCAACGGAATCATGCATTTCTTCATCTTCGTGTGCGCGTGGATTGTCGCCATCATCGACCCGTCCATCCTCGGGCTCATCGAGGCCATCGGCGGCCCCTTCATCGCAGCAATCCTCTACCTACTGCCGATGTACGCCATCCACAAGATTCCGGGCCTGGCCCGCTTCCGCAACCGCTTCAGCAACTACTTCGTTGTCATCACCGGCCTGGTGGCCGTGGGCGCGGCAATCTGGGGCATCTTTAACTAACAGCTGAGCTGGCCTCACCCACCCCAGCTCAACCACCCCAGCCCAGAGGGCTTAGTTCTTCTTGTTTAACTGGGATTCCAGCCAGTCTTTTAGCACGACGGCATGGTTGACCTCCCGGTCCTTAGCGGAAAAGAGCAGCGTGACAGCTCCTATGTCCGCAAGGGATCGCAAGGTCTCCATGTCGTCGCTGTCGTTTTCCTCAAGCTCCGCGCGATAGCGCTTCGCGAACTCATCAAAGGAATCCGGATCGTGGTTCCACCACTTGCGCAGCTGCGGCGTGGGTGCCACGTCCTTGAGCCACTCGTCCGCGCGCAGGTCCTCTTTGCTGATGCCGCGGGGCCAGAGCCTGTCCACCAACACCGTGGTGCCCTTGGTTGAGGTCTTCCCCTTGGCCATATCATGCGCCTTCGCCGTATGAATCATGCACCCAGGCTACGCCCCCGGGCGTCGCCAAGCACTTAAGCGTTGATGCCTTTCACGCGGCGTCCCAGCTCGCGAGTGATTTCGCGATCCTGATCGCGGCGCTTGATAGCCTCACGCTTGTCGTAATCCTGCTTACCTTGCGCAAGCCCCAGCTCGCACTTGGCACGGCCATCCTTGAGGTAGACCTTGAGCGGAATCAAGGTCTTATTTCCGTCGCGCACCTGGCCCATGAGCTTGTCGATTTCGCGGCGGTGCAAAAGCAGCTTGCGGGTGCGCTTTGGGGAGTGGTTCGTCCACGTTCCCTGCGAGTACTCGGGGATGTGGAGATTGCGGATGTAGACCTCACCGTCGTCGATGGTTGCGAACGCATCGACGAGGGAAATCTTGCCCTCACGCATCGATTTGATTTCGGTTCCCACCAGGACCATGCCGCATTCGAGGGTGTCGAGAATCTTGTAATCGTGACGGGCACGGCGATTGGTGGCCAGGGTCGTGTTGTTGTCGACCGCTGCTTTCTTCTTTGCCTTCTTCGCCATAATTTTTACAACTATACGCGGTGCTTACTTGCGTACATAAGCGCGCAGGGTAATCTGCGCCGTCAGTGCAGCAAAGATCAGTGCGAATACGCCCACGATCGGTAAAGCCACCCAGATGTCACTGGTCTTGATTGGGGCTAAGAGCTGGGACTCGTAGAGGTTTTTCAGCGAAGGATCCAGCACGGCAGACTTGCCCACGACCACACCAATACCGGCGAGGACCACGCCGATGAACGTGCCAAGGAGTGCCTCCAACACGAACGGCGCCTGGGTAATCCAGCGGGAGGCGCCCACCATACGCATGATAGACATCTCGCGGGAGCGGTTAAAGGCGGCGATCTGGACCATGTTGGCGATAAGGAAGATCGCTGCAATGGCCATCACCGCTGCCAACAGGAAGGTGGCGTTACGGATGGAGTCGAGGTTGTTCGCAGCACCGCGCACCTCCTCCTGCTGGTCGATGACCTCACTGACCGCAGAGCTGTCCTTAATTGCGTCGATAGGCGCGGTGTTCGTCGGATCAACGAGGCGGACGTGGAAGGCCGCCGGCAGCGCGTCTGGAGAGGTCTCCTCCACCATGACCGGATCGGTTTCCTGGAAAAGCTCCACGAAGCGGTCGTAGGAAGCCTGACGGTCGCGGTAGGTCACCGACTCAATGCCATCATCTTCCTCGAGCTGCTTTTTCAGGTCGGCACAGGCTGGCGAGGTACAGCTCGGGTCATTAGCGGAGATGTCCTCGTTGAGCTGGATCATTACCTCAACGCGCTCCAAGTAGAGGTCCTTGGTGTCGTTGGTCATGTTAGTCACCAGCACGCCGGCCACCACGAGGGCTACAGAAATGGCGGTGGTGATGACCATAGCGATGGTCATAGTCAGGTTTCGGCCCAGTCCTTTGAAGGCCTCGCGCGTTACTAGTCCCAGTTGCATTTAGAGCGCCTCCCCGTACAGTGCGTTGGCTTCGTCGCGCACGAGCTTTCCGTTGTGAAGCTCGAGGACCCTTTGGCGGGCGTCGTTAACCGCGCGGGCGTTGTGCGTCGACATAACCACGGTGGTACCACGGCGATTGATCTGAGTGAGCAGGCTCAAAATTTCAGTGGCTGTACCCGGATCCAGGTTGCCGGTGGGCTCGTCGGCCAGCACCAGCTTCGGACGGTTGACGAACGCACGGGCCACAGCCACGCGCTGTTGCTCACCACCGGACAGCTCGTGCGGCATGCGGTGCTGCTTCGAACCCAGCCCCACCATCTCGAGGACCTCCGGCACGGCCTTGTCGATCTTCGACTTCTTCTTGCCAATTACCTCGAGCGCAAAGGCTACGTTTTGATAGACGTTGAGCTTCGGCAGCAGGCGGAAGTCTTGGAAGACGTAACCGATGGACTGGCGCAGCTGATTGATCTGGCGCCCCTTCAAGGCATTGACGTGGAAGTTGTCAAAGTGAATGTCGCCAGAGCTGACGTTCGTTTCACGCACCATCAGCTGAAGGAACGTGGACTTACCGGAGCCAGAAGGGCCGATAAGGAACACGAACTCGCCGTCTTCGATTTCAAAGGAGACATCGTCAAGCGCTGGCCTGGTCGACGTCTTATAGACCTTGGACACATTTTCAAAGGTGATCACTCAAGCCACATTAGCAACACGAGTTAACAACAGAAAGTATAAAAACTAACTTTCTTTCTCTTCCTTCTGTGCCTCGGCCATTCGCCACCGAATGCCGGCCTCCAGGAATCCGTCCAAGTCACCGTCCAGAACCTTCGAGGGATCGCCTACCTCATAGTTAGTGCGCAGGTCCTTGACCATCTGATACGGGTGCAAAACATAGGAACGCATCTGATTACCCCACGAGGCGTTTCCGCCCGCACCCAGCGCATCAAGCTCGGCGCGCTCCTCTTGACGCTTGCGCTCCAAAAGCTTGGCCTGCAGGACGCGCATTGCTGACGCCTTATTCTGAATCTGGGACTTCTCGTTCTGACACGTCACCACGATGCCGGTTGGGATGTGAGTCAGACGCACCGCGGAGTCGGTGGTGTTGACGGACTGTCCGCCAGGACCCGAGGAACGGTAGACGTCCACGCGCACATCCCCATCAGGGACGTCGATATGGTCAGTCTGCTCAACCACCGGCAACACCTCCACTTCAGCAAAGGAGGTCTGGCGGCGGCCTTGGTTATCAAAGGGCGAGATGCGCACCAAGCGATGTGCGCCCTGCTCCACGGAAAGCTGGCCATACATGTACTCGCCGTGCACCACGAAGGTCGCGGATTTAATGCCGGCCTCTTCCGCATAAGAGATGTCATAGACGTCCACCTTGTGGCCGTGCTTTTCGGCCCAGCGGGTGTACATGCGCATGAGCATCTCCGCCCAGTCCGCGGCATCGACGCCGCCGGCGCCCGAGCGAATGTTGATGACAGCCTCACGCGGGTCATACTCGCCAGAGAGCATCGTGGTCACCTCCAACGCCTCGATGGCAGCACCCAGGTCCTCCAGCTCGTCGTCGGCAAGCGCGGTGTCCCCCTCTTCCTCCGCCAACTCGAACATGACGGGCATATCGTCCACACGCGAACGCAGGCTCTCCAGCTTGCGAATCTTGGCCTGCGCGGCTGAAAGAGCGGAAGTTACCTGCTGAGCGTGAGCAGGATCATCCCACAAAGAGGGGTCCCCGGCCTGTGCCTCCAGCTCGCGAACTCGCTCGGCTAAAGCCGCAGGATCCATCACCTTTTCAATGGTGGCGAGGGTGGAATCCAGTTCTGCAAGGCGGGCTGATTGTTCGGGGCGCATAGGGCCCAAGTCTACCTGCGCAGCAACCACAATTAGCCATCGGCCGCATTTAGCGCGACAATATCCGCATGACTCAACAGCCGAGCTTGAATGAGATGATCGATGCGATCAGCAAGACCTTTCTGGTAGCTCACGTCGACGACACCGATGCGCACCTTGCGCAGGCGCTCGTCTACAACGCAGGACGCCTCGCCTGGCGCATGCGTGAGCAGGGCGTCGACATTGACCAGAAGACCTCTATTTCTGACGTCGTCACGGATGCGGACCGCGCCGCCGAGCGCTTCGTCGCCGGCGTCCTCGAGGTCGTCCGCCCCGAGGACGGAATCCTCGGTGAGGAAGGCGCCACACGCCCCTCCACCTCCGGCCGCACGTGGGTCATCGACCCAGTAGACGGCACCTACAACTTCAGCTCCGGCTCTGACTACTGGTGCTCCGCGCTCGCGCTAACCGACGCCGAGGGCGTCATCTTCGGCGCAGTCCACCGCCCTGCCATGGGATACACCTGGTTCGGCGGCCGTGACTTCCCTACCTCCCGGGACGGAAAGGACGTGGCGAAGCTGCAGAATCAATCTGCCAAAGAGATCAGCATGGCCACCTACCTCCACCCCACCTCCATCCAAGACGCAGATATCCGCGCCGCTTGGCAGAGAGTCGGCGAAAAGTTTGCTACAGTCCGAATGCTTGGCGCGGGCTCAGTTGATCTCTCTTCTGTGGCTGACGGCACCTGGGGTGCCTGGATGCAGCACAGTGTGGCCGACTGGGACTGGTTCCCCGGCAAGGCCTTGGTTGAAGCAGCCGGCGGCGCTGCCCGCAAGGTAGAAGCAGGCGGTGTGGAATGGTGCATCGCCGGTAATAAACAAGTAGTTGACGAGATGGAGGAATGGCTCCGTGGGTAAGTGCAAAGAAGACCTCGGACTCGCGTTGGAACTCGCGGGCCACGCGGATGTCATCACGATGAATCGCTTTGAGGCTTCCGATCTTTCGGTTAAGGACAAGCCGGACATGACCCCGGTTTCCGACGCCGACTTGGCTTGTGAAAAGCAGATTCGCGAGGCCCTCAAGCGCTCGCGCCCACGCGACGAGGTCCTGGGCGAGGAGTTCGGCGGCACCCCGACGTTTAAGGGACGCCAGTGGGTCATCGACCCCATCGACGGCACCAAGAACTTCGTGCGCGGCGTCCCGGTGTGGGCAACGCTCATCGCTTTGCTGGAGGACGGCGAGCCTGTGGTCTCTGTGATCTCCGCACCTGCTTTGCGACGTCGCTGGTACGCCGCCAAGGGCGGCGGCGCCTACCGCGTCTTCGGCGGAGAGCCCAAGCGCCTGCACGTCTCCCAGGTCGAAAAACTCGAGCATGCTTCGGTGGCCATGAGCTCCCTGGCAGGCTGGGCTGAGCGCGGCCTACAGGATCGCTTCATCGAGCTCACGGAAAAGACCTGGCGCCTGCGCGGCTACGGTGATTTCTGGAACTACTGCCTCGTTGCCGAAGGTGCCGTGGACATCGCCGCTGAGCCAGAGGTGTCCCTGTGGGACCTCGCGGCCCCTTCCCTGCTGGTCACCGAGGCCGGCGGCAAATTCACCTGCCTCACCGGCGAGGAAGGCCCACACAACGGCTCGGCAGTGGCCAGCAACGGGCTGCTTCACGACTCCGTCCTCGGCATCCTGAACTAGGCCAAAGAGAAAGCGGCGGTGGGGGAAGTCTCATAAACTTCCCCCACCGCCGCTTTTGGTGTTTCGCTTTTAGAAAAGCAATTCGCCTTTGCTTTTAGTGCTGTGGCAGCACAAAACCTGCGCCAACTCCGCCGCGACGGTTCATGTCTGCGAGGATTGCATCCATGTTCATAGCCACGGTCGGGTTGTGCAACGGGCCCTGCAATGGGCTGCGGCACTCCGGCAGGCCTGGGATAAGTCCGCGGGAGACCGTGCCGATTATGCGACCGTTGCTCATGACCGGTGCACCCGAATCGCCCACCATGGCGCAGATCTGATTGATTTGCACCTCGCGTGATTGCTGGTAGGTCATGCCACAGGTGGTACCGGTGGCAACACCAGTCTTGCAGGTCACCTCGCCCGGCTTGGCAGTGCCACCCAGCTGCGTTGCGGTAACGCCATTGTAGGAACGAGAGATTTCTGCCTTGGAACCGAACTCGATCACGGTGTAGTCAAGGTACTCATTCCTTGCAGCGACGGTGCCCGTGGTTCCTACCTGCCAGGAATCGGCAGAAGAGACCGAGTCGCCCACATTGCCACAGTGGCCAGCGGTCAGGCCCACCTTGCGGCCAGCCGCGTCAGTGCCGGCTGCGGTCAGGGTGCACATGGTGTCCTGGTTGACGTAGAGCGGCGTGCCCGGGCCATACAAGGACTTGCCGCGAGTCATGGCAGCGTTGGATTCCTCCGGAATGCGTGGGGCATCGAAGTAGGATGCTGGCACGCGGTGCAACACGTAGTCGTCGAAAGGCTTAGCGGCCGCTACTTTGGAAAAAGCGTCATTTTTCCACACGTAGTTTGGGTCAGTGCCTTGTGGCTTAAACTCCGGCTGTGTTGCATTCTCGATCATCCCGATGGGATTTGGATTAGTCAACGGCTGCGCATACTGCTGCGTGTTGTGCTCACGCGCAGCAAACTGCTCTGTGGCGGGTTGCCACTTCGCAATTTCTGACTGCGCCTGCACGATCGCAGTGTTCGCGTCACTGACCGCTTGGTTGACTGCGGCGGTCACGCCAGAGGCCTCACCAAAACGTGCGATTTCGCTGTTGAACTGGTTTAAAACGGCAGTGGTGACGGCGTCGGAACCCGTTGGAACAGAAGCTGGAAGCTCTTCGGCGCCGGCCGTGGGGCTCGCAAAGAAAAACGCACCTACGAAAGCCGAGCCCACGATGACTTTCTTAAGATGCGGAATACGAATCATGAACAATTCCCTCAATCTATCTTGCTATTGGTCTAACCACCCACATACTGTCACGCACCGCCCCTACGTGACGCGCTCTGAGCGTTCTGTGTCCAAGCCGTTACCTTTTACACAGCCAGCGGGTGCACCCGCATCTTCAGACCCGAATCTCGCGCCACAAATCAGTTTCCTCGCTATGATGTTGAGGCCCAATCTTGGCCTCGTTCATTGCCCCAACCGCTATCAAGGAATTCGACGTGACTCAGCTTCTCGCCTTCCTGGCTGATCAGCCTATCCTCCTTGTCTTTGCCCTCATCGGCGTCGGAATGGCGCTCGGCAATATCAAGCTAAAAGGCATCAGCCTGGGGGCTGCGGCTGTACTATTTCTCGGCATTGCTTTTGCCGCGGCGTCGGCAAGCACAGGCAGCGCCGTGAGTGTGCCGCCCGTCATTGGCACGTTCGGCCTAGTTATCTTCGCCTTCGGCATCGGCAATAACTCCGGTATCGTCTTCTTCCAGTCTTTGCGCACCGCCACCGCGCCCGTATTATCCATGATTGCGGTGTTCATCAGAGCGGCCATCGCGGCGCACACTGTGGGCACATACGTATTTGAACTAGACATCTCAGTGATCGCCGGAACCTTCGCTGGGGCCATCACCAACACGCCCTCGCTTGCCGCGGCGGCGGAAGCCACCGGGGACGGTGCCTCCGCTACGGTGGGCTACGCGGTGTCCTACCTGTTCGGCGTAATCGGCATGATGATCGTGGCAACGCTCTTGCTTCGCGACGCCCCCAATGACACCGACAAGGCTGCGCCCGTCACTCGCCTGCACATGCAGATTACGCGCAAAGAAGGCATCAGCATCGCAGACCTCCTCGCGGCCGGGAACAACGAAGTTCAGGTCACCCGTTTGCGCCGGGTGGGAAGCAACCTCATCATCATTCCGGGCTATCTTGACGAGCTCAAGCCCGGTGACGTGGTGACGGTGGTTGGAACACCGAAGGACCTCGACGCCGTGTTATTGGCCGGTGGACGCGAATCGCCCCAGATTTTGGACGATGACCGCCACGACCTAGACTTCCGTCGCATTACCATTTCTCAGCACCAGCTAGCGGGCAAGACCATAGCCCAGGTCAACAACGCGCTCAATGACCGGTGGGGAGCACGCATCTCCCGCATCCGCCGTGGCGACGAGGACCAAGTGGCCAACCCCGAGTTCCTCGTGGAGTTGGGTGACCGTGTCCGCGTGGTCGGACCCGCTGGCCACTTGAAGGCCATCTCCAAGTACCTGGGTGATTCCTCGCAGGGCCTGACGGACATCAACCCGGTCGCGCTGGGTCTGGGCTTAGCTTTGGGTATCCTCCTAGGCCATATCGACATTCCGTTGCCGGGAGAGGCCACACTCAACCTCGGCGCTGCCGCGGGTGTTCTCTTGGTGGCGCTCGTTATGGGCCGAATCGGTCGAATCGGCAAGATGATCACCGCTTTGCCGCATTCGGCAAACACCGTCTTGGCGGATTTAGGCCTCCTGCTTTTCCTTGCGCAAGCCGGCACCAACGCCGGCGGACAGATTGCCGGTGCGTTCTCCAGCGGCGCATGGTGGAAGATCCTGTTGCTCGGAATGATCGTCACCACCATCGTCGCGGTGGGCATCGCGCTCGTGATGCACAGGATGTTGGGCAACGGCGCCACGAAGACTGCGGGCATCTTGGCCGGTGCGCAGACGCAACCGGCAATCCTCGCTTTTGTGAACAACCGCACCGCCGCCGATACCCGCGTAACGTTGGGCTACACACTGGTCTATCCGGCGGCAATGATTTCGAAGATCCTTATCACCCACGGCCTTGCGCTTTTGGGCTAACTCGGCCGCTGGCAGCGGGTATCGTGGGGGCCACGACTATTCGGCCCCGGTTTTGCCTTTAAGGAGCGTTTTAACGATGTCTGCTTTTGACCACGCCGTGTGGTGGCACGTTTACCCGCTGACTGCTTGCGGGGCACCCATCCGCGAGGAACACACCTCAGCCCCACGCCTTAAGCGCTTGGAGGCATGGATGGACTACGTGGTGGAGTTGGGCTGCAACGGCTTGTTGTTGGGTCCGATTTTTGCCTCCATGAGTCATGGGTATGACACCGTGGACTACTACCGTTTGGACCCGCGCCTAGGCACGGATGCCGAGTGGGACGCGTTTGTCGACGCCGCCCATTCCCGCGGCCTGCGCATCATGCTGGACGGTGTGTTCAACCATGTGGGCGCGCAGCATCCGTTGGCCGCACACCCGACTGAAGACAACGCGGGAATGGTGCAGGAGTCCGGCTGGGAGGGCCACGAGCAGCTGCGTGAGCTCAACCATGCGGACCCGCGTGTAGCTGACATGGTCGTGGACATCATGTGCCACTGGCTGGGCAAGGGCGCTGACGCTTGGCGTCTTGATGTGGCCTATGCCGTGCCCTCGGAGTTCTGGGCCACGGTCACTGAGCGCGTACGTGAGCGCTTCCCCAACGTTGCTTTTCTGGGTGAGGTCCTCCACGGTGACTTCGCGGCGATTGGGCGCGCGGGTCACCTCGATGCGGTCACGGCATATGAGTTGTGGAAAGGAACGTGGAGCTCCATTCATGACGTGAACTTCTGGGAGCTCGCCCACGCACTGGAGCGCCATGCCGGGTTCTCCTCCTCGATGACGCTGCAAACCTTTGTGGGCAATCACGACGTCAACCGCATCGCCAGCCAGGTGGGCGACGCCGGCGCGGTACTGGCCGCCACAGTCTTGTTCACCGTCCCCGGCATGCCAAGCGTCTACTACGGCGACGAGCAAGCATTCCGCGGCGAGAAGGCCGAGGGATTCGCCGCCGACGATCCTATCCGCCCTCCCCTGCCAGAGAACCCCGCTGAACTCGCTGAGTTGGGCTGGTGGCTCTATCACCTCTACCAAGAACTCATTGCTTTGCGACGCCGCAACCACTGGCTCACGCACGCCTTACTTGAGGTCCGCGACAAGGCCAACGAATCCATCACCTATGCAGTCACAACACCTGAGCACGAGTGCTTGGTGTCCTTACACGCCGGCGATCACCATGCAGCCACGGTGACTATTGATGGCCACATCGAATTTGAGTGGCGAGGTTAAAACAACAGGGCAGTGACGGCGAAAGGCCCGCCTACAGTTCCAGCGACTCGGGGGTTGATTCAGCTGGGCGGGCGGGGCTTTACTGCCCGGTACCCTATCCGGCGTTTCGGCCCTGCGTATGTCCGGCACATGAGACAATTACCCTCATGGCTGAGATGACACACGTGCAGCGCGTAAGTGCTGCTAGAGACTTCGCTGCGCGCTGGAAAGACCGAGGCGCTGAAAAATCAGATACCCAACAGTTCTGGATTGACTGTGCTCCAACGTGCTTGGCATGGAAGACCAGACCACAGCGCTGCACTTCGAATCTCGCACCACCGGCGCTGGCTGGATTGACGTTGTTGTCCCCGATGCGAAGACGTTCCTCGAGCAGAAGGCATCGTTGCAGGCTGGCGAACTTATCGGCAAGCTGTACAAGCTACTGCACGAACAGAACGTTGACCCGGACTCTGCCGCGTCGCAGCACGCGCTCAATGTCCTCTGTGTGCGCCTGATGTTCTGTCTGTTTGCCGAGGATACAGGTATCTTCCCGAAGAACGCAGTACTGAACTACTTAGCCCCGGTCAACGCGCCCGCAATGCGTCTCGCGCTCAAGCGCCTGTTCAAACAGCTAGATACTCCCATGGATCTGCGTGACCCGTATGATGAACAGGCACTTGCGGTAATACCCTACGTCAACGGTGGCCTGTTCACTGATGCAGATGTCGAGATTCCCAACTTCGCAGATGAAATTCGTGAGCTACTGATCACCGAGTTGTCGGCGGATACTGACTGGTCACAGATAAGCCCGACCATCTTCGGCGGTGTCTTCGAGCCCACGCTGAATCCCGAGACTCGTCACGCGGGCGGTATGCACTACACGAGTCCCGAAAACATCCATAAGGTCATCGACCCATTATTCCTGAACGCGCTGACTGACGAGCTGACAAGCATCATCAACAAACCGGGCGTTGGTGCAGTCAAGCGGCGCAACAACTTGAAGCGCTACCACGACAAGTTGGCCGGTCTGACCTTCTTCGAAGCTTTCAACCCGACTTGGGTACAAAATGGCGGCGCACTCGCGCTCGCGACGTGAGTGGTTCAAATCCAGGTTGAAGTGCCCCGGGTTTTGTTCCTAGGCATGTGCCTTGATTTCCATTATTTCTCGACTGGGGTCGTGTTCCCACAATTCGGCTTCGACTTCAGCCGGCGTGCGGTAGCCCAGGCTCTGGTGGAGCCGTGATTCGTTCCACCAGTTGACCCACTCGAACGTGGCGATTTCTACGTCGACGACATCGGCCCACGTTCGCCTATGAATCAGCTCATTCTTGTAGGAGCCGTTGACATTCTCCGCCAGAGCATTGTCGTAGGAATCACCAACAGTGCCGGTCGACGCCGTAATTCCATGCTCAGCCAGGCGCTCGTTGTAGACGATGCTCACATACTGCGACCCGTGGTCCGAGTGATGAATTAGGCCCGCCGTTTCCTTGCCGCACACGATCGCCTGGTTGAGCGCCTGCAGCGGCAACGCCTCAGTACGCATCGAATCAGACAGCGCCCACCTGAGGATCCTCCGGGAGTACACATCAGTGACAAAAGCTGTGTACACAAATCCTTTCCTGGTGCGCACATACGTAATATCCGCCACCTACAGCCGATGAGGGCCAGGAGCCTTAAACTCACGATTTACCAAGTCTGGGCGAAGACCCGGGCCTGTGGGCTTACGCGTCGTAATTGGTGCCCCACCTTTTCCCTTGCCGGACAGACCAGCGCTGCGCATCAGCCGGGCTGTGTGCTCGCGGCCAATGTCAACGCCCTGGCGTTGCAGCACGCGCCACATCTTCCGCACGCCGTAGACGCTGTAATTCTCAGCGTGAACGTCGCGAATATGCTCTACAAGGGCAGCGTCGCGAAGAGCGCGGGCGCTTAAGCCCCGGGCCTTGGATTGGCGGTGTCCACGCGAGCTAAGAAAACCGCCTTCACGAAGGGTGTTTAACGTCTGGCAGATGAACTCGACGCAGAAACGATTCCGATACTCATCAATGAACCGGATCATTTCTTAACGTTTCTCAGTCGAGTTCGGATGCGAAAAAGCCGAAGCGGCCTTTAACAACTCGTTGGTGTCGCGCAGCTGGTGATTTTCTCGACGTAACCGTGCGTTTCTGCAGCAAGGTCCTCGGGCATTGATTCCACAACACGTCCCTCGCGACGGGCGGCCTGCGTCCATTGCCTCGCTGTGTGCCACGAGACGCCCAGTTTGGGTGCCACGATCTTGCATGCTTCCTGCGTCGAAATACTCTCCGCCAAAATGCGATCTTCTACCAAGCGGACGACTCGGTCCTTCGCCGCCTGATCAAACTTCTTCGGCATGTTCCAAATTTTCCCATCTACTCAAACGGAACAAAACCTGGGGCACTTCACTACCGCGTCCTAGCACTCAATCAACAAGTTATGGACATGCTTGTCAGGCGCTCTCAAATGAACTGGCCCGATAATTCCCAGGGACTTGTTTTCCCAAATTCACTAGGGCACATCTGGCAGCGAGGCTATGCCACGAAAGAGTTGCGACGAGTCCTAGACCCCGCGGGGCTTTCATGGGTGACGTTCCACACGTTCCGAAAGACAGTTGCTACACGCTTGGATGAAGCAGGGCTTACCGCGCGCGAAATTGCAGACCAGTTAGGACACGAGCAACCTAGCATGACGACCGATGTTTATATGGGGCGCAAAGTTGTTTCCGAAAAGGTTATCGATCCACTTTCATGGTGATAATGAGGGTTTGAGAAATTTTATTGTGTCGTTTTTGTGTCGCAAAAAGACCCGGCCTTAGCTTATACCAGCTATGACCGGGTCTTTTGAAGTTGGTAGCGGGGGCAGGATTCGAACCTACGACCTCTGGGTTATGAGCCCAGCGAGCTACCGAGCTGCTCCACCCCGCGTCGAGATGTACTTCTAAACATCTTGCGCTTAACGTTTACGGCTAAAGCTTTTGCTAACCGCTTTCGTTGGCGACTCATGTAACTATACATACCAAAGGCCACACACCCAAATCCGCTGGGCAGGTGGCCTTTAGTATGTTTTTCGCTATGGCACGCTACTTGGACTGCAACTGCTTGTAGGATTCAACGGCCTTGTCGAGCTCGTCGAGGGCCTTACCGTACTCCTCGAAGGAGCCGTTGCGGGCCTTCTCCACGTTGTCGAGTGCGGTGTTGATTTCGTCGATTGCTTCAGCCTCGTTGGATGCAGCAGGTGCAGATGCAGGTGCCGAAGCCTTGCCATCCTCGCCAGACTTCTTGTCATCCTTCGAGTCGCTCGGCGTGTTCTTCACAGTGCCGTCGCCGTCGATCTCAGTGATGTCCTGGGCTGCCTTCGGATCAATGCCCACTTGGTCGAGAGCCTCACCAATGGTCGGCGCATAGCCCACGCGGCCCTTGTAGGAGACAAGTACACGCAGCAGCTTCGGGAACGCAGACTCTTGGTCCTTGCGCTGCGAGTAGATCGGTTCTAGATAGAGAATCTCGCCATCGCCCACCGGCAGTGCCAGCAGGTTGCCGTTGGTCAGGTCGTTCGAGCCCTCCCACAGCGTGCGGTCACGAGCGACCTGGTCAGAAGACATCATGGCGTCCTGTGCCTGCTTCGGACCCTGGGTTTGCGTGTCCGTCGGCAGCACCCTGACGGTGATCTTGCCGTAGTTCTCCGGATCCGAGGACACAGCCATGTGCGCGGACAGGAACTGACGGTTCAGGCCACGGTAAGACGTGATGAGCTGGAAGCTTGGCTTACCGGTCTTCGGGTCAGAGGCCATGACGTAGTACGGCGGCTGGTTCAGACCGCGGGATTCGCCAGCGGTCGGGTCTTCCGGCACGGACCAGAATGCGTCGTTGTTGAAGAACACGCCTGGGTCAGAAACGTGGTACTTAGCCAGCAGGTTGCGCTGCACCTTGAACATGTCCTCCGGGTAGCGGAAGTGGTTGCGCAGCTCGTCGGAGATTTCAGCCTCCGGCTTCACCACGTTCGGGAACACACCCTCCCATGCCTTCAAGACCGGGTCCTCAGTGTCGAACTCGTAGAGATCAACGGTGCCGTCGTAGGCGTCGACAGTGGCCTTGACCGAGTTGCGGATGTAGCCCACCTGCTCGTTGATAAGACGCTGGTTGGTGCCATTCGGGTTCTGGGTGTCCTGGGTGGTCTCAGTCAGCGAGGTGCGCTGAGAATAAGGCAGGGAATCCAGGGTGGTGTAACCGTCGACAATCCACTTGATGCGGCCGTCGATAACAGCCGGGTAGGTAGCGGAGTCAGTAGTCAGCCATGGAGCAACCTTCTCCACGCGCTCGCGCGGGTCACGGTCATAGAGAATCTTCGACTCGGAACCAACGCGGTCAGAAAGCAGCAGGTTCATCTCCTGGTACTTCAACGCATATGCGGTGCGGTCGAAGAAGTTACCAATGTTCACGCCGCCCTTACCGTCATAGGTGTAGGTCGTGGAATCGGTGTCATACTCAACCGAGTCGTTGCCGGTCTTGCCCACGATGGCGTAATCGCGGCCATCCTGTGCGCTAGCGATGACCGGGCCGAAGTAGATTCGCGGCTGGTCAACCTTGATGCCCAAGGACTTCTCTGCGTCCTGGGTCTCGCCCTCACCCTCGTTCTCCTTGCCCTGCTGGGTCTGTAGATCGGAGACCGTGAAGATGGGGAAACCACCACGCGCGGAACCTGCGTCGCGGGCAACCTCATCCACGGTGTTCGCCTGCGCAGCCACGAAGCCGTTGCCGTGCGTGTACACGGTGTGGCGGTTCAACCAGTTCTGCTGGTTGTCCTGCAACTCGTTCGGGTCGAGTTCGCGGGCTGCGACCACAAAGTCACGGACCTGGCCGTCAATGGTGTAACGGTCCATGGCCAGCGTCTCTGGGAAGCCGTAGAAGTTCTTCAGCTGCTGCATCTGGGTAAAGGTCGGGGCAATGATGTCCGGATCCAGAAGGCGCAGGTTAGAAATCGTCGAGGTGTCCGCCGCGACCTTGGAGTCGGAGACATCGCCTGCGCCCCAGTTCTCCTCATAAGTCACGTTCTCGTCGGTGAGCCCATAGGCGTAACGGGTGGACTCGATGTTGCGAGAAATGTACTCCGCTTCCTTGGCCTGGCGGTTTGGCGTGACGGAGAAACGCTCCATCATCAACGGCCAAGCCTGGCCAATGGTAAGCGAGGACAGCAGCATGAGGACCACAGCAAGCGCAGGGATGCGCAGGTCCTTAATAACCACTGCCGCAAAGATAGCCACGGCCACGAACACGCCGATGACCATCAAGATGATCTTGGCCGGCAGGTACGCGTTGATGTCGGTGTAGGAGCCACCGGTAAAGAGCGAGTGCTGGTTATACAGCAGCTGGTAGCGGTCGAGCCAGTAGCCTACAACCTGCAGGAGCATCCACAGGCCGGCGGTGACAGCAAGCTGCAAGCGAGCCGGGCGAGAGATAGAACCGCGCACACCAGCAGCGCGATTGCCAATGCGGATGCCGCCGAGAATGTAGTGGCTAAACAGCGCCAACAGGAAGCACACCATGAGCAGCATGGAGAACGCGCTGACCACGATGTTCCACACCGGCAGCTGGAACGCGTAGAAGCCCAAGTCACGCTGGAACTGTGGGTCCTTGACGCCAAAGTCCTGGCCGTTGAGGAAGAGCATGAACTCGCGCCAGGAAGCCTGGCCCAGCAGGCCGGCGACCGCACCCACCAAGATCGGGATGACCTTGAGGAATAGGCCCATGGTCTTTTCAATCGAGCGGCGGTATTGGTACACCGGCGAGTTCAGGTCGCTGAAGTCAATGCTGTCTGGACGGCCACGCCACGCCACGAAGCCGGCGGCGAAAACCACGCCCCCGGCAACCACCGCAAAGAGAATAAACAGAACAATGCGCGCGACGAGGGTCGTGGTGAAAACACCACGGTAATCAATTGCGCCGAACCACTTCCAATCGGTATAGAAGCCCACCAACATGGGGCCTACAAATAGAAGAACAGCAATGATAGCGACAGCCCAAGAGAGAAGCCGGGGCGGACGCTTCATTGGGGCAGCGGGTTGGGAAAGTCCAGAGGCCAACGCCAGCTCCAATCAAAGTCGTGCGAATATAAGCGGTATAGTCTTCCAGCTTAGGGAAGCAATACACAGTTAACGAATAAGGAGTCCTATGAGTTCCCCCGAGGTTTCTCAGCCAGCATTAAACAAAGCCATGCGTGAGGCGGTCGAATTCGTGCACGCCGAAGGCTGGGATGCACCCCCAACTTTGTTTGCTTTGGTTCCCACCTCACTGGTTGCTGACCAACTAGCCGAACTCAACGAAGAAGATGCCTCTCCCCTAACGCTCATTGTCCAGGACAACATTCCAGACAACATCGAACCAGGCTCCGAGCAACTCGCCGACTACGTGGCGCGCCTAGCGTGGCCGCACGAGGTCGCGGGGGTCGTCTTGGCACAGGAGATCAAGTTCCGCGATACCTCCGCATCTGTGCTTGGCGACGCCGCTCCTCGTCCCGCTCGCCTCTTCTCCGGCGTTCTTCGCGAGGAAGGCGTGGAGCTTACCCTGCTGCAGCTGCGTCCCACCGAGGAAGAGCTGGAGGCAGCTGGCCCATTTGCGGAAGATGACATCCAGCTGCGGGGCGGCCCTGAGGTTGCCCCAGGCGTCATCGCTGCTTTGCGCTACGGACTGGAACAAGATCCGGATGAACTGGACTAAACTGTTCTTTTAAGTATTTCGAAAAACTAAAGGAGTCTCCTCGTGCGATTTGCCTCGCTAACCCGCTCAGCCCGAGTCGCGGCAGCCTGTGTGGCTGTGACGTGCGTGTTAACGGCCTGCGGCGACAAAGAGGAGGCGCCTGCTCCGCAGGCCCCCGAGACCACCGCCCCGGCGAAGGTAACCCCGGCGAAGGAGACGTCGTCAAGCGCAGCTCCCACCACCGAAGAAAGCGCGGAGTCCAGCACCGAATCCGCCACCAGCAAAGCCGCAGAATCAGAATCTGCTGATTCTTCCGCCAGCGCAACCGCGAGCGAATCCGCCAACGAGAGCGGAAGCGCAAAGACGGACAAGAAGCTGGCAAAGCCAGTGGAAGAGGCCTACAAGACTTTCGGTGAGCTCATCCCAGTGGAGATCTTCCAGCAGTTTGACCGCTGCGACCCCAACGGTGTGGAGGACTCCTATAACTGCTCGGGTTCCAAGGTGGGCCAGTTCCAGTTCTTCAAGAACAAGTCGAAGGCCGCGCAAACCACACAGGTACTCACTGAGCTGCGCTCTTCCCGCGTCATCAAGGATGAGGGCGACCGCGTCGTCGGCTGGTCCATGCTGGGCAACACCGCTATCTTGACCGTGGTGGACAACAAAGAGGGCCTAGTGATGCAGCAGATGATCTCCACCGATCAAGATGATCCTGAGGACCGCCTCAAGGAGCTTGGCCTTATCTAGTCTGCGGCCTGGCTTAATCTAGCCGCAGGTTTCGACCTTTTTGCCGTGGGCAAAGTTGTCCATGGCCGCGATGGCGTCGTCGATGGATTCGACCTTGGCCACCACCATGTCGCCAGTGTCGCGGCTCGTGGCCTCCGCGCAGTTATCCGCCGGGGCTAGGAAGAGCTCCGCACCGGCTTGTTTGGAAGCTTCTACTTTGTGAACGATGCCGCCAATGGGGCCCACCGTGCCGTCCTCGTTGATCATTCCGGTACCAGCCACGAACTTTCCGCCGTTGAGCTCGCCTTCGGAAAGCTTGTCGATTACGGCGAGCGTGAACATCATGCCAGCGGAAGGACCACCTATGTCCTGGAGGTTGTACTGGACCTTGATGTCCTCCTTCGGTTGCGATGTCATGGATATGCCGAGCAAAGCGACGCTGTCATCATCCGGATGGGAACCAAGGGTGATTTCCTCGGTGAGCTTTTTGCCCTTGCGCTCGATGCCGAGCTCCATCCTGTCGCCAGGTTTCTTGGAACGCACGAGCTCTTGGACCTGGCCCGGCTCGCTGACGTCCTTGCCATCGACGGAGGTAATGATGTCTTCGGCTTTAACCACCCCGGTGGCCGGCGCGTCCTTGAGCACCTGCGCCACGACGATCTTGACCGGGACCTTGAGGTAGTTCATCGCAGCGACCGTTGCCGCGGCCTCCGACTGGGTAAAAGCCTGCTTGTTGGACTCGTTGACTTCTTCATCCGTTTTTCCTTGGGGGATGACGGTATCAATGGGCACGAGGGTGTCATCGGTCATGATCCACCGACCCAGGGCCTGCGCCAGCGTCATGTTGGTACGCACCGAGACCGTGGTCATGTTGAGCTGTCCCGCGGTCTCATAAGTCTTGGGAGCAGTCACATCCACGACCTTAGTACCGTCGACCTCGCTCAAAGTGTCCACGGTGGGTCCGGGCCCTTCCGCGGCATAAGGAACGGTCAGAGCAACATCCGTGCCGGGGATGTGGTCGATGCTCAATGCAGCACCGAGCACTACGACGGGGATGGCGCCCCAGGCAAGGGTGCGAAGTCGACGATTTTCAGGTGAATTCACGATGAAACAGCCTACAACGTTTTTCGTTATGGTTTTCATTCGTGTTCGCTGTCAGCGTTGCGTTGTTCATGGAATCCAGCCGCCGCGTGCCGGTAGATTAGAGCCCATGAGCAACGGATTCGGCTTTTCTTTCCCCAATAACGACGACGGCGATGATGAAAACTCACGCCGCGACCAGAACCCGTTTGGCGCCTTCGGCTTCGGTGGAAGCGCAGCGGGCGGTGGTTTAGGAGATCTCCTGAACCAATTTGGCCAGATGCTCTCCGGCATGGGTTCCTCAATGAACTCCGCGGAAGGTGCCGGCCCAGTCAACTACGAGATGGCAAAGCGCATCGCACTGCAGCAGATTTCGACTGACAAAGAAGTAAGCGACGCTGACATCAACGCGGTCACAGAGGCCGTCCGCTTGGCGGAGCTATGGCTTGACGACGCCACCGATCTCCCCACCGCCTCCGGTGCAGTGAAGGCATGGAACTCCACCGAGTGGCTGGAGGCAACCATTCCAATGTGGCAGCGCCTGGTCACCCCGGTGGCGCAGCACATGAACAACGCGCAGCTGGAGTCCATGCCTGAAGAAGCCCGCGAGATGATGGGCCCGATGGCAAACATGATGAACCAGATGTCAGGCATGAACTTCGGCATGCAGCTAGGCCGCGCGCTTGGTGACCTTGCCACTCAGGCACTAACGGGCTCTGACTTCGGTCTGCCAGTCTCCCCTGCCGGCACCACGGCTCTGCTGCCGCACAACATCCAGAGGATCGCCCGCGATCTCAACGTTCCAGGCCAGGAGATTCTGGTCTACATCGGCGCGCGTGAGGCCGCCCGCCAGCGCCTGTTTAAGCACGTTCCGTGGCTGGTGGAGCGCCTAGTCTCCTCGGTTGAGGAATACGCCATTGGCCTGGTCATTGACACTTCCCACATCGAGGAAGCCACCCGCGAGCTCAACCTAGAGTCCGGCGACCCACAAGCTATCCAGGACGCGATGAGCAAGCTGCAGGGCATGGACCTCACCCCGCGCATCACCTCCCGCAACGCAGGTGCGGTCTCCCGCCTAGAAACGCTGCTTGCTCTGGTCGAGGGCTGGGTTGACCACGTGGTCAATGAAGCGCTGGGCGAGCGTATCCCGTCCACCTCTACCATGAATGAGGCATGGGCACACCGCCGCGCTACGGGCGGTTCCGCGGAGCAGGCCATCTCCAAGGTCGTGGGCATTGAGCTCTCCGCCCCAAAGGTCGACGCCGCTGCGGAGCTGTGGCGCCGCACCACCGTCGCGGTTGGCGCCGAAAAGCGCGACAAGGCCTGGGACCACCCAGACTTCCTGCCTACCGCAGAGCAAATCGAGAACCCTGCGTCGTTCATCGATAGCCTGCTTGACGACGCCCCCGATTCCGGCTTCGAAGAAGAGTTTGCCAAGCTGGAAGAAATGCTTCGCGAGCAAGACGGCAAGGATACGCAGGACGGAAGCGACGAGACCGACGGTCCTAACGGCCCCGAATCCGAGAAGTAATCTCGCCGCACCGCTGCTCTTTTAGAGGCCTATCAGCCAAAGCGCTGGTAGGCCTCTAAGTATCCCTTGGCCCGTTCCGCCTTTGGCGCGCGATCTGCCCACTCCCAAAAGCGCGGCCCGTGCCCGGGGATAAATGTGTGCGTGAGCTCATGGATGATGACGGAATCGAGGACATACTCCGGCACGTCCTTGAGCCGATCCGTGATCCGGATGTCTCCAGTGGACGTCGTACAGCTGCCCCAGCGCGAGTTCTGATTGCTGACCCACCGGATGGAACCCACCTTGGCCTGGCCACCTAGGTAAAGCTTGTTGAGTTCCGCGGCGCGTTCTTCCAGATCTGCATCGGAACGCCGCGACGAGGTGTGCTTGCGTTCAACACGGGCGAGCATATCCGTGACCGCTTTCTGTTCTTCCTTGGCAGACATCCAGGCCGGAATGCGAACTTCCAATACCCCGTCTACCATGCGTGCTTGGATTGTGCGCTTGCGCTTGGCGGAGCGAATCACGCGCACTTCTGGGGCGGACTCGCGGGCGGGCTGTTGATTCGACATGACAGGTGATTGTACTTGTGTTGGAATATTCTCACGCGCACAGCTTTAGGGGGAAAGCATGGCAGGGAAATCGCACGCTGTCTCAACGATGACAACTTATTCACTCGCGCCGGGAGTTGCCGTGGTGGAACGCGAGCCTGGGGTGATCCAGTTCGGGATGGATGCCACGCGAGTGGGAGTCGTCGAGGTAGAAATGCAGATTGTTAAGGCCTTAAACCTCCTAAGTAAGCCGATGACTCGAGAGAGCGTTGAGCGGCTTCTGGTCCGCGCGGGTATGGACGATGCGGCTGCGCGCACGCTCATTGAAGACCTCATCTGTTACAACATCCTCTGGCCGGAGCAACCGTGTCAAAGCGTGGTGGTGTTGGGTTCCAGTGCACTGGCGCAAACTCTGCGCACGGTATTTCATAATGCTGGATTCATCCTGCGCAATCCGCTGGAATCAGAGAATATGTATTCCTACATCGCAAGCGTCAGTGAGCACTTCCCTGTTGTCGCGGCTGACATGCTGCATGAACCCGTGAACCTCGCTGCTGCACTCAGCAAGTGCAAGGGCACATTCCTGCCGGTCTCGCTGGTCGATTCGCGCGGAGTCATTGGGCCTGTGCACGTCGACGGCCGCGGCCCCTGCCCCATGTGCACGCATCTACACCGCATCGACGTGGATGGGCAATGGCACCAAGTGGTCAGCCAGCTGGCTGATGCAGACAGAAACACCGATGACCTTGTGGCGCAGGCAGTGGCGGTACAGTCCGCGGTGTTGGTCAGGCGTCTTGCTGGCTGGCCGTCGCCGCCTGGTGCGAAAAGCTCGCGAGTGATGCCGGGCGAGCAGCTTGAGGTGGACCTCTACGGGCATAACCAATACCGGCTAGTTATCGAGCACCCGAAGTGCCCCTATTGCTTCGAAACGAAACGCAATCGGTAGCGCTATGTGTGGGCCTTCCTAAATCCCCAGGCCTGGGCACCCAGTCCTGCTGGTCGCGATCGCTTGGGCGCTTGGCACGCTTTTCCGCGACCTTGGGTTCTGGGTTCCCAGGTCTGGGTATTTGCGGTGGACGGCAGCACAGGCTCCCGTGCGGCCGCGATTAGGAACGCAACGCAGCGATGATTTGCAGGACCTCCGCGCCATAGCGCTCCAGCTTCGAAGGCCCCACGCCCGAGATGTCGAGCAGCTCGGCCTCACTTGCTGGCAGGACTTCTGAAATCGCCTGCAGCGTGGCGTCGGAGAAAATCACGTAGGCCGGAACCTTCGCTTCGCGAGCGGTCTTCGCGCGCCAGGCGCGCAGCGCGGAGAAGACCTCTTCATCGCCCTCATACTCGCAATACTCGTGTCGGCCCAGAACTTTCTCAGCAGGGCTCGTCAACTCAGCCGAGCAAATTCGGCACTTGCGCTGGCGGTACCGGCGCCCGCTGCCCGGCGTTTCCTCGATCCCCGGCACCAATCCATCCAAGAAGCGGGTGCGCTCGCGCGAGGCACGCGAGCCCGTCGTCTTAGCCAAGGCCCACGACAATGCAAGGTGCTCACGTGCACGGGTAATGCCCACGTAGAACAGGCGGCGTTCTTCTTCCACCTGCTCGTCGCCCGCCTTGATGGCGTAGTTGATGGGCATGAGCTTCTCAGTGAGCCCAACCAGAAAGACCGCATCCCATTCCAGGCCCTTAGCTGCGTGGATGGTGGCGAGGGTGACACCTTCCATCGTGGGATTCTGTTTGTTTTCGGAGCGACGATGCAGCTCGCCGAGGACCCCGTTGAGATCGATTCCTTCGTGGTCGTTCACGATCTGCGCAATGAGATCCACCAACGCATTGAGAGACTGCCAGCGCTCACGCGCCTGCGCACCCTGCGGCTCGGTAGGAGTAAGTCCCAACTCGACGAACGCGGCGCGCGCGATCGCCACCGGGTCTGCTGGCAGGTCATCACGGCGAGTAGCCGCGATGAGGACGCGAATGGCTTCGAGGATCTCCGGCCTACGGAAGAACCCTTCACCACCGCGGACCTGGTAGACAATGCCGGCGTCGGCAAGCGCTTGCTCAAACTGCTCCGACTGCGCGTTAATGCGGTAGAGCACGGCGATCTCTGATGCTTTCACACCTTTGTTGAGGAGCGTCAGGATCTGGCCTGCTACTTCCTTCGCCTCGATCTCTTCCGACTCATAGGCCTTGAACGTGGGTTCAGGACCGGGATCGCGCATACCCTGCAGCTCCAGGCGGGTTCCCGCCGCGCGACCCGTAGCTTTAGCGATGACGCAGTTAGCCAAATCCGTGACCTGCGGCGTGGAACGGTAGTCTCGCTGGAGCTTCACGATGGTCGCATTGGGATACGTGCGAGAGAAGTTGAGCAGATAGTCCGGCGAAGCGCCGTTGAAGGAGTAAATCGTCTGGTTAGCATCGCCGACTACCGTGAGATCGTCTCGGTCTCCCAACCACGCATTAAGGACCCGCTGCTGCAAGGGCGTGACGTCCTGGTACTCGTCAACGACGAAGGTGCGGTACTGCTCGCGGAAGACCTCGGCTACCGAGGGCACGTTCTCGATTGCCCCGGCGATATGCATGAGGAGGTCGTCGAAGTCCAAGAACATGCGGTCCTGTGTGGACTTGAGCTGCTCGTAACGCCGAAAGACCTCCGCCACTTTCGCAGGATCTGTGGGTGCTTCACGGTCGGTGGTGGCGATGACCTCCGGATAAGAATCGGCACCAATGAGAGAAGACTTGGCCCACTCGATCTCGCTCAAGTAGTCACGAATCGAGTCCTTGGAATTGTCCAAGTTCAGTGAGCGCACAGCCCGCGCGACCACGGAAAACTTGTTATCCAACAGCTCCCATGGAAGGTCGCCTGCGACCTGTGGCCAGAAGTAGCGCAGCTGGCGACGCGCCGCCGCGTGAAAGGTCTGGGCTTGCACGCCACCGACGCCCATCTGGTTGAGGCGATCGCGCATCTCCCCCGCCGCACGCGTGGTGAAAGTGACGGCGAGGATGCGCTGCGGACTAACGAAGCCCTGGTCCACCATGTTGGCGATGCGGTAGGTCACGGTACGCGTCTTACCTGTACCGGCACCCGCCAAGATGCATACCGGTCCGCGTGGGGCGGTCGCGGCAGCGCGTTGGTCCTCATCCAACAGGGACAAATCCGGCCTATTCACCGTGGTACCACTCCATAATCATCGTGTGTGCAATCGAGCCCTTCCGGGCAATGGTCAGCTCAGGCAACTCAGTCCGGCTAACCCAACGGGTCTCTACCAATTCCCCATCAGTATCGCAAACGGCCCGGACATCGTCCGTGACCGCGGAAAAGCCCACCATAAGCGAGCCGCTTGGGGGCCAGGGTTGTGAGCCCCAGTAGCGCACCTCGCGCACGCGCATTCCGGTCTCCTCAAGGGCCTCCCGGGTGAAAGCCTCCTCGAGGTTCTCTCCAGCATCGACGTAGCCGGCGATGAGCGAATAAAAGCTATTACGCATCCGATTCTTGGCCAACAGAATCTTGTCCGTGCCGGCTAGGTGGATGATTCCAATCACTGCGGGGTCAAGGCGGGGAAACACAATTCGGTGCTCGTTGTGGGCATCGCGCCCGACGACGCCCGGGGCAGGATACTCCAGTTCCCGTCCAGTTCGCGGGTCGAAGCGCAGCTCTCGACGATTGCGCACCAAGTGGATGGCTTTGAGGAGCTCAGGGTGGTCGGCGAAGAACGTGGCGTCACGCAGCGTTCCTAACACCTTGGCCTGTTCCTCGGGCATCGAAAAAGCTTGAAAGGCCCCTACCTCAACGAGGATGGGGCCGGTTGGTTCTGCGACCAAGACCGGGGCGCCTTGGGAATCAACTGGTACGCGGTTGGTCTCGGTGACAGGCAGAAACACTATTCTTCTTCGTCCTCTTCTTCGTTGGCTTGCTCCATCTCGTGCTTGATGTAGAGCAGGCGGTCGCCAGGCTTAAGCGAGTAAGCATCGGCCGTATCGACGCGGTGTAGCTCGTTGTTTCGCAGCACAGCGAGCACGATGTCAGCGAGGTGGCGCGGGTTGGAGCCAACCTCAAATTCGCGCACGGGGCGCTCGGCAACGGAGAAGCCCTCGTTCGGGGAGAGCAGGTCCTCCATCATCTCCACCACGGTCGGCGTCACGGTGGCTAGACCAAGCAGGCGGCCGGCGGTCTCGGCGGAGGTAACCACGGAATCGGCACCGGACTGGCGCAGCAGGTGGCGGTTCTCGGACTCACGCACGGAGGCCACGATCTTCGCCTTGGGGTTCAGCTCGCGGACCGACAGAGTACACAGCACAGCGGTATCGTCTGTGGACGGTGTGACCACCACAGAGGAGGCATTTTCTACGCCCGCGATGCGGAGGACGTCCTGCTTGGTACCGGAGCCATAGATGGTGACCAAGCCGTGGTGCTCTGCGTTGGCCAGGGAGGCTCGATTGGTATCGATGACCACGATCTGGGAAGCCGGGACATCATCAGCCAGCAAAGCAGCGACCGCTCCCGCACCCTTGGTGCCGTAACCGATGACAACTGTGTGGTTGCGCAATTGCTTTCTCCAATTCTGGATTTCAAATGTACGGCGTGCTTTATCTGTCAGCACTGACAACGTTGCACCGACCAACAACACAAGGAAGACCAGGCGGGCTGGCGTGACAATCAGAAGATTAATGAAGCGAGCTTGCGGCGTGACCGGGACGATGTCACCATAGCCCACTGTGGTCAGTGAGACCGCTGCGTAATAGGAAGCATCGAGCAGCGACAGTTCCTCGCTATATCCGCCGCCATCGAAGTAGACCACGACGGTGACAAAAACCAGAAGCGCTAGAGCCCACAGCACGCGGCTGCCCAGCTGTTTCCACGGGCTGTCGCTGACCGCACGCGGAACAGTGATCACGTCAATGAGTGCGTGGTCGGGCTGTGAAGTCAGCTCAATCTGCGGCATAAAGCGCGCTTTGAAGCGGCGTCCAATGCGCTTCGCACTTTGTTTCGGCACTGAAGTTCTGTCTTCCTTTTATTACTTACCTCGTTGAGCGATCCGGGGTTCTCCGAGTCTAAACGATTTTGCACAGCGGACAGAATGCATAGACCGCGATGACCCGATGACTCGTTTTCCGGACCGGCTCAATACCTTAGCCCGCCTGACCTGAAACTGACGATTCAAGGAGTTCTACTAGCTCCTTTCCAGTGGGCAAATTACGCGGTTCGAAGAGATAACCATCGCGGACATAGAAGAAAGCAGCGCGTACATTCTCCGCCTTATGCACTCGCCGCCAAGCCTCTGCATAGACGGCGAGCTGGATCTCGGCGGCACGCATCGCTGCACCGGCAGGCGGACGGCCAGTCTTCCAGTCCACGATGAGCCAGGTTCCGTCGGCTTCACGGAATACGGCATCCATTCGGCCGCGGACGACCGACTCACCGATGGTGATTTCAAAGGGTGCTTCGACATATTCTGGTGTGCACTGCGCCCACGGCGAGTTCAAGAATGCATCCTTTAGTGATTCCAGGTCTTGCTCTGGCTGCTCATCAGAACCAGGCAGCTCGTATTCAGACAGCAAGGCTGGTGAACCGAACCTCTCCTCCAGCCACGCGTGGAAGGCGGTACCGCGCTTCGCGTAGGCGTTCGGCTTGAAGGGCACTGGTCGGCGTTGGCGGCGCGCGAACTGAATGGGATCGGAGCTCAAAGACACCATGTCGGAGGCGGTCAGCTCAGTCGGCAGCTCCACATCAACCACAGGGGCCTTAAGCGCGGCGTATTCCTCGATGAGGGCTCCGGCTTCTTGCTCCCACAACTCGAAGGTCTCCCCCGCCCGCAATGCCGGCAGCTCTTCCATTGCGTCCAGCACGAGATCAGCACCGCGCAGCGCATCCGGGTTAGCGTGCAGCGACGGGAACGTGCCCTCACGAAGGGTGATGAGCGCCTCGGCCTCCTCAGGAGTCGCTGGAACGTCCCAGTGACTGACCAGGTCCGAGTGTTTCTCGCGCAACAGCTCCAGGTATTCATAAGGTCCTTTTTGTGCCTTGCCACCTTTGCGGTTGGTGCCTGAACCAGTAACGGTCAGGGTGGACTCGGTACGCGTCATCGCAACATAGAACAGGCGAGCAGCCTCTTCCCGCTGGTTCTGGCGGACCGATGCTTTATAGGCATCGCAGGCCTTTTCAAATGCCGAGCGCTTGACAGCATCGGGCTCGAGCTCAATGACGTCCTCATCAGTGGGCGCCTTTTCCACGAGCGTGAGGAAGGTCTCCGCCTGGGCCTTGTAACTACTGGAGTCAGCGTGTAGCACGCACACGTGCTTCCACTCCAAGCCCTTGGACTTGTGCACGGTCATGATTTGCACGCGACCTTCAACAGCTGGAACCTCGCCCGGGGTCAGGCCGTCTTCGTGCTCACGCGCCATGGAGAGGTAGTCCAGAAGTGCTCCCAAGGAGTCCCCATGGAATCCGGCAACAATGTCGGCGAATGTATCAAGGTGCGTCGTCCCGCCCAGCTGTCCGTTTGCCAGCACCTCGGTGCGAATGTTGAACATCGCCTCGATGTCCGCAAAGAGATCGCTCAGTGACTTGCTCAGCGAGTAGGTACGCAGATGACGCAGTTTCGCTGAAAGCTCTTCCATGCGAGCAAGGCCAGCCGCGCTGTAGCGCTCCCGCTCGCCCAAATCTGCGAGGGCGTCGGCAAGGCCCAAGACCTGGCTCGTGTCCTCCTTGGTGAGTTCGGCCAGCTGCGCGGCAAGGTGCTCGACAGGATCGCCGCCTTCCCAGCGAAGACGGCCTGCGGATTCAACACTTGCCCCCGCCAGATTGCGTTGGCGAGCCAGCAGCTCCTTGAGGTCCTTCACACCCAACCCACACATCGGGCCGGTGAGAACGCGTAAGGCAGCATTGGTGTCCTGCGGGCGCAGGAGAATGGTCGCTACAGCAATGAGGTCTTGGATCTCAGGCTGCCAAAGCAGTCCGCCCAAACCAACGATTTCATTGGGCACGCCGATTGCGTCCAAGGCCTGCGAAATGAGCGGCGACTGTTTGTTGGTGCGCACCAGAACCGCCGCGCTAAAGCGGCTCGGATCCTCGCACGCATCCAGCTGCGCCTTGAGGTGATTCGCTACGAACTCGCGTTCCTCGTTTTCGCTGGCGAAGTAGGCCAACTTCACCTCGCCTTCTGGGGCGTTATCGCGCGGCGACAATTCATCAACTGGGCGCGGCCCGCCGGTTTCCGCAAACAGGTGCCCGGCAACGTCGTTAGCCAGCGTCAGCGTTTGCTGTGGGTTACGCCACGAAATGGTGAGCTGGTCCTTCGGCGCCGGCGAACCGTCTGCTTGAGGGAAGTCCTCAACGAAGGCAGCAAGGTTTTCTGCCGTGGCACCGCGCCAGCCATAAATGGACTGCATAGGGTCGCCCACTGCGGTCACCGAAACACCGGCGCGGACCCCGCCGAACAAGGAGCGCAGCAACACGCGCTGGGCATGGGAAGTGTCCTGGTACTCGTCCAGCATGACGACGTTGAATCGCTGGCTCTGCTGCTCGCCCACCTGCGGATGGCTCTCCGCCAAGGCCGCGGCAATAGCCATTTGCTCACCGAAGGTAATCACGCCGCGAGCGGCCTGCTCTTCCTTGAGGGCCTCCACCAGTGGCAGATACTCCACGCGCAACTGCTGCTTATTGAGGAAATTTTGGACTTCTTTGGTAAACTCCGGACCATTCCTCCTAGTCTTTTCTAGGTCATAAGCGGTGGCTGTGAAAATCCGTGCATGTTCGCGGATCTCGTCTGGGTCCAACAAGCCGTTGTCCATGGCCTGCGCCAGTTTGAGCAAGGTATCCGTCACGTGGCCCAACGATTGCGAGGCCGACAGCTTGCCGCCGTAATTGACCACCACGTCGTGTGCGATGGCGTAGCGCTCAGCATCGGTAATGATGCGCGCTGTCGGCTCCACAGGCATGAGCAAACCGTATTCACGCACCAAGTCACCCGCGTAGGAGTCATAGGTGGCAACCTTTGGCGCGATATTTTCCAAAGCCTCGGCCGCGGCCGTACCAGGCTGCACGATTCCCGAGTCACGCAACTTGATGAGCTGCTTGCGAATACGTTGCTCGAGTTGCTGCGCGGCCTTGCGGGTAAACGTCAGACCCAAGACCTTTTCCGGCGCCACCATGCCGTTGGCCACCAAATAGACCACGCGCGAAGCCATCGTCTCGGTCTTGCCCGCACCGGCACCCGCCACCACGAGCTTTGGTCCGAGCTCGCCCTCGATTACCTTGGCTTGCTCCGGCGTCGGCGGAAACGCCTTGCCCAGGGCCGTGGCAAGCTCTGCCGGGCTGAGAAGATTAGACTGCGAATTCATCAGAGACCTGCTTTCCCTCGGCTTGTACTGGGCAAATAGAGCGAATAGCGCAGCGATCACAAGAATCATTCTCGCGCGCGGTCAAGCGCTCACTATGTAATTCAGCAACGAGCGCCGGCAGCTTTTCGGCGAAGGCCGCAAGCTCTTCCGGCGGCACCGCTGCTTGGTCGCGCGTTGTGATCTTGACGCTGTCATGGGCGGGATAGACCAATACACCGCCACCACACGGCAGGCCTTCACCAGTACGGATGACCGGCGAAGAGCCGGGGTTCTCCCCTGGTTCCGTGTCGGCTGTGTCCACAACACCGACAAGTTCACCGCGTTCCAAAGCCAACTGATACGTCATCAGCTGTGGGTTTTCCTTGGCCTGCTTTGCGGTCACAGCGCTGTTGCCCGTCTTGAGGTCAACCACCATGTAGTCATCCCCGGCCTTGACTAGGCGATCCATGTAACCAGCAACGGTAATGCCAGGCAGGACTTCCACGGAGACGGGAACCTCAACACCAATGAGCTCGAAGGAGGACTCGGAGTTCATAGCCCACTGGTGGGTGCGGTCGATAAGCCGCTCGAAGGCGGCCATATCGCTGCGCGTCTTCCATCCAGGCCCATCCACGATGGAAGCAAAAGCCTCCATAACCATCTTCTTGCCCTGTTCAGGTTCGATTCCCCTGCCCAACGCTTCTAGGTAGGCATGAGCCATGGTGCCGCGAATGAGGTGCATCGGCGTGGACTCCTCTTCCGCGAGGTTGCCCAAGATGGCGCTGAGCGGACAATTCAGCAAGGCCTCGACACGAGACGGCGAAACGCGCCCCGCCGCCACGGCCTCTTCCATGTCTGCAAGGACATCCGTGGCCACCGAACGCGCAGCCCACCAGCTCTCTGGATGGGCACCGGGTACTCCTGCCTTAGCCAAGCGCGCCAACTGGCGGGCTGCCTGACTGCGCTCTGCCTCACCGCTGGAAGCGCTCACCACAACCCGACGCAACTGCGCCACAAAGGACGGCACCGAAAGCACAGCCACATCGAGTGGGTCGATCTCGCGTTCCGCACGCACCGACACCGGCGCAGGTTCGGGGACTGCAAGGCCGAGCTCCCGCGGCAACTGTGCCGCACGCAGGCGCTTGGTTGCCTCCCGGCGCGTCTGCGCACCAGGAACGTCGACAGAGCCGCTCAGCGCAAACTCCCCCACAAAGCGAGATGGTTCCTCAGGCACAGCGGCCTCGGGGGCGTCGACAGCTGCGATGAGCAGGCGCCTGCGGTGACGGGTGGTAGCGACGTGGAACAAGCGGCGCTCCTCCCTCAAGCGGCTGGCCACATGACTCACCGGTGTGCCCGGCGCGATGCCTTTATCCAGCAAGTCGATGAGATCCTCCTGCCCAAAGACGGAACCGGTCTCGCCCAACGAAGGCCAGGTGCCTTCCTGCGCACCTGCAATAACCACGGTGTCCCACTCGCGCCCCACTGCACCGTGCGCGGTAATTACCTCTACCGCCTGCGGAATTGCGGTTCGGCGATCACGCACGCCCGTAGGTAGCTCCTGTTCCTCGATATGCCGCAGGAAAGCCTCCAGGGACGCACCAGGACGACGCTCCGAATAGTCACCGGCCGCGTCGAAGAGCGACATCATCGCGTCCAAGTCGCGGTCTGCCTGCGAGCCCGTGGCACCACCACGCAAGGCCGCGGCCTGCAAACGCGCGTCGAGGCCAGTGGCGTTCCACACTTCCCACAGGGTTTCCTCGATAGAGGCCTGCGCGCGCAGTGCTGCACGGCCTGCATCCAGGATCGAGCGGATACGCTCCAGGATGGTCTGTTCGCGTTCGGTAAGCAGACCGCTAAAGTCCGGCAGTTCGCCTTCCAACAGCGCCCGCAAGGAATCGATGCCGCGGGACTGCGGCGCCCACCTACGCAGTCCACGAATGAGGCGCCGCAACGTCACCGGGTCCGCACCACCGACAGGTCCCGTGACAAGCTCCTCCAACTCGGTGTTGCTCAACTCATGGTCCAATGCGCGCAGCGCCAGCAAAATAGACTTGACTAGGCGCTGCTCCGCCAAAATAACGTCCGTGGGGTTGATGTGCACCGGCACGCCGGCCGCCAGGAGGGTCCTGCGCACCTGGCCAATGTCACCAGTAGAACGCACAATCACCGCGATTTCCCGCCACGGCACCTCATCTTCCAAATGGCGGCGCCGGACAGCATCCGCAACAACGTCGCGCAGGGTCGAGCGCGAATCCACGATGCTGATGCATGCAGGCGCTGGACGACGCCGAGGTTCCTCCAACACCAGCTCATGTTCCGCTGGGAAGGAGGTCAAGAACTCCGAGTTGGCGCCTCGGAAAGCAAAGACGGCTTGGTCAGGGTCACCCGCCACCACAGTCAGCTCTGTGCTGCAAGAGAGCCCCTCGATGAGCTTGCCCGAGGTCGGGTCCAGCAGCTGCGCATCATCCACGATGATGGTGTGCCACGGATGCTTCTCCACCAACTCCGAGTGCAACAAGACCTCGTTGACGAGCTCTGCTGCAGAGTAAGAATGCAGACCAGCCAGCTGCTGCGTGCGTTCGTACTCGAGTAGGAACTCGCCTGCCGCGGTCCACATAGGCTGCTGGTACTTTTGCCCCAACTCCATGAGCTCATGCGGGCCCTTGCCACGCTCGATGGCACGCAGCAGCAAGTCACGCAACTGCCGGGCAAACCCCACGAAGGTCATGGCTGGGCGGACCTCCGCGGGCCAGCTACCACGATTTTCTTCTGCTTGGCCTTCCAGCAGTTCACGGATGACCGCATCCTGCTCAGCGCCGGTGATGAGACGAATCTCTTCTTCTGAGATTGTCCGCAGCAGTGCGAAGGCCAAGGAGTGCACCGAGCGCACCATCGATGCCTGCGCCGCGTAATCTTCCAAGTGCTGCGCCAGCTCGCGCCGCAGGATCGAACCAGATTCCTTCGACGTGGAGACCACCAAGATCCCCGAGGGGTCAGCGCCGGAACGCAGCTTGTTCAAGACAACGTCGACAAGCAGGCTCGAGACACCGGAACCCGCCGTACCCGTCACGCGCCATCTGCCTGTTTCAGGCAGCGGAAAATCCCAGGAACGCGAGCTGCGCTGGGAAGTACGCGGGACTAGACGGACTTGAGGGGAAGGCGGCAAGACGACGCCTGCGCGGGCGGTAGAACGGGGATCGTAACTCACCCGTTCAGTATTTCAGATGACCTGGACACGAGCAGAGCTTCAACCCTTTCAATGTTCGAACGCGTGGTCGTCTTCGACTGCGGGTGCAGGTTATTGACGTAACGGCGATAAGCCGAGGCACGCAGCAGAAGCTGGGACATTCCTGGAACGTGCCCAAAGCGGTTGCAGATGCCGTCATCCACAACGTCCGCGATGAGGCCATCGACGATGACGAGCGCGGCGCTCCAGCCAACTGGACGGGGCGCCGCGGATGGCACGACGTCGACAAGCGCAGGCGGATTTGTATCCGCAAAGATGGTGGTTCCGAGAACATCGACGTGCGCAATACCTACCGGAATTCCTGCGAGGTCAACATCAGAATAGGCCTCCCCCGTCTCATCCCACGCGGCACGCTCAGCACGTGCGAATACGTCGTCGCGCTGCCCCACGTTGGGCAGAGGCACGGTTGACATCGCTTCGTCCAAACGCAACGCCATTTGCGCAGTCTCATCAACGCGTCCGCGCAGCTGGCCAGGAACGTACTGATTGGCCTTCCACCCAGCAGCGGTATAGCGCGCGTCAGTCGTAAGCACCGGACGCACGACTCGTGCACCCGCTAAGGACATCTTCTCCCGGACCTTGGCGGACCACCCCGACCATTCATTGGCACGGGCATAGACGACGTCGCCTACCTTGATACCGTGGTCCCATTCCGGACCCAAGACCTCGCCGCGGATCTGGCGGAAATTCGCCTCCGCGTGGAAGGCGGACAACACGTGTTCTGGGGGAAGCAACATTGGGTTCTCCTATTCCGGATTGTGCGGATCCTTGATGCGTGGATTCGGATAAGGCCACGGGTTGGGCTCGCAGGTCACATCCTCATCAGGGTAGATCTCTTTGGAGTCCTTTCTGTACAACTCGGCGTTATTCAAGCTCAGCGTCTGCTGCATCATGACGGGAGCGAGCTTGCCTTCGCCGCCGCAGGCCTGGTGGGAAGCGTAACCGATTGCATGGCCAAATTCGTGGTTAATGAGGTACTGGCGGTAATTGCCAAGGTCGCCTTCAAAAGGAACGGCGCCGCGTACCCAGCGGGACTCGTTGAGGTTCACCGTGGACTCTCCAGTGATGCCGGTATGACACGACGTTTCGGTGTTGAGCTGCGCGCCACACAGCTTCGCAGTCGTGGCCAAAGAAGTCAGCCGAATCCGCGTGTCAGGCTTATCGTCGGCCGCAACGTGAATGAATTCGAAATCCCCGGTTGAGGTCCAACCGCGTGGATCACCGAGGGTGGCATCGACCATAGCCGCAAAGGCGGAGTCGCCGCCATAGGCAATAGTGTTAACGCCGTTTTCGATCTCCACGGAGTAGCGAACTACGGTTTTGCCGCGTTTGCCTGCGTGTGCGCCGGCTGGACCCGCATCACGGTAGGTGTCATCGCCAGCTTCGGTGAAGTCACCGCCTGCGGGAAGTTGGTCCTTGGCTGCCTTTATGTCACCGGCATCTGCTGGGTCGGGGCCCAGCTTCTCGGAAGGCTCGGGCTGCGGCGACTGACTGGTCTGCGCGACCTGAGTGCCGTCCGTGCCTGTGGTCGCGTCAATCACGTCTGCGATAACCCAGATAGTCAGCACTATCATCACGGGGATCGCAACAACGCGCCACCAGCCGTATTCGTGAGCAAACCTTACTAACCAATTGCTTTGTTCGGGTTTGCGATGCGGATGACGTGGGGCGCGTTGCGAGTTATCCACAGGTAATTCCATAAGGAAATAGATTACCTTCTGCATCCCACTCGAGCGGAATTACTCTGCTGTGGGATGCGCCTTCTCTAATTCATGCTCTAACTCACGCGGCTAGAAGCCAGAAGTCTTAGTGAAGTCGATGCGGCACTATGAACGCGAACGCATCATGAGTATCGATGTTTAGGCACCTGCAAAACCGACGGCGTGTGCCTTGGCGACGCCGATCTCTGCGTAAACCACACGGTCAGTGCGGACGATGAACTTGCGTCCCTTGGAATCTTCCAGCTCCAGGGTGGAGTTGTCAGCAAGTGCACCATTAATCTTTGCGGCCAGTTCTTCCTGAGTACCATCCGCGCGGATGACGAGCTCACGAGCGGTGTCTGCGAATCCGATCTTAATATCCATGTTTCTTGTATTCTCCTTGCGAGAGGTAGTTGTGCTCGAATTGGTTCTAATGGCCCCACTATAGCCCCACCCGCTACTATCGAGGTGTGTCATTTCAACAGTCTAAGACCACGCAACCACCTACTTTCGCCGCCCTTGGAGTGGCAGCAGAGATCGTAGATGCCCTGGCCAGCCGCGGTATTGTGCGCACGTTTGCGATTCAAGAGCTCACTCTTCCGATCGCGCTGGGCGGACAAGACCTCATTGGCCAAGCACGCACCGGCATGGGTAAGACCCTGGGATTCGGCGTCCCTGTGCTCGATCGCGTTTTTGATGACGCTGATATTGAAGAACTCGACGGCACCCCGCGCGCCCTCATTGTGGTCCCTACTCGTGAGCTAGCCGTCCAGGTCGGCGAAGACCTCACCCTGGCCTCTCAGAACCTCCCGCTGCGCCTGGCTACCATTTATGGCGGCCGGCCGTATGAGGAGCAAATCAAGCTCTTGGAAAAGGGCGTCGACGTCATCGTCGGCACTCCCGGCCGTCTTTTGGACTTGGCACAGCAGGGCCATCTCCAGCTCGACCACGTGGCCATCTTGGTTTTGGATGAAGCCGACGAGATGCTCGATCTAGGCTTCTTGCCGGACATCGAGAAAATCCTCGAACTGCTGCATGGCAACAAACACCAAACCATGCTCTTCTCCGCCACGATGCCCGGCCCTATCCTGACGCTCGCACGCACTTTCATGAACCGGCCTATTCACATCCGGGCGGAATCTGGTGACGAGAACCAAACGCACGAGTCCACCCGCAAAGTCACGTTCCAGGCACACCGCATGGACAAGCTCGCCATCATCTCCCGCGCGCTACAAGCTAAAGGCCGCGGCAAGACCATCATCTTCGCCCGCACCAAGCGCTCCGCTGCCGAGGTAGCGGATGAGCTCGCACGCCGTGGTTTCCGGGTCGGCGCAGTGCACGGTGACCTGGGTCAGGCCGCCCGCGAAAAGTCCCTCAATGCTTTCCGCGAGGGCAAGGTGGAAATCCTAGTCGCGACCGACGTGGCAGCGCGCGGTATCGACGTCGACGACGTCACTCACGTCATCAACTACCAGGTTCCAGATGATCCTATGACCTTCGTGCACCGAATCGGACGCACTGGCCGCGCAGGGCACACCGGCACCGCTGTTACGCTCGTAGGCTATGACGAGCTCGGCAAGTGGCAAGTAATCAATGACGAGCTTGGCCTCGGCGAACCTGAGCCACCTCAGTGGTTTAGCACCTCCCCGGAACTCTCCGCAGCTTTAGGCTTCCCGGAGGGAGTTAAAGAATCAGTTGGCCCTGCGACAAAGGTTATCGGGACAGCTAAGTTGCGGGATACCCCAAAGACCCACGCCACAACAACCCGAACTCGCCGTTCAAGGAGCCACCGCCGATGAGCAAGACCCCCATCCTTCGCGCCACCGCGACTGACTGGAAGATAACCGGCGCTATCGCCGCCGTTTGCGCTATCGCTGTGGGAGGTGCATATTTCACCGCCGATATTCGCGACTCCGAACTCGCTCCCGCGGCTACCGCTGCGCCTGACCAGGTAGAAGTCCTTGCGCAAGCTCCTAAAAATTTCAAAATTGCCTTCGAGCTTCCCAACCAGACGGTTCCCGGACAGCATCGTGCACTCGCCTCCCAGGGGCTTCTGATCACCCACGAAGGCGATACGATCATTGCTTCTGATGTAAACGGCAAGGAGAAATGGCACTACACCCGCAAAAACACAGAGCTGTGTTCATTGGGTAGCGCGTGGGACAAGGTTGTAGCAACGTACCGTAACAATGCTGGATGCGGTGACACCGTAGCTATCAATGCCGCAACGGGCCAATACTCCGATACCCGCAGCGCGATTAACTCTGAAGAGGTCATTCCGATCTCCTCCAACGACCGTGTGGGCACGGTGTCTACAGATCGCATTGATCTGTGGCGCTCAGACATGGTGCGCACCATCGAATACGGTGACGTGCAGGCAAAGCAGGAGCCCGACATGCAGGAGCATGAGGACTGCAGCATCAATTCGGCCCTCACTCGAACCGAAAACCTCGCCTTAACTGAAACCTGCCCCGATGACGCCTCAGTTACGTGGCTGCGCCTGGTAGGCGCCACCCCAGAGGATTCGCGCAAACCTGAGGTCACCGCCAACATTGGAATGGCCAACGAGGGATCCCGATTGGTCGCAGTAGGCCAGGAGTCCGCCGCGGTTTATCAGCCAGGCGAAAAGCCGCGTATTGAGTCTTATGACAAGTCCGGCAATACAATCGCCTCTACTGAAGTCGCCGCATCACCAGATGTGACTAACGCTTCCACGCCTTATGCTCCAGCGACAGCTGACCTGCCACACCACATGTCTTGGTTCGATGGAGAGCGTTTGTACCTGTTTACTCCTTCGGAATTGAAGGTTGACCATGTTCTAGAGGATGCCATCGGCACCGGTGTTGCTCTCGGCGAGCGCTTGCTCATGCCTACTGAAAAGGGCATCGCTGTAGTTGATTGGTCCACAGGTAAGACCGAGCGGACCATCAAGATTGATCGTGGCGGCTACACCGGCCCTGTCTTTTTGACGATCGCAGGAACCACCATCGTTGAACAACGGGGCGAAACCGCTGTTGGGCTCACCGCACTCTAGTAGCGTCTGCTAAATCAGAAGTTGGCTTCTGCCCACTGGGACGAAGCCGGGACGAACATCAGGAAGTACAAGGCAGCAATAGCGCTCAACAGCGTTATTGTGCCAAGCACTGACGAGCCGCCACTAAACATCTGAAATGCGCTGGCCGCCAGGATAAATTCAACGAGGACTACGGCTCCCCTTCCCCATCGCTTTCCCTTGACAAAGGCGAGAGAACCGATGATAACGAAGCCGAAAACGATGAAGATAAAGATAGCTGTGCCGAGCCCAACGAACTTCAGCGCGCCCGCCTCAGAAACCATCGAAGCATTCTCGGCGCCGCTGAGTTCGCGCACGATAAGAAAAATGCCAAAAGCCATTACAGCTACAGACTGCACAATTGCGATTCCGGCGGCCACAAGGACGGAAAGCGGAGCGCCTACCGGATTGTTCTTTGCTGCCGTTTGGGCTTGCGCGCGTGCAGATGACTTCTTCTTATTCTCTTCACTCACGGGCCACAGTTTACCTAAGCCGAACGATTCCTAAGGCTTTGGCTCGTTCTAATTTGAATACCGAAACCCAACACCAGACCTTCGCCCACCGACGCTCAGGAAACACTTAATTAAGGCTAAAACTCATCCCCGCTTCGCCTCGGGGGCAAACCCACCTACCCGGATTTGACGCGATCCAAGTCACCACACTCACCAAAAACATGCTAAAGATCCTGCTTATCGAAGTTCTGACAGATTTCTTACAGGAAAACTATCGCCCCTTTTTGCGTCTCACTCGCCCTAAGCATAGTGAGCTTTGCCACAATTTACCCCCGAACCCTAGCGGGATCGAGGTAAACATGTCATGATTTTCAAGTAGCAAAACAACGAGCCGTTTAAGCGGTCCGTAACTTGGAGAAAACTTCGAGTAAACACCAAGTAAATCATGGCGGCGTCGACGCTGGCTCTACCTCGAGACAGAGCCCCACTGAACGCAGACCGATTTACTTTCTTCCCCGACATTTGCTGTGCCCCATTCCCATGGGCTGCAGGGATATGTCATGCTGTCTAAATTTTGTTAGGAGATTTCAATCATGGATTGGCGCCACGAAGCCGTTTGCCGCGACGAAGACCCAGAGCTGTTTTTCCCAGTCGGCAACTCCGGCCCTGCACTTACCCAAATCGCAAAGGCCAAGCTGGTCTGCAATCGCTGCCCAGTTGCCACTTCCTGCCTGAAGTGGGCACTTGAGTCCGGCCAGGACGCTGGTGTCTGGGGCGGTATGTCCGAAGAGGAGCGCCGCGCTCTCAAGCGTCGTCGCAACCGCGGTCGCGGCCGCGCACGAGTCACCGTCTAAGACTCAAGAAAATTCAATAAACCTAGCCCGATTTCCCCACCGGTGTATCCAAACACTAAAGTCAGTGGGTAAGTAAATTATCCGCTCACCTATTAGCAAGGAGGCCGCCCATGTCTAAGCGTGGTCGTAAGCGCAAGGATCGCCGTAAGAAGAGTGCAAACCACGGCAAGCGTCCTAGCGCATAAATAAGCAGCACATAAAGGCTCGCTCCCCTCGTGGGAGCGAGCCTTTTGCTTTACGCCCCGGTCTTCCGCGGCTTGGACTGCGCCCGGAGTTGAGGCTTCTAGCCCCAGGTCACCTCAGCGTGAGTAATTTCCACGGTGATGCGTCGGCGCAGCGATTGCGGCGCTTTAGTACCAGAGCAACATTTCCGCACCAGGGCGCGCACCACTTCTTCGCTTTCTAGACGGGACTGGCACTCGTCACACCTAGCAATGTGCTCGCGAATCTCGAGGGCTCGCGCATAGCTCGTGCGCTCATCCAAGAGCTCGCAGAATAGTGCCTGGACCTCGGGAGAATTACACGCACCGCAGTTGTTTCCTGTCGCGTTGCTCATTACTTCTCCTCCATGTCTGGGTGATTGAGACCGATGCCTACTTCTCTTGCTACGTCCTTCAACGCAACTCGTAGCAATTTTCTTCCACGGTGGAGTCGACTCATCACCGTTCCGAGGGGCGTATCCATGATTTCGGCGATCTCTTTGTACGCCAATCCCACAACATCGGCGTAGTAAACCACCATGCGATAGTCCTCAGGCAAGTCATTCATTGCCTCAGAAATCGTAGAGTCCGGCATGAGTTTGAGCGCCTCAACTTCTGCTGACTCAAGGCCCGTGGAATCATGTCCTGAGGTCGTGTAAAGCTGAAAATCGCTGAGCTCATCTGCAGAAAACTCCGCCGGACGGCGCTTAGCCTTGCGATAGGAGTTGATGTAGGTATTGGTCATGATGCGGTAAAGCCATGCCTTTAAATTGGTGCCCTGTTTAAAGGAACCAAAATTGTTATAGGCCTTAAGGTAGGTCTCTTGGATGAGATCCTCGGCATCCTGCGGATTACGGGTCAGCCGCATGGCGCCACCGTAGAGCTGGTCGAGCAAAGGTAGCGCCTGCTCCTCAAAGAGGCGCTGGCGCTCCTTGGCACTTATCGTTTCTGTAGCCACGCCTACCATCCTAACTGCTTGGTTTAAGCCACCTACTAAAATGCCGTTTATGTCCAAGTCGAAGAAAACACCGCACTCTGCTACCCCAGCTCTCAAGCTTCTGGAAGAAGCTGGGATCCCGCACGAGGTGTCGACTTTTGAAGGCGGCTCCGATCACTTCGGTGATCACGCGGCAGAAGCACTAGGAATTGATCCCGAACGCATCTTCAAGACCTTGGTCATCGATCTCACCGCCGGCAAGGGACCAAAGCGGAAACTCGCAGTCTGTGTCCTGCCCGTCTCCCATCAGCTGAGTCTCAAGAAGGCCGCAGCGGCGTTTGGGGCTTCAAAGGCCACCATGGCCGATCCCAAGGACGCTTCCAAGTCTTCCGGCTACATCCCCGGCGGCATCTCCCCGTTGGGCCAAAAGAACGTGCTCCCCACTGCAATGGATGAGACGGCCGTCCTCTTCGACACCATCTTCTTCTCCGGCGGGCGCCGTGGCCTCGATATTGAAATGAACGCCGAGGCTCTCCCCCAAGTCCTCGACGTCACCTTTGCCGACCTCGTGGCCGACTCCTAGAACAACGACGTCGGCGGCTGCTCAGCGATGAGTTCCGCGCAATCGTTGCGCACGTTACCCACCGCAGGGTCTGCGTGACGCACTTTAAATCCAGTCACGTTGGATGGCTCTAGCAGCGGCTCACCGACCAGCCACGCGCCGATCTCCTCCGCAGTCAGGAACTTAGGCAGGCGCCCATGCAGCCACGCCATCTCTTCGGTGGCTTCCGTGGTGATCATCGTGGCCGAAAGCCGCTCCATGCCAGTCGCCCACAGCCCAGCGGCAAACAACATGCCTTCCGGCCCAGTCACGTAGTACGGAGTCTTCTTCCCCTTCGCCTTTACCCCTCCGCTGGGGCTTGGCTTCTCAGCCTTCCACTCGTAATAACCGTCGAGAGGAATGATGCAGCGATTGCGCTTGAAAGCCTCGCGGAAGGAAGGCTTGGTAGCCACGGTCTCAGCGCGCGCGTTAAACAGGGGTGAGCCATCCAAGTCCTTCTTCCAATGCGGAAGCAGGCCCCAGCGTGCAGGCTCCACACGCGCGGCGCGCTCTTGGACGCGCACGATGGCTACCGGCTGGGTGGGCGCTATGTTATAGCGCGCAGGGGGCAGCCCTTCGGGAGCGTGAACTTCCTCGATTCCCTCCCACTTGCCTACTTCATCGAGCAGAGACTCGGTAAACAAAACAAATCTTCCGCACATGCCCTTTATTATGGACTACATGTCTTTGTATTGGTCCGCCCCACTCGCATCCGCTCCCCTGGACTGGAAACAGCCCGTGCCGGGTTCTAAGTCAATTACCAACCGCGCCTACATTCTGGCGGCGTTGGCAGACGGGCCATCCATCCTGCGCTATCCTCTGCAATCACGCGATACCCGCCTCATGGAGGCGGCATTGACCAACATGGGCGTCGCCTTTGAACACGTAGGCAACGATGTTCACGTCACCCCTGGGCCACTGCATGGTGCAAGCATCGATTGCGGCCTAGCCGGCACAGTCATGCGTTTCCTGCCGCCTGTAGCGGCACTTGCGAACGGACCCGTTCATGTCGACGGTGACCCACAGGCCCGCCAGCGCCCCATGTCCACCATTTTGGATGCGCTGCGCGATCTCGGCGTCGAGGTAGAGGGCGATAGCTTGCCATTTACCATCACGTCCTTGGCCGTCCCTGAAGGCGGCGTAGTTACTGTCGACGCCTCCGGCTCCTCCCAGTTCGTCTCCGGACTCCTACTTTCCGGTGCGCGCTTTGAAAAGGGCATCACCGTAAAGCACGAGGGCGGTCCCCTTCCGTCCCTGCCGCACATCGAGATGACGTGCGCGATGCTGCGCGAGGCCGGCGTCCAAGTCGAAGAAGGCCAGAACACCTGGACGGTCCACCCAGGGCCAATCACGGGGCGAGACTGGCGCATCGAGCCTGACCTATCTAACGCCACCCCATTTATGGCCGCGGCAGCAGTCGCTGGTGGCCGCATCACCATCCCCCAATGGCCAGAGGAAACCACGCAACCGGGCGATGCCATCCGCGACATCCTCACCGCCATGGGCGCGCACATCGAGCAAACCGCGGACGCAGTGACGGTGATTGGCGCATCTGATGGCCAGATCCATGGCGTTGAGCTCAACATGAGCAACGTCGGCGAACTCACGCCTACTGTCGCCGCCCTATGCGCTCTGGCGGACACTCCTTCCCGGCTTACTGGTATTGCACACCTGCGCGGGCATGAGACCGATAGGCTTGCTGCACTCGCTGCGGAAATCAACGGCTTAGGCGGCAACGTCACTGAGCTTAACGACGGCCTGCTTATCGAACCCGCACCCCTCCACGGCGGAAAGTGGCATTCCTACGCCGACCACCGCATGGCTACCGCTGGCGCCATCATCGGTCTGCGCGTGCCAGACGTGGAGGTCGAGGACATCGAGACCACGTCCAAGACCTTGCCAGGCTTTAGCGGCATGTGGGAGCAGATGCTGGAGGGCAACCGTGGCTAGGAACGCTCGCTCCTATGACGAGTCCGATGTCCGAATCCGTCCTGGCAAAGGCTCCCGCCCGCGTACGAAGGACCGCCCCAAGCACAAGGACGCCAGGTTCGGCATGGTGGTAACCAAGGATCGCGGACGGTGGGGCGTAGCGCTTGACGACGGCCCGCTAGTCACCGCTATGCGCGCCCGCGAGCTAGGCCGCACCGCTGTCGAGGTGGGTGACCGTGTAGGCGTCGTCGGCGATACCACCGGCCGCAAGGACACGCTGGCCCGCATCGTAAAGCTAGAAGATCGCACGTCGGTGCTGCGCCGCACCGCGGATGACACCGACCCTTATGAGCGCATCGTCGTAGCCAATGCGGACCGCATGCTCATCGTTACCGCAGTTGCCGATCCCCCACCGCGGTCGGGCTTTGTCGAACGAGCACTCATCGCCGCCTTCGTCGGCAACGTGCACCCGGTCCTGTGCCTGACCAAAACGGATCTCACCGATCCTTCCCCGTTTGCGGCTGAATTCGCGGACCTAGACGTCACGGTGGTGGAAGCCGGCGTCAATGACTGCCTGGATGCCGTCCACAACGTCATCGATGGACACGTCACCGCGCTGATCGGCCATTCCGGCGTGGGCAAGTCAACCCTTGTTAACCGTCTTGTGCCAGACGCCCAGCGCGAGACCGGTGAGGTCTCAGCTGTGGGCAAGGGCCGTCACACCTCAACGCAGTCTGTTGCCCTGCCGTTACCCAAGGAGACGTGTCCGCACGGCGGATGGATCATCGATACACCGGGCATTCGTTCCTTCGGCTTAGCGCACGTCGACGCCGACACCATCCTCGGTGTCTTCGACGACCTAGCAGCCGCAATTGAAGATTGCCCCCGTGGCTGCACACACGTTGGCCCACCAGCCGACCCCGAGTGCGGCTTGGACCTCAACATCAACGAGGATTCAGCGTCGGCTCGTCGACGTGACGCGGTCCGCAAGCTCCTAGCGGCCCTGCGCACCAACGTGGAGTGGGAGAACTAGCCAACTTTTAAGCCAACTTTTAAGCCAGAGCCTTTTGCCCGGCTTTTCCGCTGGGATCCTTCGACCGAGCTGAAAAATATGTAGTCCTCTGTTAGAGCAGCTCTACAAGGAATGGAAGCTCTGAGGGATCATAGAAAGCCATGAAGTTGTCCAGCGCGTCCCCTACTGCTAGCTCCGCGTCTTCGAAGCCCAAGTCAGCGCTGTCGATGACCTCGATCGCCTTTGCGGTGGCCTCTTCCGATTCCTCGACGTCCACATGGATCGCCTGCACATGGGATTCAGTAATGACTGCCGGGTCGAGCTTCACAACTGGGTCTCCCATGTCTGGATGCGGGGTGACCACGGAATCATCAACATCGACAGAAATAACTACACGGCGATGCGGGAAGCTTTCCTCATCACCGATGGCCAATAGACGCAACGAGGCCATAGAGGCTTCCAGAAAAGCGGAGTATGCAATCTCTTCTTCGTCGCCCTCCGTGTAGAACTCACGCAAAGCCGGAGTAACGGTGAATCCCCAACCAGATCGCGCAGCGAGCTGACCGGTCTCTTTCAGCTCACTTAGCATCGCAAAAGTTGCGGGCAAGTAGACGCGAACTTTGGACACTTAGAACTCACCTTCAATATCGAACACGGCTTGTACCTCAACGCTGGTGCGCTCAAAAACGGTGTAGAGCATGCCCACCATCCCAAAATCGACGGCTGCGCGAACATTCAAAATGGAATCATCCACCATGACGCAGTCATTGATCGGCAGCTCAATGGCATCCGCCGCCGCTTGGAAGGCTGCGAGCTCTGGCTTTTCAGCGCCGACCTCACCAGAAAGAACCACGGCATCGACGATTCCGCGGTACTCCCACTCGCGGATATGCTCTGCACCTGGGCCGCCTGGATCATTAGACAAAATTGCGGTTGCTACGCCGTTGGCCTTCGCTGCCGCAAATAGAGAACGCCACCTTTTGACGTCTTCCTCGGTGCCATCAAGCACACCAACGAAATCTACGATTAGACCGCGCATCTAGAAAGTCCTTTTGCTGTTGAGTAGGAGTTAGTTTTTAACGCCCAAAAGTATATCTAAAACACAAAAATATCGCGCCCACCCCTCACAGAAAACTCACAGCTAGGCGCTCGGCCGCTTCTCATGGCACAATGATGGTGCGTTCGCCTCCTGTCCCCCTTGCAGGAAGGCTTTTTGAATGTACGCCCCAATTCCCGGCTTCAGCTACCTGAAGCTCTACACTGCGCCTGACCGGATACGCTACGCACATCAGCCAAGCGCGGAGGCTCTCTCCAAACGTGAAGAGATTCTGGAACTTGTAGCCATCGCCCTAGAAGCTACAGGCGGCCTTCGCCCTTTGCACCAGCTCGAGGGTACGAAGTACAACCGTGACATCAAAGTTCACCTACGTGCTTGGGCGCTCAACCATCGCCCACAGGATCAAGTTGTACCCGTGCGTATGCGCAGCCTGCATGCACGAGCCAATGGTGAATTCTTTGGGTCCGTCGACTTTGGAGAAAACCGCCATGGTTTCACTGGCTCATACCAGCACAACCGGCTAACGGCTTTCAGAATGCTTACTCTCGGACACAATTTCCGAGGGTAATTACAAGGACCCCAGCTGAATTAGGATGTCGGTCCAATCCAATGAGGTCCAAACGCCGATGCCCGCCGTCAGTATCGAAGCGATACCACTAAAAAGCACGCCAATTCGACCAACCGAAGGAATTTTTGACCCTTCTTCTGGCTGTCCCTCTTCGATGCGTTTCAGACAATCTTCAACAGTGAGCTTTTCATGCTCCTCAGAGGGGAAGAGCTCATCGCTACCAGCCGCCGCCAGGTACTGGTGGCACGTGCGTGGCTCTTGTTCCGCAACCGCGTAGGCATGCGCCGTACCGCCTAACAAAGTAGCCGACAAAAATGCCGACAAACCTAGGCGTAATGAACGACGTCGCACGACAGTCTCCTCAGGGGTAAAAGGCGATCGAAAATGAATTTCTAAATATCTTTGTCCCAGATTATAGGAATCTGTCTAGAACTTAAAAGTGCCTGACCACAAATGTGGCCAGGCACTCAGTTAAATAAGTCGCACGTGCGTCTTATCTTCGCACTATGCCTCAGTAGTGTCCGAGGTCGGAGCAGCTGCCTGTGCTTCCTCCTGCGCCTTAAACTGCTTGCGGAGCATAAACAGCTGGCGCACAGTCTCTTCCTTGACGCCTTCGTTCATGGCGTTAAACATATCGCCGCCCTCCTTCTGGTACTCCACCAGTGGGTCACGCTGCGCCATCGCACGCAGGCCGATGCCCTCCTTGAGGTAGTCCATCTCGTAAAGGTGCTCGCGCCACTTCTGATCGATGATCGGAAGGATGACCATGCGCTCAGTGCTGCGCATCTGGGACTCGCCGCCAATCGCGGTGACAGCTTCCTCAAGCTTGTCGTACTCAGAGTTAGCGTCAGCAACCAGGGCCTCGCGCAGCTGCTCAGCGGTGAGCTCGCCGGCGGAACCGTACTCGGTTCCCTCAACGAGGGACTCGTGGCTCATGGTCGGGCCGTACAGAGACTCGAGTGCGTTCCACAGCTCGTCCAGGTTCCAGTCCTCGACGTAGCCGGTGGCCGTAGCGCCCGCGACGTATGCCGAGACGGTGTCATCGATCATGTCGCGGATATTGTCCTTGATGTCACCCGCATCGAGGATGTCGTGGCGGGTAGCGTAAACAACCTTGCGCTGCTCATTGAGGACTTCGTCGTACTTCAGGACGTTCTTACGCATTTCGAAGTTCTGGTTCTCCACCTGTGCCTGCGCGCCCTTAATGGAGTTAGAGACCATCTTGGCCTCGATTGGGACGTCGTCAGGCACGTTCAGGCGATTCATCATGTTCTCCATGGACTGACCCACGAAGCGAACCATCAACTCATCACGCATGGACAGGTAGAAGCGGGTCTCACCTGGGTCACCCTGGCGGCCGGTACGGCCACGCAGCTGGTTATCGATACGGCGGGACTCGTGACGCTCGGTGCCCAGGACGTAGAGGCCGCCAGCCTCGCGGACTTCGTCACCGAGGCGCTTGGAACGCTCCTTCTCCTCTTCAATCTCTGCATCCCATGCCTCCTGGTAACGCTCTTCATCCTCGAATGGGTCGAGGCCGCGCTCACGCAGCTTCTCATCGAGGATGACCTCTGGGTTACCACCCAGCACGATATCGGTACCACGGCCTGCCATGTTGGTCGCAACCGTTACCGTTCCTGGACGGCCGGCACGAGCAACAATTTGGCCCTCTTCCTCGTGGTGCTTAGCGTTCAGCACGGAGTGCTTCACACCGCGCTTGGTCAGCAGCTGGGAGAGGTACTCGGAACGCTCAACGGAGGTGGTACCAACCAGAACTGGCTGGCCCGCCGCAACGTGCTCAGCGATGTCATCGACAACCGCAGCGAACTTAGCTTCCTGAGTCTTGTAGATGCGGTCGGAGTGATCCGCACGCTGGTTCGGCTTGTTGGTCGGAATCGGCACCACGTCGAGGCCGTAGATGGAGTGCAGCTCGGCTGCCTCGGTCTCTGCGGTACCGGTCATGCCGGAAATCTTTTCATACAAACGGAAGTAGTTCTGCAGAGTAACGGTAGCCAGAGTCTGGTTCTCGTTCTTGATCTCCACGTTTTCCTTGGCCTCAATGGCCTGGTGCATACCCTCGTTGTAGCGACGGCCTGCCAGAACGCGGCCGGTGAAGGAGTCAACGATCATGACTTCACCGTTACGGACGATGTAGTCCTTGTCGCGGGTGAAGAGCTCTTCCGCCTTCAGAGCGTTGTTCAGGTAGGACACCAGCTGGGAATGCTCTGGTGCGTACAGGTTATCAATGCCGAGCTGATCCTCGACATACTCAACGCCCTCCTCGAGCACGCCGATGGTCCGCTTCTTGTGGTCAACCTCGTAGTGGATCCCTTCACGCATCTTGGGCGCCAGCTGCGCGAAGACGCTGTAGAACTGGGAGGAGCCGTCGACCGGACCGGAAATAATGAGCGGGGTACGTGCCTCGTCGATAAGGATGGAGTCCACCTCGTCGACGATGCAGTAGTTGTGGCCGCGCTGGACGACGTCGTCAAGCGAGCGCACCATGTTGTCACGCAGGTAGTCGAAGCCCAGCTCGTTGTTGGTGCCGTAAGTGATGTCGCAGGCATAAGCTTCCTTACGCTCTGCAGGGCGCATCTCGGAGAGGATAACGCCAACGCTAAGACCCAACCAACGGTGCACACGGCCCATCATCTCGGCGTCACGCTTAGCCAGGTAATCGTTGACCGTAACGATGTGAACGCCCTTACCTTCAAGTGCGTTGAGGTAAGCAGGCAGCAACGAGGTCAGCGTCTTACCCTCACCGGTACGCATCTCGGCAACGTTGCCGAAGTGGAGGGCAGCACCACCCATGATCTGTACCTTGTAGTGCTTCTGGTCCAGAACGCGCCAAGCCGCTTCACGCACGGTGGCGAAAGCTTCGAGAAGGATGTCATTCATCTCTTCACCGTTACCCAGGCGGTCTTTAAATTCCTGGGTCTTTGCCTTTAGTTCTGCATCAGTCAGCGCGGCGTACTCGGATTCGAGAGCAATAACATCATCAGCCATCTTTGCAAGGCGCTTGACGGTACGTCCTTCGCCTGCACGGAGCAGCTTGGAAAGTCCAAACACTTCTAGATAGTCCTTCTTGTCGCGACAAAATAGTTAACTTCAGGTCATTGTACCCACTCGCTCCACAAAGCCTTATTCTGACCCTAATTCTGAGCGGCCCAGCTAAAACTGGCGATACCGTTGCGCAAAACGAATTCACCCCCTGCCACTTCATCGCTTGTGCAATGAGCGGCAGGGGACGAGGGAAGCTCTAGGAGCTTAAGCCCGAGTTGGGACGTGCCGTTTAAGCTTCGCCAGCATCCTCAGAAAGGGAGATGATGCCGTAGTCGAATGCATGACGGCGATAAACCACAGACGGCTTGTTGTTCTCTTCGTTGATGAAGAGGTAGAAGTCGTGGCCGACCAGCTCCATTTCACTGAGGGCCTCATCGACGCTCATCGGAGTAGCTGGGTGCTCCTTGGAACGAACAATCTGGCCTGGGCGTACGTCCTCGACGGTCTCTGCATAAGGATCGATGTAGCGCTCTTCCTTGGCGCGCTCGTTCTCAGCTGCAGCAACCATCTCAGCAGCAAGCTCACCGGTGCCCTTCTGCGCACGGTGTCCGGACTTGACGTTCTCGCGGCGAACCTTGACCTTACGCAAAGAACGCTCCATCTTTGCCAGAGCGGTCTCCAGAGCAGCGTAGAAGGAATCTTCCTTAGCCTCGGCACGAGCGATGTGGCCCTTACCGGTAGCGGTGATCTGGATGCGGTCAGACTCTGCCTCACGACGTGGGTTAGGCTCGTGCTGGAGCTCCACGTGGAAGAAGGTCAGAGTCGGGTCAAGGCGTTCAATCTTGGCCAGCTTTTCAGTTACGCGCTCCTGGAAGTGATCTGGGACCTCGACGTTACGGCCGGTGATTGTGACCTGAGCGTTGGTGGGCTGGGACATTGAGTTGCCTCCCTTATCTCGTGGGGACTGAATGACTGCACATTCCGCAGTTTGAAGGACTCTAGACATTTCCTCGCTTGGACTTGAATCTCCAGCAATTGCCTGGGCCACTTCACTGCTTCCCTGTGACACCCTTCATGCTACCAGTGGTCATAACCAAGGGATCCTTTAGGTCGCAAATTTACCCCTGAACCTCACATAACTACGCCTCTGCCAGTACGATTGCACCGTCTACTACTCCCCCTGCACCGCGCAGCCGCGCGGCGCTAGCGCTAAGCGTCGCACCGGTGGTCACCACATCATCGACAAGCACTATGCGCGTCCCCGCCACCTGGCTCGCTGCCCGCGTCAGATGCACCGCAGTACGCATGTTCTCCCACCGCTGACCTGCATTAAGATCAGACTGGTCCGCTGCCAACTCCCTCACTTTTAAAGCAGTACACGTGCGCATGTGGGGCAAGCTCGCCGCTACTTTTTCACAGATTTGCTCCACGGGATCCCCACCACGCGCGCGGGCGGAGTTCAGCCTCGTCGGGGCCGGCACCAAGACAATTTCTTCTGGTATCTCCCCTCGCGCCCGCAAATACTCAATACCAGCTGTGTACACAGCCGCCACATGGGAACGCACCGCACGATTTCCCCGCTCCTTCATCGAGACAATGAGATTGCGGCGCACATCTGAATACGGACCCAATGCCCAGACAGGCAAGCCCAGGGGAACCGGACGAGAGATCTGGCGCGGCGGCAGTCGCAAATGCTTCTGACACCGCTCACAAATGAGCGCAGGCGCAACAATCACACCGCCACACCCCGCGCACTCACGCGGGACAACCACGTCAAGTAATTCCAAAGCCCGCGCTGCTAGCCTTCGCTTGCGCATGCCTACGCCCTCCCCTTATCGCACCGTGGCCTGTCCTCCCCCGCCCCGGCTTTTCTTGCGCTTACTATTTGGCCACGATAGGCGAAGAACGAAGCCCTTGCAGACCAGAGACTTCACGCCAGAAGGAATTGTCAGTGCTCTCCGCAGGCAACTGCAACAACGCGTGCGAATCGGTGATGTAGAGCGTCGTCGGTGAAGCTGCCACGGCAACTACCGGAGCTGTGATGTTTCCCGAAGCCAACGTGGTGGCAGAAGAGCCGTCTTGCTCGATTCGCCACACTGGGGAATTCGTATTGTTCGTACCCACAAGCAGAGATCCATCACTCATCCAGTCGAGCGACAGAGCCGTATTCTGCATTTCCAAGCCCACCTGGTGGGCGTTGACGATATGGTAGTCGCTATTCTTACCACGAGCGACGATACCGATGTAAACGTTGCCGCCGATGAGCATCGCAACGCGAGCACCGGTGGCAGACAAGCGAATGACGGAGATCTCGCCATTGATATTATCCATACCAGAGGTATCAACCTCAGACTGGGAAATCTCACCGGTCGCGGCGGAACGCGCGACCCGCACTACCTTCTCACCGTTGACGACGGTCCAGATGGCTTGGCCACTAGGTTCAAAGGTGGGGCGAGCAATCGTCTTTGCCTTCAAATGGTCGCTTAGATTCTCACCCATCTTGCCCAACTTGAGCTGATACTCAGTCTGGGAATTCTTCTGCACCGCCGCAACGATTGATTCTGCGGAAATATCTGCCGATTGGAGGTTATTCGCACGGCCCAAAGATGTGCTAGAAGGCGCTGCCGTGCCGCCGCTTACCTCGAGCAAAGCACCGTTATTGATGGCATAAAGCTTAGCATCAGAGCTGGCGAGGTTGCCCGGGTTGTACTCCGCAAAGTCATCGATCGTCATCTCATCCAAGCCGTCGATAAGCGGGCTGCCATCAGCGGTGGCCTTGATCTTGCCGCCGACGTTAGCGTTGTTCAACGTCCACACCAAAGAGGCGGCAAAGCGCAACCGTTGTTCTTGGCTCATCGAATTCATTCCGCTAAATCGATAAGTTCCGTCTTCTTTACCGAGGAAGGTTGCAGAGACGGGGACCAAATCGGAGATTGCAGGACGCAAGTCATTGTTGGGCCCTTCCAACAATAACGTGACCAGCTCAGTGTCCACCGACTGCTGGCCGGTGTAGAGCCACCGACGGTCAGAAACCAAAGACTGTTCCGACTGCCCAAAGAAATACAGCGACAAAGGACGATAGTTATTGCGCAGGTCATTGCGCTCAATAACCAGGCCAGCGGGCAGATCGACGATGCGCCATTGATCGTTAATCTTTTCCATCTTGATGGTGGCCTCGTACTTAATGCTGCGCGGAACATATGCGCCGCCATCGACGAGGGAGCCAATCACATTTCCGCGCACGTCAAAGGTCCTGCGATCAGCGCCATTGTCCACGGTCAAAATGTCAATCGAATCCACGACGAGCATGGAGCCGGTTGGGTCCCAAGTTTCAGCAATGGAGTCCGCCAAGAAGTTGCGGGAAGACTCGTAGTTGCTGGCGGGTTTACCAGAGGCTGTATAGAACTCACGCAGGACCAGATCGGCGTCTGCGCCTGCCTTCGGCCCCATGATTTCTACTTGTGGATCGATACGCTTCTGAAAGGTTCCAATAACCTGCGGTGAAGTATTATGCGGCAGTGTCGAACAACCTGCCACGGCAAAAACACAGGCGGCGCTAGTTACTGCCAGCACGCTGCGCGAGGAACGCACAAAGCGCAGCTTCTGGGAGGTACGGCTGCTACTCATCGCTGCTCCTTTTCTGCTTCACTAGCGCTGCTTGACGACGCCGCGTTCGGCGTCTTCCCCGCATGGGTTTCGGATTCGGGGGCGTCGTCAAGCACTGCGGATTCAACCTCTACGAATTCCCGGGACATGCGCTCCGACGGCCAAATGATGCCAACGTCCTGCTGTTCCAAGACTTCTGTGTTGTCAGGTTCAGGGCACGGGGCATGCGGAACTTCCAAAACGATTGGCTCGGATTCGATTGGAGTGTTCGGAACGCGCGGGACAATAAGCCTGAAACGCGAGCCCACGCCAAGATAACCGATGGCGTCGAGTGTACCGCCATGCAGCACGGCGTCCTCGCGGGCAATCGCCAAGCCCAAGCCCGTGCCGCCGGAATGGCGCTTACGCGAGGCATCGGCGCGCCAGAAGCGGTTGAACACCAACTCCTCTTGTCCTTCCTTGAGCCCCACTCCGGAGTCGGTGACCGCAATGCCCACCGCTTCTTCGTTGGCAACCATGTCCACCACAACTGGCTTTCCCTCGGAGTGGTCGATGGCGTTGGCCAAGAGATTGCGCAGAATGCGCTCGATGCGGCGGGAGTCGGCTTCGATGGTCACCGGCTCAGCAGGCATATTAATCTGCACGTCAACATCAAGTTCTTCAGCCAAATGCACAACCTGTGCCATCGCAGAATCGACGCACGAACGCACGTCGAGGGATGCGGCAGACAGGTCCGCCACGCCGGCGTCGTGCCGCGAGATTTCCAGCAGGTCGGCGAGCAATTCCTCGAACCTGTCAAGCTCGCGAATCATCAGCTCCGAGGCGCGTCGGGTATGCAGTTCCATGGAGTCCGAGTCGGCGGCGATCAGATCTGCGGCCATGCGCACTGTCGTCAACGGAGTTCGCAGCTCGTGCGAAACATCGGAAGTGAACTGCCGCTGCAGGTCGCCGTACTCCTCCAACTGGGTAATCTGCTTCGATAGCTTGTCAGCCATGTCGTTGAAGGACGCTGCTAGGCGGCCCATCTCATCATCGGAATTGACCACCATTCGCTCGCGCAGATGGCCTGCAGCCAAACGCTGCGCAATGCGTGAAGCGGAACGAATTGGGACGATAACTTGCTGCGTTGCCAGCCATGCGATGCCTACCAGGAGGACCACGACCACCACACCAGCAGCGGAGAGCAGACCGCGCATCAACGCCATGGTGGCTTCCTCGGATTCCATGGAAAGCACCAGATAAACCTGGGTATCAGGGATGTCAGAATCGATGGGGGTGCCAACCAACAGGGCGTTATATGCCTCCCCTTCGATGCGGTCGATGCTTGTATATTGCTGCGCAATATTCCCATTGGAAACCAGTGTCCGCATCTCTTCCGGAATACGGAAACCTTCGGGAGAGGTGGTGAAGGTTCCGTCGTCATTATCTACGACGACAACAGCTTCATAGGTTTCCTGATGATCGTTTAGCTCCGAGGACAACTGCCCCAATGACGCCCGTGCGGAGTTGATGCGCACCTGGACCGAGTTCGCTGTTCCGGTGGCGTCGATTTGCTGCTCCACCGTTGCGCGTGCGCGATCAAGTTCTTGAAAGGCTGCGTCTTCCTTCTGGCTCACCAAACGCTGAGTAAGCACTGATACCAGCGCGTAGCCGAGCAAAAGCATGACCACCGTAGAGGCTACGAGAATCATGCCGATGACTCGAGTCTGCAGCGACGTGCGCCACTTGTCTACAAGACGATCCCGAAAACGTCTAAACCATTCAAAAATAGCGAAAGCCCTCTTTATTCCCCGGAGCCGGTCTTGCCGGTCTTATATCCCACACCGCGGACGGTGAGGACAATTTGTGGGTCTTCGGGGTCGTGCTCGATCTTGGCGCGCAGGCGCTGGACGTGCACGTTGACCAAACGGGTATCAGAGGCGTGACGGTAGCCCCACACGGATTCGAGGAGGGCTTCGCGGGTGTGAACCTGGCCCGGCTTGCGCGCCATCTCGAGAAGAAGGTCAAACTCCAAAGGAGTCAGCGAAATCTCTTCGCCGCCCGCACGGGTTACTGTGTGCTCGGGAACGTCAATGACGAGGTCGCCGACCTCGATGAGCTCACCAGAGGAAGCGGAATCGGTGCGGCGCAGGCGGGCACGGATGCGCGCAATGAGTTCCTTTGGTTTGAAAGGCTTGGTGATGTAGTCATCGGCTCCCGATTCGAGGCCGAGGACCACGTCCACAGTGTCGGTCTTAGCCGTCAGCATGACAATCGGGACCGAGGACTCGGTGCGAATAGCACGGCAGATGTCAACGCCGTTCATGCCAGGAAGCATGAGATCGAGCAGGATGAGGTCTGGGTCGTTTTCTTGAAAAGCCGGAACCGCTTCATTTCCATCGGTTACCGCAATAGGCTCAAAGCCTTCTGCCTCAAGAACGATGGTCAACATCTCCGAGATCGCAGGATCATCGTCAACCACCAGAATCTTCGGCGCCATATTCCTACTCCTCCACGAGTTTCTTCACAGATTGCACAATCATATCGGTATCAGCGGTGGCGATCCACTGTCCGCCCCACTTACGCTCTGCTAATCGACGATACGCCGCCGCAGTGTTCGCCTGCAGAGTACTGTCCTTTTCGTATCGATCACGGGCGCGGGTCGAATCTTCCTCGGCACGGGAAGTCGCTCGTGCGGCGGCAAGCTCGACGTCGGTGTCAAGGAAAATTTGCAGCTGCGGCTTTGGCAAGCCGAAGCGACCAAACTCCAGATCAAAGACCCAATCAATGACCTCGTCGGTGCCTAGACGCGCAGCCGAGTACGCAGCATTCGACGCCACATAGCGGTCAAGAATGAGCAAGTCGTTGCTCTCCTGGGCTGCAAGCAGGCGTTCTTTTGCACCCAAGCGATCGAGGGCGAATAGGGTTGCCATCGCAAAAGCAGAGTCAGTCAGATCGCCCATCTTCCCGTAGAGAGCATCCTGCGCAAGCTGCGCATGAACCGACTCTTCATAACGGGGGAAGCCAAGAACGTTAACCTCAACGGAAAGTTCTTTCTTAATGCGCTGCACTAGCGTGTTCTTGCCTGCTCCATCGATTCCCTCGATGCTGATTAACATTTCTGGTTTAGCCCTTCGCTGCTTTGCGATGCGTCCGGTGACTTAAGACAGCGCTTCGATGAACGCCTCTAGGTCATAGTCTTCTTCGACTGCCTCGAGAATCTCCAAGGCATGCTCATTGAGGGCCTCGTCCCCAGAGCCGGCCAATCCGCGGATAAATGGGTAGGAAGAAACTACCTCGCCCGCACTGAAAGGCGCTCCGGCCCAGATAGCGGCGATTGTCGCCGCCGCCTGTGCGTTCCGTTCCTCATCTGCAGAGATCGCATCACCGGACGTTGCCAGTGCACAGGCATCAGAGACTGCCTCCACAATGTCTTCGTCATCCAAGTTCGCAAGTTCATCCAGAAAATCTACGTTTACGTCTTCTGAAAAGATGTTCTCGTCCCAAGTGCTCATTGCATTTCCCTTTCTTAGAGCCGCTAGACAATCAACGATTCCGAAATCTAGCAATCCCGAGTAATCAAAAGTGGAGTGTCCACCGCAGAAATTAAGAATGTGGAGCAACTTCTGGCGGTGTTTACTTCTATATCTAGCCGCTACTTCTCGGTTTGTCAGTGCATTTCCTCTGTCAATTTATAGGGCAAAGGCCACACTGGCGCATAACATACAGGTCAGTGCCGACAAATCTGCTTCTCACTGCATCCGCCTAGCATAGGTGCCCGATGCTACGGCTTAAACTGGCACAATCTTCCGCCTTCAGACTGGCCACAGCTGCATCTAGGCATTCCCTTATCAAGGATTACATGATAGTGTCGTTACCGAGTTGTTACACACCCTGCACCCTTACAGCATTTCCGCTGCATGAGTGCTATTTTTAAACAACCAAGACGCCAAGTTGTCTAAACAGCTGCTTTGTTGTTGTTGTGTCGTAGCGACACTAAGAAATTCATATCCCCTGCCCCCCCTATCCACTACTTAACTACTTCGCCCGTTGACCAACTCAACTCACCAGTGTTAATACCCTCTTATCTTAAGAAAGGAAGCCATCATGAAGACCGATGCACGCCGCGTGTATGTCTTTATCGCCATCGGCCTCCTTTCTGCTGTCTTCGTCGGCCTTGGCGTGTGGAAAATCTCCGCGCCTGGACCATCCATGGCAAAGAACCAAAGCGAATCAATGACCCCAGTGGGCCACACCGAATCAACCCAAGCGAAGACTACGCAGACCACAACGAGCAGCCACACATCCAAGCGCGCTCCCAAGAAGAGCTCTGTTGCTCTTCAGAATGACCCATATCTAGCTCCCAACGCCATCACTGGCACCGGTGCTAATTTCGGCCCTACGGCGGTTTATCGCCCAGAAAATCTCTCTTCGCAAAGCCGCGCCACCGCGCAGCAATATGGCGGCAACAGCCACTACGGCACGGGACAAGAACCTTCCAATAACGCACAGCTCGGAACCAGCAGTTCATCTGAATCCGCAGCTACTGCACCCGAATCGCCAACGCAATCTGCTGTACCGAGCCCGGCTCCTCCCCATACAGCAACCCCTACCGAAACCTCACCGAATCGCACGGTGCCCAACGAGAACAAGCGCAAGAGGGGTAGCAACTCTGAGCCACCCGCCGTCAAGCCTATTGGGCCTTCAGAGCCCGCGGATGATCCCACCAAACAGAATGGAACAGCGGCTCCTGAATCTGAGCCAGCACCTACTACTGACGCAAACGGCAGAACCGTTGACGCGCCACAACCCAGCGTGGAACCGGTTAACCCCAATGCCCCGAAAGAACCTACCGATTACTCACCGGCGGAGGGCTCTGAGTAGGAACCCAATGAACTTGCCGAGCAGCCTGCGAACGTAGAAGCACCCGCGCAGTCCGCTTCTTAAACCTGCCTTTCAAAATGAGAACTCGCATGCCTCTCACCGTACTGACCGCCGAAGAAATTCAAAGCCGCTTTCCCCCTGCCAAAGCTGTGCACGCGTTGCGCTCAACGCTGCAGTCTGGTTTGCAACTAGGAAACGATCCACAACGCAGCTCAATCCCAGTTGAGCACGGTAACTTCCTTCTTATGCCCGCGACTGCACCGGAATTGGGATTCGGAATCAAGCTGTTATCCCTTTCGGATCCCGGATACCGCCCCGAGCTACCGAGCATTCAAGGCACATATGTCCTCTTCGATCCCAAGACCCTCTCCCCCTCCCACCTCTTAGAGGGTGAGGCCATTACAAATCTCCGCACGCCGGCTGTTTCTGTAGCTACGGTTCTCAATCTATTAGAAGGCCCCGGAAGTAATGCGACTTCGGCCGATGCCCCACTCAAGGTAGTCATCTTTGGCACCGGCCCGCAGGGCCGTCACCATGCGGCAACGCTTATTGATACATTGCGAGAAAGGCCCGTTGAGTTTAGCTTTGTCAGCAGGAACCGTCCCGCCCAGCTTGCCCACGCCGCAACGTGGCTAGCTGCTGGCAGCCCCGAAACCGCCGCAGCACTAGCCGCCGCAGAACTTGTTATCACCGCGACCAACTCCCCCGAGCCGCTCTTTGGGCTGGGCGACGTGCGCGGGGACGCGATAGTAATCGCGTTGGGTTCCCACACGCCGCAAGCCCGTGAGATTTCGGGTGAGCTTATGGGGTCGGCAACGATTATCGTCGAGGACGTCGAGACCACCTTTGCAGAAGGCGGCGATGTCGTTCAAGCAGAGGCCGAGGGCTTTATCGACCGCGGCGCCGTCTTGACCATGGCGCAGGTCATTCGCGGCGAAGCAGAAATCTCTCGTGAGCGACCAGTCGTGTTCAAGTTCACTGGCATGGCATGGGAAGACCTAGTGGTCGCCCGCGCCATTGCCGACGAGTTCGCCGCAGCGGGCTAAGCGCACGCGCCTAGACGCGAGCGACGAAGAGCTGGCCGGCTCCGCTTTGGACGGCGCGCGCCTTTACGACACCCTCTACAGCGGGGAGCCACTCGGCACCACCAGGAGTGAGAGTTTGGGTATTTCCTTCTGCGTCTTCAAGCTCAACGCTTCCACCGGTGCACAGTGCAATGGCAGGGCCGTCAAACTCGAGTTCAACTTCATCATTGGCCCCTAGCTCCACACGGTCAAGAGCGAACTCGTCGATCGGTACCGGATAGGACCAGGCTTCGGCTCCCTTAACGTTGGGCGCTCCAGCCTTGTCCACCTGCTGCACGCGTGGGTCCGCAACAGATTCGTAGGTCAAGACCTTCACGAGCTCTGGCACATCCACGAACTTCGGGGTGAGACCACCACGCAGAACGTTGTCAGAGTTCGCCATGATTTCCACGCCCAATCCCGAAACGTAAGCATGGAGCGAACCCGCATTCAGGTACAGTGCCTCCCCCGGCGCGAGAACAATGTGGTTGAGCAGCAGTGCGCCGAGCACACCGATATCGCCGGAGTATTGCTCGTTGAGGTTAATCACCGTACGCATATCGCGTGCCATCCATGCCTCAGCGCCATCCTCAGCAGTGCGGGCGATGAGAGCCTCGCCAGCTTCGACGATGGCAGCGATGAGTTCCTTGCGCTTTGCAGTTGGGATAGTAATCCACGTAGTAAACAGCGCACGCAGGTTCTCAGATTCGGCGGCCGGATCTGGCAGCAACATGCTCAAGTAATGGTCGAGCTGCTTGCAGTCCAGCGCTTTGAACAGCTCCAGCGTGCGCTCAAGTGGGCGGAAGCCTGCCATAGCGTAGAACTCGGTCAAGGCCACGATGAGTTCAGGCTTGTGGTTGTCATCTTTGTAGTTGCGATTCGCAGCGTTCAATGCGATTCCTGCAGCGTTCTCGCGGGCAAAGCCTTCTTCTGCTTGAGCCTTAGAAGGGTGAGCCTGCAATGACAATGGTTCCTCAGCGGCGAGGATCTTCAACAAGAACGGAAGGCGTTGCCCATAAGTCTGTTCGACACGCGCACCTAGCTGCTCGCGGGGTGCTGCGGCGATTACTTCATCAAGACGCTGGCCATCTACTGTCGAAGGATCACCCGGGTGAGCGCCGAACCATAACTCAGCAATAGGCGCTTCTGCCGCTGGTTCGCCTTTGAGCTCCGGAATCATGGTGCGGGAGCCCCAAGAATAGTTTCGAGTTGCGCTGTTGAGCAGCTGCATATGTGTTTCCTTCTTTTAAGAAATCTCGTAGGCGGTCGCGGCATAGCTCCGCGTAATGAGCTGAAGCGCACGGGCGAGATCACCCAGCGCGGGTTCAGGATCATTGCTTGCTTGGGCAATGGAGTGGGGAAGGTTCGCCTCTTCCTTGCCCCATAAGACAATTTTCAAGGGTACCAAAGGACCCGTTTCCTCTCCCCCGTCGAGTTCGGGGTCATAGAAGATGTCACGAATCGCATTTGCACCAGAATGCTGATTTCGTTCAATCACCATCGGCAGCTCTTGCGCATCGACGTACGTGCCCCCTAGTCCATGGGCAGCCCAAATAGCTGCCGCCATCCGAGCAACCAAGGAGCCCAAATCAACCCGGACTCGTTCTTCGGAGAAAGCATATGGATCAGAGCCGCAGCTATGAACGACTCGCGCCCCTTCAACGAATTCTCGGAGTGCGCGCCCCGGATTGGTAGCAGAATCGTGCTCAGGGCTAAGCGTTTCGAGTTCACGGTCGATTGCGTCAGCCACCTCTTCGAGGCGCCGTGCGACAAGCTCACCTTCTTCTTCGAGGACCGCTTGAATGGCATGAAGGGCAGCAATGCTGCGTGCAGGCGACGCCCCCTCTGCCGTAGGTAGCGTCGGTGCGACCAGGGTAGCCGCAGGCGCATCCTCCAACAAGGGACCACGCGCGGGGCCGACCAAGACCGTAGCGGCTCCTCTCTTATCCGCAGCAATCAGAGCACGCGAGGCCCAATCACACTCGCCGCGCTCACCGATAACGACGACAACGTCCAGCGCACCTACAAATTGCGGCAGGGACTCAGCCACAACGACTGGCACGCGCGAAGGCTCCGCCAAACCCGCAGCTGTATAGGCCGCAGCGCGTGCCACCTGTTCGGTGGGAAGGATGACCAGCGAGCGCGGCTGAGTTCCGCCGAGGTGCTGTGCGAGCTGTTGGACCTCACCCGCCAAAACACGAACCTGGCCGCCCTCGTGCGCGACGTCGAAAAAGCGCACGGTCTCTGGGTCATAGGCCGCGCCGTCAAAATAGCCACTATCCATGGCCCCGAGCATAGCCCGCGACGCCGACATCGATTGCGCAAAAGAGGCTTTCACGCCACTCAGACAGGAAGTTGGGAGAAAAAGTCCAGCCAACAGCCCCGGACTCAGCCGCCGGACCTGCAGCGATTAGTATTAATGACCATGAGCACAGCGAACACCCCGCAGATTCACCCGGTGGTCCTGGTAGGCGGCGGCCCCGGCGCATGGGACCTCATCACGGTCCGCGGCATGTACGCCTTGCAGAACGCCGATGTCATCTTGGCAGATCATCTCGGCCCCACCCAGGATCTGCACAAACTGTGCGATGTCGACGCAAAAGAGGTCATCGACGTTTCCAAGCTGCCCTACCAGCGCCAGACTTCACAGGAAAAGATCAACGAACTGCTCATCGAGCACGCCCGTGCGGGCCGCAAGGTCGCCCGCCTCAAGGGCGGTGACCCCTATGTCTTCGGCCGTGGCTTCGAGGAAGTTCAGGCGCTCGCTGCCGCCTCGCTGCCTGTGGAAGTGATCCCTGGCGTTACATCTGCCGTATCCGTGCCCGCCCTTGCCGGCGTGCCTGTCACGCACCGCGGCGTCGTCCACGCTTTCACCGTTGTCTCTGGGCACCTCCCGCCTGGCCACCCCAAGTCCTTGTTGGACTGGGGCGCGCTTGCGCAGTCTGGCGCCACCCTCAGCATCATCATGGGCGTAAAAAATGCCCGGGCCATTGCCCAGGCAGTACAAGATGGTGGACGCTCACCGCAGACCCCAGTCGCCATCATCCAAGAGGAAACCATGGAAGGTGAGCGCACCTTCCGCTGTACCCTCGGGTCCCTCGGCGAGACGGTAGAGTCCGCGACCATTGCCCCGCCGGCCGTCTTTGTCATCGGAGACGTTGCGGGGCTTACGACTTAGCTTCCCCCTTATTGGGCCCCTATTGGGCGCGCACCGACGCCCGCTTCGCGCAGTGATCAGCCTCTGGCTCCTGTTCAGCGATGACTTTGAATCCCCGACCAGAGCGAGCCGAGTGTCCACGCGGTGCATGGAACGCTGCGTGCGCATCACGCTCAGCGTTTTCAGCTTCAAGCTCTGCCGCCCGCGCGGCCCTGGTGCGGCGCGCGCCCAGAGCTGTGGCCGCAATTGCGACCACAGCGATGGCAACCTGCGCCACCGGAACAACCCAGCTAGCGAGCTCCCAGCCGAAGTAGGTCTCCGCGCCACCGATGACCTTGCCCACGTTCAGGACAACAATCGCGGTGCCCACGAACCCACCCAGAACCACAGGGTTAACGCGCGAGATGAGCCAAGCCGCAATCGGGGTGGTGATGGCGCCACCGATGAGCAGCGCGATGACCGCAGCCAGGTGCGCCACAATTTCGTGCCACAGCCCCACGATGAAGCCAGCGGTAGCGCCAAAGGTCACAAGGAACTCCGCGGTATTTACCGTGCCCACAATACGCCGCGGCTGCTCCCGCCCAATGGCCATCATCGTTGACGTAGAAACCGGCCCCCAGCCGCCGCCACCTGTCGCATCCACGAATCCACCTACCAAGCCGAGGCCGACAAGAAAGCCCGTGGAGTGCTGACGCTTATATGCCGAGCGCTTAGGACGCGGGCGGGAAAAGCGCCACACCAGGTTCGCGCCGATGGCCACGAGGATGAGTGCCGTGATGGGCGCAGCCGATTCCGTCGAAACGTTGGAGAGCACCGTTGCCCCTATGAATGCGGCGATGGCGCCCGGCACACCCAGTTTGAACACCGTAGGCCAATGCACATTTCCAAAACGCCAGTGGCTCAAGCCAGAGACCAACGTGGTTCCTAGCTCAGCGGTGTGCACCACCGCGGAGGCCTGCGCAGGACCTAGGCCCGCCAGCAGCAAAATGGTGGTCGAGGTTACGCCGAAACCCATGCCGATTCCGCCGTCGACAAGCTGCGCCGCCGCACCGCCTAGCGCGATAAGAATGAGGGATCGCATCTTTTATCGTCCGATCTGTACAAGCTGTCGAGTCTGATAAGGCAGGCCCGCTGCATGAGCAAAGCGGTGGGAGACGATTCCCGCAAGGTCAACGCCTAGCGGGGAGTCTACATACGCTGGGGCTTCTGCGAGCAGGTCAAGAAGTAGACCTTCAGTAACGAACAGCGGCAGCACCCGCACCGAGCCATAAATACGCGCTTGCTTGGCGACGTCTTCCCTACCGCCCCGTGTAGCAAAAGCCACTGAGGTACTCACGCCGGTCAAGTCAGCCACCCGCACCGCTAGGCGCGCAATTGCCTGGTTGGCTTGCAGATTCGATGAGCCCACCGAGTAGATGACCAAATGATCGGTCATCGGCGCGCACTGTGGTTGGCAGCCTGCGCGCTGCGCCAGCACCTGCGCCATGTCAGCCCCAGTGCCCAGCGAGTCACCGCGCAGCAGGCGCAGCCCGGAGGCTTCCTCTGCCGCAGCGATGGCCTCCGGCACGTCCACGCGATGGTGGTAGCCCTCAGTAAAAAGCAGCGGCACCACCACGGCCTCGGTTTCCCCGCGCGCTGCGAGCTGCTGCGCTGCCGTGGCGAGATCGGGCTCGTTGAACTCGAGGTGCGCACACTGCCAGTGCGCGACGTCGGCAAGCGCGTCGGCGCGTTGGGTAAGCACCTCGATGCCAGCTACAGCATTCGGGTGACGCGAACCATGCGACAACGTAATGAGGGAGGTCATGGTTATTCCTTGGGGATCGCAGTGACGTGGCCGCGACGCTGGAGCGATCGCTGCAACGCCTCGTTGGAAGAAACAGTCTTCGCCGGGGCGACGGGAGCATCGTCCTGACCATGAAACATCACGGAGAAAATCCGCAGGCATTCAGTGCATTTCCAGGCAAACTCCCCTTCCTCATCCGGGAAGAGCCCGGTGCCCCCGCAGTACGGGCAGTACATGGGGTGGTTGCGGTTGGGATTGGGCTTGCGTCGGAAATTCACTGCAGATCCTCCTCAGCGGCGCGCAGAACCCAGTGGCGGAATTGCTCGCCTTCCGCGCGCTGCTCCTTGTACTTGTTAACCAAGCGGATGACGTAGTCAGGCACCTCGTCCGCAATGACCTTGTGGCCACGCAGTTTGCGGCCCCAATCCGGGGACAGGCCCAGCGCACCGCCCAGGTGCACCTGGAAGCCCTCGACGCGGTTGCCGTCAGCGTCGGTGACAATCTGGCCCTTCAGGCCGATGTCAGAGACCTGCGAACGGGCGCAGGCGTTCGGGCAGCCGTTGAGCGCAATGGATATCGGAACGTCCAGGTCACCCAACGTGTCCTCGAGGATGTCCACGAGTTCGATGGCGCGGGCCTTGGTGGTCACGTGCGCGAGCTTGCAGAACTCCAGGCCCGTGCAGGAGATGACGCCCCGGCGGAACTCGGAAGGCTGGGAATACAGGCCGGTCTCGTCGAGTGCCCGGGAAAGCGCCGGGATGTCCTCTTCCTTGACATCGAGGAAGAGGAGCTCCTTCATCGGCGTGGTGCGGATGCGGGTGATACCGAACTTCTCAGCGACGTCGGCAATGGCGATTAGCTGCTCGCCGGTGGCATGGCCCACGGTGGGCTTCACACCGAGGTAGTAGTTGCCGTCCTGTTGCTTGTGCACGCCCAAGTGATCGCGGGAACCGGGCTCTACAACGAGTGGCTCGCCGTCGAGAAGCGGTGCGTCCAAGTACTCGGTCTCTAGGACCTCGCGGAACTTCTCAATGCCCCACTCAGCTACCAGGAACTTTAGGCGGGCGCGGTTGCGGTTGCGACGGTAGCCGTAGTCACGGAAGATGCGGGCTACGCCTGCCCAAACCTCAGGAACGCGCTCCAACGGAACCCAAGCGCCCAGGGACTGGGACAGCATCGGGTTGGTGGACAGGCCGCCGCCAACGAAGCAATCGAAGCCAGGACCATATTCAGGGTGGTTGACGCCGACGAAGGCAATGTCCTGAATCTCATGGGTGACGTCCTGGCGGCGGTTGCCGGAAATCGCGGTCTTAAACTTGCGCGGGAAGTTGTGGAACTCATCGCGTGGCAGGTAGTTCTCCACAATGTCGTCGATTGCCGGAGTGGCATCGATGATCTCGTCTTCTGCCACGCCCGCGACTGGCGAACCGAGGATGACGCGTGGGACGTCGCCGCAGCCCAGCAGCGTATCGAGCCCTACAGCGCGCAGTTTTTCCCAGATTGCGGGAACGTCCTCGATCTGAATCCAGTGCAACTGGATGTTCTGACGGTCCGTGAAGTCCGCGGTGGAGCGAGCGTAATCACGGGAGATTTCGCCCACGGTGCGCAGCTTGGCCGGGTCCACGCGGCCACCGTCGAAACGCACGCGCATCATGAAGTACTCGTCCTGCAGCTCTGTGTTGCTCAGCTTAGAAGTCAGCTCGCCGCCCAGGTTCTGGTTGCGCTGGGTGTAGAGGCCGAGCCACTTAAAGCGTGGGGCAAGATCCTCTGGCGGAATCGACTTAAATCCCTGCTTGGAGTAGATATCAATGACGCGCTGGCGAGCGGACAGGCCGCCGTCTTCCTGCTTGATCTCCTCGTCGGTGTTGAACGGCTCCTTGCCGTCAATCTTCCATTGCCCCTCGGGCTTGCGCGGACGGGCCTTGCGTTGTGGTTTCGTTGCGGTAGTCATAGGGATGAACACTTGCCTTTCGTCGTAGATGACAAAACCTACCGGTCTAATATTGATAGACAAAGCAGTATGGATTAATTTCACTACTCTTTACATTGTGAGCTGGGACAACGTCGCCACGCTGGAAGAATCTAAATAATCGAGTTGCCCAGCGTTCCAGAAAGCGGTTCAATAAACCCCACGCTCACACGCTTTTAGCAGACTGATCAGTCTAATATTCATTAGAAGAACTAGAACAGCTAGTATTACGACCAGTAACCGAATTCTTTAGCTGTTTATCAATTTGAGGAAAGGCCCACTACTGACATGTCGCAAGCCCCACTGAAGGTAGCCGTCATCGGCGCTGGCCCAGCAGGTATCTACGCCTCTGACATCCTGGTCAAGAAGACCGGTGGCAACGTCCAGATCGACCTCATCGAGCAGATGCCAGCTCCCTTCGGCCTCATCCGCTACGGCGTAGCCCCAGATCACCCACGCATCAAGGGCATCGTTAACTCCCTGCACCGCGTCCTGGAGACCGAGCAGATCCGCCTCATCTCCAACGTGCACATCGGCCGCGACCTCACCGTCGAGCAGCTCAAGGAGCACTACGACGCCGTAGTCTTCGCCACCGGTGCCGTAGGAGACCGCGTCCTCGACATGCCGGGGGCAGACCTCGAGGGCGTCCACGGCGCCGGCGAATTCGTGGGCTTCTACGACGGCAACCCGCGCTTCAACCGCGACTGGGATCTCTCCGCTGAAGAGGTAGCCGTCGTGGGCGTGGGTAACGTGGGCCTTGACGTCGCCCGCATCTTGGCCAAGACCGGCGATGAGCTCAAAGTCACCGAGATCCCAGACAACGTCTACGAGTCCCTGTCCAAGAACAAGGCTCACACCGTGCGCGTCTTCGGCCGCCGCGGCCCGGCACAGGCAAAGTTCACCCCGCTGGAGCTCAAGGAGCTCGACCACTCCCCGACCATCAACGTGGTCGTGGACCCGGAGGACATCGACTACGACGAGGCTTCCCTCGAGGCACGCGCCAACTCTAAGTCCCAGGATCTGGTTTGCCAGACCCTGGAGGGCTACGCCATCCGCGAACCGAAGGAAGCACCACACACCCTGCAGATTCACCTGTTCGAGCAGCCGGTTGAGATCCTCGGCGAGAATGGCAAGGTCACCGGCATCAAGACCGAGCGCACCGCCCTCAACGGCGACGGCTCCGTCTCCGGGACCGGCAAGTTCACCGAGTGGCCGGTTCAGGCGGTCTACCTCGCTGTGGGCTACCGCTCCGACGCTATCGACACCGTTCCTTTCAACTCCGAGAAGAACGTCATCAACAACGACGGCGGCCACGTCACCGAGCTCGACGGCACCATCGTCCCTGGCCTCTACGCCACTGGCTGGATCAAGCGCGGCCCGGTGGGCCTCATCGGCAACACCAAGTCCGATGCCTCCGAGACCATCGGCATGCTGCTTGACGACGCCGAGGCAGGCAAGCTCTCCCACGCTTCCGAAGAGGACATCACGGAGACCCTGAAGGCTGCGGGCGTGGAGTTCCTGACCTGGGATGGCTGGAAGAACCTCGATGCGGCAGAGCGCGCACTCGGCGAGGCTGAGGGCCGCGAGCGCAAGAAGTACGTCGAGTGGGAGGAAATGGTTTCCCACTCCCGCGGCTAATTTTCCCGCATAAAAGCGCCAGCATTGTGCTGGCGCTTTTGTGTTTTGCGGCGCAGCCGGGGCGGCGCGGCTCAGCCGCCGCGAATGTACCGATTCTTGCAATTAAGCCAGCAAAGATGAGCCGTTCGGGTTCACTATTCACAAGGAAAGGTACGAGCTCTATGGACCGAGATGTGCGACAATCGTGGCGGCATCCAGGAGCCTTTTTCCTGCAAATAGCGGGCCAAAACACACAATTGTAGGGCACTATTTACAGGAAACGGTACGAACAGAAGAATGGTCGCCACGAAGGCGCCCGCACGGGGAAAGCGCCTAAGCGCGGATGATTCCAAGCACCTCATCGACGATGGCCTGGACCTCATCAGCAGTTTTCGCCTCAACGTTCAGACGCAGCAGTGGCTCAGTGTTCGAAGCGCGCACGTTAAACCACGCATCCGTGCCCTTCAACTCAACGGTCACGCCGTCCAACTCGTCGACAGACTCAATCTTGTCCGCCAAACCATCTAGCACAGCCTGGGTTGCAGCCTTCTGGTCTGCCACGGTGGAGTTGATCTCACCGGAAGCCTCATAACGCGAATACTGAGCCATCAGCTCGCTCAACGGCTTATCGGTCTCCCCCAAAGCAGCCAGCACGTGCATCGCAGCCAACATGCCGGAGTCCGCATTCCAGAACTCCTGGAAGTAGTAGTGTGCGGAGTGCTCGCCGCCAAAAGCAGCCTTCTCCTTGGCCATCTGCGCCTTAATGAACGAGTGGCCCACCCGGGTACGCACAGCCCTGCCACCATTTTCGGCAATCAGCTCCGGCACCGTCTTCGACGTGATCAGGTTATGGATGATCGTCGAACCTGGGAACTTCTGCAAGTAACGCTCTGCCACCAACGCACAAATAGCCGACGGCGAAACAGCATCACCATTCTCATCGACCACAAAGCAACGGTCCGCATCACCATCGAAGGCAAGGCCAATATCAGCCTTCTGCTCAGTGACAAACTTCTGCAGATCTACGAGGTTCTTCGGATCCAGCGGATTAGCCTCGTGGTTCGGGAACGTGCCATCCAGCTCGAAGTACAAATCACGGACATCAAACGGCAGGCCCTCAAACACAGCCGGAACCGTATGGCCACCCATGCCGTTAGCAGCGTCTACCGCCACAACCAATGGACGTGAAGACTCCAGCGGCACCAAAGAACGCAGGAAGTCCGCATAGTCCGGGAGCACCTCGCGCTCGCTGACAGAGCCAGGCTCGCCGTCAAAGGCCGGCACGCCCTCAATCAGCATGCCCTTGATAGCCTCCAGGCCAGTCTCCTGCCCCACCGGCACAGCACCCGCACGGCACAGCTTGATGCCGTTGTACTTCGCCGGATTATGCGAGGCAGTAAACATCGCACCCGCACAATCCAAAGAACCAGCCGCAAAATACAATTCATCAGTCGAAGTCAGGTTCAACTTGATGACATCCAAGCCCTGAGAAGCCACGCCCTGCGCAAAAGCGTCAGACAACGCCGGTGAAGAAGGACGCATGTCGTGACCCACCGCCACCTTGGTCTCCCCTTCACCGCGCAAAATAGCGGCATAGGCAGCACCGGTGTCACGAACGAAGTTCTCATCAATATCTTCGCCCACGACACCACGGACGTCATAGGCCTTAATAACGGCATCTAGCTGTTCACGAGTACGCATAACCTGCAATACTACCCCTTTTGCATATGCAAGAACGGACAGCGGCCTAGGAACAGGATTTTTAATCTTCTCTGACGCGATGATGATTGCCGCGGTCGACGTCGCTAAGCGCGGCTTCCTCACTCTCGTCCCGCACAACCGTCAGGTGGGCGCGACGGTGTTGCTTCGCCTCACTGACACGTCGAGTGCGAAAAACCGGGTGATTCGAGCTATCCGGATCTGCACCATCGAAGTTCGCGGCGTAGTCGATGGGGTCAGAACCGGAGCCAGCACCATCGTCCACCAGGCCGGTGGTCACACGGCCAGCCTCACGCACGGCCTCAGCGAGTGCCATGAGGTCATCTTCCTCGTCCAGCTCGATGCGATCCACGCGCACCATCTCCCAGCCGATGGGGGCGGTGATGCGGGAGCTATGCTTCTCGCACAGGTCCCAGCTATGCGGGTCAGTCTCCTCCGCAAGCGGGCCAACGACGGCCGTCTGCTGTGAATATGCGTAGGTCAATGTTGCCACGGCAGGTCGGCCGCAGCCTGGGCGAGAGCAATGACGAGAATGATTCACGGCAATGAGTCTAAACCCTTACTTGAGATTTGAATAGTCGGGACTCGGCGCGCCCCGCACCGAAAAGCACCTGCGGAGTCCTAAGATCACGCTCATGACCATGCGCCGCCCACATGTACGCACGTTCCGCAATCGCCGTGGACGCGGCATGCGCGGCCCACTCCTGCCACAGACGACACCGCGTTTCCGCAGCAACAGCGAGCGCTTCGACATGGCAGTCCTCGAGGCCTACGCCCCGATTCAAAACGCCTTCGCGGAGCAGCTCGCGGGCCTCGACCTAGCTGTGGACACAGTTCCCCGCATGCGCCTTTCAGCAGACATGACCGTGCTGCCTGAAGAAATCATTGCCGATGGCCCGGTCCCTCTCGGACGCGTAGTTCCCGCCGGTGTGGATTCGGCCGGCCGTCCTACCCGCGCACGAATGGTGATCTTCCGCATGCCCATCGAGGAACGCGCACAGAATCCTGGAGAGCGGGCAGAACTCTTGGGGACAGTCCTCACCGCACTAGTGGCGAACTATCTAAATCTTGACCCCGAAGACGTCGACCCAAGGTTTAGTTGGTAAAGAAAAATCCCCCACCTAGCAGACGCTCAACCGAAAAAGTTGAACAGAACTAAACGGGGGGACTTGAGCTAAGTCGGCTTTAGCTAACTAGCCAATCTCACGCTTGAGGCGGCGACGCTCACGATCAGACAGGCCGCCCCAGATTCCGAAGCGCTCGTCATGCTCAAGGGCATACTCGAGGCACTCATCACGCACCGCGCAGGCCTGGCAGATGCGCTTAGCCTCACGGGTGGAGCCTCCTTTTTCTGGAAAGAAGGCTTCAGGATCGGTCTGCGCGCACAGTGCCTGGTCTTGCCACTCCTGCTCGACGGCGCCAAAAAGCTCGTCAAGCGACATCTCTGCGGCAGCACCGCCACGGAGAATAGCGCCATTATTCGAGTTTTTCTCCACGCTACTTCCTTTCTCCGAGGTTGGGTTGTTCTTACTTAGTGGCACCGACTGTACACCAGGACCAACAAAGCCAGTCCGGCACCGCCGATGCGTTTGATTACACTGATGTTATTTCACACCGGATCACTAAATATCGTCAACCTGACCAGAGTCCATTTTGCCCAAATTCGCCAAAAACGCAGCACACGATCCTCAACTTTCACATCCGCCACACAGATCCCCCCATGGGGGTAAGGTGTGGGGGTACTACATATAGTGGTGCCTCATGATCCTGTAAACAATTCCCAGGTTTGATCGGCGTGTCGCCACCACTCTGAATTTTCTAGTGGATCTCAAAAAACACTTTGGCCACTTTGATCCCATGTAGCACCCAGCGGTTACGCAAGCCCATAAAAATATCCCCCACCAGTGTCAATAGAGACAATGGTGAGGGAAACCCTCCAGCTCGAGCTTTAGGCGTCTGAGCTAAAGCGCACGCCCGCGTCAGGAATCTGCACGCCCGGGAAGACGCGCATGCCGCCCTTGAGCTCACAGCGCGCACCAATCACAGCGCCTTCGCCAATAACGCAGTTATCAATGTGCGCATTCGCCCCGATGTGGGCACCAGAGGCGATAATCGAGTTGCTGATAACTACGCCAGGTTCGATTGTCACGCCGTCAAAGACCACTGTGCCGTCCAAACGCGAACCTGCCCCCACCTCAGAGCCACGGCCCACTGCAGTACCCGAAAGCAGCAGGACGCCGCCGGCAATACCCGCGGAATCATCCACCACGGATTCACCCGTGCGGCCCTCCAGCAACGGCGAGTGCGCAATGCCACGCACCAAGTCCGAGGAACCGCGTACAAAGTCATCCGGGCGGCCCATATCGCGCCAGTAGGAGTTGTCCACGTGGCCCACTACCAAGCGGCCTTCCTCTAGCAGATTAGGGAAAGTCTCACGCTCGACCGAAACCACACGGCCGGCCGGAATGTTCTCGATAACTTCGCGCTTGAAGATGTAGCAACCAGCGTTGATCTGGTTGGTTGGTGGATCTTCAGTCTTCTCCAGGAACGCCGTCACGCGGCCATTGCTGTCCGTCGGCACGCAGCCAAACGCACGCGGATCCGCCACGTTGAGCAGGTGCATTGTCACGTCGGCGTTCTTCTCATGGTGAGTCTGCAGGATGCCGTTGAGGTCCATGCCGGAGAGCACGTCACCGTTGAAGACCATCACCGTGTCGTGGCGCAGCTTGTCATACACGTTGCGAATGCCACCACCGGTTCCCAGCGCGGTCTCTTCCACCACGTACTCGATCTCTAGACCCAAGTCAGAGCCGTCACCGAAGTACTCCTCAAAAACCTCCGCTTTAAAGGAAGTCGACATCACCACGTGGTCGATGCCAGCAGCCTTAATACGTGCCAGCAAGTGCTGCAAGAACGGGTAATTTGCAGTCGGCAGCATCGGCTTTGGAGTACCGATGGTCAGCGGACGCAAACGCGTGCCGCGGCCGCCTACAAGGATGACGGCGTCGGCGGAGGCACCCCATTGGGTAACTGCTTCAGTCATAACGAGGATTCCTTATTCGAATTAATCGACGTGTTATATCGGCAGATGTTGTATCGGGCTAAGTTTATAAGGCAAAAGGCGTGAGTATTAACTACGGCACGCAAGTGCCGTAACCGCATAGGCACGCAGCGTCAGGCCAGCTCTTAACACGAGCCGAATTGGCGCTTGCCACCAGTAAGGGTGACGGTCGGCCTGGAAGCGATACGCAGAATCATGGTGGGCGTGTAACATCGCGCCGGCGTGAGCCTGCGTCGAGTGGCCCTTAGCGTGGGTAATTATGGCATCTGGGCAGAAGACGTTGTTCCAGCCAGCGCGGCTAAAACGGTCACCCAGGTCGACGTCCTCCATGTACATGAAATAGCGCTCGTCAAAGCCGCCAATCTGTTCAAAAGCTTCCCAGCGCACCAGGAGGCAGGAGCCTGATAGCCAGCCAGCTACACGCTCTACTGACATGTCTTTATCGTCTCGGTACGCGCGGGACCATGGGTTGCCCGGCCAGATTGAGCCAAAGAGGGCGTGTCCAATCCCGGTCACCAGCGTCGGCACAGCACGCGCTGAAGGATAGTTGGACCCGTCCGGCTCTACGATGCGCGGGCCCACAGCCGCGGCCTGTGGGTTGCGGCGCGCGCACTCGAGCATGGTGTCCAGAGCCCCTGGCGTGAAGGTGACATCTGGGTTGCTAATGAGGAAGAACTCATCGTCGACCTCCCCCAAAGCACCGCTCTTGATAAGGCGTGCTCCCGCGTTCATTCCGCCGCCGTAGCCGATGTTTCCACCCGTGTCTAAAAACACAACGTTGGCGTGGCTTTCCGCGGCAGCCTGCGGGACCCCATCGGTGGAGCCGTTATCGGCTAAGACCACCGTGGCGGGTTGCTGGGTGGCATTCTCCAGCGAATCGAGGAAATCCCCAAGGTAGTGGCCCGGCGAATAGGTCACCGTCACCACTGCGAGGGGAGCGTTATTTTCTGTGTTCACGATGGTCCATAGCGTACCCATACTTGACGGGAGGATGCCGCCAAGACACTGCGAGCTAGAAGAAAATCATGCGCAGATCACGATTTCGCGCTTACCTCGCCTAAACTGTCACAAGACTAAAACAAATTAAGCATCGGAATCACCACCGATACCTACAGGTGAAGAACTCCAAAATAGAAGGTCCTCCCACTGTGTCATTTGAAAAAAGATCGGACAAGCAGCGCCGCGCTCGTGCCATCCAGCCCGCGCCATCTTCGGCGTCGACCGTCAAGCAGCAGGGTTCCAAGCCGCTAAAGGCAATCCTTACTTTCTTGTCGGCCGCGATTCTTGTTTTCTCTGGCGTGGGTTATGCCACCGTGGGCCGCGTGGGCGACGGAGTGGCCTCAGTGGGAAATTTGGCGCTCGGCAACCAGGGCGGTTTCAAAGCTAACACCCAGGACGGCGCAGTGGACATCCTCTTGGTGGGCAAGGATTCGCGTACCGATGCACAGGGCAATCCGCTCTCTGAAAAGGAACTGGCGGATCTGCACGCAGGTGTTGCTGAAGGCGAGGAGAACACAGACACCATCATGATCATCCGCATTCCGGATGATGGCTCACGCGCAACCGCGGTGTCCATTCCCCGCGATACCTACGTCGACGACGGCGAGTACGGCAACACCAAGATCAACGCGGTCTTCGCAGCGCACAAGGCAGATAAACTCAAGGAACTCGAAGAGGAGAATGCGCAGGCGGAGGCCCAAGGCGATAAGAAGCCGTACTCCGACAAGGAGATCGAGCAGAAGGGCGTCGAGGCCGGCCGCCAGGGACTTATCGATATGGTCCGTTCCCTTACGGACATCGATATCGATCACTATGCAGAGGTCGGACTCTTGGGCTTTGTGCTGCTTACCGACGCCGTCGATGGCGTCGACGTGTGCTTGAACAACGACGTCAAAGACGAGATGTCCGGCGCCGACTTCAAGAAGGGAAGGCAGACTCTCCACGGCGCCGAAGGCCTGTCCTTCGTCCGCCAGCGCTACGAGCTGCCACGCGGCGACCTCGACCGTATTGTTCGCCAGCAGGCCTACATGGCTTCGTTAGTCTCGAAGGTGCTGTCCTCAGGCACCCTGGCTAATCCGAATAAACTCTCCAGGATCGCCGATGCGATTGAGCGTTCCGTCGTCATCGATGAGGGCTGGGACGTCATGGGCTTAGTCACCCAGCTGTCTGGCCTGGCCGGCGGAAATGTCACCTTCACCACCATTCCAGTGACCTCCATCGACGGTGTCGGCGACTATGGCGAGTCCGTGGTGACCATCGATAAGGCTGAGGTCCACAAGTTCATGGATGACCTCGCAAGAACTGCGGAACAGGATGAAGCAGCCGCGGCGTCGGCAAGCGCTGAAGAAGGCTCCAACCCTTCGGAGCAGCCAGTCGCGGATGGCATCGAGCTTAACGTTCTCAACGCGGGCTCCATTGACGGTCTCGCGTCAGGCATCGGCAAGTGGCTCACCGGCGTGGGCTACACGGTCGAACGCACGAGCAACGCCGAGCCAGGCTTGTACGCGCAGTCGCAGATTGTCGCCGCCGACGAGAATGACCAGCGCGCCAAGGACCTCGCGGAGCAGCTCGGTGGCCTGCCCGTGACCTCGAACCCTTCCTTGGATGAAAACACCTTCGTGGTCGTTGCATACGACGACTACACCGGCCCATCCGATGAGGCCGCCCAAGCCGCTGAACCGGCTGAATCCGCTGCCAGCGACCAGGTAGGAACCCCAGGCAGTGACCTCGGAACGGCTATGGTTTCGCCGGAGATCGACGCCGGTGGCGACGGCCCGCGCTGCGTGAACTAAACGCCACACAAACTAAGTAATTCTCAAGCCGGGGCCTAGGGCCATCGCGCGAAAGCACTCCCTGCCACGCTAAGGCTAAGTCACCTACGATGGTCGGACATGGATATGCTTCAGCACCTACTTTCCGCAGATGCCGCAGCGCCGCGCCTGACTTTCTACAACGAAGCCACCGGCGCGCGCATGGATTTTTCCGCGCAGACCTTGGATAACTGGGTTTCCAAGATTGCCAACATGCTCTTAGAAGAGCTTGAGCTCGATTCCGATTCCCTCATTTTCTTCGACCTCCCTGTTTCCTGGCAGCCCGCGGTTATCGCTTTGGGCGCCCTTGCTGCCGGCGTCGACACAGCGTTCACGCGCGCTGAGCTAGACGGCGCAAGCCCCGATGTTATTTTTGCCGCGCCCGAGGGCTTTGCAGAGTTGACTGAGGAATTCACAGGCGCCGATGTTGTGCTCGTTACCGATGATCCATTCGGGCGCGGCGTCATCGAATCTGGCGGCGAATTGCCCGCTGGCGCCATCGACTTTGGGCCCACCGTGCGTTTCTACGGCGATCAGTTCTATGGCCCCACCACCGCTTTGCCGGAGCTTTATTCGGCCGCCGGCCCTGCCCAACGCGTGATGTCCGCGGGGTGGAAGGACAAGGATTCCTTTAAGAAGTTAATTCTCGAACCGCTCGCATGTGGAGGCTCCGCCGTTATTGTCGCCGGCATGTGCACTGCCGAGCGTTTAGAAGAAATCGCCGCCAACGAGAAGGTGGATCTGCGTCTTTAGCTGGCACGAACGCCATCGGCGGTGTTAATTCCCAGAAACTCCTGGAGGCGCGTGCCCACGGCATGGATTTCCGCGGCGGCAAAGTGCCCGCTACGCCAAGCCGCATGCAGGGGCACACCGCCTAGCATCTCCTCCTTGTTGCAGATGCGCAGGCCTACCGCGTCGTGGTCCTGCAGAGCACTGGAGATGGCGATTGCGCGCCCGGCTCGCGCGAGGGCGATGAGCGTAACGGTGTCCTCGCACTCGACGACGTCGCCAAGCACAGCGTGGCTGCGCCCTACGAAGGCATCGAAGAGCCCGCGCGAGACGCTGCGCCGGCCTGACATGGCGAGGCGATGAGTGACCAAGTCCTCCACGTCAATGCTGCCTTGGCCTGCTAGAGGGTGCTCCTTGTTTACCCAAGCCCGGATAGTGGCCTCCCCCAGCGGAACGGAATCGAGCCCCTCCTTTACTGGAATTGGCGTCACCACCACATCGGCGGTGGTATCTAGCGCTTGGTACACCTCGTAGTGCTCGACCGCCAGTGTGGTCAGAAGCGGAATTGCCCCGCGCGCATCAGCGATGAAAGGCGCCAAAATCGTCGAGATAGTTGTCGGCGTTGCGGCCACCTGCAAGGCGCGCATCTCGCCGCGTTGCAGCGCTGAAACCGCCTGCGTAGCCCTGTTATTATCTGCCACCAATTGCTGGCACACAGGAATCAATGCCTTGCCCGCCTCGTTGAGACGCAGCACCCCAGCTGCACGTTCGAAAAGCTCGAGCTCCAGCTCCTCCTCAAAGCGCCGCAGCTGGCGGCTTAGCGCCGGCTGGGTGATACCCAATTGCTCTGCCGCGGCGGTCACGGAACCGGTGCGCGCGAGCGCCAAGAAATATTTCGCCCTCGTGTAGTCCATAAAGCTTCATTTAACACGAGCTATTACCAATGGGCATGGATTTCAAAATCCTTAGACATTAGACAACATGGCCGAAAGTCCCTCACAATAAGGTGAAAATGTTGCACCAATCACAGAAGAAGGATTGTTTAAAAACTATGACTCGTCGCCATGTTGGCACCGCCATCGCTGAATCCCTCGCAGCACACAACGTCAAGCGCGCATACCTCGTCCCAGGCGAAAGCTTCCTGCCAGTGCTTGATGGGCTCTATGACAGCCCCATTGAAGCCATCGTTACCCGCCAGGAAGGCGGAGCTTCCTACATGGCAGAGGCACACGGCAAGGCGACCGGTGAGCCGGGCGTCGCAATGGTCACCCGCGGCCCAGGTGCTTCCAATGCCTTCGTTGGTATCCACACCGCCTGGCAGGATTCCACCCCGCTGGTCCTCTTCGTGGGTCTTATCCCCTTCCCCGACCGTGACCGTGAGTCCTTCCAGGAGTTCGACCCAAAGGCTTGGTTTGGCACCCAGACCAAGCAGGTCTTCATCCTCGATGACCCATCCCGTGCTTCCCACGTGGTGGCCGAGGCGTTCTTCCAGGCCAAGCAGGGCCGCCCAGGCCCAGTAGTGGTGGGCCTGCCGGAGGACATTCTCCACTTGGACTTCGACGGGGAGATTGTCCAGCCAATCAACGTGACAGACGGCGCGGTATCCCCAAGCGATATCACCGCGCTTTCCGAGGCCCTACGCTGCGCCGAGCGCCCACTCATCTTCGCCGGCGGCCCGCGCTGGACCCCAGAGTCCGCACGCCAAATCACCGAGTTTGCAGAGACCAACCAGATTCCGGTGGTCCACGATTTCCGCGCCAGCGACCGCGTCCCTTTTTCTTCCCCGGCCAACGCCGGCTGGCTGGGCTACGGCCGTGATGAGAAGGCAGCTGCGCTGCTCCAGGATTCCGACCTCGTACTCGCCGTTGGAGCAGTGCTTGGCGACGTCTCGACTGACGGCTACAAGCTGCGTCAAGGCGCAAATGACCGCAACTTCTTCATCAACATCGATTCCAGCCTGCGTGGCAACTCCGCAGCCGTCACCCGCCACATCCTGGCCAGCCCGGTAGCCTTCGCCGAAGCGCTGTCTGAGATCGATGCGGGCGAGGTCTCTGCTGCCCAGCAGCAGTGGTTCGCGGATGCGCACGCGGCGCAGGTGGCTTTCTCAACGGTTCAGGACGAAGCCGACTGGCGCCCGGCTCCTGAAGGAACCGCACACATCGAATCACTCATGCGCGCCATTCAAGAGCAGGCCCCAGAGGATTCCATCTACACCTTCGGCGCCGGCAACCACTGCATCTGGGCGCAGCAGTTTATGCACACCAACGTCTACCCCTCCCAGTTCAGCGTGCGCAATGGCTCGATGGGCTACTCCGTTCCAGGTGCAGTCTCCACCAAGCTGGAGTTTCCTGAGCGCACCGTCATCGCCATTGCTGGCGACGGCGAGTATCTGATGAATGGCCAAGAGCTGGCTACCGCCTTGCAGTACGGCGCTCCTTATCTGACCGTCGTGCTGTCCAACGGCGAGTTCGGCACCATCCGCGATCACCAAAAGAACCACTTCCCTGATCGCGTTTCCGGCACCCAGCTTTCCAACCCGGATTTCGCCGCCGTCGCCCGTGGCTTCGGCGCACACGGCGAGCTTGTCACTTCCGACGCCGAGGCAGGCCCTGCCGTCGAGCGCGCCCTGCAGGCTATGCGCGAGAAGCAGATTCCAGCAGTCATCAACGTGATTGTGGACCAAGCTCTGTCGCTGCCTGACAACGACTAAACCTGTCCCCAAACAAAGGATTTTTCAATGAGCGATACCGTTGCTACCGCTGTTGAGCGTGCGGAGGCCAAACCTGCTGGCTCCACGATGACTTGGGTCATCACCCTGTTCGGCACTGCCGTCGGCGCAGGAATTTTGTTCCTTCCACTTAACGCTGGTGGATTTGGTTTCTGGCCGCTGGTCTTTGCCACGGTCTTCATCCTGCCGCTGGTCTATTTCTCGCACCGCACCTATGTCCGAATAGTCAGTGGCGCGCCCATCCGCGACCACGGCAAGGACGTCCTGGAACTGGCCACGCAGTATTTTGGCCGCACCTCCGGCATCGTTATCGCCATTTTGTACTGGCTCGCTATCTTCCCCACAGTGCTGATTTACGGCATCAGCATCACCAACTCGGTCGATAGCTTCATCGTCAACCAACTGGGTGGACCTTCCATCAACCGGTGGGTACTCGCTATCCTCTGCGTGGGCATTATGACCGGCGCGTTCGCCGTGGGCCGCAAGCCCATGCTGTGGCTGGCCCAGGTGCTGGTCTATCCGCTCATCTTCGCTTTGGCAGCAACGTCCATCTATCTCATCCCACGCTGGGATTTTCAGAGCTTCCTGCACTACGACAACGGTGAAGGCGACTTTGGAATCCTCAAGGGAATCCTGCTGATTCTGCCGGTGCTTGTATTTTCCTTTTCCCACATGGCGGCACTGTCTCAGTTCGCACTAGACATGCAGCCGGCCTATGGCGAGAAGACCGCCAAGCGCGTTGACCGCACGGAGCTGCTTACCGCCATCTTGCTGGTGGTCTTTACCATGTTCTTCGTTTGGTCATGCGTCCTGGCTTTGGGGGCCGATGGAATGAATGAGGCACTGGAACAAAACATTCCGGTACTGTCCTACTTCGCTAACGTCACCGGCACCCCGTTCATGGCCTACATGGCACCCGTTGTGGTCATGTGCGCCATCATCTCCTCCTACTTCGGCCACATGCTGGGCACCGAGGAAGGCACAGAGTACCTGCTGCGCCTAGCAGCGCCAAAGCTGGCTGAGCGCATCTCGCACCGCAGCCTGCTCAACATCGTCTATCTCATCACCTTCGTTGGCACTACCCTGGTGGCGGTCTATAACCCATCCATCGTGTCGATGATTTCGGTCGTCGGTGGCATCTTCGTGGCTTTCCTCGTTTACCTGGTCCCGGTCTACATGTTCAAGAAGCTCGACGCTTTTTCCAAGTTCAAAAATGACCCGTGGAACTACTTCGTATTTGGCATGGGAATCGTCATCATGGCGGTTACCGTGTGGAACATGTTCTAGGTCTTATCAATCACTTCTTAAAAGTCGCTTTAAAGTAAGGAGTTTTAAAACCATATGCTTCGCCCTGATCTCAACAAGTTCCCTGATTACAAGCCCGGCAAGTCCGACGGCGACAAGCTGAAGCTCTCCTCCAACGAAATCCCTAACCCGCCGCTTCCCTCCATACTCGAGGCAATGACGCGGGCGGCAGCGGAGACCAACCGCTACCAGATCAATGGCTGCCCAGAACTGACCACCGAGCTTTCTAAGTACCTAGGCGTTCCTGAAGATCACCTCGCCATCGCGGCGGGCGCCTCGGCCATCGTTCAGCAGGCCATCGGAATGTCCTGCCACACTGGTGACGAAGTAATCTTTCCGTGGCGCAGCTTCGAGGCTTACCCGCTCTACGTGCGCATGGCCGGCGCGGAACCAGTGATGACTCCGCTCACCGAGGACGACCGCTTGGGCTTGGATGCCGTGATCGAGGCCATCACGGACAAGACCCGCGCCATCATCCTCTGCAACCCAAATAACCCAACCGGCACCACCATCACCAAGGGCGAGTTCCGCGACTTCATGGAGCAGGTTCCGAAGGACATCGTGGTTATCCTCGATGAGGCTTACTGGGAGTACAACGACGCGGAGGATACCCCGAACTCTGCCGAGGAGATTTTCAACTACCCGAACCTGGTGGGCGCCCGCACCTTCTCCAAGGCCTTCGGCCTTGCCGGTGCACGCGTGGGTTACGGAATCGCCTCCCCGGAGCTCATCCACGGCCTCAAGCTAATGACCATGCCGCTGACGGTTACCTACATGGCAGAAAAGGCTGCGATCGCAGCGCTTAACTCGGCAGAGGAGCTGCTTGCCCGCGTCAAAGAGACCAAGGTGCAGCGCGAGCGCGTAGCTGAGGCAATTGGCGCGCGCCCTTCCAAGGGCAACTTCGTTTGGATTCCACGCGGCGACGCCGAAGAGGTTGAACGCAAGCTTTCCGACGAAGGCGTCATCATCCGCCGCTACCTGGATGAGGGCGTACGCGTTTCCATTACCACCGAGGAAGAAACAAACATCTTCTTGGCCGCCTGGGAGCGTGCGGGTATTCGCCCATACGGCGAATAATCGCCTTCTATCCCATCGCCCTTTCCCTACTTAGACGGCGGTTGCTCACCTGGAACCGCCGGCAGGAAATCTGCCAATAACGCCGCCAAACCCGTTTGAAACGGATCTTCCGCAAACGGGTTGGCGGCTTTTTGCTCTTTAATTGCCGCAGCCGAAAGTTTTTCCAGCCATGCAGCACGGGCGCTGCGCAGATACGGTACTTCTACATCACCGTCTTCGGGAATCTCGAAGATTTCTTGGGGAGCATTGGCATCGAAGGCAGAGCCGTAGATGAAGGACTCCAGCATGATGATCCGCGGCAGAATCTGCGCGGATTCGACGCCGGCAAAGGCCAGTACCTCAGCTAATTTTTCGTACATTTTCACTGCCCGTGGAGCGCCTGACACGGGGGTAGAAGCAATGACCTCCACCAGCGGATAATGCCGCGCGAATACATCGCGGTAGGAACGCGCCCAGACCTCTAATGCGTAACGCACGCTCACCTCGCCCGCTAAGGCGGCGTCGAGAAGCGATGCGTCTACCTGTGCCATCACCGCGTCCTCCACGAGGATAAGCAGCTCGTGCTTGTTCTCAACGTGGTTGTACAGCGCACTCGGCCCCACCCCCATTTCGCGAGCGATTCGGGCCATAGTGAGCTTCTCGTACCCCTGTTTGTCAATAATTTTTAGGGCAGCCTCAGCAATTTTTTCACGAGTTACCAGCGCCTTTGACGGTCGACCTTTGGCACGCAAAAAATTCATGACTCTTACCCCTATCCAGACTCACACTGAGTCCTGTACAGTGACACGCAACACAAAATGAATGCTGTTCATTTTGCGCTTTGCTTTCATCAAATCTTCCCACAGTCGAGCACGTCTAGGCGCGCGATTCAACGGGAAGGCCATACTCAGGAGTGAAACACCATGTCATCTCTTTTCAGCAATGACTCCAACACCAACCCCGTCATCGAGCGCGATGTCGTCGTCATCGGCGCAGGTCCAGCAGGCCTCATGGCGGCCCGCACCCTGAAGAAGAAGGGTCTGTCCGTCGCAGTCCTCGAGGCACGTGACCGCGTCGGCGGCCGTACGTGGAACGGCAAGGTCAAGGACGCCGAGGGCGTAGAGCACTTCGTCGAGCTGGGCGGCCAGTGGATCTCCCCAGACCAGACCCGCCTCATCGCGCTCGTTGATGAACTAGGACTCGAGACCTTCCAGCGCTACCGCGAGGGCAAGTCCATCTACGTTGCCCCAGACGGCACCCGCCACGAGTATGAGGGCACCGTCTTCCCTGCTTCCGAGAAGACCATCGCAGAGATGGACCGCCTCATCAAGATCATGGACGACCTCGCAGCAGAGATGGACCCGGCGCGCCCATGGGCTCACCCGCGTGCGAAGGAGCTGGACTCCATCTCCTTCCGCACGTGGCTCGAGGGGCTGTCTGACGACGCCGAAGCAATCGACAACGTCTCCATCTACGTAGCATCCGGCATGCTGACCAAGCCTTCCTATGCTTTCTCCACCCTGCAGGCAGTGCTCATGGCATCCTCCGCAGGGTCCTTCTCTAACCTGGTGGATGAGGACTTCATCCTCGACCGCCGCGTGGTCGGCGGCATGCAGACCGTCTCCCTGACTCTGGCCAAGGAGCTCGGCGAGGACGTTTACCTCGGTACCCCGGTTCGCGAACTGCACTGGGCTGAGGTTGACCCAACCACTGCTGATGACCTCAACAAGATCGCAGCCGACGTTCGCAACGGCGTGCCGAACAACGGCGCTGCTGGCCAGGTGACCGCCTACTCCGAGAAAGTCACCGTCAAGGCCCGCTACGCAGTCCTGGCAGTTCCGCCAAACCTGTACAGCCGCATCTCCTTCGTACCGCCGCTGCCACGTGACCAGCAGATCGTGCACCAGCACATCTCCATGGGCTTGGTCATCAAGGTCCACGCCATCTACGACAAGCCTTTCTGGCGCGAAGAGGGCCTTTCCGGCACCGGCTTCGGCGGCGGCCGTTTGGTTCAGGAGGTCTACGACAACACCAACTACGGCAAGAACTTTGCTGCCTCCGTCGAGGGCGAAGAAGACCAGTACGGTACCTTGGTCGGCTTCGTCTCCGACGTTTATGCCGAAGAAATGTGGCACCTGCCAGAAGAAGAGCGCAAGGAGCGCATCCTGTCTGCAATGGCTGATTACCTGGGCCCGAAGACCAAGGAGCCAATCGCGTTCTACCTCTCCGACATGGCTGCAGAAGAGTGGACCCGCGGCGCATACGCCACCTCTTATGACCTGGGTGGCCTATCCCGCTGGGGCCACCTGCAGAACGAGCCGACCGGCTCCATCTACTACGCCTGCTCCGACATCGCTGCCGAGGGCTACCAGCACGTCGACGGTGCTGTCCGCCAGGGCGAGCTCGTCGCCCAGAAGATTGCCGATAAGGGTTAAATATTGTCTGCTTCTGATTTCGAGCGCCGCGCAGCCACCGGACATATCTTGGTGGGCTACGTTGCTACGGACTATGGCAAGGACGCGCTCCGCTTGGGCATCGCCCTTGCCAAGACCCGCAACGTCAACCTTGAGATCGTCATGGCGGCCCCGGCCAATAATTCCTTCTCCGGTGTCTACCCGCACGACCGCGGATACAGCTCCATCCTGGAAGAACAGATTGCAGGTTGGTTGCAGGAGGCGCTGGGCGAAGTCCCCAGTGATATCCGCGCCACCGCCAGGATCGTCCCCGGCGAGTCTGAGGCCGAGGCCCTCAATCGCGCGGCGGAAGAACTGGACTGCGACATGATCGTGGTTGGTGCGCGCAAGGGCGGCCTTTTTGGCCGCTTCCAAATGGGTACTGCGGTCAACACGTTGTTGCACTCCGGTACTGTCCCTATCGCTCTCGCACCACGCGGCTACTCCTACCCCGGCCCCATCAGCCGCATCACCGTCATGTTTGGTCCGCGCCCAGGCACCACGGATGTCATCGCGATTGGTTTGGACCGTGCGCGGCGCCGCCACATTCCGCTGCGCCTGCTTTCGCTCGTGCTGCCTGGCGAGTCCGATTTGCATGGCCTCGGCACCGACGTTCCCAATGCAGTACGCGCTTACGCCAACCGCAAGCTGGGCGATATCGCCGAAGAAATGCTCTCGGCAGGCTATGCCACAACCGACGTCGCCACTGGCCGCGATGTCGAAGCCGCAATGGAAAACGTCACCTGGCAAGACGGAGAGCTCGCCGTGGTTGGCTCTTCTCGTCTCGCGGTTCCCGGCCGGCTCTTCTTGGGTGGCACGGCGTCGCGAATGCTGCGCTCCATTCCCGTTCCCATGGTCGTCGTACCAGCCGGCTACATGCACGCCGGCGCCGACCACGAAGCGATCTAGCAGGCGCTTTCGCCCAGATCGCTTCCTAGCACCAGACCGTATTTCCTAGTTCTTTTTGAAAGGCGGTGAGTAGTCATGACTAGTGCCACTCCTGCACCACCGATTCAGCCCACGCCGGGCAGCGGCGATAACATCGCCTCCACCAAGGGCCTGGCTACCGGACGTGTCGGCTTACTCGGCGCAGTCGTCATCGGCATCAGCTGCATCGCGCCGACCTATACGCTGACTTCCGGACTTGGCCCGACCATTTCCGCGGTGGGCGAGTTTGTTCCGGCGGTCCTCCTTTTGGGATTCATCCCGATGCTCCTGGTGGCCTTTGCGTATCGCGAGCTCAACAACGCCGTGCCTGACTCCGGTACTTCCTTTACGTGGGCTACCAAAGCATTCGGCCCGTGGGTGGGCTGGATGGGCGGATGGGGCCTTATTACTGCCACCATCCTGGTTCTTTCGAACCTTGCCGCAGTCGCTGTGGACTTCTTCTATCTCTTCCTTGCCCAGATAGCAGGCCGCCCCGAAATTGCTGATCTGACGCGCAATCTCTGGATTAATATCCCCACGACGATGGTGTTTATCGCCATTGCCGCGTGGGTGTCTTACCGCGGCTTGGATTCCACGCAGAAACTACAGTATGTGCTGGTGGCGGTCCAGATCATCGCCATCGTTGTCTTTGACATCGTGGCCATCGTGCGCGCTTATAAGGGCGGCGGCTTCGACTTCACCCCGATTTCAGTTTCATGGTTTAATCCGCTGGAAATCGGCAACTTCTCCCTCATCGCGGCGGGCATTTCCTTGTCCATCTTCATGTTCTGGGGTTGGGACGTCACGCTGACGATGAATGAGGAAACGAAGGACCCAGAAAAGACTCCGGGTCGCGCGGCAACCATCACGGTCTTGGTCATCATCAGCCTCTACGTCCTCACCGCACTGGCGGTCATCACCTGGGCGGGTACTGGTGACGAAGGCTTAGGTGCCGGCAACCCGGAGAACCAGGAATCCATCTTCGCCGCTCTCTCTTCCCCTGTGCTGGGCTCGGCCGCCCTGCTTATCTACGTCGCGGTGCTCTCCAGTTCCTTCGCCTCGCTGCAGTCCACGATGGTGGGCCCCGCCCGTACGCTGCTGGCAATGGGCTATTACAAGGCGTTGCCGCCGGTCTTTTCCAAGATCAGCCCAAAGTTCCGCACGCCGTCTACGGCCACGATTGCCTCCGCTATTGCAGCGGGCGGTTTCTACACGGTCACGCGCATCCTTTCTGAGAACGCTCTGTGGGACACCATTTCTGCCCTCGGTTTGATGATCTGCTTCTACTACGGCATCACCGCCGTGGCCTGCATTTGGTACTTCCGCCACGAGCTTTTCAGCAGCGTACACAACGTGGTTTTCAAGTTCTGCTTCCCATTGGTCGGCGGTGGATTCTTGCTGCTGATGTTCTTTATCACCGCATTCGATTCGCTTAGCCCGGAATACGGTTCTGGCTCCTCGATTTTCGGGGTGGGCACCGTCTTCGTGCTGGGCATGGGCATCTTGCTGCTGGGTTCCGTACTGATGCTGTTTACGCGCTTTGCGCACCCGGATTTCTTCAAGGGCCGCACGCTGAAGCGGATAACTTCCGGCGAAGACTCTCAATTGCCGCTAGTTTAGAGGATAGCCCTATTTCAACCTAGTTCACTATTAGGCTCCAAAAGGAGCTAGATCACACAACAAGGAGAATTAATGTCTACCACTTACCGAGTTCAAAACCCTGCTACCGACGAGATCGTCGAGACCTTCGACGCGGCAACCGACGCCGAGGTAGAAGGCGCACTGGCGAAGGCCGCCGCAGCCTACCGCGAGTGGAGCGCCCGCCCGATGTCCGAGCGCGCGGAAATCGTTGCCCGCGCAGCAGCGCTGTTTGCAGAACGCAAGGAAGAGCTGGCCAAGATTGCCGCGGAAGAGATGGGCAAGCCTATCTCCGAAGGCATCGAGGAAGCAGAATTCTCCGCCGCCATCATCAAGTACTACGCCGACAACGGCGAGGAATTCACCAAGGATCAGTCGATTCCTACGGGCGCTAACGGCACTGCGGTTATCCGCCGCCTGCCCATCGGCCCGCTGCTTGGCATCATGCCGTGGAACTTCCCCTACTACCAGATCGCCCGCTTCGTCGGCCCTAACTTGGTGCTGGGAAACACCATCGTGTTGAAGGACGCCGAGATTTGCCCACGTTCCGCACTCGCCGTGCAGAAGATCATGGATGACGCTGGCATCCCGGAAGGCGTATACAACAACATCTTCGCCACCCACGATCAGATTTCCACCATCATCGCCGATCCACGCATCCAGGGAGTTTCCCTAACTGGTTCCGAGCGCGCCGGCTCCATCGTTGGTGCCCAGGCAGGCCAGCACCTGAAGAAGGCTGTGCTGGAGCTCGGTGGCTCCGATCCTTACATTCTGCTCGACACCGACGACGTCAAAGAAGCAGCCAAGCTGGCGTGGACGACTCGCATGTACAACACTGGCCAGGCCTGCAACTCCAACAAGCGCATGATCGTCATGGAGGACATCTACGACGAGTTCGTGGCTGAGCTCACCAAGCTCGCTGAGGCAGCAAAGGCTGCGCCTGCCGACGCCCAGGGTGAGGGCACCTACTCCTGCCTGTCCTCGCGTGCGGCGGCGGAGACCCTGCACGACCAAATTCAGCGCGCGGTAAAGGAAGGCGCAACGCTGCGTGCTGGCGGTGAGCTGGCCGACAAGGGTGCTTTCATCTCCCCTGCCGTCATCACCGACATCCCGGTTGGCTCTGACATCTACTACGAAGAGTTCTTCGGCCCAGTTGCTGTGGTCTACAAGGTGTCCTCTGACGAGGAAGCACTCGAGCTGGCCAACAACACCCAGTTCGGCCTGGGCGGCACCGTGTTCTCCCAGGACACCGAACGCGCAGCCGCCATCTCCCGCCGCCTCGAGGTGGGTATGGCCAACGTCAACACCCCAGCCGGTGAGGGCGAGGAGCTGCCTTTCGGCGGCGTGAAGCGCTCCGGTTTCGGCCGCGAGCTCGGCCCGCTGGGCATGGATGAGTTCGTCAACAAGCAGATGTACTACATCGAAAACTAATCTCGGCGCAGAGCATCACCCCCAATATAAAAACTGAGGGTTAAGTAGCATTTGCTACTTAACCCGCCCACGCTCATACACAAAAGGGAGGCTGTCACTAACCAAAGCGTTAGTGACAGCCTCCCTTCTTTTGATTAAGCCCTAGGGCTCAATCAGTTGAGCTTGCCAACTGACTAGTCAGAAGATCCGGTGGAAGACCCGTCGTCGGAAGCACAGGCATCGTAGACCAGACCGCCTACCAGAAGTCCGGCAGCCACGAGGGCAAGACCGGCGCCTAGCTTGCGCACCTCCGGGGAAATCTTCGCGTTGAAGGCCGCGAGCTGGCGATTAGCCTGCTCGACCTGGCCGGCCAGCTGCGGGTTGAAGATACCCAGCTGCTTCTGCGTCTGAGTGTTGAACTGCTGCCACTGGCGTGCCAGCTGTGCCTGCATCTCAGACAGACCTGGAATGCGAACCTGTGCTGCCAGACCTGCCGGGATGAGCAGCAACAGTGGCAGACCCACTGCCAAGCCGGTAGCCACACAACGCTCAGAAGGCTGGTAGCTCGAGGAACCATCCGAAGAGCCATCAGAAGACCCATCCGAGCTGCCTGGGTTCTTGCCGGGGTCAGTACCCGGATCAGTGTTCGGCTCGGTGACGGTCACGGTGATGCTGCCGATTTCCTTGCCGGAGTCATCGCGGACGATGACGGTTACGGTATCGCCTGGCTTGGCGTCTGGCTTGATGGTGACGATGACATCGCCGTTCTCTTCCAAGGTCGCGGTACCTGGGCCGGTGGTCTTATCGACGTTGGCACCTGCCGGTACCTTGCCGCCGACATTTGGAACCTTCACGGCGCCACCAGCCGGGGCCTTCGCATCGTTCCAAGACGGTGCATCCGGGGTTTCCGGAGTATCGCCGGAGGTATCCAAGGTGAACGTTGCCGCAATGGTGTCAGCCACTGCCCCATCCGGGTAGGTGATGACTACCGGAACAACGAGTTCGAGATCATCCGGAGTTGCCGTCCCTGCCTTCGGCGCGATAACCGTCAGCTTGCCGGTGGCTTCATCGATACTTACGTTCCAACCACCTTGGCCGGCCCAATCAGCAGGAATCTCATACCTCGTGCCGCTCGGAGCATCATCAGAACCGTACCGAACTTCAGCAGTACCAGTCTCACCGGATGCAACCTTTATGGGTTCGGAATAAGCAGGTTTGTAATCCGTGACGTCGGCAGACGCCGGCTCAACAACCGTGACAACAACTTCTACCTCTTCAGTAGAGCCGTCTGGATAAGTCACGGTCACCGGAATGGTGATGGTCTCACCCGGGGTTGCATCCTCCGGGACCTTGACGGTCAGTTCACCCGTTGCTGGGTCAACGCTCGCGTTCGAATCCGTGGTGGAGAACTTAGTGCCCTCCGGAAGTACCATATCGCCGGTTTGTGGGACCTTGACCTCGCTACCCGGCGCGACGTCTACCGACGGGTATGCCGGGTTATTTGCGTCTGCCAGCGGTTGCTGCGGATCCTTGACCACGATGTGGAATTCGCTGGTCGAAGAAACGCCATTCACCGTTGCGGTCACAGTCACGGTGTAGTCGCCAGCCTTGGTTGGCTTGCCAGAGATTTGGCCGGTGGCCTCATCATAGGTCACGCCATCCGGCAGGCCGGTGACGGTGACGTCTGCTTCCTCGTTATCAACCACGACGTTGATTGGCATCAACGTCCTATTGGTTGCAACATTCACGTCAGCAATAGGTGCAATCACCGGTGCCGTGACCGGATCATCCGGGGTTGGGTCGGTCGGATCCGTCGGGTCGGTCGGATCCGTCGGGTCGGTCGGATCCGTCGGGTCGGTCGGGTCGGTCGGGTCGGTCGGATCCGTCGGGTCGGTCGGATCGGTCGGATCCGTCGGGTCGGTCGGATCGGTCGGATCGGCTGCGACGACGTCGATGGTGAACGTAGTGGTTGCCTTGTTGCCAGCGGCGTTGGTTGCCGTGATAGTAACCGTGCTGCGGCCAAAGGCGCTCGGCTTGCCGCTGATGGTGCCGGTAGCTGGGTCAAATTCGACGCCAGTAGGCAGGCCGGTTGCGCTCAGCGTTGCTGCTGGGTCATCGCTGTGAACGGTGACTTCAGTGACGTCTTCACCCAGCTTCACGGTCTGATCCGAAATCGGGTCAAGCTTCGGCGCGGTGGTATCGGCCGGCTCACGGACCACGATGGTGAAGGTTTCGTCGGTGGCATTGCCGTTGGCATCGGTGACCGTCACGGTGACCTCGTAGGTGCCCGGCTTGGTCGGGGTGCCGGTGATGGTGGCAACGCCGTCAACGGTCTCAAGCTTCACGCCATCCGGCAGACCGGAGGCCGTTACCTTATCCGTGTCCGAATCAGAAGAGACCCGAATCGTTTCAATCGGCGTATTGGCATCGACAGCCTGATCTGCAATCGGATCCACCTGCGGACCGGTTGCATCCTTTACGGTGATGGTCAGCTGCTTCTCGGTAGTATTGCCTGCCGCATCGGTGGCGGTCACCGTCACTTCATAGGTGCCCGGAGTAGTTGGCACGCCGGAAATCTCGCCCGTGGACGGGAAGAACCGAACGCCATAAGGCAAGCCAGTCACGGTCAGGGTAGCCTGCGGGTCATCCGAGGTGATATGAATCGGGTCAAGCTCGGTGTCTTCCTTGACGGTCCGATCGGCGACGCCGTCTAAGGAAGGCGCCCCAGAATCGACCACGTGGATCGTGAACTTCTCGACGGAAGACTTACCGTTGGCGTCAGTGGCCTTTACGGTGACCACGACGGGGAAGTCCCCCGCGCGAGTTGGAGTACCCGAAATCGTATTGGTATCGGTGTCGTAAGTAACACCATCCGGCAGCCCAGTCACGGTGATCGTCGTAGAAATCGATGGATCCTTCGGGGTTGGCTGAACCTCCTCAATCGGATCCCCCAGCGGCACCTCCTGATCCGAAATTGGTTCCAGAACCGGCGCTCCAGGGTCGACGACGGTGATGGTGAAGGTCTCCGTGGTCGTGTTGCCCGCGGCATCGGTCACGTTCACGGTGACAGCCAGCTCACCAGCGGTGGTTGGCGTGCCAGAGATGGTTCCGGTTTCTGGGTCGAAGCTGAGACCATCAGGCAGACCGGTGACCGTCACGGTGGCGTTCGGATCGTCGCTGACTACCTTGATATCGGTGATCGCATCGCCCTTCTCTACCGTTTGATCGTCGATGGGGTCGACCTTCGGAGCAGTGGAATTGCTGACCGTGATGGTGAAGTCAACGTAGGAGGTGTTTCCGGCTGCATCGGTTGCCAGGACGCGCACTGGGTAGGTGCCCGCGGTGGTTGGCGTGCCAGAAATCGTGTTGGTAGCGGCGTCATACTGAACGCCCTCTGGCAGGCCGACTACGGAAATCTTGGCATCAGGGTCATCCGCCTTGACAACGATATCTTTAATGGCGCTGCCGGCAGCAACGTCTTGGTCACTGATCTCGTCCAGCTTTGGCCCCTGGGCATCGGTGACGGTGATGGTCGAGGTATCGATAGCCTTGTTGCCCGCTTCGTCGACCGCGGTCACGGTCACGGTGTAGGTGCCCGGCTTGGTCGGGGTACCGGTGATTAGTCCCGTCTCTGGGTCAAAAGTCATGCCATCAGGTAGGCCTTCAACCGTTACCTTCGCAGAAGGATCATCTACGCGCACTGGAATCGGGTTGGCCTCAGATCCCGCAGCGACCGTGCTATCGGGCAGCGGCTGGATGACTGGTGCACCGGCGTCATTGACGTTGATGTTGAAGACTTCTTCGGTGGTATTGCCAGCGTCGTCCTTAGCGGTGATCGTCACTGGGTAGCTTCCCGGCTTAGTCGGGGTGCCCTCAATCTGCTTGGTATCGGGGTTATAGCTCAAACCCTCAGGCAAGCCAGTGACTGTCAAGGAGGTCACCGCAACGTTGTCCTCAGCGGTGATCTCAATTGGCGTGATCGGGGAATCCGCGGGAACGGTAGGATCCGAAATCGGCGCGATCTGCGGCGCGGTCTTATCGGAGACGGTGATGACAAAATCAACGGGCTCCGAGGTATTGCCGGCGGCATCGGTAGCCGTGACCTTAATGGTGTAGGTTCCCGGCTTCTCTGGGCGGCCGGTAAAGGTGTTGGTCACGGGGTCGAAGCTAACCCCCTTCGGCAGGGTCTCCGGATCAACCTGGACGGTAGCATCCGGATCATTTACCGAGACCACGACCGGCTTAATCGTCTCGTTCAGAGCGATATCCTGCTTCTCAATCGGATCGATGACCGGGGCGGTCTTGTCTTCGACGGTGATGGTAAACGGTTCGTAGGACACGTTGCCCGCTGCATCAGTTGCCGCAATAACGACATCATAGGTACCCGGCTTAGTCGGGGTGCCCTCGATCTGGTTGGTATCCGGGTTGTAGCTCAAGCCCTCCGGCAGGCCCGTGACTTCGATCTTCGCGTTCTTATCATCGGTAACGACCGGAATCGGAGTGATTTGTTCATTCTCCGGGACGCTGACGCTGTCCACCGGAGTGATGCGAGGCGCCGTTGCATCGTTTACCGCGATGACGAAGGTCTTAGTCGTGGCGTTGCCGGCGGCGTCCGTTGCGGTCACGGTGACCACAGAAGAGCCGGTTTCCTTCGGGGTGCCGGAGATTTTCTTGGTCTCGGGATCGTAGGTCACGCCCTCGGGCAGGCCGGTGACGGTCCAGGCGAGATCCTGCGGTGCGGTGGAGTTGTCGTCCGGGTTTAGGCTCATCAGATCGATGGGTTTGATGGCCTCCCCCTGGTTAATCGTCTGATCCTCCGGATCATCGAAGGTAGGCGCGGTGGCATCGCCCACGAACAAGACAACGGTCTGCTTCGTGGAGTTACCGGCTGGGTCGGTGGCGGTAACGGTAACTTCGTAGCGCCCCGGAGTGGTTGGGGTGCCCGTGACGAGCCCCGTTTCGCTATCAAAGGTCACGCCCTCGGGCAGGCCGGTGACGTCAATCTTCGCGGTTGGGTCCGGGCTGGTGACAGGCTCCAGGTTGAGCGGCTGATCTTCAGGAACCGAGACGTCGCGAAGCGGGCGCAGAGCCGGGGCAACGGTATCGGTGACCTTGATGTTAAAAGTCTTCTCGGTGACGTTTCCATAAGGATCAGTTACCTTGACGGTGACCGGGAAGTTCTTGCCATCTGGGCTCGTGACTTCAGTCTTTGGTGTACCAGAGATGATGCCCGTGGTGGGATCGATACTGACGCCTTCTGGTAGCCCGGACGCGCTGAACTTAGAATTCGGCTCATTGCTGGTCACGTGGATCGGCTCCAAGGCGGTGCCGTTTTCCACGCTCACATCATCGATATCGTCCACCTTCGGCGCGGTGGTGTCGACTACCTTGATAAGGAATTCCTGGGTCGAGGTATTGCCGGCGGCATCGGTCGCAGTCACCGTAATTGGGTACTCCCCCGGTGCCTGCGGGATTCCTTCGATCTTGTGGGTCTCCGGGTTATAGGTAACTTCTGGTGGCAGGCCCGCGACTACAACGTTGCTGACGGACTTGTCGAAGTTATCGGTGACGTCTACTGGAATTGCGGTGATCGGTTGACCGGCCTCTGCGGTGGCGTCGTTGATCTTGGCAATGGTCGGCGCCTTGGTGTCGGTAACAGTAACGACCAGGTTGGATACAGAGTTATTGCCCTGGGGATCGGTGGCCGATACGGCGACCGTGTAGATGCCCGGTTCGGTTGGGGTACCTTCGAGGGCACCGTTTTGCTCGTTCCAGGTCATGCCCGGCGGGATATCACCTTCCACGGTGACGGTGGCTTTAGGATCGTCCACCTTGATCGGAATCGAAGCAGGCTTATCCTCTGGGACGGTGGCATCCGGGCTGGTGAGAACCGGCGCGGAAGTATCCACGACGTTGATACTGAATGCAGTTTCGGTGACATTTCCGGCGGCATCGGTGACGCGGACGTTAACTGTCGACGCCCCGGTGGCCGACGGAGTACCGCTAATGGTTCCGGTCGCAGGATCGTAGGTGACGCCATCTGGCAGGCCACTGACCTCAACGCTGGTCACACCGACGTTGTCCGTCGGCTTAACCTGAATCGGGGAGATGGCTTTGCCCAGCTCTAGGTTCTGCGAATCGATCTGCGCAATCTCCGGCGGGATGCCGTCAGTGACCGTGACCTTGGCATTGACGAGGTCGGTCGAGCCATCGGCGTAGGTGACAATGACCGGGACGGTGTAATCTTCCAGCGCAACATCGGCGCCCGGTGTGGCGGTGATGGTGCCTTGGTCATCAACCTTTACCCACGTTGGGGCGCCATCCGCCAGCTTGTAGGTGGTACCGGCTGGTGCCGGCAGGGTTTCAACGGTTGTTGCGGTAGTCGAGTCGTCAAAAAGCGGCGCCGCAACGGAACCAATGCTGCTTTGAGCCACGGTTGTAGAACCATAGGTGGGCTCGTAGCGCCCGGACGTCGGCAGTGGCTTAACGGTGAAGGAATCCTGCGTTATCGCCAGGCCATCGCGCACGCCAGAGGGCGAGACCGCAAACAAGCGTGCGGTGTAGGTGGTGGTCTTCTTCAAGTTAGGGTCGGTGACAAAACCGCAGGAAGGAAGCCTGCCACTCGCGTCTGGCGCTACCGGCGGGCAGGTGTACTGGGTCAGTTCATTGCCAGCCTCGTCGAACCACGCGATCTGATAACGCACGGTCCCGTTTTTGTCGTACTGCAGGCCCGTCGTGTTGGTCTCGATGGCTTGACCCGCAGTAGCGACGTTGGAGAAAGAGTCATACGGGGTGACGTCAAACTTCAGGTTGCCCGGGTACAGCGCAAAGTTGATGTTGGTGGCGTAATCCAGCGAACCGCCCCAGTTAGACGGCCATCCGGCCAAGGTGCCGGCAGAGGTTAAGTTGCTGGTGGTGTTGCCGGTGTAACCGTTGTAGTTAAACGGCGTGTTCACGGAAATTCCCGGCATGTCCTGCATTGAGAAGAACATCCACTCGTCGTTGACGTGCTTCGACTTCATGTTGCCGTTGGCCCAAGAACCGTCCGCGGCAGAATCAGCCAGGTTGTGCCAGGTATAATCCTTGGACAAAATACCTCTATCGTCCCAGCTATTTCCCCAGATACCGCGGAACTGCAGCGTGTACTTACCGTTGGCATCGGTCTTGGCTTGGACGGTCTCTGCGATCCACTTCTGCTGGCCTTCCGCTGCCATCCGCTGCTTAATCCACTGCTGCAGCGCGAGTTCTTGCTGGGTACTCCAGTTGGAATCGCGCACGCGGCCCTTGTAACCGATGGCGGCCATGGTTGCGGGATCGTAGATGCGCGATAGCGCGTAATCAGAAAGGTAGGAGCCATACACAGTGACGTCTGGAGCCACGGAGTCGACACCGTTGGCGGACTGGTAGTTCTGCCACAAGAGGGCGCCGGCGGCGGCGTTGGTTTGGTTCCAGAAGACGGTACCGGAGTATTGGCCATAGGAGCCCGAGCGCTCGTTGGTAGCAGCTTCGGCCAGGTTGTGCATCACCTTGTTGTTAGCGATGGGCGAGTAAGCGATCTTGATGTGGTTATAGGTATCAGACCCCACGGACTGGGTAGTGCCGGCCTCGGTGTTGGCGATGTTGCCTTCCGGCATGATCTGCTCTTGACCATAGGAGTAGAGCAGGTTGTACTGTGAGGTATCCGGATTAATGGACCAGACGCGGAGCTTCTCCCCCTCCGGCAAGTTGGGGTCTGCGTCGAAGTTGCGCTGGACACCCTTGGCGTCAGTAAAGGAGGTCATGCCGATGTGGAACTGACCATCGGCGCCGGTGGTGGTGGTATAAATCGGCGACGCTGTGCCGTCCTTTTCGAACCACTGGGCAAAGACTTTCACGCCAGACATGGGCGCAACGTTTGGATCGTCCAGGTTCGATTGCATGGTGCCGCCGGTCTGCAGGCCCACGAAGCCGTTCACGGAGCGGGTACTTCCCGCGGGAACCGTGGTGTTTATGGCGGTTTCTTCGGAGGAACCTGGCGCTGCGGTCTCCGCCTGGGCTGCAGGCTCATTATCGAGGAGGTTGGGTACAACAACGACCCCGCCCATAACTAGCGCAGCAGCCATGCCTGAGGCAGTGAGCATGCGCCAGCGGCCGCTTAAATTAAGCCCGCTGAGTGCAGTTACAGAACGAGGTGGCCGAAAAGATATCTTTGACATGACCAATACTCTCTCTAATTCAGTTGTTGTCGCGGCTGTGGAACAGACAGAGCGATAACAAAGTACGTGAGGGGACTGGCTATTCGCATAGAGATCGAACTGCCCGGGATGCCATGTAGGCATACTGTTCATCTTAACAAAATCTTTGGAGTTCTCTAGGCAAATCCTAAATTCACAACAGCAACAATTCCCAGCCGAGGAACCCTGGAGAATATATGACTCTAATCACCCTTAATTGATTAGGCGTTCAGAGTTCTCGTCCCGTAAGGTTCGTTTTATTTCTCTATGACCTGCACTGATAGCCAGACCCCTCTGGAAAAATAAATTTCGGTAATACTTTTGGCAAGCACCCTGCCCACTCCCCTATGCAGGAGCGCTTGCCGACGCCACTTTCTTAAGCCCAGCCCGCCGGAACCAGGCCCACAATCGAGAGAACCGAATAAACGAAAGCCAAGAAATAGACCACGATGATGACGCCCTGAATCAGCGGATGCGCAAGAACGCCAACTTTCCATCGCGTTTCCTTGTCGCCATGCTTGCGGGAGGCATGCAACAGCATCACGGGAATGATCGACATGATAGCGCCGGCAAATCCGCCCGCATAAGACAGCGCGGCAACGAAGCCGCCCAACCCTAAAACGAAGATAACTAGCGGCGGCAGCACCGTCAGCGCAACACCAATCGCACGCTGGCGGTTACTTCCCTCCCAATGCAGCATGTCCAAGATGTTGCGCATCGTGGTAAAACCAATTGCCAAGAAAGATGTCAGCATTGCAGCCAAAGCGAAGATATTCGCCAGATAATAGGCCACCGGTCCAAGCTTCTCACCCCACGCGATAGTCACGACTTCGGTCACATCCATACCAAGGAGGCCGAGCGCAGCGAAAGGAACGAGCGCCAAGGTAAAGCCGGTGATGACCATGCCCACGACGATGGCGCGTGCGGTCTCATGCGGTTTTTCCGGATCCATTCCCTGCACCAGTTCCGGCACGACGTACTGCGCCACGAACGAGAAAACAGCCAGGTTCAAAATCGGAACGATGAAAAATGGGTGCAGCACCAGGAGGTTTTCCGCTTTAATGCCTGGCCCAATGAAGGTCCAACCACACAAAATCGCGATAATAATCGCCATTCCGGCGGTGATAGCCCCCTCAGTAGCTCCGGTGGTGTGCAGGCCGCGGTACATAACCCAAGAGCCGAAACCAAAGAAGATGAGCGTTCCCAATAGCGGCGGCGCACCGAAAATATTGCTTATCAGCTGGCCAGAGCCCGAAGCATAGGCAATCAAAGCACCCACGCCGTTAATAATGATGGCAAGAAAGACCAGCCAACGGCCCCACTGCCCCAGATAGTGCTCCGCCAAACCGGAAACCTGCAGAGGCGCTTTTGTGCGCATCGCACTTTCCGCAACATAAAGCATAGAAATCGTGGTCAGGGTACCCGCCACGAGAAGCGCAATAACGAGCGCCATGAATCCGCCGTTACGCGCGGCATAGGGAATGGAAAGAATGCCTGCCCCAATGTTGGTGCCAAAGATAAGGGCAATGCCTTGGACGAAACTCAAGGCCGGCTTCGCAGCCTGTGGAGCCGCCCCTTCTGTCTTTTCAACAACCGTCATATTTCTCCCGAATTTAAAGATAGAAATTTAAGTAACTACGCATGGATCAACTGGGCCCCTCGGCGTCCTCCCCTTTTTTTCTGCAAAAAGTGAGGGCGCCGAGGGGCAATGCCTGTGAAAAATCAGCTCGCTGAGGCTTGCTGGTTAGCGCTAAGGCTTAGCGATGTAGCGCACGGAGATGTACTCCTCGATGCCCTCAGCGCCGCCTTCGCGGCCGAAGCCTGATTCCTTGATGCCACCGAATGGAGCGGCAGCGTCAGAGATAGCAGAGCGATTGATTCCCACCATGCCTGCCTCCAGCGCGTGCGCCAGGTACTCCGCGGTGTGGAAGTTCTCGGTGAAGGCATAGGCTGCCAAACCGAACTCGGTGTCGTTGGCCTTGGCGACTCCTTCCTCCAAGGTGGAGAAGGTGGTCACGGTGGCTACCGGCCCGAAGATCTCCTGGCGCAGGATCTCGGCGTCGTCAGGCACGTTCGCCAGAACGGTAGCTGGATAAAAGAAGCCGGCGCCATCCGGACGCTCGCCGCCGGTGGTGGCGGTGGCCCCCTGCTCAAGCGCGCGCTCGACCAACTGAGCCACTCCGTCGCGTTGCTTCGCACTAATCAGCGGGCCGAGGGTGGTGCCTTCTTCCAAACCATGGCCTGCCTGGATAGCAGCCATCTTCTCCGTCAGGCGCTCTGTGAACTCCTCAGCCACCGCCTCGTGCACGATGAAGCGGTTGGCCGCGATGCAAGCCTCACCGCCGTTGCGCATCTTCGCCTGCATTGCGCAGTCAAGCACTAGGTCGAGGTTGGCGTCCTCGTGGACCAGGAACGGGGCATTTCCACCCAGCTCCATGGAGGTGCGTTGCAGATTATCGGCAGACTGGCGCACCAGAATCTTGCCCACGCCGGTCGAGCCGGTAAACGTCACCTTGCGCAGGCGCGGATCCGCCATGAGCTCGGAAGACAGCGCGCTAGACTGCGTGGTGGTCACGATGGAGAACACACCTGCCGGTACCTCGTGGCGGGCGAATACCTCAGCAATAACCTCACCCAGCAGGAGCATGGTCAGCGGAGTCTCCGCAGCAGGCTTCACCACGACCGGGCAGCCAGCGGCGAACGCCGGGGCAATCTTGCGGGTGGCCATGGCCAGCGGGAAGTTCCATGGGGTAATTGCCAGCACCGGGCCCACCGGGGTGTGCGAAACGGTGATGGAACCATTACCTGCCGGGGACTGGGAGTAACGGCCTGGGATGCGCACTGCTTCCTCGGCAAACCAGCGCATGTACTCTGCGCCGTAGGCCACCTCGCCCAGCGCTTCCGCGTAAGGCTTTCCCATCTCCAGGGTCATCACGCGAGCGAAGTCATCCTTGCGCTCGTTGATTGCATTGAAGATGTCGGTGAGGATGATGGAGCGGGTACGCGGCGCAAAACCCGCCCACTCCTTTTGCGCGGCGTCGGCAAGCTCCAGCGCGCGCATCCAGTCAGCGGAGGTGCCATCTGCAACGTTGGCAATGACTTCTTCCGTTGCTGGGTCGAGGACCTCGAAAGTGGCGCCGCCGGTGGCTGCGACGTTCTTGCCCTCCAGCCAAAGGCCAGTTGGCAGAGAATCCAACAACTCAGAAACCTGCGAATAATCAAAGTTTGTCATTTGTTTCTACCCTTGTGGCTGCAGCCCGGACTTACTTATACTCGTTGAACTGTTTGACCACTACCTGCAGGGCCTCGCGCCACAGATCCTCCGGGATGGCCAGGGAAGGCAGGAAGCGGATAACGTTGTGGTCAAGGCCGCAGGTGAGGATGAGGACGCCCTCTGCCTTTGCGGCATCTGCAATCTTGTGGACGAGCTCGGAGTCTGGCTCGCCATCAGCGGTGACGAACTCGAGTGCAAGCATGGCGCCACGGCCGCGGAACTCGGCGACGCGCTCGTCGCCCAGGATTGGCTCCAGCTCCTCGCGGGCTATCTTTTCCAGGTTCAGCGCGCGGGCGCCAAAGTCCTTCTCCTCAAATTCCTTGAGGGTGGCCAGCGCTGCGGCGCAGGAAACAGGGTTGCCGGTGTAGGTGCCGCCCAGGCCGCCTGGCTGCGGTGCGTCCATGATCTCTGCACGGCCGGTGACTGCGGAAAGCGGCATGCCGGAAGCAATACCCTTGGCGATGGTGACTAGGTCAGGGACGATGCCCTCGTGGTCGGAAGCGAACCAGGTGCCGGTGCGCATCATGCCAGCCTGAATCTCATCAACGATGAAGACAACGTCGTTGTCGTTGCACCACTTCTGGATAGCCGGCAGGTAGCCCTCAGCTGGGACCACGAAGCCGCCCTCACCCTGAATCGGCTCGACGACCACGCAAGCCAGGTTGGCAGCGCCGACTTCCTGTTCAATCATGGTCAGAGTCTTCTTGGCTGCTTCCTCACCACCGAGCTGGTCGCGCAGCGGGTAAGACATCGGTGCGCGGTAGATTTCCGGCGCGAACGGGCCGAAGCCGTTCTTGTACGGGGACTGCTTCGCGGTCATAGCCATGGTGAGGTTGGTGCGGCCGTGGAAGGCGCGGTCCATGACTACAACGCCGCGCTTGCCGGTGTAGTTGCGGGCAATCTTGACGGCATTCTCAACGGCCTCGGCGCCGGAGTTAAACAGTGCGGTCTTCTTTGGGTGATCGCCCGGAGTGACCTCGTTGAGCTTTTCAGCGACCTCGACGTAGGACTCGTACGGGGAGATGGTGAAGGAGGTGTGGGTGAAGTGTGCGACTGCTTCCTGGACGGCCTTCACCACGGCTGGGTTGGAGGCACCGGCGGAGGTCACGGCGATGCCGGAGGCCAGGTCGATGAAGCGGTTGCCGTCAGCGTCGGCGAGGATGCCGCCGTCAGCGTCGACGACGTAGCCCGGCAGCGAAGGCGCCATGCCAGCTGGGATGGCGTTCTTGCGGCGCTCATCCAGTGCGGCGCTGACTGGTCCGGGGAGCTGCTCGGCGAGGTGGCGGGTCTGCTCGATGCGGTATTCAAGTTCCTGCATGATTCTCCTTCAATCGTCTTGCTTTGTGATGTGAATCATTGTGGATGCCACGACTAGTCGCAGGCCATGGACATCGCGTATATATTTTGGGGAAAAGACTATTCACTATGTCTATCGACGAGTTGCTGCAAGAAGGACCCGGCAATGAGCGAACTTCGCTTTCAATGGCTGTTTAACCAGCGCAAACTAAACCTGCGCCCGATTCTCGAAGGCCCGCGTGAATTCACCACCATCCAAGCCAGCGAGTTGCGCGATCCCAGCGAGTTCACCACCCAGGGCGCCATCATCCTGACCTTGGGGCTAGCTTTCGAAAACTCACCCAGCGACTTTTCCGCCTATGCGCGCACCCTGGCGGCGGCGGGCGTGGGTGCCATTGGCTTCGGCACTGGCCTGACCTTCGCCACGGTTCCGCAGGAGCTTATCGACGCCGCGGCGCGCCACCACCTCACCCTCTTCGAGGTCCCGCGCGCCACGCCTTTCATCTCGATCATCAATACAGTCACCACGGAGCAAACTCGTACTGAGAACAATCTGCAATTCGCGCTTCATCGGCAGCAAGAGCGTCTCAACCAGGCGGCCTCGGATGGCATCGAGGTTTTGCTCGAGCGCGCGTCGAAAGAGCTCGGCGCGGCGGTTGCCATTGCAAACGACTCCGGAGCGGTCATCGCACGCCACGATTTCCGTGGACTCAACGCAGCGGACTTCGCGCTTGCCGCCGCCAGCCAGAGCTCAGGGCGCACCGCGGGCGCGCGTTCCAACTCAACGAGGGACGGGACCACGATTGCCGCGATTACCAACGTGTTCAACAGCCCCGGCCGCAATCGCCTCGCGTTGGCGGTCTCCCGCGAGGAGAAGTTCGACTCTTATGCCCGCGCCCTCATCCGCCACCTCGCGGGTCTTGCTGAACTGCTGCTACAAAACCGGGATTCCTCCGCGCGCGTGATTTTAGGCGCATTGGCGCTGGCCACGCAGGTCTCCGGCACTGCCACTGCCTTGGCAACGCCGGCGATGGAGGCGGCGTTTAATTCGGTCGCCTCGCACGGCAAGGTAGATGTCTATCTCATACAGGCAGACTCCCCGGCCCGGCTCAACCGCGCGCTGGGGCTCGTCCACCACGCAGCCAACGACGGCGGCTTTGCGTGCTTTGTGCTGCCGTTGGAGGGGGCGGCGTCGGAAAGCGCGCTCATTGCTCTGCCCCCTGAGCCCATCGCTATGCAGACCCTGTTCGGCCGCTACGCCAAGCACCTGCGGGTTTCCCTGCTTAGGGGCGTGGAGTGGGGCGACATCAGCGGCGACCGCGTCAAGGCGCTCACCGCGCACGCGCGTAGCCTGCCGCTGGGCACCCTCGCGGAATTCAGCTCCGACGCGCCCGCCTGGATCGGGGAATCAGCTGTCCACGCCGCGTTAGGCAAGCGCCGCGAAGCCACCATTGGGCGCCTTTCGCTTTACGACGCCGCACACAACACCGAGCTATTGCGCACGCTGCGGGCTTACTTGCTTGCAGACTCCCAACTCGCCGCTGCCGCCACCGAGCTCAGCGTGCATCGCCACACCGTGCGAGCCCGTATCGAAAAGATCCAGTCCTTATGCGGATTCGACCTCAGTAACCCCGTAACGCGCGCCGAGGTACTTTTGCTTTGTTTGAGCGACTAAAAACTTTCAGTTCACTTTCTTTTAGCCAAGCCCTCAGGTACTGGTTGTCCCTGGGCTCTTGAGCATGCTAGCTTCCCAGAGAATACACAGATGAAACACTGTGTTTTACACATAATCACTTTGTGTATTGCCAGATTCGGTTGCTACAAACAGAAAGTCGTTTTAATTAAGACGTTTATAGGGAGTACTTTTTACCGAAGAGCACCTCCCGATAAGTTGTAGTATAAGGAGAATACTGGGGTGAATAAACCTTCACGAATTGTGGGGCTTGATATAGCGCGCTCCCTCGCCATCATCGGCATGATCATTGTCCATATGGCCTCACTGCTTTGGAGCACAAAGGTTGTGCTCTCCGGCCTGCCTTCATCATTGTTCGCCATTATTGCCGGCGCCACCATGATGATTATCGGCCGAAACTACAGCAGCACCACTTTCTTGCGCCTCATCACTCGCGGCGCTCTGATTATCCTCATCGGCATGGCCTTGTTGCCGGTCGGTGGGCAAATTCAAGTAGTCCTCATTGTCATGGGCCTGGTAATGATGTTGGTTTCCTGGATGCCAGCACTCGGAACCTGGTGGCGAGTCGGCTTCTTCATCGCCGCAACTATCGCCGCAACAATCAAGTACACGCCTATGACGCTGCCACAGATTTATCCGCTACTGGCGTGGATCGCATATTTCATCGGCGGCATGCTGCTTTACGACGTCTACCTACGCGGTCGCCTGCACGGCACTTCCTCCTCCGAGACCAGCACTAATACTCGGTTGAGCTGGATTGTTACCGCTGTCAGCGTTGTCATCGCAGCCGTCGGCATGTACTTCCGATTTGATCCGGAGATTGCTGGCTGGCTCCGATTTACCGGACATACCGGTGTCTTCGGCGAAATCATTCTCTCCGTCGCCGTTGCCGCTATTGTGCTGCATTTGTGCCTGTTTATAGGCGACCGCTTCTCGGCCGCGGTTTACCCATTCGCGGCCATGGGAACAATGTCGCTGACCATTTACATCCTGCACGTTCTCACCGCATTTTATTGGCAGCAGAATGTGTCTTTGCATTCCACGTTGTCCGCAACAGGATTCATCGTATTCTTCCTCGTCATCGCAAGTCTCTGGAAGAAGTTTGTGGGACAGGGCCCTGCTGAAAAGCTCGTCGCCACCTCGATCAAGGCCATTGTTCCTTCTGGGAAAGGGAAATAACCGTGAAGAAAACATCTTTTTCCATCGCAGCACTTGCTAGCAGCATCCTGCTTCTATCTGCTGCCCCGGCTCTAGCATTGGAAAACGGCGAACCCGCACCTGCAAATGCTGAAAGCGGTGCTGTGGCCGCACTAAGGATTGGCAAAATCGGCAGTTTTGGTGACTGCACTGGAACGCTGGTTGCAGATCAATGGGTGCTCACAGCACGCCACTGCCTGGAGTCTGTGAACAACGAAGGAACCCAGGCCCGCATCGGCGGGAAGGTCTATGATACCGATTCTTGGGCACTGTCTCCAGTGTCCGATGCAGGCTTACTTCACTTGACCGAGAAGGTCACTGACGCAACCCCGGCGAAGGTTTCCCGCGATATCCCGACACCTGGGCAGACGGGAACTCTTTACGGTTGGAGCAACAGTTCGTCGATGGCCCGATCCGGACAGCTTCCGATGGCCAAGATGGTGGTCAATGAGCTGCTGGGCGCAGGTCCCTCTGAAGGAACCCCAGGCGAGGCTGCGCCTGGTGAAGCTACTCCAGGTGAGGCTATTCCAGGCGGTGCCATGAAATCAATGGAAATGCAGCCAGAAGCTGTCATGCCAGGTACAGCAATGCCAGATGCAGCTAAGCCAGATGCAGCTAAGCCAGATGCGGTCAAGCCAGATGATTCCAAAACCGAGTCCATCCCTGCTGGAACCGAAAGCATCCCAGCCGACGGTTCCATGATGCCAATGATTCAAAGCGCCATCCTGGACGTACATTCGGTCTCCGGTGCAGGTGTGCAGGGCGGCGACTCCGGCGGACCATTCTTCGTCGATGGAAAGCTCGCCGGGCTTTCTACCGCCGGAACTGCCAATGGCGACCCTGACCTTCCCTCCCCCAGCGCAGCAATCACTACCCTCGCAGGAACCGCCGACTGGATTGACGGTGTCACCTCTGGTCGCGACACCAAAAGCGTCCTAACCGCAGAGACCACTCCGGCTCCACCAAAGACCATTCAGACCAGCGCCGATCATATGTGGAGCTACCTCGCCATCGCGTGCGTTGGCCTAGTTGTCGCAGCAGCCTGGTCGCGCGTTAGGAATGGCCGAAAGTAGAACCGTCTAACCACAACCACAAGCCGCCTCCCCCAGCAAGTGCTGGGAAGGCGGCTTTTATCGTGCATGCGATTCGCATAATTGCTAATCGGTGAAACCCCCACCAACGAGAAAGCTAATCAGTTCCCGTGGATGATTACACGCCCTTCGACGTCTTGATGCGGGCTCAGAACCTAATCGGATTTCAGAAGAAACGCAGGGTCAAGACCACCATCCGCTTGGAATCCGCCAAATCGGCATGCACTCGATCAAATAAACTAATATTGGTTCGCGCACAGGGTCAACATTTGACCTTTTAAATAGAAAATGCTAGTCAGACCGCGGCTAATTTGGGTACAGTCAACTAATAGTTATTCGTATCACCGGCTGAGACACGGAGGACACTTAAATGCGCGCTCCCGCCAACGCCATCGACGTCACACTCGGCCTACGCTGGTCCGATCAAGACGCCAACAGGCACGTCAACAACGCCACCATCATCACGCTCATCGAAGAAGCTCGAGTCCGTGCTGTAGCCGAAAAGCTTGGACGCGCCATCAGCCCCGAGGAGCCCCACGTGGTCCGCTCCCTAGAAGTGGTTTATGACGGCGAGGTCTCCTACGAACCAGATATTTCCGCCAAGGTATGGACTTCCCGTATCGGCAGGACCTCCTACCAGGTTTCCCACGAACTCATCCAGGGCGGGCGGTCATGTGTTTTCGCCACGACCACAATCGTGGCCATCGATCCTTCTGCGCGACGTCCCGCTCCATTAAGCGAGGAATACCGCGCCCAGCTTTACCAATACTTCGCAGAGCCCAACCCAGATAACCCAAATTAAGACAACGCCACGCACAAGGAGGAGGAACCGATGAGCACAAGGAAGGCGTGGCAGCCTTCATCGCAAAGCGCCCCGCTCAGTTCTAGTTGTCCGGAGTTTCTAGTTGCTCGGGGTCTGCTTCGTCTTCCCAATCGAAGTCGAGGTAAGGCCCCTCAATTTCCGCGTCCTCCCGCACAAGGTGCTTGACCACCGGCTCTAGCTCACTGATTGCATCGAGGTGCCCAAAGATGGCCCCATGAATAGCACAGCCAATCTGCCCCGCGGACATCCCCCTATCGACAAGGAAGTGCTGCTCAAGCGCGATTCCTATATGATCATCTGAGCTCGCCGCGTGAGCCATAGACTCATGCTCACCCGCGTTAAAGTCGTTGAGCACCTGGAGGAGTTCACCATAATTGAACTTCGCGGTATCAGAGTCGAAGTAGGCGCGGACGGACATCCAGCGCCGCCCATCCATGCGGAATACGAAATAATAGCCGTTGATAAACGCGTAAATGGCTTGCTCTTCCGGCTCCATCTCCACATTCTCGATACCTTCCGCAGCGAGAACGCGCTGCACACGTTCCAAGGTCACAGGTACCAGTGTTCCCGTGTTGGATTCCCCGAAACGCTCCGTGAATCCATCGGGTACTCCCGCGAGCTCAGGAACATGCTCGCTGAGAATCTCCAGCGCCGTTTGGACGCTACACATGCTGATATCGATCATGTCCTCCAATTGCGTGTCGCTTAAGCCTGCACGCAGTTCATAACGGATAGTGATGGCTACTTCGAGGTACCCGTCTTCCTTCTCAGTGAAAGAGGAGGCCGGCCAAAGCAACCGGTTGTTGGACTCGGACACGGCGAATGCAAGATCCGCTGCGCGACTCGAATGCACATTCACCTTGGGTACAGCCTTGAGAGAGAAAAGCTGGCCGTAGGCGCCGTCTAGGGCAATCAAGACGGTAAACCGGGAAAATTCCACAACGAGGATGTCTGATTCGCTTCCTTCGACATGGAAGTCAATGCCAACCTCGCGAAGTGCACCCATGATGCGGGTCAAAGTGACGGGGCGGGCGTCATCGCCAAAGCGGGAAAGGGACTTGTTCTCGCAACTGTTGCACATAATGGCTCCTTCACGGACGAGAAAGCCAGCTAATTAGCTGGATGTTTAGGGAACTGTTTTCAACACACCACACACCCTAGAAAGCACATCGGACACGCCCGCCCCTGCAAAGCGGCAAGATTCGAACATCCGGGCCAAATAGCCAGTGAAATGACAGGGAGTTCCAGTGGACTATCAGCCGCGAATCATGGCTGTGCCAGCTGCGTGCCCCATACTTATGTTGTGCGTTTGAGAGGGCGCATGAGAGAGATAGAGAGAACCCCTCAGCTTCCGGAGGGCAGCCTTGGCTGATAATCGGGAGTGTTTAGAGAGAGACAGCGTCAGCGCCCAGGGCCCCACGTGAGAGCCCGGGCGCTGACGTTGTTTTACCTATGGAACCATGAAGTGTTGCCAAAATTACGGTCGCATCTCCCCAAATTCAAATTGAGTTGACGCGTAATAGCGCCGTGCGTTTTGAGAGAGTGCACGAGAGATAGAGAAGAAGAACTGCGGCGCATACTCTTCCCGTTAGGGAGGACAGCATCGCGGTTTCTTTAGTTTTCGCAGGCCTGCACCGTTCCAGACACGTTTGTCCTAGATCCAAGTCGGCGTCAGACCTTCCGTGCCAGGAATGGTGCAGGCGGGCTCATCCTGATTCCTGCCATCGCTGCCTTTGCCACCGCCACCTGGAAGATGGTGACCGGCACCCCACCGGAGCCGCCCCTACTGTCAGGCACCGCACTCTTGACCATGGTCATCAATTTCGACACAGCAAAAGAGGTCCTCGAGGCCGCACAGGCCGAGGACCCCGAATTGGAGCTGGACGAGTAACTGCCAGGAATACTCAAGGTTTCGTTAATTGATATGCCAGCACGAAGCCGCATAATATGATCATGCGTTTGAGAGAGCGCATGAGAGAGATAGAGACAACTTCAGCGCCCTGCGGCCCCATGTGAGGCCCGGGCGCTGAAGTTGTTTTTTGTGCCTCTCGACCCCAGCCAATTGGTGTCACACAGGCACGAGGGAACACTCCCCACTTTCCGTCACCTCACCCCACCGCTAAGCCACACTCCTTTCTAGACATTGATTTCTCTCCGGAGCCCAAAGCTCCTTCCTCCGCCAGAAAGGACCAAGCCCGTGCCTACTGCCTATCTCCTGCCCGACACTGCCACCGAAGCCGAAAAGAAGCGCGCCCGCGCTGCGGCCCTAGCCGATATCCGTCATCGTCGCGAGCAAGCCGCAATCATGGCCGCCAAGGCCCGCGAGGCAGAAAAGGCTGCACAGCAGGCTACGCTCCTCGACGGCTTCGATCTGGTGTTCCTCGGCACGCTTGTCGCCGTGCTGCTCATCGGCGCACTCGCGATCCAGATGTGGCCACTGGCCATCGGCATCGCCTCAGTCGTGTTCGTTCTATTCGCACTAGGCGCTTTCCGCGACTAAGGGGCTGCAGGCAACTTTTACCCGGCCACCCCGTGAATGCCAGAAAAACTACTATCTTTCTCGCAGCATTCTGCCGAGTAGTTTTAGCGCCACTTTGGGCATAATCAGCTTGCTGAGTTTAAGAGAATGCACAAGAAAGATAGGCGATTAACCTTTTAACAACGCTCCTTCCACAAGTCGGATAGCCACGTGGGTAAATACATCAAGACCTGCAACGCAGTCTTCATCCTTGGTGTATTCCGCCTCATTGTGGGAGACGCCGTCAACGCTTGGGATAAAGAGCATGACGGTCGGTACGTGCTCCTTCATATTCGTCGAGTCGTGCCCGGCCACGGTGAAGATCTCCTGGTGCGAATAGCCCAGCTCTTCAACCACTTCACGTGCAAGTTCCACGCCGGCCTCTGGATACGGGTTGAGTGCCCACTCATGGGTAACGTTCAGCTCAACACGGGTACGGGACTCTTCTTCCGCTGCCGAAATAATCTCCCGAACGCGCTTCTGCGCGGTCTCCAGCGTCTCGCTATTCGGCGAGCGTAGGTCGATATTGAAGCGCACCTCACGGGCAATGGTCACCGGCGAGTTTGGCTCCAAGGTCAGCTGGGACACAGATGCCTGAAGCTCAAACTCTGGAAACTCTCGCGTTAAACGCTGTACTTCGGCAATGATGAGAGAAGCGCCAAACAGCGCATCACGACGATCCACCATCATGGTGGAACCGGTATGTCCCTGTTCACCGTGCACTACCGCCTGGAACTTCTTCGCGCCCCAGGTCGCGGTCACCAGGCCGATGGTGTTGCCAGCAGCCTCCAAACCCTTACCCTGTTCAACATGGATTTCGCCATAGGAAACCACCTTCGGGGCCTGCTCCACCGGGGTCCACTTCGCTTCCTCAAAAGCCTCTGCCACGGTGGTTCCTGCAAGATCCGTCGATTCCAGCGCTTTTTCCAGCGGCATAACTCCGGTGAACACGGAACTGCCCATCATCGACGGAGAAAAACGCGAGCCTTCCTCGTTAAACCAGTTGATTATGGCCAGGTTATAACGCGGCGAAATCTTCCCCTCTTCCGCAAGGCGGGCCACCCGGTTTGCCGCATGCGCTGCTGCCAGCACGCCGTACGCACCGTCATAGCGCCCGGCCAAAGGCTGTGAATCGAGGTGCGAACCCAGGCCTACAAAAGGCGCGTCCGGAACGAACTCGAAGAGACCGTACTGATTACCAATCTCGTCGTAATGCACGCGCGCACCCATCGATTCCAGCACCTGCGCAAACCACGCACGATTAACGCGGTCGCCTTCGCTCGCAGCCTGCCTTTCGACGCCACCTCCCGCAGTCGCGCCGTTCGCCGACATCTCACGAAAGTCCGCCAGGTACTGTTCATCAGTTGTTGCTCGCATTATGTATTCCTTTCCGAGTTAATTCGCAATGTGTATTAGATTTTTTGGGTTTTAGAAGCTTCCGTAGCGAAGTTCGCCACCGACCACAGTCGCCAGAATTTCTATCTCAGATAGCGCTTCCACTTGTGTTTCCAGTGGGTTCGAGCCCAACAGAACGAAATCCGCGAGCTGCCCGGGCTTTATTTGTCCCTTTCGGCCTGCCCAGCCTGTAGCTGCCGCTGAACCCGCGGTATACGCGTAAAGAGCTTCAGATACGGTGATCTTGTCTGCAGGCCCATATTCATTGCCCGCAGCAGTAGTTCTTTGCGCGAAAGCTTGCATGACTTCGAGTGGGATACCACGCGTCACCGGTTGATCTGAACTACCAGGCAGAGTCATTCCGGCATCAAGGAGACGCTTAGCTGGATAAGACAGCTCTACACGCTTGGCACCGAGTTTCTGCGCCATTGCATCACCGAATTCTTTAATGAAATACGGCTGTGGGACCAGAACTACAGGCAGCTTCGCCAAGCGATCAATCTGTTCTGCTCTAACAACGCCTCCATGTTCGATTCGGTGCGGAATCTTGGGTGCCCCGTGCACACGAATGGCTTCTTCGAGCGTTTCAATCGCGAAGTCAACCGCAGCATCACCGATTGCGTGTAAAGCGAGTGACCATCCGGCGCCCGCTGCCATTAAGGCATTACGCTTGATTAGCTCCGGGTCGCCTTGAAAATAGCCTGAATGCTGGCAGCACTCATAATTTTCCGTCATCGCAGCCGTAGTCCCAAGCAGGGAGCCGTCCGTAAAAATCTTGGTGGGGCCAATTTGCAACCATTCGTTACCGAGCCCGCTTCGGATGCCGGCGTCGATACCCCAACCTATGCCATCAGTTTGATGCCCATCGAGTTCGTGGAGAACATCCATGGTCACCATTACCTGCGTACGGACTTGTAAATCAGCAGCTTGGTAAGCCGCAATCTCGCGAGGGCTATGTCCAATCCATCCGCCCGCTACACCAGCATCAGTAACTGACGTAATTCCTCGTTCGAGGTAAACTTGGTGCGCTCGTTCCAATGCACTTGAAATCTCAGTTTGAGATTCAGGCAAAAGCACCTGCTGAATCGGGCGCATCGCATTTTCGTCCAGCAAACCAGTACATCGACCAGCTGAATCGCGAACGAATTCTCCGCCTTCTACTGTCGGCGGCGCCGCAGGATCAATTCCCGCTAATTCGAGTGCACGAGTATTAACGGTATAAGCATGGCCAGAGTTGTGTTTGATAAGAAGCGGACGTCCAGCGGCCGCGCGATCCAACTCGCTAAGTTCAAGGGTCTGTCCACCCAAGCTAGATGCGACGAAGCCCGAAGCAATAATCCATTCGCCAGAAGGCTCAGCGGAGGCAACTGCATCATATACATCTTGCGCGCTAACAACCTTGGACAAATCAACTTCCATGAGCGTTTGCCCGAACCACACGGAGTGCGAATGCACATCGTTAAACCCTGGGGTAAGGACTTTTCCTTGTGCATCCCAACGTTCACCCGGAAGAGCTAACGCAGCATCATCAAGGGCAAGTATCTTCCCATTCGCGAAGGCAATCGCATGCGCTTCAGGGTAAGACGGATCCTGAGTCAGTACATGAGCATCGTAGATGATAGTGATTTGATTCTGATTCATTCACTCCTCCTTACTTATGCTGCAAGTCACACTAAGCGAAGAAGGGCAGCTGCACAGTCATTTCCCACAAATTGAGTCATTTTCCCACCCTTTAGCCAGTAGTGTTGTGCATATGCACGATGGCGATTGGGAAAGAATCCTCAAAGAAGTTCAGTCAGACATCCCAGGATTGGTCGATGACTTCATTGCTGATTTCAGCAGTCTTGGCAGCTATGGCAACTCCCCTGTCAGTGAGAAAGAACTTCGCCGCACTGCTTTTGAGGTGCTCACCATGCTGATGGAGGCCATCGCAGGCACACTGGACGACACGACTTTTCGCCAGCATGCAGACGCCTTAGGACGCAGACGCGCGCAGCAAGGCGTCCCCATCAGCACGCTCATAGATGCAGTTCAACTGGATTTTCTGGTGATTTGGAACCGCATCCGTCAAGCCGCCGGAGGAAACCAAGAAGTACTTATCTCTCACGTGGACCAACTGCACAATGCGGTCGCAAAATACAATTTCTTCGTTCGCGATGGCTTCCGGAGAGAAAATGCCCGTATTGCGCAAGATTTACGCCTAGCCAACGCCCGCCATCTCGACAAATTATTCTCCTCCGCCTCCATTGACACCATCACAATCAAGGAAATAGCCCAAGCAATAGGCTGCGACGCACATAGCAATTTCAAAGTCGTCGTTTTCCACGCAAACAGCGCCTTGAAAGCTCGAGACGCACTCGAACTTGCAACAGCGGAAGGAAAGATCTTCGGCTATCCGCACAATGGTTTATTCACCGCTTTCTGGCCCATAAGCGCCGAGAATCAGCCGAACATTCCAGCATTACCCAGCGCTGTTTTCAGTAAGGTCGAAGGGCTTGCAAATGTCCGCGATGCAGTACTAGCTAGCCCCAAACTCTTTGAGGCTTCACGCACGCCCACACAGCCGACCCCAGCCCATGAACTATCTTGGGCAATTGCAGGAAGCGCACTCGCATCTTTTCCCGGTTCGAAGCAAAACGAGCTAAGCGCCGATATTACGAAGTTACGCAATTCCAACTCCCCGGCCCTAGAAACTGTAGAAGCTTATCTTCGCACCGGCTCAATCAAACAAACAGCAGCCATCAGCTACTGCCACCGCAACACTGTCATCAATCGGCTCAGCCAATTCGCAGATGCAACAGGCTACGACGTCACGCGTCCTTACGACGCTGCCGCAGTCATTCTCGCGCTCAACTATAAACCGGTAACCACTTTCTAATCCTCTTCCCCCGCCTCTCGATCCACACGGCAAACACGCCCTTCAAGCCATGGGCTGTGCAATTGCACAGCCCATGTTCAATCCGCAGGAAAAAATCCCAACTTTTATATTTTTCATCCCGCTACAATTTCTCCACCGTTATTGTGTTATCCACACCACACCTTAACGACAGGAGGGAATATCTTGACTGGCCCGACCGCTCCCCTAGACACTCAGTCTTCAGCCCCCGAGCAAGTCGAAGTCAACTCCAAAGACGTATTCAAAATTGCTAGCTCAGCATTCATTGGTACCGCGCTTGAGTGGTATGACTTCTTCCTGTTCGGCACCGCCTCAGCATTGGTCTTCAATGACCTCTTCTTCTCCGACGCCAGCGAAACCACAGCAACTCTCGCGTCTTTCGCGACGCTAGGCGTTGGCTTCCTTGCTCGACCTTTTGGCGCAATTTTATTCGGCCAGATCGGCGACAGGATGGGACGTCGCCCAGCACTTCTCATCTCGATTGTCGCTATCGGCGTAGCAACGGGCTTAATCGGCCTATTACCTAATTACAATTCAATCGGCATTTGGGCTCCGATTGCGCTAACCGTTCTACGTCTTGTACAGGGAATTGCAGTTGGTGGCGAGTGGGGCGGCGCCACCACGATGGCAATTGAACACGCACCTGCAGAAAAGCGAGGGCGCTACGCCGCATTCGTCCAAATTGGCTCGCCCGCTGGCACGCTCCTTTCTTCTGGCGTCTTCTCCCTCATCCTCATGCTGCCTGATGACGCAGTTTCAAGCTGGGGTTGGCGCATTCCTTTCTTGATCGCGTTCCCATTCCTCGCAATTGCGCTTTATATCCGCACAAAAGTAGAGGAATCTCCGGTCTATCAAGCCTTGGAGAAGGAAGCAGAAGAAGATGAAGCGAAACACAAAGGATCCCTCAAAGAACTATTTACCGAGCACTTCGGGCAAATAGTTCTTGCCGCTGCAGCAGCCCTGCTCGGAATCGGCGGGTTCTTCGTATTGACCACCTACACCATCAGTTACGCCACAATCACCTTGAACTTCGAGCGCCAAACGGTAGTCAATGCGACGCTCGCTGCCGCTGTTTGCCAGATCTTCATCAACCTTTACTTTGGCCGGCTCGGCGAGAAGATCGGGCCAGGCAAAGTAATGGGCTGGGGAGGTATTGCAACTGCTATCATGGCCTATCCCATCTGGGCAATGATCGACTCTGGAAACGCAGCCTTGTTAACTGTGGCTGTCTGTCTCGGCCTCTCGTTAGTAACGAGCACCTACTCTGTCTCCGGCGTTCTTTTGTCCGAAATCTTCCCAGCGAACGTCCGCTATTCCGGCGTCGCTATCGCTGCAAACATCGCTGGAGCAATTTCCGGACTCCTGCCGTTTATCGCGACTGCAATGAACGCTTCAAACGAGACGCCAAGCTCGATTCCTGGAGTTATCATCCTCGTGGCAATCTCCCTGATTACAGCGTTGGGCTCATTCTGGGCTGAGCGTCACCGTCGTACCGATGACGTGGTCGTTAAAGACTAATATCGAGCTCCGTGAGCTCTGAACTAACTTCTTCCACCCTCGGCACCCGCGCCCGGCGCGTAGTGGCGGGGGTTGCGGCATTGAACCTGTTTGGCTTTATCGTTGAAGTGGCCATGGCCTGGCACATCGGCTCGGCTTCACTACTGGCCGACGCCGCGGATTTCCTCGAAGACTTCCTCATCAACGCACTCGTCTTGGCGGCGCTGGGATGGTCGGTAGCGGGGCGTCGGAAAGCAAGTTACGCGCTTGCGGGGCTTATCCTCATTCCGGCAATCGCGGCCTTTGCCACTGCAATCTGGAAGATGATTAGCGGCACTCCGCCAGAAGCCCTCTTGCTTTCCGGTACCGCGGTATTTGCTATGCTCATCAACTTACTTTGCGCGGTATTGCTGCTCAGCCTGCGCAAGCATGGAAGCGCGCTGACCAAGGGCGCCTGGCTGGCGGCCCGTAATGACGTAGCGGCCAATCTTCTTATCCTGCTGGCTGGCGTTATCACCATCTGGTGGTTTAGCCCGTGGCCGGACATCGCTGTCGGCATTGTAGTAGGCACTATCAACTTGAGCGCTGCGAAGGAAGTTCTAGAAGCCGCCCAGGCAGAAGACCCGGAACTAGAGCTAGAGGAATAATCCCCATTTTCCGAGGGCACCTGGGACTTTTACTCCATACTCCTTATCAGAACCGCTGACCTCGATAAGGAAGGAACCTAGATCTCTCATGCAGTCCCAGACCACGCAGATGCCAGCCCTGATGCCTGAACGCATCGCACAGGAACGCTCCCAGATTCAGTCCAACAAGAAGGCAATGGCGCGCGTCGCCAAGCTCGAGCGTGAAGCCTTGCCTGAGGCACGCAAGCAGGAACGCGACTTAGATACCGTGTTCCTAGGCATCCTGTCTGGGGTCCTGCTGGTCTACATGGCGCTGATGGCTGCCGCTTTGGTTTAGGTGGGAATGCCGTGGTGACCACGATGGAAATTCCCAACCGATACCGCAGCAAAGCCTTCGCGGAAAAAGCCCGCGAATCGGCACGCATGGCAAAGGCTTTGGAAAACGCCAAGCGGGAGGAACAAGAGGCCGGACGCGGCACCACCTATCTGTTGGCCGTGCTGTGCGCCTTGGTAGGTATCAGCATCTTCATCAAGGTTTGGCCGTGGGTTTTGGCTTTCTGCGCCGTCGTCATCGCGACGATTATCGTCGTCGCGCTTCTCCCCGCCTCCTACGACGAGTCCTACCCCCAGACGGGTGCAACGCAAAATTCCTGAATCTTTTGCGAATTATGCAAATCTTATTCACTACCAGCAGCATGAATGATATGTATGATTCAAATTACTATTCATTTCATCATGTGACCCATAACTCATAAGGGTTTAGTTACTGTTGCCTCCAGCACCAAATACTTGAAAAAGGAAGGCACAGATTTACATGATGGATTCTGTTGAAACCTCCGGTAACAAAGACGGACAGCAACTCGGCGCTTGGTCAGAGGTGGGCAAACTCCGCCAGGTAATGGTCTGCCGCCCCGGCTTGGCACACGAGAGGCTCACTCCAAACAACTGCAAGGAGCTGCTTTTCGACGACGTCCTGTGGGTCGAGGAAGCGCAACGCCACCACGATGAGTTCGTCGCCCGCATGGAAGAGCGCGGCGTCGAGGTGTTGCACATGCGCATCCTGCTAGAAGAAACGCTGGCGACCAAGGAAGGCCGCGAGTTCATCCTCGGCAACAAGCTACTGGATAAGAACGTCGGCGTGGGCGTGGGCAGCGAATTGCGCGAGTGGTTTAGCGGGCTGGACAACAAGACGCTGGCCGAACTTCTCATCGGCGGAGTGCCTTTCAACGAAATCCCCAAAGGCCTCGGCCACGGCGTCATTGACACCATGCGCAACGTGTACGCTCCCGATGAGTTCGCGCTGCGTCCTCTGCCCAATAGCCAGTTCTCCCGCGATAACTCCGCCTGGATTTACGGCGGTGTCTCGCTGAATCCGATGCGCCTTCCTGCCCGCCACCAGGAGACGATGCTCACGCGTGCTATCTACCGCTACCATCCGCGCTTTGCCAACGCATCCTTTGAGTTCTGGTACGGCGACACGGACGAGGACCCAGGCCTTGCCGCCCTCGAAGGCGGCGACATCATGCCGGTGGGCAATGGTGCAGTCCTAGTGGGCATGGGCGAGCGCACTACTTGGCAGGGTGTGAGCCGCTTGGCCAGCAACCTGTTCAAGGCGGGTGCAGCAGAAAAGGTCATCATCGCAGCCATGGCCCCAGATCGCGCCTCGATGCACCTGGATACCGTGTTCACCTTCCTCGACGCCGACAAGGCCACCGCCTATCCGCGCGTGGTGGATACCATCCGTCCGCTTATCCTGCGCCCTGCAGATGATCAGAAGAAGCTGGAACTCGAAAGCCCAGACAAGCACTTCGTCACGGTGGTCGAGGAAGCGCTCGGCCTGGATAAGCTCCACGTCGTAGAAACTGGCGGCAATTCCTATGCCGCGGCGCGTGAGCAGTGGGATGACGCCAACAACGTGGTTGCCTTGGAGCCCGGAGTGGTCGTGGCTTACGATCGCAACAAACACACCAATGCCAAGCTTCGCGACGCCGGCGTCGAAGTCATCGAGATCGGCTCCGCCGAACTGGGCCGTGGTCGCGGTGGCGGACACTGCATGACCTGCCCTATCGTGCGCGATGCAGTGGACTACTAAGGGGAGAACTAGCCGATGACAACTTTTGACACTGCCGCGCCCGCCGCGGACGAGACCGCATCTACTGCCTCCCCAGTAGGTCGCGAGGGAAAGAAGACCGAAGGTACTGCGCTGGGCTGGGTGCTCGCGCTCTTCGGCACCGCGATGGGCGCAGGTATCCTCTTCCTTCCGCTACAGGCGGGCACCTTTGGCTTCTGGCCGCTGGCCTTTGCTACGGCCATCATCTTCCCAGTGGTCTATTTCTCCCACCGCACCTACGCGCGCATCGTCTCGGGCGCTCTGGTCAAAGACCACGGGCTTGACGTCCTCGAGCTGGTACGCAAGTACTTGGGCCGGCATACCGGCCTCTTCGTGGCATTGATGTACTCGCTGGCGAACATCCCCACGGTGTTCATCTACGCCATCTCGTTGACCAACGCCATCGACAGCTTCATTGTCAATCAGCTCCACGGACCATCCATTAACCGCTGGGTTCTTTCGGTCCTGTGCGTGGGCATCCTGACCGGCATCTTCGCCATCGGCCGCAAGCCCATGCTGTGGCTGGCGCAGGCACTGGTCTATCCGCTCATCATCTCTTTGGCTGCTACCTCGATTTATCTGATCCCGCAGTGGGACCTGCGTTCCTTCATGGAAGTGGAATATCAAGATGGCAGCTGGCCTTATATTCTGCTGGGCTCGGTGCTGATTCTGCCGGTTCTTGCCTTTTCTTTCTCGCACATGGCCGGCCTTTCCCAATTCTCCGTGGATATGCAGCCAACCTACGGCGAGAAGACGGAAAAGCGCGTTACCCGCATTGAGTTCTACACTGCCGCACTGCTGGTCGTCTTTACCATGTTCTTCGTATGGTCCTGTGTGCTGGCTCTTGGCGCGGATGGCATGAAGGAAGCAACTGAGCAGAACCTGCCAGTGCTCTCCTACTTCGCTAACGTCACCGGCGTGCCGCTGCTTGCCTGGCTGGCCCCGATGGTCGTTATTTTCGCGATTATTACCTCTTATTTCGGCACCATGCTCGGCGCTGAGGAGGGCACCTCTTATATGATGCGCCTCATCGCGCCACGCACTGCGAACCGTCTGAACCGCCGCGGATTGCTCACCATCGTCTACACGTTCATCTTTGTCACCGGCACGCTGGTCTCGGTGTTCAATCCGCCAATTCTCAACCTCATCTACTTGGTGGGTGGCGTCTTCGATGCGGTGCTTATCTTCCTGCTTCCGGTCTACATGTTCCACCGGGTCAAGGAGTACAAGGCCTACCGCCATGACCCGTGGAACTACTTTGTGTTCTTCTTTGGTTCGGTGATTCTGGCAGTCACCATCTGGGACCTGTTCTAGTCCGCTTTCTGAATCGGACGGTTTGGGTTGGTCTGGGTTTCCAGGACGTCGTCAAGCAAGCCAAAGAAGCTTTCGCGGTCCGCCTTTTCGATGACCGTCGCGTTAGCTTCTAGCCCAAAGGTCTCCCAGGCCATTGCCGCATAGCCTCGCGTAATACCGTTGCCCGTGCCCACGTCTACCTTTTAGCGCCCGGATTCTTGGATGAGATCTGGGTGCGGCAGCGTTGCCAGCCATCATCGTGATGGCACGGAAATCCGCGCGCTTGTCCAACAAGCCAACCAGAATTGCTACGCAATCGTCTTGGGCGGAACCGGAGCACCCTTCGGAGGAAGCACCTTGGGGTACTTCTTCGAAGCTGCAGTCTGGCCAGCAGCAAGCGGCTTAACGCCAGATGCCTCAGCCTTTGGGGTGGCAGCGCCCGGCTGCTCACGCCACGGGGTGGGATCCCAATTGGTGGCAACGAGCTTGCGCTGGGAGAACCAGCCCAGTGCCAAGACAGCCAAACCAAGAACTGCTATGAGAACGAGGCCCAGTGCTCCGCCGGCCTTGGAAGACCAGCCCAGGAGCAGGCCGAACCAGCCGAAGTCGGCATCGCCGAAGGTGGTGTTAGCATCGCCGAAGGAGCCGAGCACACCCAGGAGGAAGGCCGGCAGGAAGGTGATGATGAGGCCGTTAATAAACGCACCGAAGATGGCGCCGCGGCGTCCACCGGTTGCGTTGGCGTAGACGCCCGCTGCACCACCTGTGAAGAAGTGCGGAACCAGGCCCGGCAGGATCAGCGCCACGCCGAATGTTGGACCGAGCCATGCGGCCAGAACAGCGAGGCCGACGAGGCCGCCGATGAAGGAGAAGATGAAGCCCACCAGCACGGCGTTTTGTGCGTACGGGAAGACGATAGGCGCGTCCAGAGCCGGGATGGCACCGGGGACGACCTTGGCAGCGATGCCCTGGAATGCAGGAACGAGTTCGCCCAGGATGGTGCGCACGCCGAAGAGGATCACGGCCACGGCCACGCCGAATTGGAGGCCTTGAGTAAAGGACTGCATGAGGTAGTTACCCACGTTGGTGGCACCGCCTTCGAATGCGGTGAAGGCCTCCTCGGTACCAGCGCGCACCATGAACATGACGGCGAGCACGATGTACATGAGAGCCATGGACAGTGCGGTAGCCACCATAGAGTCACGCAGGAAGCGCAGGCCTTCGGGAAGCTTGAGCTCCTCCGTGGACTTGGACATCTTCTCGCCCTTGCCGCCGACCATCTTGCCCACGGCACCGGCAGCGAGGTAGCCGGCGGTGCCGAAGTGGCCGATGGCGATGGAGTCGTCGCCGGTGATGCGGCGCGTCCACGGGTGAGCAATGGCAGGCAGGGAGACCATCAAGATACCCAGCAACGCGGCGCCAAAGGCGACCACGATCCAGGAAGAGTATCCAGCAGGTGCAAGGACCATGGTCAGCAAGGTGGCCATGAACAACACGTGGTGACCGGTCAGGAACACGTAGCTCATCGGGGTAAACCGGGCCAGAATCAGCGAGACCACGAAGCCCAGGATCATAATCCAGGCCACTTGGGAGCCGAACTGATCTTGGGCAATGCCCACGATGGCCTCGTTGGTAGGCACCACGCCCTGCGCGCCGGTGGCGCCGGTGATCATGGCGCCGAGCGGCTCAAGGGAGGCGGTCACCAAGCCGGCACCCGCGCCCACCAGGAGGAAGCCGAGTGTGGCCTTGATGGCGCCGCCGAGGACCTGGCCCACGCCACGGCCCATCGCGGCGAGACCCACCGCGGTGATGATGCCGATTAGGAACGCCGGTACGGAAAGAATTTCATTGACCAAGAAGTTGGCAATGTTCAACAAGACATCCATGAGTGCTCCTTAGACGTCGTAAAGCTCGCGCAGAGCAGAATCGATTTCGGACATGTTCGTAAAGTCTTCGATGACGTGGACGGGCACCCCGACGTCGCCAAGCGTTGCAGCGATTTCCCCGGACGTCAGCAGGAAGTCAGCTTCCTTCGCACGCCCCTTGGCCGAAATCGTGTCTGTTGCCTCGACGGTGAGGTACTTGCCCCAGCCCCATTCATCGAGGACCTGCTCCAGCGTGTTCTTCAGGAACAACGACGTGCCCAGGCCATTGCCGCACACGGTGTAGATTTTGCCTTTTGAAGCCACCGAATCCGCCGCGGTCTGGTGCTCGGCGCCATCTCGCGCGTCACTGTGATCAGCTGCAAGAGCCGCGCTTTCCGACGCCGCCCCTACCCCACCGTTCGCCACATCCACAAGCACCTCGCGCAGCTCAGCTTCGCTTTCTACAGAATCCAGACGCGCACGCACGTCCTTCTTCCCCAGCAGCCCGGCCAGCTCTTTCATAGCCCTCAGGTGCTCGGACGAATCCTTCGCCGCAAGTGCTACGACAAGATTCACCGGGTCATTGGCCTTGGAGCCAAACTCCACCGGAGTGTCCAAGCGCACCCACGACAACGCCGTTTCCCGCACTGCCTCCGACGGCCGCGCGTGGGCAAAAGCGAAGCCCGGCGCGACCACAATGTATGGTCCGTTTTCCTCCACCGAGCGCACCATTGCCTCGGTGTATGCCGGGCTCGTCTTGCCCGCCGCAACGAGCAAACCGCCCGCCAGCTCAATAGACTCACGCCAGTCACCCGCATGGCCGTGCAGGTCAACTGCACCTTCTGCGAGCAACGCATTCAGCATGGACATACGTGTCCTCCTACCTTTACTCTTTGCCGGCCACGAAATACATGACCAGCCCTAGCTAAAGTAATTACCAGGTATGCAAACGTTTACCTAGTCCCTGCCGAATCTTTGCGCGTGATTAACCTTATCCGCGATGATTTCCGCTAGTGCACACCGATCGCTGGATTGGTCACTCTGCTAACCCGAGCCATGTCAATCCCGGCGCAGTAAGTGCCGTAACGAGCGGGCGCCGCGACAAGAACTCGACGTAACCCATGCTCTCGAGCTCGGTAATTCCTTTACGCGCGGTCGGCTTGGACACTCCCACAACGCTGGCTACCTCGTCCAAGCTCAGGCCAGCACGTGGACCAAAAAGCGCGACCTGTCCAAGCAAGAATGCGATTGACAATGCCAGCTCGCTTACAGCTCCTTCGCTCTCTAGCGCACGCAGGCTCTGTTCCAGACGCTTCAGTCGGTCGCTTCTTTCCTCGAGGGAGGACAACAAACGGGCCTGGGCAGCATTGACCATCGCGGCCATATCCTCGACAAAGAATGTCAGCTCCCCATAGTTCATGGGGTCTTCAGCCATGGTGAAGGCATCGTAGTAGCGCCTCTTCTGCCTAAAGATTTCCGCCGAGAGCGACAACGCTGTCGGGGTAGAAAGCAACCGTGATAGCCGAATGCTCAGGAGGAATCGCCCCATGCGTCCGTTGCCGTCGTAAAACGGATGGGTATGTTCAAACATGAAGTGCTCCACAAAGGCCGCGAAGAGCTGAACCCCGCGAGACTCATGAACAGAATCGAGCATCACCTCGAGGCGCGCCCGAATGGCGGACTCGCCCCGTGCGCCCGCATGAAGCTCACGCACTCCATCGTTTAGCGAAACATCACCAGTTCGGAAGAGCTCGCCATCGGGCACATCGGCTTTGTCTACTTCTTCGCCGACGAGGGAGTCGTACAGCGAGCGAATCTCAGACAGGTTTGAGGGAAAACCCAATGGTGGAAGGTCATCTCGCCCCAAAAATTCGCCGGGGAGGGCCAAGTATTGCCGCACCATTTCCCGGAATCGTCGCACTGGCGCGCCTTCCGACGCCTTTCCCATGCTGCGTTCAGCCTCAACCGCAGCGGCGACTTCTTTGCGGGTGGAGGAAATGTTCTCAATATCGTTGGTCGCCTTTATTTCATCGACCACCAGCTCGTGAAAATAGTGTTCCCTAGCCGTCACTGGAAGCTTCTGCCACAACGCAGCAATCTGAACCTCTTGGCGCCAGACGCGCTCCACCCTTTCTGCGAGACCACGGGTGTGAACGTAGAAAAGCCCGTGCTTGCCCACCTCATAGGGCCAGGTAAAAGCAGCAGGACTTGAACGCCGCACACGGAGCTGCTCAGCAACAAGCTCCCTGCCACCGCTCGTAGCACGATAAAACACCTTTTTCAGTGGTTCGTATTTTTCCACAGGCATTACACCGCCTAAACGTTAAAAATCGCGATTTTTGTAATTAAGCTACCCCAAAACTCGCCTAAAATGAAAAATTCGCCCTTTTTAATCTTAAGCAATGCACGGGACTGCGTTATTTCAGCCCCCTTGCTCCATGAAATCCCCTAGAGCTCCTGAATAAGGTCAGCGATCTCGTCCTGGTGGCGATGACGGAAGACCGCCACCGTTCGCCGGCGCGGCGCCTGCGGGCTCAGTCCCAGTATCTCGTTAACTCGAGCTAGCGAATCTTCCGTCGATTCACCAGGCTGCATCAGCGTGCCGTCAAGTCCCACGAAGTCATAGAGGCGAGCCAACCCAGCCTCATGATGCTGGACAGCAGGTGCGATCGAGACATCAAAGGTCCTTTCTTTGCCCAGCTTGAGCCACACCCGCTGGCCCTCGCGGACACCGAGCTCGTCGAGGAACCGCTTTATCGTTGACAACGAGACTTGCTTAAGACGATTGACACGAACAAACTCCTCACCTAACCGGCTACTCAGCGCACAGCTCTCGCCCACTTTTACTCCGTAGTACGCAGCAATGGGCGCGGGCACAGCGAAGCCGCTGCCACGCAGGTGGTCCTTGTTAACTGTCAGCAAGAGGTTCCACTCGCCGTCACGGAGATAGGCATCGCGGGCATCTGCGATATCGCCCTCCATGACGTTTCCAGACTCATCCACTCGTGCAATAACCATGCCGTCGCGAGTCTCAAAATCTCCATTGGCCGCATATTGGCGGATCGAGAGTTCTGAAATTCGCAATCTCTCTGCCTGCGCTAGCAGCTCATTCAAAGCAATCGCAGGGACTTCCTGCGAGGAGCCTGCGGCATCGACAACCGTATGAGTTCGGGTGCTAGCGGCCAGGCGCGTAGAGATCCAGCTAGCAATACTCTTGAATTCCTCGTGTCCCCACTCCGTCAGCGCCCATTGATCGGCAGAGACTTTTGTCAGACGAGGGTCAATGGAGAATTGATTAGAAGCAGACCGTGGGCTGCCGCCCCCGAGGGTATCCATGATCGCCTCTGCAGTCATCGGCTCACCGTTTATAGCAAGCACGCTCACAGCACGGTCTTGGTAGCTGCCGACCTTTGTCAGCACGTAGTTGTCCAAGACTGCGACCTTAAGTTCATCGTTGGTCACGATGTACTGCTCCAGCCGTTCCGGCGTAACTTCTAAGCCCACGGCGAGTTCATCAATCCGAACAATACCGTGGTCGTCCGCCAGCGTTGTTAACCTCTCTGACAAGGCCTGAGTGAAGCCATTGAACACCAACCAGCCGTTAACAACTTCCCATTGCTTGCCAATGCCCGTGAAAATTTCACCGAACGTTGCGTCAAACCCTGCTGGCTTTCGTACGAGATCAGGTAGCTCCCTTCGGAGCTCATCCACAGGCAAGATTGGACGGGCACGCTTACCCACAGCCGCCACGACTTCTTTAAAGAGAGCACTATCCTTCTCAAAATCTTCCGCCAATTGTCGCTCCAACTGACGGATCCTCTCGCGCGTGAGACCAAACGCGGTACCGATGGAATCCAACGTCGCCTCACCAAGCCACCGGCTGTTAGCGATTCCGCGTTTGCGTTCATCACCGCCGATGGCTCGATCGAGCTCATCCACGGCGCGTTGGAACAAAGCCCGCACTGGGGATTGGTGCTCAAGGTGTGCAGAAATTATGGGGACCTCGGCTGCGACGGCACTTGGTAACGACGCAACCTCTACAACCGCGCCATTTAGCTGTGCCCACCCGATGTACAACGCGGCTTGGTCCAACGCGCGGATTTCTTCGGACGTTCGACCCAAAAATTCAGCAGCGCGCCCAGCGGAGTCATCGTCGCTAAAAGGATTGTCACCAATGGGGATGTCACCATAAGGGTTTTCCGCTGCACCAATACTATCGATTACCGCGGCATTTCCACTGTCACTGGCTGCAAGAACCACAGCTTCCACCATGGCTACAAGCTTGTGTTCGCCTACTCCTGGAAGATCACGCAAGTCCTCCACGGTTGCCTCCAGCGGTTGCGGGAACCGCGCAAACCACTGTGTGTACCCGCTCTTGTAAGAACTTTGCACCTCGATCTCACTAAACGGCGTCAACTGGGGTGAGAGCTCCAGAAGTTTCCGTCTTGGGTGCTTGGCGCACCACTCCACCGCCAATGCCTTTGTGCCAGTGTGCACACTTGTGCCAGAAACGCCAGTGCTCCACGGGAAGATCCCGTAGGTTTCTGTCAGATCAAGTTCAGCAGGCTGCGCCGAAAGGTCCTGCTCCACGAGTTGCCCTCCCCCAGACATATTGCCCAACAGACGAGCAAAGGCCGTCTCACCAATAATTGGGACGCCGTACTCCCTAGCCTTGCGCGCTTTTCCACTCATGGAGTCAGGGTTCGCTGCAACGAGTAGCACGGACTTCTTCGTCACGCCGCCGACGCTTAACCCTACTGCCATTGCGCGACGTTCCCATTCTTCTCGGGGAAGATCGAACTGCCCCGTAAACGTCACTCTGTCCCCAGCAGATAGGCTGATGCCCAGTTCACTTTCCCCTCGCTGTGGTGCCGCAAGGAGTGCCTCGGCGGTATCGGCAGGCAGCCCCAACTGCTCGTTGAGCAACAGCAGCGTGGCACGTTCTTCCTCTGTCACCTCACCATCGAGCCAAACCTCCACGGCGAGCTGCCGGATGAATTCTTCATGAATACTCATCACGTCATTGCTGGTGAGCCCCTCCTGCTGTGCTTGGTTCTTCAGCTGGGCAATTTCAGACTTGGAAAGTTCCTTATCTACCAACGCTGCCGCGAGCAGTTTCTTGTACTTCTCCGCGTCTCCGGAGCCTTCAGGTGCTGCAGTATCTGCCAGGCGAGCCAGCCATTCACCGCGTTTGTGCGTCAAATCTTCTGCCAACGCGGCGCGTGGTAGAAGCGCGCCGCGGGCAGAAAACTCGTGAGCCGGGAGGGTAATTGCTCTGCTGCTTATCACCACGTCAGTCCCTTGGCTAACCAGCCGGGCAAACAGCTCTGCAGTCGCCAGTGCATCTGCCAGTGCCGAGTGCGGACGGGCATTTGTAATCCCAACAACTTCCAAGGCCTGCTCAAGGGTTGCTCCCTCGCCTGGATACGTCTGCTGGAACAACCGCTTGGTATCAACCACCCACGCCCCGTAGTTGGGCCACGCCACCCCTAAACTGGAAAACTCCCTCTGCAGGAACCGCACTTCGAAAGACGCATTGTGTGCGACCACCGTGCGCCCGTTGAGCAGTTCGAAGAATTCCCCTGCGACATCGCCGAAAAGGGGCGCATCCACAACGTCAGTCGGTGTGATGCGGTGAACGAATGAGTTCGGAATATCCCGCTGCGGCTGCACCAAGGTCTCCCACGTTGACTCCACCTCCCGGTTGTGGTCCAACAGAACCACACCTATCTCGATGACTCGATCAGTCGAGCCAAAGCCTGTGGTCTCGAAGTCAACGACGGCGTATCGCTTAGGGGCAACCATGGGGCCTTCCTTCTAGCTTGTCGGATCAATTCGTTGGGCTATTCAATTGCGCTGCACACCACATCATATGTGTCGACATGTCTCGAGTCTGTCGGCCTGGCCCAGATCGGTGTCCTAAATAAATGGAATCGTCGTCATCGTCCTCCTTCGAGGTAGCGCTGGCACTTAGGTTCCAATTTGAGCTGCACGGTACGAAAGTCACATTTGAGTGGTTATATCCACGCTTATTTCCGATGATAATCTGACTCACAACTACGGCTTAACAGTAAGGCCGTAACTTGAGAAAGGATTAGTTCCATGGACGTCATGGAAACCTGGGAGCCGGTGCTTACAACCGGCCCTCTCCTGGGGATAGCAGCTGCTGCGGTTGCCTTGATCTTGGTCATGGTGATCTACTTCAAGGTTCACGCATTCATCGTGTTGACCATAGTTTCTACCCTGACTGCGCTGGTTGCCGGTATTCCTCTTGAAGGCGTAGTACCGACGCTAACCAAGGGCTTCAGCTCAACGCTTGGTTCCGTTGCGCTGTTGGTTGGTTTGGGCGCCATGATCGGGCGCTTGGTTGAAACCTCCGGTGGCGCTAAATCGCTTGCCGACGCCCTGGTGAAACTCTTCGGCGAAAATAAAGCACCGTTTGCGCTGGGTGTTGCCTCACTGATTATGGGTTTCCCCATCTTCTTCGACGCTGGCTTGATCGTGATGCTGCCGGTGATCTTCGCAGTGGCGCGGCGCCTCAACGGCCCGGTTCTCGCCTACGGTATTCCCGCGGCCGGCGCGTTCTCAGTAATGCACATCTACCTTCCGCCCCACCCAGGTCCTGTCGCGGCCAGCGAATTCTACGGCGCTGACATCGGTCTCATTTTGGCCTTCGGCCTGCTGGTAGCGCTTCCTACGTGGTATCTCTCCGGCTACCGACTGGGCCTGCACTTGGGCAAGAAGTACCCCTTCGTTGTCGGCGATATTTTGACCGGTGAACGCGTGGCGGATGAAGAGCTTCCGGAAAAGCCAGCCTCACCGGCGACGGTCATCGGAATTCTTCTAATCCCAATGCTCCTTATCTTTGGCAACACCGGCTTGTCCGCGCTTTCCTCCGCCGGCCACATTTCCGGCGATGCCACCTGGGCGAAATTCTTCATCTTCCTAGGTCAGACCCCTATCGCACTGCTCATCACGGCGATTGCCGCGATGATTGCGCTCGGATTCAAGCGCGGAATGGACAAGACCGCGATTGAAAAGACCATGGAGTCTTCCCTGGGCCCGATTTGCTCGGTGGTGCTCATTACCGGTGCCGGCGGCATGTTCGGCGGCGTGCTGCGCACCTCTGGAATCGGCGATGCTCTTGCTGATTCTATGGCAGGCCTCGGCATTCCTGTCATTCTTGCCTGCTACCTCATTGCGGTCGCGCTACGTCTTGCGCAGGGTTCTGCCACCGTGGCTCTTACTACTGCAGCAGCGCTCATGGTCCCAGCAGTGGAGGCAGCAGACTACTCTGCAGTGCAGCTTGCTCTTATCGTGCTTGCCACCGCCGCGGGCTCGGTCTTCGGCAGCCACGTCAACGACTCTGGCTTCTGGTTGGTCGGCCGCCTCATGGGCATGGACGTGGCAACCACACTGCGCACGTGGACCCTTAACCAGGCACTCGTTTCCTTCGTCGGCTTCGTCTTCGTGCTGATTCTCTTCGGAATCACCGCGGCTGTATAGACAGGGCCATAAACGCGGCCACATAACACGGCCAAACAAAGTTTGGCCGCTTAGCCCCGCAGATACTCCGCTGCTTCGGCGGTAAGTTCTGCGGGGCTTTGTGCTACGTCGAGCACTATCCCCGGCTCATCCTCACCCAGTTCCTCTAAAGTTTCGAACTGCGATTGCAAAAGCGATACCGGCATGAAGTGGCCTGCACGATTTTGTATGCGCTCCATCAAAAGCTCGTAGCTGCCGTGCAGATGAACGAAAACCGTGTCAGGCGCATGGGTGCGAATCCGATCCCGGTACGAACGCTTAAGCGCTGAACATCCCACGATGGCGCCTTCAGTTTGTCCCTGCATCCACTGCCCGATTGCTTCGAGCCAGGGCCAGCGGTCGGCGTCGTTAAGCGCATGCCCCGCCGACATCTTTTCGATGTTGGCCGCCGGATGCATATCGTCGCCATCTTTAAAGACAAGCCCCAACGTTTCGCCTAATTGCTTGCCGACGGTCGATTTTCCGCAGCCAGACACTCCCATCACGATGACGTGTTTATGGGCAAGTTCCGTGTTCACCTTAGTAGAGTTCACAGCCTTCAAGCCTAGTACTGCGGGGTGAAGTTGATACGCTCAATCTCCGCTCGCGCGGCCGGGTCCAACATCGCGCACAATCCGCCGACCACGTAACGGACTCCGGGAACCGTGGTGGAGGAACCCAGCCCCTGAACGCAGCGATCAAAAGCAGGCAAGCCGATACCTGGCGCCGGCGAATTCATAGAATAGAACGACGCTGCCATCGCCGCACCGCGATTGCTGTTCAGCGCATCGGAGGAGCCCTTGACTCCCTGCCACAAGACTGCCCCAACCGGATCAACTAGGAACTGATGCTGCTCCTCCGGCGTCAACGCCGAGGCTTGGGGTGCCGCCACACCCACTCCGCCACCGCTGACCACGCCAAGGGACAAAAGCCCAACTGCCAAACCACGAGCACAAAAACGAGAGAACTTATTCATAAACGCAATCTATCACGCTAATCAGTTGCGCTAACGGGCTTTCGGCAGAAATAACGCAGCACCCCAAGACCTCACCCAAAGGCTGCCTTCAGCGTTGAATTCAATGGAAGCTACTTGCCCTTTTCAGGTTGTCGATTAGCTATAGTCTGTTGAATCATCACGAGCTCGACTCCTAAGATTTCGCCGGAAGATGACACATCCACAGCACCAGCAATAGATGCTGGATCGTCACTGAAAGATAGTGGAATTGAGTACTGATATTCGCCGACATCTTTGTCATCAGTGCGGTTTAGCGTAATGCCTACATCGTCGAATACGCCTGACAAGGCCAATTTGTCGCCCTTTTCGATCATCTTCATTCTCCCTTTTCCCAATTGGCACGTACATCCGAAATACTATCGCAATTCAACTCCCTCTTCCCTAACTTCAGTTCTCAGGCCAAATACCACCGCCGCTAGATTCCCGATTCCTCGTCCTGTTAGATCACTTTTATGAGTACATCACAATCACAGCCAAGGCTGCTTGCCATTACGGCCTGTCCAACGGGAATCGCACATACCTACATGGCGGCGGAAAACCTTGAGACCGCAGCACAGAAGCTAGGCTACGAGCTTAAGGTGGAAACCCACGGCTCCATCGGCGTCGAGGGGAAGTTTTCGCAGGCAGACATCGATGCGGCAGACGCCGTTGTCATCGCGGCGGATACTGTGGTGGCTAAAGAGCGCTTCGTCGGAAAGCGGCTCGTAGCTACCGGCGTCGACGAAGCCATTGGCCGCCCAGAGGAGCTGCTGGGCCGTGCACTGAAGGCAACGGCGCTAACTTCAGCCGAGGCCCGGCGTGACTCCGCCGAGAGCACCACCCCGGCGGGAGGCCGCACGGAAGGCACTGCCAATTCGGGTCTGCGCGGCTTTGACCAGACGCTTTATAAGTCCCTGATGAACGGCGTCAGCCACATGATCCCCTTCGTGGTCACGGGTGGTCTACTCATCGCGGTCGCGCTGTCAATCGGCGGCACGCCAACCCCGGAGGGCATCGCCATTCCGGAAGGCAGCTTCTGGTTCACCATCAATGAGCTCGGCGCATTGGCGTTTTCACTTATGGTGCCTATTCTTTCCGGCTACATCGCCGTCGGCATCGCGGACCGCCCGGGTCTTGCCCCGGGCCTTATCACTGGCCTTATCGCCACAACCGGTTCCCTGTATGGCTCGGAAGCCGGCGCCGGCTTCATCGGCGGCATCATCACGGGTATCTTGTCCGGCTATGTTGCCCTGGCTATCAAGAAGATTCCGGTGGGCAAATATGTCGCGCCGATTTGGCCGATTATTGTCATTCCGATTCTCACCACACTCATCGTGGGCCTGGCGTTCATCTACATCATCGGTCATCCAGTCTCCGCTGCCTTTGAAGCAATGACGGAATACTTCGCTGGCATGCAGGGTTCTTCCGTGCTTGTCCTAGGTGCTGTCATCGGCGCGATGATTGCCTTCGACATGGGCGGACCTTTCAACAAGACCGCATTCCTCTTTGGCGGCGGTCTCATCGCTGCCGGCAACGCGGCGCCGATGGGCATGGCGGCCACGGCGATTGCCGTGCCACCGCTTGCCGTTGGCGTCGCCACCTTGGTTCGCCGCAGCTGGTTCAACAAGGCCGAGCGCGATTCCGGTATCGCCGCCCTTTTCATGGGCATGTTCGGCATCACCGAAGGCGCGATTCCGCTCGCTGCAGCTCGTCCGCTGCAGGTCATTCCAGCTAACGTCATCGGCGGTGCCGTCGCGGGCGCCATCGCGGGACAGCTCGGCGTCGAGGATCACGTCATGCACGGCGGCCCGATCGTGGCGCTGCTGGGCGCCGTCGACAACGTTGGCGGATTCATCATCGGCCTGGCGGCCGGCATTCTTGTCGACGCCGCGCTTATCCTCCTGCTCGTCGGGATCACCGCCAAGAAGGGCGCCGCGGCGTCGGAAGCAACTCCTGCTGAAGGCGCCAGCGATAGCGACGCCCTGCTTCTGCCCGATACGGTCGCGCTTGAGACCACGCGTGGTACCAACCGCGAAGACATCATTCGCGAGCTCGTCGCTTCCATCGCAGCCGCCGGTCGTACTTCCGACGCCGAAGCGCTTGTCGACGCCGCACTAGCCCGCGAAGAGCAACACTCCACCGGCGTCGGCAATGGCGTTGCCATCCCGCATGCCCGCACTGCAGGAGTCACGCGCCCAACCCTGGCTTTCGCCCGTCTGCCCAAGCCAGGCATCAAGTGGGCCGAGGGCGAGGAGGCAACCGACCTGGTATTCCTCATCGCTGTTCCGGAAGGCTCCGGCAACCAGCACCTCAAGATTCTGTCGAAGCTGGCCCGCCGCCTGATGAAGGAAGAATTCCGCGCGCGACTGCGCGATACGAGCACTCGCGAAGAGGTCATCGACCTAGTTGGCGATGCCATCGCTGTTCCTGCGCAGACGCACTAGTTCCTAGCCTGGAACGCTAAACCCCCCGCTTAGCGGGCACGCTGATGGTTATAGCACCCGCAATTCCTCAGTCGCCGGCCGCCAGTATGCAGCTTGGGCCGCAGTAAATTCCTTCAGCAAGTGCCCGCCGCTGCGTGCAGCGGCGCGGGTGGCCTCGTTGGTTGCAGCATCGAGGACGTCGATATAGCGGCCGACCTCGTCGCGCGGAATGCGAAGCCCCATTGTTAGATGCGGGATCCAGCGTGCTCCTCGTGATTCAGGATTGGCCGCGCTAATCTCCCGGGCGGCAGCTTCGAACTCATCGGTTGTTTCCAAAAGCCAGGCGATTGATTGCTTCGAGCGCGTTCCGAATACTACGGTTCCCACCCGTTGAAAAGTTGCTGGCAATAGCGGCGGAAGCAGTTCAGCGGCCAGCTCCACTGCCTCGGGGGCCATGGACTGTGCAAAAGTAACGGTGATGTGCGGGCGCTGATTCTGGCGTGGCAGACCGCGCCGAACGAGGTCGTCGAATAGCTCGGCGATGGCCTGTTCTTGCTCTTCAGGAAGATAAAGCAAGAGGTTTTCTGGGGATTTGGCGCTCATGATTTCAGGTTATGGCATTTAAACTACTAAGGTTGTCTGGTTCCCTAATGCTGTTAGCCGAGCACATTAGCCCGCATAGTGTTACCCTCACCACTGGGCGCTATAAGCCACGTGACAATACATCCCAGACATCAATTTATTCAGACTATTCCAAGGTGAACTGCGGGGGCTGGGTCAATAAAACGGCATTTTCACCTTTCGAGGGTTTCGGATTGGCCATTTTCCGCATAAGGATTACCCCCGAAAGTAATTATACTTTAGTTTGTGACCGTTCGGACAAGAACACTTTTCGCACGATATAGTCCCAATTCGGAAAGTTCCCAGTCAGCGTTAATTTTCCACCGAAACCTTTTGCATTGTTCATGACACTTATATGAATCTCTATCTTTAATTGTCAATACATCTCTATCGTGCGCCACTGAAAAACACTCGCTAGCGTAGGTCTTCGTCACGCACCGCCAGCGTATTCGCCGTGCGTAACTCGCCAAAAATACGTCCACCTCCAGTCGTTCGAGGAGAACTGAACATGTCTTTCCGTCGTCGCTCCGCCGGCTTGTTCGCCGGTCTTGCCATCGCCGGCAGCGCGCTCATGATGCCAGCAGCTAGCGCTGAAACCATCACCGAGTCCTACCCAGAGACTCCGGCCATCAACGCCAAGCTGCCAATCATCCACACCACCCACGGCTCCGACCACAAGAAGGCTAACGTCCTTAACCCACGCCCGGTCTGCAACCCATGGGAAGACCACCGCACCGTTGTCTACAAGGCAACTGACACTTTCATGCCGGCTGGCACCATCTCCACCACCAACCAGACCAAGAAGGACATTCCGCTCCAGCAGAACCTGTCCAAGTCTCAGTCCATCCAGCTGGAGGTCAACGGCGACCGCACCAGCACCACCTCCATGAACCTGGGTGGCGATGTTTCCGGTAAGAACTCCAAGGGCTCCGCAGGCATCTCCCACGAGATCGCTACCAAGATCGGCGCTTCCCGTCCTACTCCCTGTCCTGGGAGGCTGGCCAGTCCATCGGACCTTACGACGTTCCGCCAAACCACACCGGTGAAGCAACCTACGGCTTCCGTGTTCTGAACATGACCGGTACCCAGCAGTACTGCAAGACCAACGGCACCTGGTCCACCCCGACCGCTTGGTCCGCACTGCAGCCGGTCAAGAACGAGGTTCGCGTCAAGCTGTACGACGACCTTGCTGACTCCTTCGCTCCTAACAAGGACGCACAGAACACCGAGGAGGTTAAGCAGGAAGACAAGGATCCGAAGGCTGACGCTGAGGTTGTCAAGGACAACGAGGCTCCAGTAACCGAAGCACCTGTTTCCGAAGCTGAAGCTAAGAAGGAAGAGGAAGCTGACAAGACAAAGCTCGAAGAAGTAAAGAAGGACGAGAACTCTGACGAAAAGCAGAAGCTCGATCTGAAGCCTTTCTTCACCACCTCCGGCGCTAAGCACTCCGGTTTCGCAGGCACCGTTGCTCTGCAGCTGGAAAACGTTGGCTCTGACCGTTACTACGGCACCTTCCCTGCAGTTCAGTACCGCGTTGACGTGAAGACCGACAAGGGCCCGAAGGGCGTTGACCGCCTCATCACCCCACGTTCTTCCAACGGCGCTCACATCCGTGACCTGGGCTTCAACGAGGAGACCTCCACCCGCACCTTCGAGGTCACCCTGGCTAACCCAATCAACGCTGGCGAGAAGGTTCGCGTTGCAAACCTCGATTTCGGCGATGGCAACACCAAGGAAGGCCGCCTGCACAACTACATCGAGGTAACCCAGATTGGCCGTCTGGAAGGCGACAACTCCCAGGCTAACGACCAGAACGTTGACTCTCGCAAGGCAACCGTCAACGACTTCGGCAAGGAGATTAAGGGCACCTTCTAAGCCCTTCAAGCATCCGTTGCTTGGATAGCCGTTCCACATCTTCGTTCAGCCCCCTTCTCAGGGGCTGGAAGATAGGGAGCGGCTTTTCTAGTTTGGCGCCTGGCTGGTCAGGGGCAAGCGCACACGTCCGTCAGCGTCATGCCAGCACAATTTGCCAAACAAGGCGTCAAAACTTCAAAAAATCCACCCAATATTTGGCAAATTGCGCCCTTGCGCCACCCCAAGCTCGGACGCGGACTCTTAGAGTGGAGCACACAAGGCATAAACGCAAAGGAAACATCATGACTGCAAAACAGCCGCGCTGCGTGGTCGTCGGCTCCATCAACGCCGACTTGATGATTAGCGTGGAGCGCCATCCCACGCCGGGCGAGACACTGATAGGCGGTGGCGGCGACATCCTCGCCGGCGGCAAGGGCGCAAACCAAGCGGTAGCTGCGGCACGCCAAGGCGCCAGCATCTCATTCGTGGGCGCAGTCGGCGATGATGCGTACGCAGGCCCAGCCATGGAACTGCTAGAAGCATCGGGCGTCGATCTCAGCCACGTCGAACACCTCGATTCCACCACCACGGGCCTTGCGGTAATCGAGGTCGCAGCCGATGGCGAGAACACCATCGTCGTGGTCCCCGGCGCGAATGCGCGGGTAGACGCTGAGTTCGTTCAACAGCACGCGCGGGCAATGCACAAGGCGGACTTGGTGCTGCTACAGGGCGAGATTCCCGCCGCAGGATTCCAGAAGGCGGTCGAACTCGCACGCGCGGTAGGCGCCCGCGTGGTGGTGAACCTGGCGCCGGTGGTGGACGTCGATAAGCAGGCGCTCCTACAGGCAGACCCACTCGTGGTTAACGAACACGAGGCGGGGTTGGTGCTCAAGCAACTGGGTGCGCATACGCCGGGCGATGAACCAGAAGAGCTCGTAGAATGCCTGCGCGCCGAAGGCTTTGCCGCGGTGGTGTTAACGCTTGGAGCGCGCGGGGCCATCGTGGCGGATGCCGAGGGCACCACGCCGATTCCCACCCCACAGATCAAAGCGGTGGACACCACGGGCGCCGGCGACGCGTTCACAGGCGCGCTCGTGGCGAAGCTCCTCCAAGGGGCCACGCTTACCGACGCCGCCCATCACGCCGCCCGCGTGGGCGCCTTCGCCGCGCTGGGCCGCGGCGCCCAGCCTTCCTACCCGGATCTAAAAGCGCAGCTTCCTTAAACCGCCAGCCAAGGGCAAAGCGCAGCAACCGTGGCCTCCGCACCTGCTTCCAGGGTGGGGTGCAGCTCAGGGACAAACTGCGGAGAGTGATTGCCCGGTGCATTCTCCGGAGCTGGGAAGCCGCCGACGACCCAGAAGCAATATGGTGTGCCAAAGGCATTCGGGATATCCGGGAAATCCTCAGAGGCTAAGAGAGGCGCGAAGGTCTCCGTGCGCTCCTCCCCCAACAAGGTCTGCATAGACTCGGTGACCTTGGCGGTTACATCGCGGTCATTGTCCAGCACCGGGAAGCGATCGGAGTATTCGAAGGAAGGCTCCGGCGCGCCTGCCGCGGCGGCCTGATTGTTCACGATGCGCTCGATCGAGGCATGAATGTGGTCTTCGACTTCCTGCGAGTAGCAGCGGGTATTGAGCTCGAACACGACTTTATCCGGAATCACGTTGGACTTCGTGCCGCCGTGAATCGTGCCCACGGAGACCACCGCGCGCTCGCTGGCTGGTAGCTCACGGGAGACAATTGTCTGCAGCTGCATGATGATTGAGGAGGAAAGCACGATTGGGTCGACGCCCATCTCCGGCATGGAGCCATGCGAGCCGACGCCGCGCACAGTTACCTTCACAGTGGAAGCCTGGGAGAGGCTAATGCCCTCGTTGGTCGCGATATGCCCCAGTGGCAATGCACCCATGACGTGCTGGCCCAGCATTACATCGGGGACCGGAATCTTGCCGGTGATACCCGCATCGACCATGTTCTTGCCGCCTTCAGCGATCTCCTCGGCGGGCTGGAATACGGCCTCGAAAGTGCCGGACCATGCGTTCCGGTTTTCCGCCAGATAAGAGATGGTGGTCAAAAGCCACGTGGTGTGCATGTCGTGGCCGCACATGTGCCCGACCGGAACTTCCTCGCCCGTCTTAGCGGAGATCTGCGTTGCAGTGGAAGCATAGTCCACGCCCGAGTCTTCCTTCACTGGCAAGCCGTCGAAATCGGCACGCATCGCCACGGTTTGGCCATCGCCATTGCGCAGGATTCCGACGACGCCGGCCCCGACGTCGACTACCTCGACGTCGCCAAGCGCCTCCAGCTCTTTGATAATCCGTGCCTTGGTTTCGACTTCCTGGAGCGAGAGCTCTGGGTGCTGGTGGAACCACTTATAAAGTTCCTCACGCTGCGACTGCGTCTTTTCCAGATACGTTTCCAAAGATTCAAACAGTTGCGTCATAGATCCTACCTTATGCCTGCCCGGTCACCGCTTGCAGAGAACGCACCCTTGGCGCCACATACCCCGCCAACCCCGCCACCGCCATCATCGGCGCAGCGTGACTACCCCCGCCCTTCCTCAAAAATGGCGTCCCACTTCACAAAGTGACGTGACGCACGATACACTGTCCGTCTATAGATTGTTGAACAATTTTCAAAGGGGATTTGAGTGTATGAGCCAGCTCTTTATTGATCTCAATGCCGACCTCGGCGAGACCACCGCAGGCAATCCAGTCGCAGACGACGCAGCGATGCTCAAGCTGGTCTCCTCTGCCAACGTCGCCACCGGCTTCCACGCGGGTGACCCACACTCCATCGCCGGCACCGTCCGCGCAGCTAAAGAGGCGGGCGTCGTCGTAGGCGCTCACGTGGGCTACAACGACCCAGCCGCGTTCGGCCGTCGCTTCATCGACTACAACCCGGCTGAGTTGGCAGACGAAGTCACCTATCAAATCGGCGCGCTTGAGGCGCTGGCCCGCGCACACGGCACTCGCGTTGCCTACGTCAAGCCGCACGGCGCGATGTACAACGCCATCGTTCACCACGAAGCCCAGGCCAAGGCAGTCATCGACGGCATCAAGACCTTTGGAGATATCCCGGTCATGCTGCTGCCGGGCGGCGTGGCAGTCGACGTCGCCGAGGCACGCGGCCTGACTGTCATCCGCGAGGCCTTCGCCGACCGCAACTACAACCCCGACGGCACCCTAGTCTCGCGCACGCAGGACAATGCTGTGCTGCACTCGGCAGACGACGTCGTAAAGCGCGTGCTCGAGGTGGCAGAAACCGGCTCCATCACCGCCATCGACGGCAGCGTCCTTAGCGTGGATGCGCAGTCCGTTTGCACCCACGGTGACTCCCCGGGCGCCGTGGAGATGCTGCGCGGCGTGGTAGCCGAGCTGAATGCCCGTGGCATTGAAATCCGGAGCTTTATCTAATGCACATTCACCCCGTAGGAACCCGCGCGCTGCTCGTGGAGTTGGATGGACTTTCCCAGGTCATGGCCTGGCACGAGGCACTTACTGCGCAGCCGCTGAAAGACCAAGTCGATGCGATTGCCGCAGCGACAACCCTATTGCTCACCTTTAATACCCCAAACTCGGCGCATGCCGCCGCCGAGTTCTTGAAGGATTTCCACCCTTCCGCACGCTCCGTGGAGGAACCACGCTTGGTGGAAATCGACGTGCTTTACGACGGCGAGGATGTCGACGAAGCCGCGTCCCTCCTGGGGATGTCGCGCGAGGCGCTCATCGACTGGCATACCTCGACCGAGTGGCTCGCGGCCTTTGGCGGCTTTGCGCCGGGCTTTACGTATTGCACCCCGGCAGATGCCTCCCGCGGCGTCGACATCCCGCGTCGCTCTACCCCGCGTACCGCCGTTCCCGCTGGTGCCGTGGGTATCGCGGGTAATTTCTCCGCGGTCTACCCGCGCGTCTCCCCCGGCGGCTGGCAGCTGCTAGGCACCACCACGACGCCGATGTGGGAATCGGATGCGCAGCCGCCGGCACTGGTGCAGCCCGGCGACCGCGTGCGCTACCGCGCCGTCAGCTCCCTGCCGGACATCGTGTCCACCACCCCGTTTGGCCGCCGTACCCCGGCGCGCCTGCCACGTATGGAAGTCATCGACCCAGGCCTTGTCACCCTCTTCCAGGACCAAGGCCGCCCGGGCCGCGGCAACTTAGGCGTTACCCCGTCGGGAGCGGCGGACCAGGCAGCAGCGGCCACCGCCAACGTCGCGGTGGGCAACCCGCGTGGCGCCACCGTGCTGGAGAACATCGGCGGTATTCGCCTGCGCGCCCTGACCGATACCGTCATCTGTGTGACCGGCGCGCAAGCCCGCGTACTCCTCGACGAGATGCCGGTGCACCTCGCGCGCCCAGTGCTCGTGACAGCGGGTTCCACCGTGATCGTCGAGCCGGCCACGTACGGCATGCGCTCCTACATCGCCATCCGCGGCGGCATCGTGGCCGATACCGAGCTGGGTTCCGCCTCCACCGACGTGCTCTCTGGGCTGGGCCCTGCGCCCGTGCGCATCGGTGACATCATCGGTGTCCTGCCGCGCTCGAGTGCCATGACGGATGCGCAGCTGACCAATCCGCTGCGCGTTTCCGAGGGCTCCAACGGGCAGACCTCCGGCGTACTGCGCTGCGTGCTCGGCCCGCGCGACGACTGGTTCACGCAGGACAGCCTCGACGCGTTCCTGGAGCGCAAATGGGAGGTCACCCCGCAGTCCAATCGCGTGGGTCTACGTCTGACCGCCGCTTCCGCTGCGGAGGCGCCGCTCCAGCGTTCCCGCGAAGGCGAGCTACCCAGCGAGGGCATGGTGGCCGGCTCCGTGCAGGTCCCGCCATCGGGTGAGCCGGTAGTCTTCCTGCGCGACCACGCCGTCACGGGCGGCTACCCCGTCATCGCCACCGTCTTGGAAGAAGACATCGACATCGCCGCGCAGCTCCCGCCGGGAGCCACGGTCCACTTTGAACTAGTTGAAGGTTAATCATGATTTCTGCAGTCCTTATTGCCAACCGCGGCGAGATCGCCGTGCGCATTGCGCGCGCTGCGCGTGACCTGGGCATCCGCTCCATCGCCATTTACTCCGAGGCCGACGCTGGCGCGCTGCACACCCGTGTAGCTGACGAGGCCTACGCACTGCCCGGCAACGCCGCGGCCGATACCTACATGAATGTCCCAGCGCTGCTCGACATCGCCGTGCGTGCCGGTGCCGACGCTGTACACCCGGGCTACGGCTTCCTCTCTGAGAACGCCGACTTCGCCCGCGCTGTGGCCAGCGCCGGCCTGACCTGGATTGGCCCAACCCCAGAATCCATCGAGCTGCTCGGCGACAAGATCGCCGCCCGCCGCGTGGCCGAAGAGGTCGGCGCTCCCCTGGCTCCTGGCACCTCCGACCCCATCGACGACTGGCAGGAGGCCCGCGCCTTCGCCGAGGAACACGGCCTGCCGATTGCCATCAAGGCTGCATATGGTGGCGGTGGACGCGGCCTGAAGGTTGTGGAAAACCTGGAAGACATTGAGGCGGCCTTCAACTCCGCAGGCCGCGAGGCCAAGGAGGCCTTCGGCCGCGCCGAGTGCTACGTGGAGAAGTTCCTCACCCACCCGCGCCACGTCGAAGCGCAAATCCTCGCCGATACCCACGGCAACGTCGCCGTGCTCGGCACCCGCGACTGTTCCACGCAGCGTCGCTTCCAAAAACTCATCGAGGAAGCTCCCGCACCTGCGCTTAGCGACGCCCAGCGCACCGGCATCCACGAGGGCGCCCGCGCCATCTGCGCCAAGGTGGGTTACACCGGCGCTGGAACCGTGGAGTACATCGTCTCTGAGGACGGCACCATCTCCTTCCTCGAGGTCAACACCCGTGTGCAGGTAGAGCACCCAGTCACTGAGGTCGTGACCGGCGTGGACATCATCGCGGAGCAGTTCCGCATCGCTTCGGGCGAGCCACTGTCCTTCGTGGACGAATCCCTCGACCCGGAGCCGCACGGCCACGCTTTCGAGTTCCGCATCAACGCCGAGGACATCCTCAACGGTTTCGCACCGTGCCCGGGCACCATCGTGCGCTTCGAGCCACCAACGGGCCCCGGCATCCGCGTGGACGCGGGTGTGCGCTCGGGTTCCATCGTGCCGCCGTACTACGACTCGCTGATTGCCAAGCTGCTGGTCTGGGGACCGACCCGCGAGGTGGCCCTGGCCCGCGCCAAGCAGGCCCTGGCCGAGTTCGACATCGAAGGCGTGCGCACCGTACTGCCGTTCCACCGCGACATGGTGGACTCTCAGGTACTCGCCGACCACGGCGATGCCGAGGCCACAGCTGGTATCTACACGGACTGGCTTGACCACAACTACCGCCCGTCTGCGGAGTCCACGAGCAACATTGTGCCGGTCGAGACCATTTACGCCAAGCGCACTCAGGTAGCCATCGAAATCGACGGCAAGCTGGTCAGCGTCGGTTTGCCGGAGAACCTGTTTGCGGCAGCCCCGGCGGCTGCTGGTGGGGTGAAGGTGGCGTCGCCAAGCGCGGGCTCGCAGGAAGGCGAGGTAACCGCACCGTATGATGCAAACCTCGTGGCGTGGAACGTCGCGGATGGTGACAAGGTCGAAGAGGGCGAGGCCATCGCGACCATCGAGGCGATGAAGATGGAGTCTTCTGTCAAAGCGCCGTCCACGGGCACCATCACGCTGGTGGCGCAGGAAGGCGACCGTCTGAGCACCGGCTCGGTCATCGCGGCGATCAAGTAGCGGATCGCAATCGTAAAACCAGGATGGTAAATCCACACACCACTAGTCTCAGCGGTTTACCTGCGCGCCCAATGGGTTAAGCTGTCTGGCATGCTTTCTCAGTCTGTGGCGTCGGAGATTCGCGATGCCATCTCGGCCGGCGAGTTCATGCCCGGTCAACAGCTCAGCGAGGTCAAAGCCGCTGAGCGTTTCTCTTGTTCCCGCAATACGCTCCGCGAGGCGTTCACTGAGCTCGCTGCGCAGCGACTCGTGGAGCGCATCCCCAACCGGGGCGTCTTCATTGCCACGCCGGACGCCGACTACGTGCGAGACCTGTTTATCGCACGTGCGGCCATCGAGCCTTCCGGCGTGCTGTGGGGCGAATTCGCCGATCCGGCAGCGTTGATTAAGCTTGTCACTTCTGCTCGCGCCGCGCAGGAAAACGGCGAGGACCAGGAAGTATCCAACATTAATCAGCGTTTTCACCGCGCACTGGTGGCGTCGCTAAATTCCCCGACGCTTAACGCACAAATGAACAACCTACTCGCGCGGATGCGGCTGAGCTTCTTGCTCGTTATCCCGCGCTACCCCACCTTGCACGCTGAGCACATTGAGGGCAACATCCGCCTGGCCCAGCTCATTGCCGATGGAAAACGCGAAGAAGCTGCCGCGCTTTTGCACGACAGCTTGCTGCGGACCCGCGAGAAGATGCTCGCGGTCATCTAGCTTGGGGAGGCTTGGCGGGGAGGCTTGACGGGGCGGCTCCCCTGCCCCCATTGTGGTTTGGTCCCATTGGTTGGGTCCCTTTGTGGGGTAAAGGGACCATTAAGCCGAGTTTTCCGGCACCGGCCACTCGTAAAGGAACCCAACCAATGAAACCCAAGCAATGGGACCAAACCGGGCTTAAGGCACCTGGTAGTCCACGTCGGGCGCGTCAGTGACGAGCATCTTGCCGGGCTGGTGGGTAATCGCCAGGCGCGGCTTCGAGTTCATCACCACCGCTTGTGGCGTCACGCCACAAGCCCAGAACACCGGAATGTGCCCTTCCGGGATGTCCACGACGTCGCCGAAGTCAGGGCGAGAAAGATCCAAAATGCCAATATCCTCAGGGTTTCCCACGTGCACCGGCGCCCCGTGCACCGACGGGTAACGCGAGGTGATGCGCACGGCGTCGGCAACCTGAGATGCAGGAATCGGTCGCATGGAGACCACCAGCGGTCCGCTGAAAATGCCGGCCGGAGTGGTGGGAATGTTCGTGCAATACATCGACACGTTGCGTCCCTGCTCGATATGAGCCAGCGTAATGCCGTTTTCCTGCATCGCCGACTCGAAAGTAAACGAGCAGCCGATGAGGAACGTGACCATGTCCTCAGTCCAGAACTCAGTGGCGTCCTCCACGGAGTCGGTTAGCTCACCGTCGCGGAAGATGCGGTAGCCGGGAATGTCGGTGCGGATATCACCACCCGCAAGCAGCTCCGAGCTGTATTGACCCGCCTCCAGCACGCCCACAATCGGGCACGCCTTCGGATTGCGCTGAGCAAACAGCAGGAAGTCGAACGCGTATTCCTGCGGCACCGCAAGCAGGTTGGCCTGCATGTATCCGTCAGCGAAACCCGCCGTAGTCACCATCTGATTCTGCCGGGCATGCGCGCGCACGTTAGCGGGCTGCATCGTGGAAGGATGTGCAGTGTAAGACATCGACCAAGGCCCCTAAGCCCAAAGCTTCATGATTCCGGAGATGGAGTTGAAACCGATGTAGAACTCCAGCAGCAGCGCGAGGGAACCAACCACCAGCAGCCACATTGGATGCTTGACTCCGCCGAGGAGATCGCGGCGTCGGAAAGCAACCCACATAACCATCGCAAACGCAATAGGCAAAATGATGCCGTTAAACGCACCTGCGAAAATCAGCAGCTTCTGAGGAGCGGAGTTGAGGATGACGAACAAGATAGTGCAGACCACGATGAAGCCCACCGTGAGGAAGTTGCGGGTGCACGGGGCGACCTTCTGCGTGGTCACAAAGGAGATCGAGGTGTAGGAAGCGCCAATCACCGAGGACAAGCCCGCGGCAAAGAGCACCACTCCGAACGCACGGAGGCCGAACTCGCCGGCGGCTTGGCGGAAGGCGTCGGCAGCAGTGTTGTCCTCAGACAGTGCCACGCCCGTGCTGACGACACCCAGCACAGCCAAGAAGAGCAGCACGCGCATGATGCCGGTGATGATGACGCCCATGACCGAGGTCGTGGTGATGTTCTTGATGTGCTCCGGGCCGGTCATGCCGTTGTCGATGAGGCGGTGCGCACCCGCAAAAGTGATGTAGCCACCGACGGTGCCGCCGATGAGGGTGGTAATAACGAAGAAATCAACTTCTTCCGGCATGACGGTGTTCTTGAGCGCCTCGCCCACTGGCGGCTGCGAGACGATAGCCACGTAGAGCATGAGCAGGATCATGATGGCGCCAAGGGCTGCAACCAGACGGTCGAGCGCGATGCCAGCCTTCTTGGACAAGAAGATGAAGATGGCAATTGCCGCAGCGATGACCGAGCCGATGCGGGCGTCAATGCCGAGCATTGCGTTCAAGCCCAAGCCGGAGCCAGCAATGTTGCCGATGTTGAATACCACACCGCCGATGAAGACGAGCACCGCGAGGAACCAGCCAAGGCCCGGCAGAACGGTGTTGCCAAGCTCGTTGGCGCGCATGCCGGAGAGGCACAGAACGCGCCAGACGTTGAGCTGGATGGCGATGTCCACGATGATGCTGAGCAGAATCGCAAAAGCGAAAGCTGCACCCATCTGGACGGTAAAGACGGAGGTCTGGGTCAAAAAGCCCGGACCGATGGAGGAGGTGGCCATGAGGAACATGGCACCCGCCATTGCGCCGATCCCCTTGGGTGGGTTCTTGACGACTTCAGTTGTTTCAGCGCTCACCAAACTGTCCTTTCGTGATGCAGGTCGCATAAGTTTCGTGACGCACATCATCTTAAGGGGTTGTTCAACAATTTAGGAAGAAAATTGGTCAACCACTTTAAAAGCCCAGCTCGAGGATGCGTTTTTCGGGTGCCCCCTTGCGCTTGACGACGCCCCCTCACCGTTTCCCGCGCCTACACGGTCTACTTCACCCAGGCGTCGACCTTTGCGTAAATCTCCGGCATCTTGCTGTCCACGTGTTTGCCGACGAAGTGCAGGCAAAGAAACTCGACGATGACCGGGATAACTAACGCCAGGGCTGCACCGGAGCACAGCAGCGCGACGGAGTCGTTGTTGTAGCCGATGACCATGAGCACCAAGCCCGGCGCGGAAGCGACCCACCCCAAGAAGAAACCTAGGAACGCGCCCACAAAGGCACCGGCCGAATAACCCGACTTATCGGCCAGCGGGTTGGTCCCTGGCGCCGAGGTTGGATAGGGATTCACTGCGCTAAGCACCGCGGAACACGCACCCGAGGACAGCAACATTCCCAGCGATGCGCAGCCAAAGCACACCGAAAGAAGTGGCCGACCTCCGAAGATGGTTGCGACGACCGTGACACACAGCACGAAGAGGACGGCCGGGGTGATGTGAGCAAAGTGGCGCGCCGCGAAGTACTTGTGCGGCGGCGTCGGCGTCACCATCTTGCACCATCCCGATGGACCGTCGTAGCCAAAGTCGTTGACGGCTACGAGTCCGCCGAGCAGCCCCAAGAACACGAGGCCACCCATTCCCAAAGTGAAGTCACCCGTGACCACCTTGTAAATGGCGAATACGCCAACGAGCGGGAGCATTAACAAGGTTCCCAGCAAGCGGGAGTCGCGGCCCATGTACAGCAAGGAGCGCGAATACTCCATCGCGGCGGGGCTACGATAGGCCACACCATGCAGCCGCAAGCGGCTGACACCGTGATCCTTGATGGGCGCTTTCGATGCCCTTAGCAGGCCAGGCTTGGCGAAGTCGCGCGCAATCAAGTATCGCCACCACGCCACGAGCGCAACCACGGTAGCCGCTGCGATAAGCAGCTGGATCCCGGCCTCAATGTAGGAACCATTTGCGAGGGCCGTCGCCCAGCCCGTTGCGGCGCTCAGGGGCGTCCATGCCGCGACGTCGCCAATAGCGCCCAAGGGGATAGCACCATCGAATCTGCCGTTTAAGGACAACATCGCGAGGATCAGCACCACGCCGAAGATGCCCGCAAAGGCCTTGCCTTTGTCACTGTCGAGGAAGGTGAAGGTGCGCGCCACGTTGACGACGCACTCGGACAGAACAATCGTGACAAACCACGACAAGACCATCCCAACCACGAAGGCCACAATCGACACGGCTGGAATCGCCGCCCCGAAATTCACAATGAAAATGGACCCCAATACCGCCCACACTATGGAGCACACAGCGGAAATGATGACGCGGGAGTTGATGAACGCAATAGCCATCAGCCCTGGCCGCGCTTCCTGCATACGCACGGACAGTCCCACAAAGGAGTCGGAATCCAGTTGTCGCTCACCAGCGGGCAAGAATACCGCCAGCAAGAGGTAAACCACGACGCCAATGACATTCGCTCCGGTCAGCGCATGGAAGCTATCGCCACCAGAGTAAAGCGCGAAGCCCACCATTGCTCCCAGGTTGAAAACCCCGAGGAAGCCATAGATGGCCAACAAAACGATCATCATGATCTGGGCACTGTTGCCCTGCAGCCCACGCTTCCACAGCACTCGGTGCAGCGCGACGGTGGTTGCCCGCAGACTGCGCGGGGACTTCTGCGCCTCAGACATGGCTAGCCCCCTTACCGCTGAGCCAATCGAATGCGCTCTCGCTCAGTTCCTCGCCGCCAACCAAATCGATAAACACGTCCGTCAAAGTTTTGTCCCCGCGGACTTCGTCCACTGTGCCGCTGGTGAGCACGTGGCCATCGCCGATGATCGCAACATGCGTACACAGCCCCTCTACCAGCGACATCACGTGTGAGGACACGACAACGGTGCCGCCGCGCGCAGCATAGTTCAGAAGGAGGCGCTGAATGAGCTGCCCGGACACGGGATCCACGGCCTCGAGCGGCTCGTCCAGCACAAGCACCTCCGGGTTGTGCAGCACAGCGCCTGCCAGCAGAATCTTCTTCGTCATACCCGCGGAGTAGTCCGCGATCTTCTTGGCAGCCGCCTCATCCAGGAATAGTGCGTGCAGCAACTCGTTGGCACGGCGCTGGGATTCGGCTTCGTCGAGTTGCCGCAAGGCGCCCAGGTAATACAGGTACTCGGCTCCGGTGAGACGGTCGAACACGGGGGCTCCGTCCATGAGCAGGCCCATCGCCTGCTTGGCTTCGGTGGGCTCAGCCCACACGTCGTGGCCGGCGATGAAGGAGGTTCCAGCGTCTGGGCGCTGCAAACCGCACGCCATCGTGAGCATCGTGGTCTTGCCGGCACCGTTCGGCCCCACGATTCCGTAGATGGAACCGCGCGGCACGTCTAGGTCTAAGTTGTGAACGGCAGGCCTGCCGTCAAAGGACTTGTGCAGTCCTCGAACTGAAAAAGCAGCAGCGCGGGGATCTGACAAAATCGGGGCATGACTAAAACTATCCATGCACGACACACTAGCTAAGACCGTTTTTCATTTCTACGGCTAAAAGGGGCCCTCTTTACAGGTTTCCATCTAGAGAAAGGCTTAGTGGAAGACCATGCCGCCATCGACCACGATGGTCTGGCCGGTGATGTAATCGGAGTCCGCACCGGCTAGTACGCCTGCTGCGAAATCAGCCGAATCTGTTCCGGCGTAGTTCGACAGCACCCACCCAGCAGAGTCACGCCCGCGGCACGCAACTGGCGTGCGGCTTCGACCAGCCCCCGCGAATGCTCGTCATCGCGGCGCCATTGGCGGGACACATGATCCCAGGTCTCGCCGCTGTTGGGGTAGGCAAGCACGGGCAGATCGATGCCCTCACGCATGCGCTTAACGACGGCCTTTGTCGTCTCCGCATCACAACAATTCACGCCCAGGGCGCCGAGGTTGCGCGCCTGCTTCGCGAGCTCGATGACCTGCGCAACCTTGGCAGGGTCCGCTGTGAGCGCGCCGGTGACGCTGAGCGCATAGGGCTTGCCGGTGGCGTCGAGTAGCTCCAGCAATGCAGCCGCCTCGTCAACGTTGGGAATGGTCTCAGCAAGCAGGAAGTCAGCGTCGGTTGCGGCGAGCACCTCGATGCGGCGCTGGTGCCAGCGCTTAAGCTCCTCGCAGCCCAGCCCGTAGGCACCGTCGTAGTCCGTGCCTTCACCGGGGCCTGCACCATAAGGCCCCACTGAGGCGGCCACCAAACCATCGGGACGCGCATTGTTCGCGGCAGCGCGTGCCACCTCCACGCTGCGACGCAGCAGCTCTTCAGCTTCGACGCCGAGCACATCGAAGGTCACCTGGTACGACGCCGTGGTGGCCACCTGCGCGCCCGCGCGATAAAAGTCCTCGTGCGCCGCCTGAATTTCAGCAGGGTTCTCGCGCAGAATCTGCGCCGACCACAACTGTCCCGAGATGTCGTTACCGCGGGACTCCAGGTGGGTGCCGAGGCCGCCGTCAAGAATCAGCGGCGTTTCAAAACACTTCATACGTTGCAGCCTAACCAGTAGGCGCCACATTCCCTCAATTTGTTTTCAACGCCTGCACCGCAATCGCATGCGGCGCCGGCGCCCCACACGCGCGGGACAAGCGAAAACTTTCTCGAAAGCATTGCACAACTCAAGGATGTGACCTAGGATTCATTTTTAACTAATGGTGATTCGCATATTTTAGGAGGACCTCATGGCACAAGACGTATACATCGTCGGGGCCGCACGCTTGCCCATCGGTAAATTCGGCGGCAGCCTGGCCCGCCTTTCACTAACCGAGCTGGGTACGACGGCGGCGTCGGCAGCTATTGAGCGTTCGGGTATCCCGGCCGCCGAAATCGACACCGCGGTGGCGTCGAATGTCATGCCCGTCATCCCGAGCGACTTGTATATTTCCCGCAAAGTCGCCATCGGCGTCGGAATGCCCGAGTCCTCTACCGCGATGGGCGTCAACCGCCTCTGCGGCTCCGGCGTCCAAGCCGTGGTCTCCGCCGCGCAACTCCTCCAGTCTGGCGACGGCACCGTGGCACTTGCCATCGGCGCCGAATCCATGAGCCAAGCCCCCTACTCCGTCGAGGGCGCCCGCTTCGGCAAGCGCATGGGCGACGGCAAACTCTACGACTGGCTCACCGGCGCACTCTCCTGTCCCTTCGGCACTGGCCACATGGGCGTGACCGCGGAAAACGTCGCGAGTGACCACAACATCTCCCGCGAGCGCCAAGACGAGTTCTCTGCGCAATCCCAGCGCCGCGCCGCGGCCGCCCGCGCGGAAGGCGTCCACGCCGAGGAGATCGTCGCCGTAGGCGACCTAGACTTTGATGAGCACGTGAGGGAGACGAGCGTCGACAAGCTTGCGCAGCTCAAGCCCGCCTTTGCGAAGGATGGAACCGTAACCCCAGGCAACGCATCCGGCATCAACGACGGCGCCGCGGCCGTGGTCCTCGCCACCGCCGAGCAGGTGAGCACGCGCAACCTGGAGCCGCTGGCCAAGATTGTCAGCTGGGCCATCGCGGGCGTCGACCCCACCCGCATGGGCGTCGGCCCCATCGCTGCGGTGCCGAAGGCCCTAGAGAAGGCCGGACTCACGCTGAACGACATCGACCTCATCGAGTCCAACGAGGCCTTCGCCGCGCAGGCCATCGCCGTGCAGGACGAGCTCGGCTTCGACCCCGAAAAGACCAACATCTACGGCGGCGCCGTGGCGCACGGCCACCCGGTGGGAGCCACCGGAGTCATCCTCATCACCAAGCTGGCATACGCGCTGCGCCGCCTGAACAAGCGCTATGGCCTGGTCACCATGTGTATTGGCGGCGGCCAGGGCATTGCGCTCATCATCGAAAACGAATCCGAGAACGAAGGAGCGAAGTAAATGACAATCACCAAGGTTGCCGTCATCGGCGCAGGTTCCATGGGCTCGGGCATCGCGGCGCTGTGCGCATCGGCGGGTCTCGATGTCGTCCTGCTCGACCAGAACGCCGAGGGCGCGCAGAAGGGCGTGGACATCCAGGTAAAGCGCCGCGGCTTCTACCTGCCTTCGGACGCCTCCCGCGTCACCGCCTCCGATGACTACGCCCTCCTCGAGGACCGCGACTGGGTCATCGAAGCCATCTTCGAGGACCTCGGCGCCAAGCACGCGCTCTACGCGGCCATCGAGCCACACCTCAAGCCCTCAGCCATCTTGAGTTCGAACACCTCTACCCTCCCGCTGGCCAAGCTCGTCGAGGGTGTACCGGTCTCGCGCCGCGAGCGCTTCGGCATCACCCACTTCTTCAACCCGCCGAAGGTCATGCGCTTGGTCGAGCTCATCGCCTCCGGCGAGACTGAGACCGCGCTACGCACCACCATCGAGCAAACCTTGGGCAAGATCGCGCTCGAGTGCCGCGACACCCCGGGTTTTATTGCCAATCGCGTCGGCTGCTACTGGATGGCCGCCGGCGTTGCCCGCGCCCGCGAGTTCGGCGTGAGCTACGAGCTTGCCGACGCCGCCTTTGGCCGCGCCTTCGGCATCCCCCGCACCGGCATCTTCGGGCTTTTGGACTACATCGGTTTGCAGCTGGTGGGGCCCATCTGGAACTCCCTCGAGTCCGCACTTCCCGCGGGTGATCCGCTTCTCGATGTGCCGCTGGGCTGCGACGAGTTCATCGCGGGCTTGGTCGAGCGCGGCCTGACCGGGCGCACCGGCGAGGGCGGCTTCTACCGCGGCCGCGACGAGGTCATCAACTCCGACTATGAGTACGTGGCACGCACCCAGCCGGACGACCCAGTCATAGGGCTCAAGGATCCGCGGGAGGTCATGGACACGGATTCGCCGGGCGGCCGCTTCGCCCGCGCGGTCTTCCTCGACACCCTGCGCTACTGCTGCGAGGTCGCGCCGGAGATCGCAGAGCACGTCGCGCTTATCGACGACGGCCTCACCCTCGGCTTCGGCTGGAAGAAGGGCATTTTCGCGCTTGCCGACGCCATCGGCATCGACAGGGTTGCCTCCGCTTACGGTTCGAAGCCGCCAGCGCTAGTGACCGCAGCCGCCGCTGCCGGGGGATTCTTTGTAGACGGCAAGGTGCTTTCCTCCGAGGGCCAGCTGCAGGAGCTGCGGGAGCGGGAGGGCGTGGTCAGCCTGCGCTCCTTGGACCTGGAAACCGTGGTCTGCCTGCCGGCCGGCGCGGTGCATGCAGTGTCCACTCCTTCCGGGCGCATCGGCATCATCGACCTGCATACGCCGATGAATTCCTTGCCGACTGCCGCTTTGGAAGTCCTGCGCGCTGCCGTTGACTCCATCTCCTCTGCGGACCTGAAAGCGCTGGTCATCGGTAACGATGCGCCGGTGTTCTGCGCAGGTGCGGACTTGGCGTCGATTGCTGCGGCGGGCGAGTCGGGCTCGGCGGAGCGCGTTGAGGAGCTCATTGCAGACGGCTCGAACACGCTGCGCCAGCTGAAGTTCGCGCCGGTGCCCGTGGTCGCAGCGGTACGCGGTGTTGCCTTGGGCGGCGGCTTAGAGCTGGCCCTATCCTGCGACCGAATCGTGGCGCACGCAGATAGCCAGCTGGCTTTCCCAGAACTTAACGTGGGTCTCTATCCGGGCTGGTCGGGCACGATTTCCGCACTGGAGCGCCTGCGTGCGGCTGGCGTGGCCGACTACCACCAGAAAGCCTTCGACTTCATCACCTCGACCAAGCCCTTCCCCAACGCTTTCGTGGCCAAGGAACAGGGCTTCCTCGCGGCAGACGACGTCGTGTTGATGTCGCCGGATCACGTGCTCGCTCGCGCGATTGCTGAGGCGGAGTCGCTCATTGAGGGCTACGCCCCGCCTGCCGATGTCGCGATTGAGCTCTATTCCGGCCCTGCCCTCGACCGCGAGTGGCCCCTGGAAAATGCCACTGAAAACGACCACGTCATCGCAGCAAAGTTGGCTCAGATGTACACCGGTGAGGGCTCGCTGAGTTTTAACGAGTTCGCCGACCGTGAAGTGGAGTTCGACGTGCCGCTCGTGCTGCTGCCGGCGAACGTCGATCGCGCGAAGCACATGGCGGCGACCCGTAAGCCGCTGTGCAACTAGCCCGCGGACCTGTCCCAACCATTTCTTTCGGATTGGTCCCATTGGTTGGGTCCCTTTACGGGGTAAAGGGACCACCTAGCGGGTTTTAGCCGGCCTTCTTACTCGTAAAGGGACCAGTAGACTGGGACCATCCTCGCTGTTGGGCAGCTTCCAGCGCCTGGCGCACCTCTCGTACGACACGGGCTCTCTCCGTGAGCAGCTCCCGTGGGCTGTATCGCAGCACGATGAGGCCACGGTTCTGAATCAGCTTCTCGCGTCGTCGCTCCTCCACGATTGTTTGCTCGGCACTCTTGCCAAACGACGAGCCGTCGTACTTGACGGCACCGTCGATCTCAATCACGACGGCGTCGTCAATGCATGCGTCTGCGCGGAAGTTCGGCGGAATGAAGTACTGCGCAACCACCTTCTCTCCCAGCTTTTCCGCGATGGCGATGCCTCGAAAGTAGGACTCGAAAGGCGATTCCGAATGCGCGATGGCGTGCTCAATCGCCTTCCGTGCCTGCGGGGCACCATGCACACGCCCCATGGCGGTCAGCGTGCGGCGCAGCTCCTCCTTCGTGGTGAGTTCCTTCGCGAGCGCCGAATCCATGGCAACGAGTCCCTCTTCGAAGGAATGGTGCCTTGCGATGTCGATGCACGCTCGTGCCACAGTTGTACAACGGGTGCCGAGCTGCTCGGAGACCATGTTGTCTGGCAGGTGCGTCTTGCGGTAATCGTAATCGGCTGGAATCTTCGTCTTGACTGGCAGCGATTTGGACTGCCTAGCCATTTCAATCTTTTCGCCGAAAGGCGGGAGGACCCAAATGCCCCATAGCCTGGCTGCTGACTTTCCTATCATGATGGCTTTGTGCACGCTTTTTCCCGCGGCAATCACTTTGAGACGCTGGCGTTCGTACGTGGGTAATTGCTCGAAGTAATCCCGCGGGGTTGCGACCCAGGGCGCGATTCGCAGAAGCTCGCCATTGGCTATTTGCTCCCACACCTGGTGATCGTTGGACAGTGGACGTAAGTGAATGAGTCGTTGTGTTTGAGTCATACAACCATGTTCGCCAAGCGCGTGCGCCCGTGTCTAGAGTCAATTTTTTACCTGTGGATAACTCTGCATTTGCGCAGCTAGGGGGATTTGGCGCTTTCGAGGCTGTCTGCCGGCTGGCGCCTCAGCGGCTGGCCTCTTGCTTGCGAATGGGCGGTTTCAGCTGCCGCGGTTTGGTCCTCCTCTAGTGGTCCCATTGGTTGGGTAGTTTTACGAGAGCCGACTCCCGCGCAATGGCTCCTAAGGGTTTCTTTGCCTCCTAATGAAACCCAACCAATGGGACCAAACCCGGAGAGGGGTGAGCCGCGCGCCAAGCGAGGCGCGGGCAGGCTGCTACTTGTAGGCCGAGAAACCCGTAATGACCTTGCCCATGATGAGGCTCTGCACGGTGTCGGTTCCCTCGTAGGTGTGCATGGCCTCGATGTCGGCAAAGTGGCGCGCAATGTCGTTTTCTAGCAGGATGCCTACGCCGCCGAGCATGTCGCGGGCGTCAGAAGCAATGCGTCGCGCAGCGCGGGTGTTGTGCAGCTTCGCTGCGGAAGCCTGCGGCGGGGTGAGCGTGCCGGCCTCCTCGCGGGCGGCAACCTCGCGGCAGGTCAGCATCATCTGGTTGAGGTCCAGCACCATGTTGGCCAAGCGCTGCTGGATAATCTGCGCTTTTGCCAGCTCACGGCCGAACTGGACGCGCTCCATGACGTAGTTGCGCGCGGTTTCATAGCAAGCCACGGCCGAACCCAACGCCATCCACGAGACGCCGATGCGCGTTGCTGTCAGCACGCGGGAGACGTCCTTGAACGTTTGGCAGCCGGGCAACCGGTTGGAGGCAGGAATGCGGCAATCCTCCAAGACGATGTGCGCCTGATGGATAGCGCGCAGTGACAGCTTGCCGGCAATCACCGTGGCGGAGTAGCCCGGCGCGTCCTGCGGAACGATGAAGCCACCCACGTTTCCGTCTTCCATACGGGCGTAAATCACGGTCACGCCACCGGAAGCACCGTTACCGATCCACTTCTTTTCGCCGTTGAGAACCCAGGAATCGCCGTCGCGGACCGCGGTGGTCTCCAGCGCAATGGAGTCAGACCCGTGCAGCGGTTCCGTCAGGCCAAACGCGCCGAGCAGCGAGCACGACGCCATCGCCGGCAGGTAGCGGGAGCGCTGCTCCTCCGAGCCAAGCATCGCGATGGAGCGCATAGCCAGGCCGGCCTGCACGGCAACGACAGTGCCCATCGAGGCGTCGGCACGCGTGACCTCCATGAGCGCCAAACCTGCGCCGCGTGCGGTCATAGACTCGTGGCCAGGAACGTCAAGGCCGTCCGTCATGAGGTCGAGCTCGCCTAAGCGGCGTACTAGTTCGAGGGGGTATTCGCTTTTCTCCCAATGCCCATTGATAACCGGCAGGCAATCCTCACGAAACGAGCGAGCACGTGCCCAGACCTCGGCATCTTGGGCGCTGATGCCGTCGAACACGCCGAGGAAGTCAGTTGTAGAATCAAAGAGATTATTGGACATTTCAGGCCTCCGATACGAATCACTATTAGTCTGCTATTGTGATACACACCTCACCGCCTGTCAAGGAAACGTACCCAGCGAAAGGCACACCACCATGGCTAACCAGAAGCGCCGCGACCAAATCGCCACCGCCGCCCTCGACCTCTTTGACCAGCGCGGCTACCACGGCACCGGCATGGAAGACATCGCAAAGGCAGTGGGCATGCGGGCATCGAGCCTCTACAACCACTACAAGTCCAAGCAAGAGCTGCTCGCCGAGGTCACCGTCTCCGCCATGGAGGAACTCCTACGTGCCAACGCCGCGGCGCTCGCCGGGGTCACGGGTTCCGAGGAAAAAATCCTCGCCACGATGCGCGCACACGTCATCTTCCACGCCACCCACGCCAAGCGCGTCCGCGTGGTCAACAACGAGCTCAACAACCTCGAAGAACCCCACAAGTCCGTGGTCCTGCAGCTGCGCCGCGACTATGTGGCACGTTGGATGAACGTCGTCGACGAGGGCAGCTTCCAAGCCGAGAACCTCAAGATTGCCTGCTGGGCGCTCATCGACATGGGCATCGGCGTGGCCACGTGGTTTAGCCCCGATGGCCCGTACACCGCCGAGGAGCTCGGTGACATGTACGGGCAGTTCGCGCTCCGCCAGCTGACCTAGCCGCTACGCGCAGCCAATCTCCTCGACCTCTTCGTGGTCCGAGCAGATGACACGGATGCGCGAGTACACCTTGGCGTTGTAGCCACACGCTTCACGCTTGTCGACGACCACCCGCACCGGCGTCTGCTTAAACTTGCCCTCCGCACAGAAGGGGTCGCAGTCGTTTTCCACGGCCGTCCCCTCCGCCGTGGCCTCATCGGCACCCCAGTTGGACCACTTGAGGTCCTTGACCAGGTAGTTGTTATCACCGCAGGCCAGCGAAATGCTGTCGGGGCCTTCCAGGCCGGTGACTGACACGCAGCCCAAGATGGCCGTGGCCTCCACGGTGGTGGTCACGTTGGGGCCGACCAGACCGACCACGCGGACCAGCTGGCCGGTTGCCGGAAGGATGGAGAAGCTGACGTGGTCAGCGTCGCGAATGACGCTGATGAGGCCGTCCTCCCCCACGCCGTCGTGGGAGCCCTGCGAGGCCGAAGCCAGGTCGTTGCCGTCGGTGGCGGCCAGAATGTCGTAGACAATCTTTTGCTGCGCGCTGCTCAAACCCGGCTGCAGCAGCAGCTGCAGCGCGCCGAGGGCGCGGTTGGGGAAACGATCCGCAAGAGCTTCCAGCCCAGCGCGGTCGGTGGCCGCCATGAGGTCTTCTGCGGGGATGACTGGCTGCGGGTCGAACCCTGGCAGCTCGCCTTGGGAGGAGATGTTCACGGTGCCGTCGACGCCCACCGAGTACTCGGTCGTGGCAGTAGACGAACCATCGGTGTCCACGCGCTTGAGGTACTTCTTTGAGGTCACACCCTTGTCCGCGGCGTCGGGCTGCGCGGCGGCAGCCTCGCCCGCGTGCGTGAGCACCTCCGCCACTGCGACTGGCTCGCTGTGGTTCACAAACGGGATGACCCCGCCGACCAGAGCTAGGACACCGACGCCCGCGGCCACGGCCTTCCACGGCGTGTGTGACCCCGAATCGACAATATCGCTGAGGACCGCCTCGGAGCGGGTAAGGGCGGCGTCGTCAAGCGCAGCGTCTGGCACCGGATTTGCGGCGCGCAATTGGGAAAGCGGATCAGTCATCGTGGCCTCCGGTGAGTTCGGAAAGGTGGGTGCGGGCGCGATGCAGGCGCACGCGGACGTTGTTAGGGGTGATGCCGAGGACCTCGGCGATCTCGGCCTGCGTGAGCTCCTCCCAGGCGAAGAGAGTGAGGATCTCGCGCTCGGCATAAGGAAGCTGCAGCAGGGCGCGGTTGATGTCGAGGGACAAGTCAACGGCGGCGGATTCGTCGAGAAGGGCGCCGTCGAAGTCGTCGAGGTTTTCGAACTCGCGGCGCGAGCGATAGAACTCGCGCATCACGTTGCGTGCGATGCCATAGAGCCATGGCAGCGGGTTCTCCCCCGTCAGGGTGTCGAAGTTGGCCCAGGCGCGCTCGAAGACATCGGCAGCCAGCTCCTCAGCGTGCTCCTGCGGCACGCGACGCCGCAAAAACGCCAAGACGGCAGGATAATGCGCGCGAAAATGCCGGGAGAACTCCCGCTTTCGCGCGCCGGGCAAGGTTAAGACGGACAAATAAAACTCCACAAGCCTGCTGGAACATACTTCACATAGAGTATGTTGCAGCAGGCTCGGAATTATTACAGACTAGTGCGCGACTTTTTCCTTAACCGGAATTTCCGCAGGTTGTACCGCCTCTGCGGTGTCAGCTACTGCGGTGTCAGCGCCCTGCCGGTCAGGTAGCCCAGTGCATAGCCCGCGTTCTTGGCCTGGGGCTAAAGAACCGCTTTAAAGCTGATTGAAAAGTCCGTTGTGCTTGGGGTCGGACGCAGATGGTTTACTAGTAGACGATGGAACCGCTCGAACTCAGCGCGCTTACCGGCACGCAGTCCCGTACGTATGGCACCCGGAAGATCACCGACTCTATGGTGAGCGCACCGGTCCATGTGGCGATCGCACTGTGGGACGAGCGCTGGGACTCCGCGCCGGGCGGTACTGTTGATGGCTGGGTCATCGCAGTAAACGCCAGGCAGACCCGGTTCATACGCAAGGGCCAGACCAAGAGCGGCGACGTGGTGGAGATTGCCATCCGCGAGTTCGAGAAGGCCACGAAGAACCTGAAGGGCCGAGTCTGGATTGTCACGGGGCGCCGGCAAAATGCGCTGCGGTCGGCGCTGGAACGGCGCGGTTATACGGTGACGGGCAGCTTTGCGGAGGAAAATAGGGCGTCGAAAAGCGCGAGCTCTGTGCGCCGCAAGGAAGCGGGCCTGACCGCGCGTAAGGCCAAGAAGTTGGGCGAGGCGCCGCGGAAGAAAGAGTCCACGCAGGTAGAGACCCCGAAGGCACATTGGTGGCCGAGCTTTTCGCGGGCGTCATCATGGCCGGAGGGCGCCACGGTGCGCATTGCTACCGACGCCTCCTCCGACACCGTGTTCAAGGGCTCCATGTGCTTCGTGGCGGGCAATGGCGACTACCGGCTGCGCACCCGCGAGACTAAGGCGGGTACTGACGAGCTCGAGCTGGAGTCGCTGACCTTGGCGCTGAAGTACCTGCTCAAGGTGGGTGCAAAGAAGGCGATTATTGAAAGCGATTCGGTCGCGGCGCTCGAAGCGGTGGAGCAGTTGCGCAATAAGCAGTCGAAGGCGGTGCGCTCGCGGCGAACGTGGCGCGGCGTGACGTCAGGTGCGCGGTCGCGTTTCCAGCAGGCCTGGAACGACGTCGAGGGTGAATGCGAGGTGGAAATCCGCCGCGTGCTTGGCCATGCGGGCGATCCTCTCAACCGCGCGGCGGACCAGATTGCGTACATGGGGCTGCGTGCGATTGCGCATCCGATGAAGCAGTCGCGGGCCACGCTGCAGGAGGGCATCACCAAGGCGCTGGCCAAGCTTTAGGCTTAGCCGCTAAAAGATGATCCGGCAGGCAAACGCCACCGCCCACACCCACAGCCAACGGCGTTTGTGCAGCTTATCGCGATAGATGACGGACATTAACAGGTACCACGCCGACGGGATGATAAAGAAAAGACTGGCTCCTGGCTCCGCGCTAAAGTCATTAAATCCGACTAAAAGGAAAAACGCTGACAGGCCAGCTTTCCACCAAGAAAAAGGGTAAACCTTGCCGTCCGCCTCTGCTGGCTCTAGCTCGTTAGCTTCGGTTTGAGCTGGTACGACTTCGCTTGGCTCGTCTACTGGCGCTGGTTGGAAAGACTGCGCTGGTTGCGGTTTTGCCGCGTCCGCAAACGGATTGCCAGGTGCGTCTGCGAGGGGTTCCTCGAAGGGGTTATTGGCAAAAGGATTAGTCATAGCACATAGGATAGCGCCGACTGTTTCACGCGAGTTCATGTAGCCGGGCAATGGGTTTTGGACCTGCGTTTGTGGGGCTGTTTTCGACGCTTTCGTGTTGGTCCCCCTCTACGGGTTTCCCTCTAATGGTCCCTTTACGAGTAGCGTTGGCGACCAATACGGCCCATTGGGTTTCATTACCCCCTAAAGAAACCCAATCAATGGGAGCCAACCAATGGGACCAGTCTGGGACGTGCGGAAACCCCGGGCGGAACCGCAGGCGAAAAGGGCCAGAGCGGAGGCCAGGCCGCACAGGGCGCTAGTGGCCGCCGTTTCCGCCGGACGCGAAGGTAAAGGTATCGGTCTCACCGGAATCGCAGGTCACGGTGTAGGTGTGGTAGCCGTCGGCAGGACCGGGGCCGATGTTGTCCGGCGCGGTTACGTAACCCACCAGTTGGCCGAGGTCAGCCGCCGGCGACATCACCGTCGTCGCACCCCACGACGTGGTCAGGTTCGCGCGAGTACCCGGGCAGTTTGCCGCAATAAGTAGCTCCTGGCCCGGCCCCAGCTGACCGTCAACAGTACTGGTCAGCTGGGTGCCAGCGGTGGTCTTCGCATCCTCGCTGAACGGGTTGAAGCCGGTAGCAACTGCAGCGCCACCACCAGCCAAAATAGCGCAAGCGGCGGTAGCAGCAACGAGGGTCTTTTTCATGATGACTCCTTAACTAGGAAATTGATGTTCACCTAGTTAGTTGCACTACCGCCGCGTTTATTACAGGCGACCAGAAAGTTTTTCCAGCTGCCAGTTGGCCGGGCTTATCCGGCGATTCGGCGCGCGCCGTCGCCAGGGCTGGCCACAAGGAAGGTCGGCGCCGGGAAGCCGCGCTCAGCCGCGGCAGCAACAATTGCCTCCGCCGTCGACTCCACATCGGCACGCTTGACCAGCGCAATCACCGCGCCACCGAAACCGCCCCCAGTCATACGCGCGCCCACCTCACCGGCCGCCGCGAACGCGCAGTCCAGCTCCGGCGTGGTGACCTCGTACTGGTCGCGCAGCGAGATGTGGCTATCGCGCATGAGCTCCCGGAAACGGTCAAGGTTGCCGGCCTCCAAGTCGGAGGCAGCTTCCAAGGTGCGAGCGGTCTCCTCCACGACGTGGGCGACGCGGCGCTTAACGACGCCCTCATCCTCCCCCGCTTCCCTCGCCCACCGGGTGGCGGCCGCAACGGCATCGGGAATATCGCGGATAGTTCCGCCGCGGGCCCCAGAGCCCGCCAATGCAGACTGAACCGCGTCGATGACGCCACGGCGGGAGGCATACTGGCCGTCGTTCAAAGTGTGAGGGGCGTTGGTGTCTGCGATGAGCAACACCATGTCGCGCTCCGCGATGTTAAACGGCACGCGGCGCACCTCACCCGTGGAGAAGTCCAAGACGAGCGCCTTGCCCTTCTGTCCGAAGAGGCTCGCGTTCTGGTCCAAGCCACCTGTCGAGGCACCGACGACCTCGTTCTCGGCGCGCATGCAGGCGAGAACCAGGCGGGTGCGGGCGGCGTCGTCAGGCGCGTGCCCCGTCGAAAGCTCGTAGGCCGCCACCGCCACCGAGCATTCCAACGCCGCGGAGCTGGAGAGGCCGGAGCCTACCGGAACGTCGGAGACAATCGCGATGTCGAGGCCCTCGCAGGAGGCGATGACGCCGTCCTCGAGGCCCGCCCACACGGCGCCGGCGACGTAGCCTGCCCAGGCGTCCGGGGTGCCCGCGGCCCAACCCGGGCCAACCTCCTCCAGAAAAACGTCCACGCGGTAGACCTTGCCGCCGAACTCGGAGGCAATCCGCAGTTGGCCGTCCTCGCGCGGGGCCACGGCCACGGCCGTGTTCTGCTCCAGCGCGAAAGGAATCGAGGCGCCACCTGCGTAGTCGACGTGCTCACCGATGAGGTTCACGCGGCCCGGCGCGGCCCAAACCCCGGCAGGCTCCGTGGAGAAGTTGGAGCGGAAGAGTGCGATCGCGGCGTCGGCAAGCGCGGCGTCGGAGCGAGTGGAGATCCAGTTAAGCATCCCACACCTCCTGGAACCGGGCGGCGATGCGCTCCGGGGTGGTGTCGTTGATCCACACTGCCTGCGCGGACTCCGAACCGGCGAGGAACTTCATGCGGTTCGGCGAGCGCATCAGCGAAAACAGCTGCAGGTGCATGCGCACGTCCCCGCGCAGCGTAGGGTCGGTCGGCGCGAGGTTCCAACCAGCGATGTACGGGGTCTTCTCCACGCCGTCGAAGAAACGGTCCACAGCGGTATACAGCTTCTTGAGCAGGGCGGCGAGGTCGTCGCGCTGGGCGTCGGAAAGCTCGGTGAAATCCGCCGCGTACTCGTTGGGCATGACCATCGCCTCGAGCGGCCACTTAGCGGCCGCGGGGACGAACGCCGTGAAGTGCTCGGTCTCCGCGATGATGCGGGTGCCCGCTGCGCGCTCCTTGTCCAGGATGTCTTGGAAGAGATCGCCCTCGTAAGCCTGCGAGGAAGCCACGATGGACTTCATGCGCGGCGAGAGGAACGGGTAGGAATAGATCTGGCCGTGCGGGTGCTGCAGCGTCACGCCGATTTCGGCGCCGCGGTTTTCAAACGGGAAGACCTGCGCCACCTCAGGCAGCGCAGACAGCGCCGAGGTGCGGTGCGCCCACGCCTCGATGACGGTGCGAATGCGGCTCACGGGCAGATCCTTGAAGCTCAGCTCCGGGTCAGAAGTAAAGCACACGACCTCGCAGCGGGCCTTCGCCGGCAGGCGCGGGACCAGGCCCATGCCGTCGACGTCGTCCTCGTAGTCCTCCATCCCCATCGCAAAGGAGGGGAAGCGGTTTTCAAAGACCACCACGTCATAAGACGGCGACGGGATCTCCGTGGGCAGCTGGCCCGGCAGGGTCGGCGCGAGCGGGTTCTCGTTGGCCGGGGGCATGAATGTGCGGTTCATGCGGTGGGCGGCAAAGGCTACCCAGTCCCCGGTCAGCGGGTCGCGGCGCATCTCCGAGGCCGGTGTGACCTGCGGGAGTTCGCGGCTGTCTTCCAAGACGCGGTCGGTGTGTGGGGTGTCGTCGAAGTAGATGATTTCGCGGCCGTCGGCAAGCGCGGCTTTGGTGATCTCTAGCATTACTTGGCCTCCGCCAGCTTCGACTCGTCGATCTTGGAAGGGTCAACGATGATGGGACGCAGCTTGGCCCACAGCATGAAGGCTACTGCGACGACCAGCATGGCGACGCCGGCCCAGAGGTTGTCGGAGGATTCCTTCGGCAGGCCCGTGTCTGGGTTGACGCCTGGGTCGAGGGCGAAGGAGCAGACTACGAGCACGATGCCGTAGATGCCCAGGAGCGCACCGATCACGTTGCGCAGGTCAAAGGCACCCGCGTGCTGAGGTGAAGTCTTGGTTGTCATGATTGATGCTCCTTTAGGCGAAGATGACGTTCAGGCCGACGGCAATAACCAGGCAGATGACGCCCAGCGGGACGGTCTGCTTGTACCACGGCAGGTTCTTCTCGGTGTAGTCCTCGAAGTGGTCCTTCGGGGTAACCGAGGATACGAAGCCGACGAGCTCTTCGTCTGGCTTGGGCTGGGTAAACATGGTGACGATGACGGAGACGATGATATCCACCGTAAAGGCCACGCCAGCGGCCACGAATGCCGTGCCCTGGCCAGGAAGGTTGAAGATGGAAGCCGTTGCGTCGGTAAAGGTTGCGATGTACCAGAAGGTAATTGCAGATGCGGTACCTGCAACCAAGCCGGACCAACCGGCGTGCGGAGTCATGCGCTTCCAGAACATACCGAGGATGAACGTTGCGAACAGCGGGGCGTTGAAGAAGCCGAACAGCGTCTGCAGGTAATCCATGACGTTGCCGAAGTTCTGGGCCAAAAGGGCGGTAAAGACGGCCACGCCGGTGGCGACGACGGTCGCGATGCGGCCGAACTTCAGGTAGTAGTCATCCTCGCGGTCCTTGACCACGTAGGTCTGCCAGATGTCATAAGAAATAACGGTGTTAAAGGCCGAGATGTTTGCGGCCATGCCAGCCATGAAGGAGGCCAGCAGGCCAGCGATGGCCACGCCGAGGAGGCCGTTCGGAAGAAGGTCGCGCATGAGCAGCAGGATGGCGTCGTTTGGCTCAGCGCGCTCTTCCATGAGGTCAGCGACGGAAACGGAAGCCACCATGCCCGGGATAACCACGAGGAAGGGCACGAACATCTTCGGGAAAGCGCCGATGATTGGGGTCTTGCGGGCTGCGGAGATGGACTCCGAAGCCATGGCGCGCTGTACCTCGACAAAGTTGGTGGTCCAGTAACCGAAGGAGAGGACGAAGCCCAAGCCCAGTACGATACCGATGACGGACCAGACTGGGTTCTCAAAGCCGGAAATGTCTGTGCCCGGCCAGGTGTGGAAGTGGGATTCCGCAATAACGGAATCCTTCAGGCCCTGCCAGCCGCCGACGCGGTTGAGGCCGATGATGGTCAATGGTGCCAGAGCAGCAACGATGACGAAGAACTGTAGAACCTCGTTGTAGATGGCTGCGGACAGGCCGCCCAGGGTGATGTAGGACAAAACGATGAGGCCAGCGACAAGGAGCGCGACCCACATCGGCCAGCCCAGCAGGGCTTCAACGATGGTGGCCAGCAGGTACAGGTTCACACCGGCGATGAGCAGCTGTGCCAAGGCGAAGGAAATCGCGTTGACCAGGTGTGCCGCGTTGCCGAAGCGCCTGCGCATGAACTCCGGCACGGAACGCACCTTGGAGCCGTAGTAGAACGGCATCATCACGATGCCTAGGAAGACCATGGCCGGGATGGCGCCGATCCAGAAGTAGTGCATGGTCTGGAAACCGTATTCCACGCCATTTGCAGACATACCGATGATTTCCACCGCACCGAGGTTCGCAGAGACGAACGCCAGGCCAGTCACCCAAGCCGGCAAACCGCGGCCCGAGAGGAAGAAGTCAATGGAGGAGGAAACGCGGGCTTTTGCAGCCCAGCCAATTCCCAAGACAAAGAGGAAGTACAAAGCAACGAGCAGATAATCCACCCAGGTTGCGTCGAGTCTCAATACTGAAGGTTCCATTTCAAGAGCTTTCTTTTATTAGATTGCGCTCAAGCGAAGCTCGTAGGCAATCGGTTGATGTGCGTTGAGAACGGCCACGTCTGTGCCGCTACGCAGTGCGTTTGGCGGAGCGCTCATGGGCTCCACCGCCAGGGCACGCCCGCGCCCTGGGTAATCTGCCGGAGTGTACATCTGGACCCAATCCAGCCCCTGCCCCATCTCTAGGCGCACGCCCTTGCCCGCCGAGACATACTCCGCGGTCAGTGGTCCATGCCCGTGGAAGCAGTCATCCCATTCCACTTCGGCAATGCGCTGGCGCTTGACGATGACCTCTTCTACCTCACCCGTCGGCAAGTTCCGGGCGTCCAGCAGGTGGTGCTCGGTGACGGGGAGGGTCAGTTCGGAGGCGTCGGCAGCCGCGCCGCGTGCCGAGAGATAGGTGTGCAGGCCGAACGCGAACGGGGCGGGCCCTTCGGCGCTGGCCTCGAAGTGGGCGGATAAGCCGGCTGCGTCGAGGGTGTAGGTGGCTATGAGTTGGGTAGGCCACGGCCACGGTTCCTCGATGCGGGTGGTGAGTTGCACGCGGTCGGTGGCGTAGTAAACCAGATCCCAGGCTGCGTCGAGGACGAAGCCATGGTTGGCGTTGCTGCGCTCGGGCTCGTTGACGGGGACTAAGTGCTTAGTCCCGCGCCAAGTGAAGCAGCCGTCTTCTGTGCGGTTTGGCCATGGTGCAAGAACCACGCCGGCGCACATCGGAGGCAGGCCTTCGTAGGTTTCCACAAGAGGTTCACCGTTGTAGGTCAGCGCCTTAATGCCGCCGCCTAGGCTGGCGATTTCCGCCATGTATGCACCGTGTGCCATTCGGTACACAGGTGCAGAGCTGCTCGGTCTAGCCGTTCTGGTCATAACCTATTGCCCTTTCTTCCGTGTGTAACTCACTACGGGTTTTAGGTTAAGTCGCAGCTCAAGGGCCAGTCAATCGTTTGCATAAACTTGCATAATGATATCCCTGAAATCTACTTTTAGGTGCTACTGGTCATACACAGCAGCGCAAATCCTCCGCCAAATGATGCGCGCGGCCGAATGCGGGGTGGCCAAGACTTCGCGCAGATAGTTCTCCGGCTTCAGCTCCCACGGCGTAAAGGCAGAGTGCACGCGCACGGGAATTCCCAGGTGCCACGACCACAGCTTGGTCCGCAAGGCATGAAAGTCACTGGTGACCACATCAAAGTAGGGCGCGCGGTACAGCGCGAGGGAGTTCTCCAAATTTTCGTTGGTACTCGTGGCGTTGGGCTCGACGATAATTTTCTCGGCTGGCACTCCCCTGCCAATGAGATAAGCCTCCATCACCTCGGCTTCTCCGCGTCCGGACACGATGATGTCCTGCCCGCGCCACAGCAAAAATGCGCGCTCAAGGCGACGCTCGAGCATAGGACCTGGCACGCCGCCTTGGACGCGAGCTCCCAATACCAACAGGGGGACTAAGATAGGTCCGGACATAAAGCACGAGCTTAATCCAGGAAGGACACCGTGGCCACACCGACTCTGAAGGACCTCGCCGCGGCCACAGGAGTGTCCATCTCCACCGTCTCGCGCGCATTGGCCAACCATCCGGCCATTTCGCAGGCCACCACGAAAAAGGTCAAAGACGCCGCGGAAAAGCTCGGCTACCGCCCAAATGCCCAGGCCCGCGCGCTGCGCGGCTCCCGCTCCGACGCCATCGGTGTGGTCATCCCCAACCTTGCCGACCCATACTTCGCGCTCATCGCCGCCGCCATCGAGGCCGAGGCCGAACGCGAGGGAATCGCCGCAATCATGACCACGTGTTCGGAATCCCCGGAGCGCCTGGCCAAGGCTCTCGATGCCCTGACCTGGCGCCAAGTCGACGGCATCATCACCGTCCCCGTCGAAGGTGCAGAGGCCGCTCTCAACGAGGCCGCGAAGTCCCGCCCGCTTCTGCTCATTGACCGCGAGCTAGCCCCCCTTCCCTGCCGTGGCCTCCGATCCACGGCCCGGCATGTTCGCCGCGCTGACCCAGCTGCGGCAGAAGGGCCACGAGCGCATCGGCTACATCCCGGGGCCTCAGCAAACGTCCACGGGCCGGCAGCGACTCAAGGTTTTTCGCGGCGCGACCAGCGAGGTCAGTACCTTCTATGCGCGGGGTGGCTTTCGCCGCAAGGACGGTTACGTCGGAGCGCTGGAGCTCTTTGAAAAGGACGTCACGGCTATCGTCGCGGGCGATTCCATGATGACCGCCGGTGCACTGGAGGCCTGCTACAACGCGGGCAAGCGTATTGGTACGGATATCGCATTGGTCGGATTCGACGACCTCAACTTCTTCCGCCTGCAGCCGGTCCCCATTTCTGTGGTGGACCAAGATATGGCGGCGCTTGGCCGCCTAGCGGTACAACAACTGACCGCGGCCATCGCGCACAACGCCACCCCCACGGGCGTCAAGGTCCCGACAACCTACATTCCCCGCGTCTCGACTGCCGCGCGTTTGACCAAGAGCTAGCCGACTGCCGCACGTTTGACCGAGAGCTGGCTCTACGGTCAAACGTGCATTTACTGCAGGAGGCAATCGCGGCCCCTACTCGCCGAGAAGCTTCGCGCGCAGGTTCGCGTCCTTCTGTTCGACCTCGGCGGCCATGTTCTCTTGGTACTCTGCCATCTTCTGCACCAGGGCAGGATCGCCAGCACCGAGGATGCGCACGGCCAGCAGGCCGGCGTTCTTTGCGCCGCCGATGGACACGGTCGCAACCGGCACGCCGCCCGGCATCTGCACGATGGACAGCAGCGAGTCCATACCGTCGAGCTCCTTAAGCGCACGCGGGATGCCGATAACCGGCAGCGGAGTAGCCGCCGCAACCATGCCCGGCAGGTGCGCCGCGCCGCCCGCACAGGCGATGATGGCCTTGAGGCCACGCTCGTGCGCGGACTTGGCATAAGCCAGCATCTTCTCCGGGGTGCGGTGCGCGCTGACCACGCCCACCTCGAAAGGCACGCCGAACTCCGCGAGCACCTCGGCTGCGGGTTTGACGGTGGGCCAGTCGGAATCGGAGCCCATAATCAGGCCAACCTGCGGTTCCATAAAATCTCCTTAAGCTTCGGCCCACTCAGCGTGGACGAGGAAGTGTGCGGCATCGGCAGCGATGCGGCGGGTTTTAGCCACATCCGTGCCCACGACGTTGACGTGGCCAATCTTACGGCCGGCGCGATAGTCCTTGCCGTACAGGTGAATCCTGGCCTGCGGGTAGCGCTCCATCACTTCGCGCACGCGCTGCCGCATCGGCATTTCTGGGTCGGCAGGGCCGCCCAGCACGTTGGCCATGACGGTGATAGGCGCCAGCGGATCGGTAGCGCCCAGCGGCAGGTCCAAGACCGCGCGCAGGTGCTGCTCAAACTGCGAGGTCACTGAGCCATCCTGGGTCCAGTGGCCGGTGTTGTGCGGGCGCATGGCCAGCTCGTTGACGGCGATGTCTTCACCGGCATCAGTATTAAACGCGAAGAGCTCAACCGCCAAGACGCCCGTGACGCCGAGCTGCGCGGCCACGAGTTCGCCGACCTTAGCAGCACGCTCTGCCAGCTCAGGGCTCAGCCCCGGCGCGGGGGCGAAAGCCTCGGCGCAGATACCGTCGCGCTGCACGGACTCGGTGATCGGCCAAGCCTTCACTTCGCCGGAAGGGCGGCGGGCAACGAGCACGGAAAGCTCGCGGGTCAGCGTGACCTTCTCCTCTGCCATGAGGGGTGTGCCCGCATCAAGCAGCTTGGCAACCAATGACTCCAGCTCATGCGCTTCAGGGAACCACACGCCGTGGCCGTCGTAGCCACCGCGGCGGGCCTTCAAGCACACACGGCCCTCGACGAGTCCGAAGAAATCCAGCGCATCTGCCACGGTTTCAATCGCGGCAAAACGCGGGACTGGTGCACCCAGCTCCGCGAGCTTCTGGCGCATGAGCAACTTGTCCTGCGCGTACAACAGTGCAGAAGGCTGGGGCTGGACATTGTATCCGGCGTCGATAAGCGCCTGCACATGCTCGGTAGGCACGTGCTCGTGCTCGAAAGTCAGGCCGTCCGCGTCCTGGGACGCGCCGACGAGAGTGTCGTAGTCGTGGTAATCCCCCAGGACAACGTCCGGGATGACCTGCGCTGCGGACTGCTCGCCGGAGGAGGCGAGGATGCGCAAATGGATGTCTAGCTCAGCGGCTGCCGGCTGCAACATGCGTGCGAGCTGGCCGTCGCCAAAAACGGTAACGATGGGCTTTGCTTGTTGACTCACCTGTCCAATACTAGCCTTAAGGCTATGATCGTCCGGCATACTATCTTCCAAAACTCCCTCATGACGGCCCTTCTCGACGGCATCTATGACGGTGAGATGACCATCGGCGAGCTACTCGGCAAGGGTAACTTCGGCATCGGCACGTTCGACGCCCTCGATGGCGAGATGATCATCCTCGACGGCGTGTGTTACCAGCTGCGCGGCGACGGAACTGCCACCATCGCGGACCTGGATCAGGGAACACCCTTTGCGGTGGCTACGAACTTTGTGCCGCGCATCAAGGTCGAGGCGCCGCAGGGCATGCTGCGCTCCGAGCTTTCAGCTTTCGTGGATGAGATTCAGCCCTCCGCGAATTACATGTATGCCGTGCGAATCTCGGGCCGCTTCCGCTCGGTGACCACCCGCACCGTGGTCAAGCAGTCCAAGCCCTATCCCCCAATGGCCGAGGCCGTGGGCGGCGATAAGGAGCTGCACTTCACCGATGTCGAGGGCATCATCGGCGGCTTCCGCACTCCGGTCTTTGAAAAGGGAATCTCGGTGCCGGGCTGCCACGTGCACTTTATCGACGCCGATCGCACCTCCGGCGGACACGTCCTGGACTACGTTGTGGACCACGCCACCATCGAGCTATGCCCCGGCACCGACCTCGAAATGCGCCTGCCGCTGACCCAAGAGTTTGGCCAAGCCAACCTGGCTCCTGAGGATCTGGACCACCAGCTGCACGCCACAGAGGTTAAGAATTAGAAGAGCTCCTGCTCGTTGAGGATCTCCTCCACGCGCTTGGCCTTGGGGATGGAAGGGAAGTACATCGGGCGCTCGTAGCCGTGGATAGCGAGGGAGATGCCGCCGCGGCGGCGTCTAGCGCCGCGAATATCCCGCAGTGGGATCGAGTCCACGTGGCTGCCCTCGCGCGCGATGACGCGCAGGTTGGTCACGATGAAGCGCCGGCGCCGCGTGCGGTACAGCGGCAGGCCAAAGCGCCAGAGGGAAAGTACCGCCCACAGGCCCACGATGCCGTTGCGAAGATTGACGTCAAGGCCATAAGAATCCGCCCAGCCGATGGCCATCCAGGCCAGGCCGGTGATGAGGATGAGCTCGAGAAATGGGAAAAGGAGCGCACGGTACGGCGCGGTCATATCTACGCGGACGACTTCGCCGCGGCCCATCTTCATCAATCCCATAGGGGTGCATGATACCCGCAGGAGGCGACGGCGTCGGCAAGCATGGCGTAGGTGGGGCCAAAGCATTCCGGAGCGGGAACTTGCAGGAGCCCGCCCCCCCACAGGAACCATTCAGCGAACTCTCGGGCTAACTGTGCGGATACTTCACACCTAATCCCACATTTTCAAAAGCTTTCCCACAATTTGGTCTTCGATACTCGTCTCCGACAGCACACCACTGATTGAAGAGGAGATCCCCTTATGACCACCACCGCGCTCATGATGGCCGTCGACATTGCCGCCATCCTCACCCTTGTTTTCGCTGTATACTTCCCCCGCCACCACCGCGCTGACCTTGTCGTTGCCTTCATCGGCGTCAACATCGGTGTGCTCGGTGTCTCCACGATGCTCACCTCCGCGGAAGTCTCCATGGGCATCGGACTGGGCCTGTTTGGGGTGTTGTCCATCATCCGCCTGCGGTCCTCGGAAATCTCGCAGCGCGAAATCGCCTACTTCTTCGCCGCCCTCGCGCTCGGCCTCATCTGCGGCCTGTCCACTGCCCTCAACCCGGTGACCATCGCAGTGGTGGTCATGCTCGTCGCAGCGCTGGCGCTGGCCGACTCCACCCGCCTGTTCGGTGACTACATCAGCCAGGAGGTTGCTAAATAGACGCAATTTGCCAAATAGTAATGCCTACCACGCTCTGCGGCGGGCCCTATTTGGCAAATTGTGCTTTAAAAGTTGTGCTTTAAAACGCCCCGCCACTCCACGCGGCGCGGCAACGAGTCGCTACTGGACCGGGCGCAGGTGTGTGACGTCGCCGGCGGAGTAGTACTCCCCGCCGACGTTGATGCGTCCGTCGTCGGCGATGCCTTCGACGACACCGACGACGTCGCCAGTCGGTGCCTCAAGACGAACTTCCTGGCCGATGGAAGAACAGACCCTGCGGTAGTCAGCCATCAGCTGTGGATCCTGGTTCTCCCACTGGGTGATGCGGCGGCGCAAGTTCTTCAGTAAAGCAATTGCCAGCTCGGTGCGGTCGGTGTCGCGGCCTTCGAGGGCCAAGGACGTGGCCTTCTCGATGGGCAGCTGCTCGCGGGTCAAGGTGACGTTCAGACCCATGCCCACGACAACGCGTGCAGACAGCGTAGCTCCTGCTTCGGTCTTCGGGGCGACCTCAGCCTTGTTAACCTCCGCCTTATTAAACTCAGTCTTCGGCACGGACTTGAAGGCAGCGCCCACTGGGCCAGCTTCGGCGAGAATGCCGCAAAGCTTGTTGCCGTCGATGTGGACGTCATTTGGCCACTTAAGCACGGAGCCCTCAACCGTATCGGTGACCGCCAAACCAGAAGCGAGCGGCAAAGTGCCGAGGTACTCAAGGGCCTCGGGAAGGATGAGCACCGAAAGAATCAGCTGTGAGCCCGCCGGGCTAACCCAAGTACGGCCCAAGCGGCCTTTGCCGGAGACCTGCTCGTTGGCCAACAGCACGGTGCCATCAGCGACGTTTTCCGCCTGCATGAGGTCCGTGTTGGTTGAACCGGTCTGCTCTACGTAATCAATTACAGCGAAGTCATCAGCTAGCGCGGTACGAATGCGTTCAATATCAAGTGGAGCTGTCATGCCACCGAGATTACCCGCCACCTAAAAGCAGCCCCGGCTGACACTAGCTAATGCGCATAACCACCCCGCCCACACTAGAACCAGCCAGGCTTATCCAGGATTTCCTGCTTGCCCTTTTCATCAAGACAGGTGGTCAACACCGCCTGCGGCAGGGCTTTTTCTACCTGCTCAGGGGATACAGTTATGCCGCGCTGCCCCGGCAACCATTCGACGGTGTCCTTAATGAGGAGGTCATGCGTCCCACGCAGATCGCCCTGCAGTGAGTCGCCGTTTCCTTCCATAGCCACCGTGTAACGAATTCTCGGGTCTACCCACTCGCATACCCATTGCCCGTACTCGGTAACCTCAGCATCGGAAAGCTGAAGGCCCGCAGCATTCAGACTGTCTTTCATTAATGCAGTGTCGAACTTGCCGTGGTTTTCTAAATAGTCGCGGACCCCGGCAGCTTCAGCTTGCTCACCGAAGATCTTGCTGAAAGTGGTGTCGCGTGGTGCTGAATTTGATGTAGTTTCCGGTCTTTCCGAAACAGACGCGGCGCCTGATGTTTCCGCGTTCGGAGCCTGTTCATCCACAGCTCCAACGGCATTGTTAGTGGTAAACGAAGCCGCGTTATCTACGGTATCGGCACCGGAACAGCCGGCTACGAGCAGAGCTAGGAGTGGAGCAAGCTTTTTCATAGCGCCGACCAGCATAGGCGATTTAACGGGGGGTGCTAGTGTAGGCGCATGGCAAAGGTCACTTTTGAGAAGGTCAACATCACCTACCCCAACGCCGCCCAGCCCACGGTCAAGGACCTTGACCTGGAAATCGCAGATGGTGAGTTTCTGGTGCTCGTCGGCCCATCCGGCTGCGGAAAGTCCACCACCCTGCGCTCCTTGGCAGGTCTTGAGCCGACCTCCAGCGGCCGCATTCTCATCGACGATAAAGACGTCACCGGCCTCGAACCAGGCGAGCGCGATATCGCCATGGTCTTTCAAAATTATGCCCTCTACCCGCACCTTTCCGTAGCTGAGAATATGGGCTTTGCCCTCAAGCTCGCCAAGACGCCTAAGGATGAGATTAAGAAGAAGGTCGACGAGGCCGCAGCCACCCTCGGCCTGACCGAGTACCTCGACCGCAAGCCGAAGGACCTCTCCGGCGGTCAGCGTCAGCGCGTAGCCATGGGCCGCGCCATCGTGCGTAATCCCAAGGTCTTCCTCATGGATGAGCCGCTGTCCAACTTGGACGCGAAGCTACGCGTCCAGACCCGCTCGGAGCTCGCCAGCCTGCAGCAGCGCCTGGGCACCACCACCGTCTACGTCACGCACGACCAAGTCGAGGCCATGACCATGGGCGACCGAGTGGCTGTGCTCAAGGACGGCGTCCTGCAGCAGGTCGCTCCCCCACGCGAGCTCTACGACGCCCCCGTCAACGAATTCGTCGCTGGCTTCATCGGCTCGCCTGCTATGAACATCTTCAACTACAACGAAGACCGCATCGGCGTTCGCCCAGAGGACATGCTCATCACAGAAGCCCCGACTGATATCTCCGGCATCGTTGACATCGTCGAGGAACTCGGCGCTGAGTCTTATGTCTACGTCACCGTTGGCAACCAGCGTTTCGTCGCCCGCGCAGATAAAGCACACACTCCACAGCGCGGCGACAGCGTACATCTATCTTTCGACCCGAATAAAGCGCATCACTTCGACCCCGAAACGGGCGAACGCATTAACTCCTAATAAGACGTTGGGGGTGGATCTCACCCCCGACCGCGTCTTTCTACTGGGACTTTCGGAAAAAATAACGGTCTCAGACCGGGAAATAAGTCAAACCCCCGCGCGATGTGCTCGTTTTAACTTATTTTTAAGTCACCAGAAGTTTTCCGAAAGGTGAAATGCCCATGAAGAAGTCCGTACTTCGTTCCAGCCTCCACACCGCCCGCAAGGGCGCCGTTGTCACCACCGCTGCTCTCGCGCTGGTATTGGCAGGCTGCTCATCCTCCTCTGACGAGGGTTCCTCCGATTCCGCATCCAGCGGTTCCGCCGACGGCGCTGACGGCCGCGGCCCCATCACCTTCGCGATGGGTAAGAACGACACCGACAAGATCCAGCCGGTCATCGAGAAGTGGAACAAGGAGCACCCTGACGAGAAGGTCACCCTCAAGGAGCTCGCCGGCGAGGCAGACGCTCAGCGCGACACCCTCGTACAGTCCCTGCAGGCTGGCAACTCTGACTACGACGTCATGGCACTCGACGTCGTCTGGACCGCAGAGTTCGCCGCAAACCAGTGGCTCGCTCCGCTGACCGGCGATCTGGAGGTTGACACCTCCGATCTACTCGAGTCCACCGTTGAGTCCGCTACCTACAACGACACCCTCTACGCTCTGCCTCAGAACACCAACGGCCAGCTCCTCTTCCGCAACACCGACTTGGCTGACAAAGCACCAGAGAAGTTCGACGACATCAAGACTGCTTGCGAGGCGCTCAAGGAGGACACCTCCTGCCTGACCACACAGCTCAAGCAGTACGAAGGCCTGACCGTAAATACCGCAGGCTTCATGGAGGGCTGGGGCGGCTCCGTTCTGGCTGACGACGGCACTCCTTCCGTAGACTCGGCTGAGTCCAAGGCTGGTCTGCAGGCGCTTGTCGACGCCTACAAGGACGGCGTCATCTCCAAGGATTCCACCGCCGCTACCGAGGAGGAGACCAACCTGGCCTTCACCGAGGGCAAGACCGCTTTCGCCATCAACTGGCCGTACATGTACACCAACGCTGAGGATGAAGGTGTGAAGTTCGAGGTCCAGCCGCTGGTAGGCAAGGACGGCGTTGGCGTTTCCACCCTGGGTGGCTACAACAACGGCATCAACATCAACTCCGAGAAGAAGGCCACCGCGCTGGACTTCATGAAGTTCATCATCAACGAGGAGAACCAGAAGTCCTTCGCTGAGGCTTCCTTCCCGCCGGTTCTGGCTTCCGTCTACGACGACGCTGCCCTCATCGAGCAGTTCCCGTACCTGCCGGCTCTCAAGGAGTCCCTGGAAAACGCCGCACCGCGTCCGGTCTCCCCGTTCTACACCGCAATCTCCAAGGCTGTTCAGGACAACGCTTACGCAGCGCTGACCGCTGGCAAGTCCGTGGATGACGCAACCAAGGACATGAAGGCTGCTATTGAGGCTGCTTCCCAGGGCTAAAAGACCAGTCCCTTTTAACTAGGTTCTCTTTGTAGATAGAGAGCTGAGAATGCGGGGCGTGAGTGAGCTTGTGTGCTCGCACACGCCCCGCATTGTCTTTGATGTCCGGCACACCCGTTAAACTCTTAGCCAACCTGATCACTTACTGCAGAAAGGCGTCCCAGCGTGGCAGTAACAACTCCCACAGCCATGAAGCGCAAGCAGAACCTCAATGCCGCTGGCCTTATCGCACCGGCACTGATTGTGCTAGCCGTTGTTATCGGCTACCCCATCCTGCGTGCTGTCTGGCTTTCTTTCCAGGGAAATCGCCACTTGAACCCCAAGACGGGCATTTTCGAGGAAGGCGGTTTCGCCGGCCTTGAGAACTACCTGTACTGGATCAATAACCGTTGTGTTTCTGGCACCGGGCAGATCTCGCAGTGCCCTCCTGGCGTTATCGCCACGGACTTCTGGCCGGCGCTAAAGATTACGCTGTTCTTCACCGTGGTCACCGTGTTGTTGGAGACCATCCTCGGTATGTTCATGGCCATCATCATGAATGGTGAGTACAAGGGCCGCGGCCTTGTCCGCGCAGCAGTGCTGGTGCCGTGGGCTATTCCTACGGCTGTAACGGCTAAGTTGTGGCAGTTCATGTTCGCCCCAGATGGCATCGTGAACTCCCTGCTGGGAACCCATATTTCTTGGACCACGGACCCGTTCTACGCCCGTCTTGCCGTCATTATCGCGGACGTATGGAAGACCGCCCCATTCATGGCCCTGCTCATCTTGGCTGGCCTGCAAATGATTCCGCGGGACGTGTATGACGCCGCGCGTGTCGACGGCGCGAGCCGCATCCAGACCTTCTTCAAGATCACGTTGCCACTGGTGCGCCCCGCCCTCATGGTGGCTATCTTGTTCCGTACCCTCGACGCACTGCGCATGTACGACCTTCCGGTCATCATGATCTCGGCGTCGTCTAACGCGCCCACTGCCACCATCTCCCAGCTGGTGGTTGAGGATATGCGCCAAGGCAACTTCAATTCTGCCTCGGCACTATCGACTCTCATCTTCTTGCTCATCTTCCTCGTTGCCTTCATCCTGGTTCGCTTCCTGGGAGCTGATGTCTCCGGCAATGAGCGGCGCTCGAATAGGAAGGCGGTCCAGTAATGAAAAAGTTCGGACACTACGCCGGCATCATCTTCATCATGTTCTGGGGCTTGGCTCCCTTCTACTGGATGGTCGTAACGGCACTGCGGCACAAGGACCACACCTTCGACACCACCCCGTGGCCGACCCACGTCACCATGGAAAACTTCCAGGACGCACTGGCCACTGACAAGGGCAACAACTTCTTGGCGGCACTCGGCAACTCGCTGGCCATCTCGTTGGCCACCACCGCCATCGCCGTAGCAGTGGGTGTCTTCACCGCCTACGTTCTGGCCCGCTACAACTTCCCTGGCAAGGGAATCGTCACCGGCATCATCCTGGCGGCTTCGATGTTCCCTGCCATCGCATTGGTCACCCCGCTGTTCCAGATGTTCGGCAACCTGGACTGGATCGGCACCTACCGCGCCATGATCATCCCGAACATCTCCTTCGCACTGCCGTTGACGGTCTACACGCTGCTGAGCTTCTTCCGTCAGCTTCCATGGGAACTGGAGGAAGCCGCTCGCGTCGACGGCGCCTCGCGCGGCCAGGCCTTCCGTCTCGTACTGTTGCCGCTCGCTGCCCCGGCGCTGTTTACCACCGCCATCATCGCATTCATCACCACGTGGAATGAGTTCATGTTGGCTCGTCAGCTCTCCAACGACTCCACTGAACCAGTAACCGTGGCCATCGCACGCTTCTCCGGCCCCTCTGCCTTCGAGTACCCGTACGCCGCCACCATGGCAGCAGGTGCACTCGTGACCATTCCGCTCATCATCATGGTTCTCATCTTCCAACACCGCATCGTGGCCGGCCTGACCGCCGGAGGTGTCAAGGCCTAATGCTGAAGCACCTGGGAGTTATCGCAGCGGCTGCAAGCATGGCATTGGCCGGCACTGCGTGCACACCATCTCAAGAGGAGAAAAGCACCGCAGTGGAACGAAGCGAAGCCGTCGGCGCACCCGCCCCCGTCATCTTGAGACCCGCGGAGCTTTCGGGGCAGACCATCGATCTAAAGCTCGGCGAAAACCTCGTCATCACCGAATCCAACGGGCTCACCGCAGAAGTCAGCAATCCTGAGGTCGCCGAATTTACCCCAGCACGTACCGACGGTGCCACGGAGTTCAACGCCGGGTTTGCCGCTCTCAAGAAGGGTGTGACCAGCGTGAAGCTCTCGGACGGAACCGCTTTTAACCTCAAAATCAGCTAATGCGCCACGCACTTTTGTGGGACACTGCCCTAGGATTCGTCGGCTTTTTCGCCTTTCTCGCCATCGCACAAGCAATTCTCAACCTCTTCCAACCCGAGCCCGCCATCTGGCCGGGGATTCTCGCCGCTGTGCTCTGCGGTATTGAATACCTCCTGTGGCGCGCCAAAAGAAAGGACCTCAGATGAGTTGGTACCAGAACGCCATCTTCTACCAAGCCCTCGTTGGCTCTTTCAAAGACTCCGGCGCCACCGGGAATCCCGAGGCAGCCGGTGGCAAGGGCGTGGGCACGCTCCAAGGCATCATTGAAAAGCTTGACTATCTAAAGTGGCTCGGCGTCGATTGTCTCTGGCTTTCGCCTTTCTATGCCTCCCCGCTCAAAGATGACGGCTACGACATCGCGGACTACTACTCCATCCACCCCGATTACGGCACCATGGAGGACTTCGAGCAGCTCATCTCTGAGGTTCACAGCCGCGGCATGCGGCTCATGACTGACCTCGCGCTCATCCACACCTCCTCCGAGCACGAGTGGTTCCAGGCCTCCCGCCGCGATCCCGAAGGCCCATACGGCGACTACTACGTGTGGGGCGACGATCCAGACCGCTATCCTGAAATCCGCATCATCTTCACCGACGTGGAAGATTCTACGTGGGCCTGGGATGAGGTGCGCCAGCAGTACTACTTCCACCGCTTCTACTCGCACCAGCCGGATCTCAACTACGACAACCCCGCGGTGCACGAGGAAGTCTTCAACATCGTGCGCTTCTGGATGGACAAGGACCTGGACGGCTTCCGCTTGGACGCAATCCCATACCTCTACGAGCGCGACGGAGCGGGCGGCGAGTCGCTGCCCGAGACCCTCGAGTTCATTGAGAAGTTGCGCACTTTCGTTGATGAGAACTATCCCGAGGCTGTCATGATCGCCGAGGCCAACCAGCCTCCGGCAGAGACCATGGAGTTCTTCGGCAAGGGCAACCGCGTGCACATGGTGTTCAATTTCCCGCTGATGCCGCGTTTGTACGAGGCGCTTGCGCTTGGCGACGCCACCCCCATTTACAACATCATGGAGGAGATACCGGAGCTGCCCGAGGGCTGCCAGTGGGGCACCTTCCTGCGCAACCATGACGAGCTCACGCTGGAAATGGTGAACGAGTCGCGTCGCGAGTTGATGTACCACCATTACCTGCCGGATGACGAGATGCGCGCGCACGTGGGCATCGCTAGGCGCTTGGCTCCGTTGCTGGGAAATGACCGCCGCAAGATTGAGCTGTTTTACTCCCTGTTGCTGACCATGCCGGGCTCGCCTTTCCTCTACTACGGGGATGAGATTGGCATGGGCGATTCGCCTGCCCTGCCAGACCGCGACGCAGTGCGCACCCCTATGCAATGGGAACCTGGCGACGGCGCCGGGTTCACCACTGCCCCGCACCCGCGGCGCCCCATCGTGGGCGGCACGAAGGTTAACGTGGCGGAGCAAAAGGATGACCCAACCTCCTTGCTCAACACCGTTCGCGAACTCATTGCACAGCGCAAGGCTTTCCCGGAGTTGGCCACCGCGCCCTTCGAGGCTGTCGAGACCGGCGAGGCCGGCATTCTTGCGTTCCAGCGTGGCAGCTTGTTGTGCCTGCACAACTTCACTGAGGAATCCGTGGATCTGGGTCCGGTCGAGTTAGGCCCCTACGGCTACGCGTGGTTGCCTATTGAGGCTTAACCAGAGTCCTAATTAGGAAAGGTCAGTTGGGGTGGAGTCCTCACTCCACCCCTTTGGTTAACGGCAGGTTAACGCGAGGCGTATACCGCGGAAATCTTCACTAAAGGTAATTGGGTTAATGAATTAGTTAGCGCACATAAAACACAAACCCCCAGTTCACGACTAAACCCCAAGATTAGGAAGAGAATTGCAAGAGGTCTACGCTAGACCCTTGGTAGCTCGATTTGTGGTTGCGACACTGCTTAATTTTCAAAGCAAAGTCTTAACCCGTCTCAAATCCCTCAACAGAATCTTGAAAGGGGTCGCGATTGTGACAGCGACACTGACCATCTTGGCAATTGTGGTCGTCACTGCCCTCGCCTTTGACTTCACCAACGGTTTCCACGACACCGCCAACGCAATGGCAACCTCCATCGCCACCGGTGCGCTGAAGCCCTTCACCGCAGTTGCAATCTCCGCAGCTCTCAACCTCATCGGTGCATTCCTGTCGGTCCACGTGGCCGCAACCGTGGCCAAGGGTATCGTGAACCTCGACTCCTACGACCTCTCCGTAGGCGCCGACGGCGAAGCCCTCCTCATGGTCGTTTTCACCGGCCTCATCGGCGGCATCTTCTGGAACCTGTTCACCTGGCTCCTGGGCATGCCGTCCTCTTCCTCCCACGCACTGTTCGGCGGCCTCATCGGAGCCGCTTTCGCAGCGCTGGGAACCGGGGGCGTCGCTTGGTCCTCCATCGCCGGCAAGATCATCATCCCGGCTATCGCCTCCCCTTTCATCGCAGCGATGGTTTCCGCCTGCGGTACCGCGTTGGTCTACTGGGTCACCAACACCATTCCGGAGCGCGTAAAGAACGGACACTTCCGCCACGGCCAGATTGTCACCGCCTGCCTGGTTTCCCTGGCACACGGCGCTGGCGACGCCCAGAAGACCATGGGTGTCATCTTCCTCGCCCTCGTTGCAGCCGGTGAGGCAACCTCCGACCAGCGCATCCCGACCTGGGTCATCGTTGCTTGTGCTGTGGCCATCGCAGCCGGCACCTTGTCCGGCGGCTGGCGCGTCATCCGTACCCTGGGCAAGGGCCTCGTTGAGATTGAGTCCCCACAGGGCATGGCAGCTGAGGCTTCCTCCGCAGCCATCATCCTCACCTCCGCCGCTGGCGGTATGGCACTGTCCACCACCCACGTTTCCACCGGTTCCATCCTCGGTACCGGCCTGGGCAAGAAAGGCGCCCAGGTTCGCTGGGGCGTCGCAATGCGTATGGTTGCCGCATGGCTCATCACCCTTCCTTGCGCCGCGGCGGTTGGCTTCGTCACCTGGTGGATTGCTCACCTCGTTAGTGGTGCTACCAACACTCTCACCGGCGCTATCGTCGACGCCATCATCCTGCTGGCCATGGTCGCCGTCATCCTGATGCGTGCTCGCCGCAACCCGGTTGATGCTTCCAATGTCAACGACGATTGGGACGCTGACGCAGAGACCGTCGACTCCTCCTTGCAGGCACACGAGAAGGTCGCCGCAGGTGTCACCACTGGCAACGCACCAGGTGCTGCCAATGCCGCACACGGCGTGATCAACGATGCCTACAGCGCCGCTCACACCACCACCGTTAAAGGAAAGTAGGACAACGCCATGACCGCAATGGAAATTCTCGTCGCTATTTCTCGCGTCGCTGGTTTGGCGCTCGCCTTCGGCGCTGGTATCCCGCTCCTTTTCGCTCTGGGCATGCGTTGCATGACCGGTGACCCGATTCGCAACAACGAGGGCGTTATCGTGGGCGATACCGAAGCTTCCACTCAGATGAAGATCTTGGGATGGACCGTGTACGCCGTACTGGGCGTCATCATCCTGGTTGCCATCTCCTGGATTGCCAAGGATTCCATCAACCACTACTTCGGATTGGAGCTGTTCCCCGGCTTGTCCAGCAAGCACTAGGGCCTGCTTCACTCCACGCCTTAAGTTAACAAAAAGTTAACAAACGCGTAACTCCAGGTTGATTACTTAGCGGACCGAGCGTACCATGTTAGAAACATCAGCTCGGCCACCATTTTCTATACCCACCTTAAGCGGCCGTTGATTCATTGCACGGACTGAAAGAAGGTGAGCATCAATGAATACCATTAACGGACTGATTTCCTCGTTTACTACGACATTCAAGAGTGCCACCGGCACAGGCCTTGACGCATTGGATGCAACCCCAATGGAAGCGCTCGTCACTGAGGAGCTCGTTGACCGCGGAACCACCCCGGCAACAACCGACAATATCGTTGCCGCATTCAATGCGGTAAATAACCGCTCCCCTCGCGAGGAGGAGCTGTACGAAGTTGAGCTATTCCTGATGGATTTCGGCCTCGCAGCCTAAGACAGCACCCCCCCTTTTTCCATTGAGCGTTAACGTGCCCTACTCCCCACGGAAGAAAGGGCACGTTTCTTTTTGTGGTGTCCTAAAGAATTTGAGACCCCCAGGCAAATACCCCGCCCAGCAAAGGGTTAAAATTCCAAATGCGAGAGTTTCCTCATATTCTGCAAGCCGCCTAACTGCACAAACTAGTTTTGTGAGGGAAATCACTGGCCCGACAGGGTGTAAAACTCAAGCAAAATTGCCTAAACTCCCCAAACATGACCATTTCCTCACATTTGTCGGATCTTGATTCTATGAACGCGACCACCACGGCCGGCAAGATTGCTGAGCTAAAGCGCCGGCGCGAGCAAGCTGCTGCGCCCATGGGCGAAAAAGCCCACCAGAAAGTCCGCGATCAAGGCCGCCTCACCGCACGCGACCGCCTGGACTACCTCCTCGACGAAGGCTCCTTCGTCGAAACTGACATGCTCGCAGTACACCGCACCACCGACTTCGGTATGGCCGCCAAGAAGCCCGTGACCGACGGAATCGTCACCGGCTGGGGAACCATCGACGGCCGCGAGGTTTGCATCTTCTCCCAAGACGGCACTGTCTTCGGTGGTGCCCTCGGTGAGGTCTACGGCGAGAAGATGATCAAGATCATGGAGCTGGCCATCACCACCGGGCGCCCGCTCATCGGCCTCTACGAGGGCGCAGGCGCCCGCATCCAAGACGGTGCCGTGTCCCTGGACTGGATCGCCAAGACCTTCTACCAAAACACCAAGGCCTCCGGCGTGGTCCCACAGATCTCCGTCATCATGGGCGCCTGCGCAGGCGGCAACGCCTATTCTCCGGCGCTCACCGACTTCGTGGTCATGGTGGACAAGAAGTCCAAAATGTTCGTTACCGGACCCGACGTCATCAAGACCGTCACCGGCGAGGAAATCACCCAAGAAGAGCTCGGTGGCGCGTCCGTCCACATGCTCGCGGCCGGCAACTCGCACTACACCGCATCCTCCGACGAAGAGGCCCTCGACTGGGTCCACGACCTCGTGGGATACCTCCCGTCAAACAACCGTCAGCGCGCTCCTTTTGAGCCTTTCGAAGAGCTCGGCGAGGAAACCGCTGACGACCTCATGCTCGACGAGATCATCCCTGACTCCCCTACCCAGCCTTATGATGTAAAGGATGTCATCGCAGCGCTCACCGATGACAGCGAGTACCTCGAGATCCAGGCTGAGCGCGCCGAGAACGTGGTCATCGCATTCGGACGCATCGAAGGCCAAACGGTTGGCTTCGTGGCTAACCAGCCACAGGTCTACGCAGGCTGCCTCGACATCGACTCTTCTGAGAAGGCCGCACGCTTCGTGCGCACTTGCGACGCGTTCAACATTCCGATCGTCATGCTTGTCGACGTCCCAGGCTTCCTGCCGGGCGCTTCCCAGGAGCACAACGGCATTCTGCGTCGCGGCGCCAAGCTGCTCTACGCCTACGGTGAGGCCACTGTCCCGAAGATTACGGTGACCATGCGCAAGGCCTACGGCGGCGCCTACTGCGTCATGGGCTCCAAGGGCTTGGGTGCAGACGTCAACCTCGCGTGGCCAACCGCCCAGATTGCCGTCATGGGCGCAGCCGGCGCCGTGGGCTTTATCTACCGCAAGGAGCTCAAGCAGGCCCACGAGAAGGGCCTGGACGTGCAGGAATTGGCAAAGTCCTTCGAGCGCGAGTACGAGGACCACATGCTCAACCCATATAAGGCTGCTGAGCGCGGGCTTATCGACGCCGTGATTCTCCCCTCCGAGACCCGCAGCGCCATCACCAAGAACTTGCGCCTCTACGCCGACAAGAATGTGGCACGCCCTGCACGCAAGCACGGCAACATCCCGCTCTAAGAAGACGGGTTGTAGAATTAGTCCCTATGACTGATCTGAAAACCACGGCTGGCAAGATCGAGGATCTCAACAACCGCCTCAGCGAGTCGCGCACTCCCATGGGCGCCGAGACCCTCGAGGCAATCCATGCCGCAGGAAACTTGAGCGCACGCGAGCGCATCGAGAAGCTGCTCGACGAGGGTTCTTTCGTCGAGACCGATGCCCTCGCCCGCCACCGCTCGACCGACTTCGGCCGTGAGCACGATCGTCCGTACACCGACGGCGTCGTCACCGGCTATGGCACCGTCGACGGCCGCAAAGTTTGCATCTTCAGCCAGGACCCCACTGTATTCGACGGCACCCTCGGCGAGGCGTACGCAGAAAAGCTCACCAAGGTCTACGACCTCGCACTCAAGACCGGTGTCCCAATCATCGGCCTGTATGACTCCACCGGTCCGCGCGTCCAAGAAGGCATCGTCACTCTGGCTGGCTACGCCCGCATCATGGCACGCGTAACCCAGGCCTCCGGTCTCATTCCGCAGATCGGTGTCGTTGTAGGTGACACCGAGGGCATCGCTGCTTTTGCACCGACGCTTTCCGACGTCCTCATCATTACCCAGGGCGCTACCCTCCACCAGGCAGCGCCGCACATCGCTGGCGCGGAAGCAGAAACCTTCGGCGGCGCCGCCGTGCACGCTGCAGCTGGCACCGCTCACCTCGTCGCGCAGTCCGACGCCGAGGCCGTCGCCCTTGCCCGCGACGTGCTCGCATTCCTGCCGGCCAACAACCGTGCCGAAGCCCCACGCGTTGCCGCTGAGATTAGCTCTGGCTCCATTGCGGACAACGTCAGCGACCGCGACCACAAGCTCGACACCATCATCCCGGATACCGCTGCCGAGGCCTACGACATGCACGACGTCATTAACACCGTCGTCGACGAAGACACCTTCTTCGAGCTCGCGGCCGACGCCGCCGAAAACATCATCACCGGCTTTGCATACATCGAAGGCCGCCCAGTCGGCATCGTGGCTAACCAGCCGCTGGCCCTAGCAGGTGCACTGGATTCAGCAGGTTCCGAAAAGGCTGCCCGCTTCATCCGCGCCTGCGATGCCTTCAATACCCCGGTCATCGAGTTCGTCGATTCCCCTGGCTTCGTCCCTACTCCGGAAGAAGAGAAGTCCGGCCTGCTACGCCGCGCTTCGAAGCTTTCCTTCGCTTACGCAGAGGCAACCGTGGGCAAGCTGACCGTTATCACCCGCAAGGCAATCGGCCCGGCTTATGTATTCATGGGTTCCAAGGACTTAGGCGCAGACTTGGCCTACGCATGGCCTACCGCTGAAATCGCCGTCACCCAGGCATCCCAGGCTGCGCTGGCCATCTATGGCGAGGAAGCTACCCCGGAGCAGGAAACAGAGCTCGCCGAGCAGTTCCTGCACCCCTATGCCGCTGCCGAGCGCGGTTTGGTTGATAATGTCATCGAACCCTCCGCAACCCGCGGCTACCTCGTCGAAGGCCTGCGACTTCTGGAACGCAAGATCGTCGCCCAGGCCCCGAAGAAGCACGGTAACATCACCCTCTAAAAGGAGAATCCATGACCGCACCAACATTTCGTGTACTCAAGGGCAACCCCTCCGACGATGAGGTTGCCGCACTTACCGCAGTCCTAGCGCAGCTCAGTGCTGATGCCCGCGCAAAGCAGGCCGGTTCTGACGCCGGCGAGCGCAACCTGTGGGGCCGCCTCGACGAGCGTTTCGACGCATACGGCGCACAGGACGTCTTCAACCCGTCCGCCTTCCGCAACGTGCGTTACTACTAAAGGCTGCTTGAAGGATGCGAATCGTCCTCGCTTCTCAATCCCCGTCCCGCGCTTCCATTCTGCGTGGGGCCGGGGTTGAGCCCGTTTTGGCGCCCGCGCACGTGGATGAGGAGGCTATCGAGACGTCGCTAAGCGGCGCAGCTCCTGCCGATATCGTCGCAGCATTGGCCACCGCAAAAGCGGAAAAGATCGCGCCCGAGTACCCGCAGGACGTCGTCATCGGGGGCGATTCCATGCTGCTTCTCGACGGCGTACTCCAAGGCAAGCCACACACTGTCGACGCCACGATTGAACGCTGGCGCTCCCAGGCTGGCCGCCGTGCAGAGCTGCTCACCGGACACTGCATCATCCAGGGCGACAAGCGCCACGTTGAAACCTCGCGCACCAGCGTCTTTTTCGCCGCGGCAAACGAGCGCGACATCGCCGCCTATGCCGCGACTGGTGAACCTCTGGAATGCGCCGGCGCCTTCACCTTGGAGGCAATCGGCGGTTGGTTCATTGACCACATCGAGGGCGATCCTTCCTCGGTCATCGGGCTATCGCTGCCGGTGGTCCGCCGTGCCTTGTACTCCTTTGACCTCTGCGTCTCAGACTTCTGGGCCCAGCCTTAAGACGTGGCCGCTGCCATTGTCCGGCGGGCGCGGTAGTCTAGCGGGCATGGAAATGAAAGACATGCTCGCACCCGCCCCCATCAAGCTGCCTGCTGATCCCGGCGCTGATTCCACCGCTGACCTGCAGGCTGGCATTGTAGAATACCCCAACTCCCCGCTGCTGTGGGCTTTGCTCGCCGAGCAGGAGCTCACGCGCTTGCGCGAGGATGAGGCCATGCCTACTGCCTACATCACCGCTTATGCCTATGCCCGCACGGGCTACCACCGCAGCCTTGACCGCCTGCGCGGCAACGGCTGGAAGGGCTGGGGTCCGGTTCCTTTCGAGCACGAGCCGAACCAGGGCGTCCTGCGCGCCATTGCTGCCCTCGCGCACGCGGCGCAGGCCATTGGTGAGGAGGACGAGTACGACCGTCTCCGCCAGATGCTTTCCGACGCCGACCCAGACTCCGTCGCCCGTCTCCTTGACTAAAGTAACTTTCTAGCAGCCGGCGGGCGCGGATTCCCAGCCGCGCCGAATGAGCGCCTCGAGCACCTTAAGGTCTACGTCTTCTGGATTGTTGATGTACAGGCAGGACTTGCTCACGGTGTGCTTAACGAGTCGTTCCAGCAGATCCTCATCGTGCGGTAGCCCATAAAGAGAAATCTTGGCCCCTGCCATATGCTCGGAGTTTTTGCCTGTGTGTCCGCGAGTGAAGGTCGCGCTGCGGTCCTCCGGGGCTGGTGCTCCGTGAAGGCCCATCCCCTGCTCCTGCAACGCCGCATTCAGGCGCTCGAGCCCGCGCTTGCCGACGCCGGCTATCGATTCAAAGTCAGTCATGGGAGCCTCGGTTTTCCAATTCGGTAACCACCGTTATCCCAAGCAGGATATACAAACTTGGCTGCCAAGCACGCCCAAACAGCAAACCCCGGTTCGTTCCTATGCAGGAAGAACCGGGGGAAGGTGGGAAACCAACGAACTCTGGTGTTCGTTACTCAAAGAGCCTTACTTGTCCGCCTCAGCGTTTTCAACGAGCTTCTTGGTGTTCTCAGTGGTCTGGATGTTTGCCACGAAGAACTCCAGAACGAGGCGAACCTGGATAAGGTAAAGGACCAAGCCCAGGGTGCCGAAAATGAGGTGTCCGAAGATCATCATCACTGCCATGCCGCCACCGAAGGAGCTGCCGGACAACGAGCCAGCGAGGCCGCCGATGGAGCCGCCCATGACTGCGAAGAGCAAGCCACCGAGCCACCACAGGACACCGACTATCATCGCGATGATGTAGATGACGGAAGCGAACTTCACGGTGATGAAGCTGGAGAACTTGAAGTCAAACAGGGACTTGAAGAAGCTATCCTTCTGCGGCTGTGCCTGCTGCAGGCCCTGAGGGTACGGGCCAAAGCCCTGCTGTGCTGGCTGGTTGAAGCCGCCGTGGTTCTGCTGTGGATAGCCGCCAAAAGCCTGCTGGCCTGGCTGACCTGGCTGCGGCTGCCCCTGCTGCGGGAATCCGCCAAAGCCCTGCTGTGGCTGGCCCGGCTGGTTCTGCTGGCTCTGGAACTGCTGGTTGAAGCCGCCCTGGTTGAAGTTGCCTGCAGGCGGGACCGGCTGACCGAAGCCACCCTGATTGAAGCCATTGCTTGACGCTGGTTCTGCCGCGGAGCCAGCGGCATTCGAGGAGCCGGCTACAGAGTTATCAGAACCTGCATAGCTTGCCTGGGAGAAATCAGCTTGGCCGAAGTCGCTGTTGCCGAAGTCAGAGCCGCCAAAGTCATTGTTGCTACCAAAGTCCGAACCACCGAACTCTGAAGCGCCGAAGTCCGAATCAGAAGCGTGGTTAGCCACGGAGTTTTCTCCAAAGCTTAAGGTCTCTTCGCCTTCTGCATGGTGTACGCCGGAAGCTTCGGAAGAATCGAAAGAGCTAGCTGCTCCGAAGGAAGAACCACCAAAATCAGACTGCCCTAAGTCGGAGCTACCAAAGTCAGAATTGCCGAAGGAGGAGGAACCAAATGAGTCCTCGGCGGCATGCTGCGGGTTCTGCTCGGAGTTCTTTTCTCCGTACTGGTCTGGATTGGTCATAAGCGAGATTTTCCTTTCGATTACTTAACTGCGTCTTAAATCACGCACACTTGAAAATACAACAGATAAAACCAATCGGCAGCCCAATGGGGACCACTCCCCTTGTTATGAGTACAAAAATAACCCCGCACCCTCCCTGTTGGAGACTACGGAGTTATTGAAGATAAAGCTGATTTTATGGCTATACCTTAAGCGTGCTTTGCTTCCACGCGCTTGATTGCCTCAGCTGCAACCTTCTCCTGGATGCCCATGTCGAGCTCAGAGGTGAAGCCAACGCAGGAGCAGTTAATCTCGCCGAGAACATAGGTGTCCTCGCCATTCTCGCCGTCGGCAAGCATGAAGTCAGCAGTCCAGATAAGCGGAATGTTGTCGCCGCCGAGCTTCTCAGCGATGACAGGGCGAACCTCTGCGAACATGTCAACCAAGCCCTGCCAAGCCTCTGGCTTGTCGTAGGTGTACTTCGCACCGGAGAACAAGGTAGCGGAGAAGTTATCGCCGCCTTCAGCTGGCTTCTTGTGGACCACGAATACTGGATCCGGACCAACGAGAAGAATGCGGATCTCGCCCTCAACGATGCGCGGCATGAAGCGCATATCGACGAGCATGCCGTTGTCACCGATGATGTACTGGTCGCAGAAGTCCATGAACTCGCCGAGCTCACGAACCTCGGTGTGGTTGTCCACAGCCTCGGTGCACTTGAGCTTGGTGTCCAGCGGAAGCGCGGTGCCCGGAGTTACTTCAAGGGACTTGTCCTCAATCTGGACGCGCCAGATGCCCTCACCGGTCGAGCCGCGGTTCTGCTTAAGAACGCGCTCACCGTAGGAGATGGAGGTCGGGAAGGTGTTGTGGAAAGACTCAACGTCGTAGTAAGCGGCGGTGTCAGCTGGGACTAGTTCAGTGTCGTTGAGTTTGACCAGCGCATCCTTTGCGCCATATGCCATCATCTCGTAAGGAGTGGACATGCCTACCAGGCCAGCCTCAGAGAGCTTGGTCAGCAGGTCGAAGTAGCCCTTCTCGCCACCCGGGATGTTGCCTGGGTTCACGCGGGAGATGTAAGCGTCAAAGTTCTCAGAGACGTACTCGAAGATGCGCTCGGACCACTCTGGGCGGAAGAACACGACCTCAGAGTGCCAGCCAGCTTCCTTGATGGAGTCGACGATAGGCAAGGTGTCCTTGCGGTGACCGTTGAGCTGCTTGTCAGATCCGCCCTCGACCTCGAAGACGACGATTGCCTTATGCACAGCAATTCCCTTTCGTTTGGGGTTTGTGGGTATTGGTCCGGCACACAGGGCCACTACTGCTCTGGCCCGCCATATTTAACGAGAATTAGAGAGTGAATATGCAGCGTTCTGCACCGCACCACGTTTTAAAAATATCGCAGTATTTGCCCCTGCGCTCGCTTGCTAACCCCGCCTTAACCCCGGTCATTTTCGCCGCTCAGAAATCGTTTTAGGGCTTGACCTGCACACTTGTTATAACCAGCAGTTTCGACTTATGCACAGTAGACCAAAAATGTATCCAACAACACAGTAGGGACACTGGGTGACCAATCTAGAGGTTTTCGCGTTAAAGTTGATTTGACTAAACATGCCTAACCAAAATCCCCTTCATAGAAAGGTAGGCGAACCATGGCCGAGTTCGATCCCAATCCTCCGTTCCAAGAGTATGCACACCCAGAGCGTCTCGTATCTGCACCCTGGCTATCGGCCCGCCTAGGCATTAAAGGCCTACGCGTAATCGAGGTTGACGAGGACTCCCTCCTCTACGACATCGGCCACGTACCCACCGCCTCCCGCATCAACTTCCAGACGGAGCTACTGGACCCCGTTACCCGCGACATCGTCAGCGCGGAAGGCTTCGCACAGCTCATGCGCGACAAAGGGATCAAGCGCGATGACACTGTGGTTATCTACGGCGACAAAGCCAACTGGTGGGCCGCCTATGCCCTGTGGGTATTTGAGCTTTACGGCCACCCGGACGTCCGTCTCCTCGACGGTGGCCGCGATGCTTGGGTTACCGAAGAGCGCGACACCTCTTTTATGGTTCCCGACTTCCCAGAGTCTGATTACCCAGAGGTAGAGCGCAACGACGAGACTTACCGCATCTTTGTGGACCAAGTTCGCGGCACGACCGCAAAACTCGTAGACACCCGCACGCCGGAGGAGTTCTTTGGCGAGGCCACCCACGAGTCCCCCAACGGCGACTCCGCATACGGCACCACCATGCGCCACGGCCACATCCCAGGCGCCGTGAACCTAGAGTGGGACCGCGCGGTCTACCCCAACGGCTGCTTCCGCGCGCTTTCCGAGCTCAACGTAAACTACGGCGAGCTGGAACCTGCTTCCGAGACCGTCCTCTACTCCCACGTCGGCGCACAGGCTGCGCACACCTGGTTTGTCTTGACCTTCCTCCTTGGGTTCAAGGACGCCAAGGTCTACGACGGCTCCTGGGCCGAATGGGGCAACATGATCCGCATGCCTATCGAAGGTTAATCGATAGCGAGAAGCATCATACTTGCGCACTCAACACGCCGCATTTTCCCGCATCCACGCTGGTGCGGGATTATTTTTGGAAACAAAACCGGAACCTGACGGTTTTCTCATGTTTTTGTGTGCAAGAATAGTGGACAGTCCAATTCGAGTTTTATCAGGAGGGTTTCTGCCGTGGCAGTTGAAACCAAGAAGATCACCAAGGTGCTAGTTGCTAACCGCGGTGAGATTGCAGTCCGCGTGATCCGCGCCGCGCGCGACGCTGGCATCGCCTCCGTCGCTGTGTATGCAGAGCCAGACGCCGACGCGCCTTTCGTAGTTTTGGCAGACGAGGCTTTCGCCCTCGGCGGCCAAAATTCCGCCGAGTCCTACCTTGTCTTTGACAAGATTCTCGACGCCGCAGCAAAATCCGGCGCCAACGCCATTCACCCGGGCTACGGCTTCTTGTCTGAGAACGCCGACTTCGCCCAGGCTGTCATCGACGCAGGCCTCATCTGGATCGGCCCTTCCCCACAGTCCATCCGCGACTTGGGCGACAAGGTCACTGCCCGCCACATCGCCGAGCGCGCCGACGCCCCAATGGCGCCAGGCACCCCAGACCCGGTCAAGGATGCCGCCGAGGTTGAGGCCTTCGCCGACGAGCATGGCCTGCCCATCGCTATCAAGGCTGCCTTCGGCGGCGGCGGACGCGGTATGAAGGTTGCCTACAACCGCGACGAGGTCGCAGAGCTCTTCGACTCCGCTACCCGTGAGGCCACCGCAGCATTCGGCCGCGGCGAATGCTTCGTCGAGCGCTACCTCGACAAGGCTCGCCACGTTGAGGCCCAGGTCCTAGCTGACCAGCACGGCAACGTCGTCGTCGTGGGCACCCGCGACTGCTCCCTGCAGCGCCGCTTCCAGAAGTTAGTGGAGGAAGCACCAGCGCCGTTCCTCACCGACGAGCAGCGCGCTTCCATCCACGAGTCCGCTAAGCGCATTTGCCGCGAGGCAGGCTACTACGGCGCAGGTACCGTCGAGTACCTCGTTGGCTCCGACGGTCTCATCTCCTTCCTTGAGGTCAATACCCGTCTGCAGGTCGAGCACCCGGTTTCCGAGGAGACCACCGGCCTCGACCTCGTTCGCGAGCAGTTCAACATCGCAGAGGGTGGCAAGCTTTCCTTCACCGAGGACCCAACCCCGCGCGGCCACGCATTCGAGTTCCGCATCAACGGCGAGGACGCTGCGGCTGGCTTCATGCCGGCACCGGGCAACGTCGTCAAGTATGCAGAGCCAGCAGGCCCAGGCGTGCGTGTGGATTCCGGCGTGCGTGAAGGCTCCGTCATCGGTGGCCAGTTCGACTCCATGCTGGCCAAGCTCATCGTCTGGGGTCCAGACCGTGAGACCGCGCTGCAGCGTGCACGCCGCGCCCTGACGGAGTACACCGTCGAGGGCCTGCCGACCGTCATTCCTTTCCACCAGGCCATCGTGAGCGACCCTGCGTTTACCGCTGAGAACGGGTCCTTCGATGTCTACACCAAGTGGATTGAAGAAGAGTGGGTGGGCGAGCTGCCTGCGTACGTCGACCCAGATGCTCCAGCTGAGGACGATGCAGACCCAGCCCAGAAGTTCGTGGTTGAGGTCGCTGGCCGCCGCATTGAGATTGCGCTGCCGTCCAACCTCATCTTCGGCGGCGGTTCTCCGCGCAAGAAGTCCAAGAAGCGTCGCGGTGGCGGCGCCAAGGCCGCTGCGTCTGGCGACGCCGTCGTGGCACCGATGCAGGGCACCGTCATCAAGGTCAACGTCGAGGAGGGCCAGGAGGTCGCGGAAGGCGACGTCGTGCTCATCCTCGAGGCCATGAAGATGGAAAACCCAGTCAAGGCCCACAAGTCCGGTACCGTGACCGGCCTCGCTGTGGAGCAGGGCGCCCAGATCAACAAGGGCGCCCCATTGCTGGAGATCAAATAGCCCACTAGAGTCGGTGGAATGACCGCCAACGACTCTGCGTATGGGGTCCGGCTGGCCAAGGAGCCAGACCGGACCTACCTGTCCCGTCTGCTCTTCCTCGCGGATGTTTTAGGCGACGAAGAGGCTGCCGTCCCTGACTTCCACACGGCAGACGTGGGCCTGTACGTCGACGAATGGTCGCCGCTTGTCGACGGCGGCTGCATCGCCGTTTCCAGTCATAACGTACCGATGGGCGGTGCGTGGCTGCGCTACTACACCGGTGTGCGCAAAGGTGCGGCGTACCTGGGCAACCCGGAAGCAGAGCCTTTCGACGAATCCCAGTGGGCAACCCGTTTCGACCCGGAGGAAATCCCCGAGCTATTCATCGCGGTGGAATACCGCTACCGTGGCTTAGGCGTGGGCCGCCGCCTGCTGCGTAACATTTGCGACCTCGCTGCGGCCCAAGAGGCCCCCGCGATTGCACTGTGGGTCGACCCCAAGAACCCTGGTGCCCGCAAGCTCTACGAATCCGAAGGCTTCGAAGACATCACCGTCCCCGGTAATTCGGAAGCGCCCACCATGGTCAAGTACTTCGCCAACTAAGTTGCAACCGCGCAGAATGCGGATACTGCGCAGGCGATGAAAAAGAGCGCCCCTCCCCCGCCGACGCTTCAAAGGTCAGCGGGAGGGGCGCTCTTCTGTTGCCAGCTTTTAGCCGATTAGTTAATGACCACGATGAGGTCGCCACCTTCGACCTTGGTGGCCTGGCCGATGGCTACGCGCTCGACCTTGCCGTCCTTGGTTGCGGAGATGGAGGCTTCCATCTTCATGGCCTCGATGACGGCGACTTGGTCGCCGGCCTTGACCTCGTCGCCAGCCTTCACGGTGGCGTTGACCACGCCCGCGAAAGGCGCGGCCACGTGGCCGTCGTTGGACGGGTCGGCCTTCTCCACGGTGGCCACAGAGGACTCCACGTTGTTGTCGCGGACCTTCATCGGGCGAATCTGGCCATTGACGTTGAGCACAACGTTGCGCATGCCCTTCTCATCCGGCTCGCCAAGGGCGTCGAGACGCAGCGTGATCGTCTTGAGATCCGCACGATCGTTGGAGCCCTCCGGGAAGTAGTGGACGATGTACTCGTTGCCCTCTTCCAAGCCGTAGAGGAAGACGGTGTCCGTGAGCGCCTCAGTGTTACCAAAGGTGCGGCGGAACTCATTGAACTCCTCGAACTGCTTCGGGAAGAGCAGTCGGTTCAGGGACGCACGGCGCTCGTCAGAGTTGTCGGAGACCAGGTGAGCTTTCTCCTCTTCCGGTACTGGCTTGACGGAGACGTCGCCAGGCGCGCGGCCCTCAAGGACCTTGTCGCGCAGCGGTGGCCAGCCACCCGGAGGGGTACCGAGTTCACCGCGGAGGAACGCGATGACGGAATCCGGGATGTCGTACTTGGTGGGATTGGCCTCAAAGTCGGCTGGATCGACGCCCGCACCCACGAGGTGCAGAGCCAAGTCACCAACAACCTTGGAGGACGGGGTCACCTTGGTCGGACGGCCCAGCATCTCATTGACGGCGGCATAGGTGTCCTCGATGACCTCGAAGCGGTCCTCCAAGCCAAGCGCGGTGGCCTGCGCACGCAGGTTGGACAGCTGGCCGCCCGGAATCTCATGGCGGTAGACACGGCCAGTCGGCCCAGGAATGCCCTTTTCAAACGGACGGTAGAGCTGGCGGACAGCCTCCCAGTAAGGCTCGAGATCGGAGACGGCCTTCAGATCGATGCCAGTGTCACGCGAGGAGTTGGAGAACGCCGCGATGATGGCGGACAGCGAAGGCTGCGAGGTGGTGCCAGCCAGCGGTGCGGAGGCACCGTCGACGACGTCCGCGCCAGAGAGCGCCGCAGCGTAGTAGGTAGCCAGCTGGCCGCCCGCGGTGTCGTGAGTGTGGACGTGGACCGGCAGATCGAATTCCTTGCGCAGCGCCATGACCAGCTTGGAAGCGGACTCCGGACGCAGCAGGCCAGCCATATCCTTAATGGCCAGCACGTGTGCACCGGTGTTCACTATTTCCTCAGCCAGCTTCAGGTAGTAGTCCAGCGTGTAGAGCTTCTCCCCCGGCGAGCACATGTCGCCCGAATACGCCATGGCAACCTCGGCCACGGTGGTGTTGGTCTCCAAGACGGCGTCGATAGCCGGGCGCATCTGGGTGACGTCGTTCAGCGCATCGAAGATGCGGAAGACGTCGACGCCGGACTTGGCAGCTTCCTGAACGAACGCGTTGCATACGTCATTGGAGTACGGGGAATAACCCACGGTGTTGCGGCCTCGCAGCAACATCTGGATGTTCTGGTTCGGCATTGCCTCACGCAGCAGATCCAGGCGGACCCATGGGTCCTCCTTGAGGAAGCGCATGGCGACGTCGTACGTTGCACCGCCCCACGCCTCGACGGAGAAGAGCTCCGGGGTCATGCGCGCGACAGCCTCAGCAGCGGTGACCAAGTCGGTACCGCGCACACGGGTGGCCAGCAGGGACTGGTGCGCATCGCGGAAAGTGGTGTCGGTGACAGCCAGCGCGGACTGGGCACGAATCTTCTCAGCCCACTTCTTCGGACCGAGCTCCAGCAGTTCATCGCGGGAACCGCGCGGCAGTGGCTGGGACTTGTCGAAGGTAGGAATCTTGTCGAAAGGACGCAGCTTGGTCGGGCGCTCGCCGTTTGGCTTATTAACTGTGACGTCAGCAATGTAGTCGATGATGCGGCCGGACTCATCCACTGCCGGCGGAGCCTTGAGCAGGTCTGGGTGCTCCGGAATGAAGCCGGTGTCCACACGGGTGTTGACGAAGTCCGGCTCGCGCAGCAGGGCACGCAGGAAACCGATGTTGGTAGCCACACCGGCCACGGTGAACTCGTTGAGCGCGCGCTGCGCGCGAGCGACTGCCTGCTCAAAGGAAGCGCCACGGCAGGTCATCTTGACCAGCAAGGAGTCGAAGTTCGGGGAAATCTCCGCACCGACTGCGGTTGCGCCGTCGAGACGCACGCCTGCGCCGCCCGGAGAGCGGTAGGTAGTCAGAGTGCCGGTGTCTGGGCGGAAGCCGTTTGCTGGGTCCTCAGTGGTGATACGGCACTGAAGAGCAGCGCCGGTAAGGGTGATCTCTTCCTGGCGCAGGCCGAGCTCCTCCAGGGAGACACCAGCGGCGATCTGCATCTGGGACTTCACGATGTCCACGCCGGTGACCTCCTCGGTCACGGTGTGCTCAACCTGCACGCGTGGGTTCATCTCGATGAAGACGTGGTTGCCCTTCTCATCCACGAGGAACTCCACGGTGCCGGCGCCCTCGTAGTTGATGTGCTGGCAGAACTTTACGGCATCGGCACAGATGCGGTCACGCAGCTGCGGATCCAGGGTCGGGGCGGGAGCGATCTCGACGACCTTCTGGTGGCGGCGCTGCACGGAACAATCACGTTCAAACAGGTGCATGACGTTGCCGTGGGAATCAGCCAGAATCTGCACCTCGATGTGCTGCGGGCGAATCACCGCGGTCTCGAGGTAAACGTTGCCATCGCCGAAGGCTGCCTCCGCCTCGCGGGAGGCCTCAGCGCACTTGGTCTTGAGCTCCTCTTCATTCTCGATGAAGCGCATACCGCGGCCGCCACCGCCGGCCACTGCCTTCACGAAGACGGGGAAGTTAAAGTCCTTTGCGTACTCCGCCAGCTTGTCGACGTCCGTCGAGGGTTTCGAGTCCTTCAGAGTCGGCAGCCCCGCCTCCTGGGCAGCGGCTACTGCAGCAGCCTTGTCACCGGTCAGGTCCAAGGTCTCCGGGGTAGGACCGATGAACTTGATGCCGTTGTCACGGCAGGCACGCGCCAAATCGGCGCGCTCCGACAGGAAGCCGTAGCCAGGGTAAATGGCATCCGCACCAGACTTCTTGGCGGCGCGAATGACCTCATCGATGTCGAGGTATGCCTTGACCGGCTGGCCCTCGGTACCGATGCGCACTGCCTCATTGGCAAAGGCGCGGTGGAAGGAGTTGCGGTCTTCCTTTGGATAAATTGCAACGGTCTTGGAGCCGACCTCAAAGGCAGCGCGGAAGGCGCGCACGGCAATTTCGCCGCGGTTTGCCACCAAGATCTTAGAGAAGGACTTGTGGGCGGTATCAGACACTGGGAGTGATCCTTTCAGATAAGCACAATACAAACTTAAGGATAGTGTCCGAGGCGACAACGCGGGCGGAAATCGATATACCAAACAACAGAAATTGTTCAGTTTCTCACTAAACTCACCATGCATATCTCTAAACGTCCCACCCCCATATCACTTCGGAACCGAAGCCGAAAAAGTACTTTCTTATTGAAAATATATAAATCTCTTGACATGTCCCGTTCCGGTTTCTATCCTTCAATCAGGTTCACAAGAACCAACTTCATCTTTCACCCCAAAGGACTCGCAATGAAGATAAAAAAATTGGCTATAGGCTGTACTCTCGCCGCTAGCTCTCTCCTCGCCGTTCCGACTGCTCAGGCCGCCGACTGGGAGTGTGGCGGTAACCTCGTGTGCATCTTCGATCATGCAAACTACGGTGGTTTCCTTGGCTCTCGGGGCTCAGGTATTGGCTTGATGAACGTCTCCCGCAACGCAAACGATAAGACTTCGTCGTGGATCAACAACACTTGGTCAAACGCCGCTTGGTATCACGATGCCAACGGGCAGGGCAAATGTCACACCATGACCCAGCAATCTCGCAACAACTACGTCGGTTTCTGGAATAACGACCGTCTGTCGTCGTGGCGAACTGACCGAGGCTGCTAGCTATCCCTTTTCCACACACGCCTCGGTCAATGACCTTGGCGTGTGTCTCTCTGTTGTAAAGAGCTCATGAATACAGTCACCATATCTAGGGTCCACAAGTATTTGGGCGAAGGCGCCCAGCGCACGCATGTTCTCAAAGGCACAAGCCTAGAGGTTGATGAAGGTGAGTTTCTCGGAATTTCAGGAAAGAGCGGCTCCGGAAAAACCACTCTCCTGCGCGCGATCGCGGGTCTTCTCCCCATTGATGAAGGCTCAATCTCGGTCTTCGATACCTGTGTATCCACCGCTGCTCCCAAGGAACTACTCGCCTTGCGCCGCAACACAATCGGCTTCGTCCATCAAGACGACCTGTTGATGAATGAACTCACCGCGCTCGAAAATGTCATGCTTGTGCTTGTAGCAGCGGGGTTCGATGAGAAGGCAGCACGCGACAAGGCTTCCGAGGCACTAGCCCAGGTAGGACTAGCAGAACTCGCTCAACGATTTCCCGCAGAGATGTCGCGCGGCCAGTGTCAAAGAGTAGGAATCGCCCGAGCACTGTCTGGAAACCGGCGAATTCTCTTGGCTGATGAGCCGTCTGCTGCGCTCGATTCCGAGAACTCCCATGGCATTTTTCGACTCTTCAAAAAGCTCGCATCAACTGGCACAACCGTGATAGCAACCAGCCACGATCCCATCATGCTCGACTATTGCAGCACGGCCTACGCGCTGATCGACGGCCAGCTTGGGAAAGCAGCCCCGCATGCTCAATGAACTGATTACGAAAGTCGTGCATTCTTCGAAACGGTACCGCTTCGGCGCAGCGGCAATCGCAGTGTGCTTAGGATTATTCGCATTTGCTGTCTCGGCCGATCTCTTCATGACGTTGTCCCCACAGCAGAAAGCACAGTCAGAATTGGGAAACAACGCCGTGCGCGTGGACGTGCCTGTGTACACGCGGGCGGGCGTGGTTGAGCAGACGCTGCCACAACTTGATTCCCCAGAGCGGGGATTTACTGCCCAGCTCGAGACTTACGATCTCTATGTCGATAGCGATCCTTCAACTTCCCTTGTCTACAAGGAGTCTCACTGGGAAGAGCAAGCTCCCGATTTTGGGTTGGCATTGGTTCAGGGCCAGTGGCCTAGCGCTCCTGGCGAGGTAGTAGTCACCGAGGACGTGAACCTTAGTCTTGGAGAGAACACAACTGCATTCAACGGCACGCTGCCTCTCCGTATCGTTGGCGTTGCATCGAATTCCTTCCACAAGCATGAAGAAGCTGTGTACGGCGCGTCGGGAACATGGGACACCATCGACGCTGACGCTTATTCCATGACCTCCGCTTCGGTCCGGCCAATTGTTTTCGGTTCCGAAGGAAAGACTCCTGCAGCCCTCATCGAGTTCATTAGGAGTCAGATCGGGGATGCAGACCTCGTCGATCGTGCAGCGCTTGACGACGCCTTTTCGGCATCGCTTCTCACCCGAGAAAGCTTGCTCGCAACACCACCTTCAGGGTTCGCCGATAGCTATTCCTTCTTCTTCGGCCTGTTCGCCGTTGTCATCCCATGCGCTTTGATCTTCTTCCTGTGGCGGATTACCTACCAGGTACTTCGCCCGTTGAGCCAGCGGTTTTTCGAGCTAGGAATCTCGCCCTTCCTATTGTGGAAGTCCAGCGCATTCATCCTGCTTCGTTCAGCCTTGATGTACTCCGTCGCAGGACTCGTATTGGGTGCAGGTCTGGCACAATGTGCGCGCCCTTTCATTTCTGGACTTGGAGGTTTGCCTGATCCTGGAGTCCTGATTCCATGGAAATGGTTAGTGCTTCTTCTCGCTAGCTCGCTAGCAGCACTCCTGATTGGTGCTATTGCCACCGCGCCGTCGGCTCAACCTCATCCGTTCTGGAAGGACTTCCCGACACCGACCCCATCGGCATCATTCTTACGCTGGGGTGCAGTCGTTATTGTCCTTGTCGCTGTCCTCTTCACGTTCGCTGCAGCACTGCTGGGGCCCGACGTATTCGAAACATGGGCGCCAGCGCCAACCGTGGCGATGTGCATCGTCTTTTCTCTTCTTCTCGCACGCTGTCCGCGAACCAGCCGGCCCTACACTCCAGCAGGCGTGGCCCTGAGATTTGCCGAAAAACACCGTCAACTCATTGGTACGGGTCTGGTGTTGTTGGTCCTGTGCATGGGAACCGCGGTGTTCAGTAGTTCGATGTCAGCCAGTTTTACAGCCAGTGAGAACGACAGCTTGACGTCGACAATCGCCCCAAACCAGGCACACGTTTTAAAGAAGACAGATGATGGCCTAGCTACAAACGCTGATTCCGTTCAGCACGTCGCCACTGCGTTGGGTGTGCCCGCTCCAGTTCGTATTTCTTATGTCCAAGCCACGCTGGAAATGCCCACGGAGATGTCGGGGACTTTTGGTGTACTGGGCGTCGAATCCGTTCATGACGTAGAACGGCTCTTAGACCGAGAGCTTACTGCCTCGGAAAAAGATGTCCTTGCGACCGGAGCATTGGTCCGCGATAACAGATTCATCGACCATGACCATGCTTCAATCAGCACGAGCAGAAATCCCAGTCCCACAACCCTTCCAGCGGTGAGTATCGACTTCGGACCTCACTGGGAGAAGCTGGCTGGAGGAATTATCCTCGAATCCACGGCGCAGAAACTAGATGCACCGGCAGGTAGGACACAATGGGTCTTTACGGGTCTCCAGGAAGACCAAGAAAAGCGCTTTCTTGATAGCGCTGCGCAAGCCCGTATCCCCCACGAGCTCGTACTACTGCCGCTGGTTCAAACCTCTTCGACACCGCGGGCGTTCTACATCAGTTTGGCAGCCGCGCTGCTCAGCGCGTTAGCCGTAACCTTTGTTTTCTCGCGGCAACTTGCTCGCGCTACCGAAGCAATCGAGACCACCTTCAAAGTACTTGGCCTCGATTCTTCCTGGCACCTAAGAATCGTTGTACTCACGACGGCCACACTGGCATGTACTGCGATCATTACTGGCTGTATTGCTGGAATCCTCCCGCTTGCCGGAATGGTCTACGCAATGGGAGATGGCCTCACCTTTGCTATCGATTGGAAGGCACTTCTTATTGCTGCAGGCGCAATAGCACTAGGCGCTGCAAGTGGCGTTGGCATGTCATGCCTTCGCTACGTGCAGCGCCCGTCGTCAAGCACAGCGGCTCATTAGATCTGCTTCGGCGGAACGGAGCGCTGCTCCTTGCCGTTGTAGGCAGACAGCGGGCGGATCAGGGAGTTGTTCTCGTTCTGTTCCACAATGTGTGCGGTCCAACCGGTGATGCGGGCCATCACGAAGATCGGGGTGAAGAACTCAATGTCGAAGCCCAGGATGTGGTACGCGGGGCCAGCCGGGAAGTCCAGGTTCGGCTGGATCTTGATGGAGGTGTTCTCATACATGGTCTTGGCCATCTTCTCGTACATCTCTACCCACTGCTCCTGGCCGTGGTCCTTAGCCAGCTCGCGGAATGCTGCCTCCATGGTCGGCACGCGGGAGTCACCGTTCTTGTAGACGCGGTGACCAAAGCCCATCACCAGTTCCTTGTTCTTGAGCTTATTGAGGGTCCACTCCTCTGCCTTGGCTGGGTCGCCAACCTCTAAGAAGTTGTGCATGACGGCCTCGTTTGCGCCACCGTGCAGCGGGCCCTTCAAAGCACCGATTGCGGCGGTCACTGCGGAGTAGGTGTCCGACATCGTGGAGGTGACAACGCGGGCAGCGAAGGTGGAGGCGTTGAAGGAGTGCTCCGCGTAGAGGATGAGAGACTTGTCAAAGGCCTCAATATCGGAGCGCGAGACTGCCGGGGAGCCTTCTTCATCGCCGAAGACCATCCACAGGAAGTTCTCGGCAAAGCCTTTCTTGCGGTCTGGCTCGATGTAGCCCTCGCCACGGCGGCGTCGGATGTCGAGCGCGATGATGGTCGGAATCTTGGCCATCAGCTCGAGAGCGGTGCGGCGGATGTGCTCGGAGTCCTTGGTGTACTCTTCCGGGTCCTGGGAACCGATGAAGGAGATGGCGGTACGCAGCACGTCCATCGGGTGGCAGGACTTAGGCATCGAGGTAATCAGGTCGATGAGATGGCGGTCGATGTGACGCAGCGCCTTCTCACGAGCGGAGAAACGGACCAGTTCACCCTGGTTCGGCAGCTCGCCGTTCCACAGCAGGTAGGCCACTTCCTCGAAGGAGCAGTAGCGGGCCAGCTCCTGGACTGGGTATCCGCGGTAGGTCAGGGAGTTGGTCTCTGGGACCACCTTGGAGACTGCGGTTTCATCAACGACGACGCCGTAAAGGCCCTTGCGGATTTCTGGGGTGTTCTCGGACATGGTGTTCTCCTTTTACTTGGAAAGATTGTTCTTTGCTTGGGCGACGCTTGACGACGCCGCGGAGCGGGCGAGCCTTGCTCGCCCGGACCAGGTGTTTACTCGAAGGTGGCCTTGTAAGCGTCCTTGGAGTAGGTAAAAACGGCCTGGTCGAAGGCGTTGTACTCGTTGTAGCGAACCAACTCGTAGAGGCGAGAGCGGTGCTGCATGCGCTCGAGCCAGTCGGTCTGGATACCGGTCTCCTGCAAGTCCCGTAGGAAATCCTCGGTCGCGCCCATAGCCACGCGGAGGGTAGACACCGGCCAGATGACCGCGTTGTAGCCCAGTTCCTCCAGCTGCTGGGCAGACAGCAGCTCGGTCTTGCCGAACTCGGTCATGTTCGCCAGCAGCGGAGTGTCCACAGCAGCGCGGAACTTCTCGAAGTCAGTCGGCGAGTAGAGAGCCTCGGTGAAAATAAGGTCCGCACCTGCGTCGGTGTAGGCCTTGGCACGCTCGATGGCGTCATCAATGCCGTGGATGCCAGCAGCGTCGGTACGGGCACAGATGATGAAGTTCTCATCGCGGCGCTCATTGACCGCAGCGGAGATGCGGCGCACCATCAGGTCGGTGGGCACGACCTCCTTGCCGTCGAGGTGACCACAACGCTTCGGGTTGACTTGGTCCTCAAGGTGGCAGCCAGCCAGGCCGGCATCCTCGAGGGCGGCCACGGTGCGGGCGGCAGACATGGGCTCACCGAAACCAGTGTCGGCGTCGACAAGCACCGGCAAATCCGTGGCGCGGGCGATGTGCCCGGCGCGCTGGGCCACCTCGGTGAGCGTGGTCAGGCCGATGTCCGGCAGACCTAAGTCGTTGGCCAGCACGGCGCCGGACACGTAGACACCGTTGAAGCCGCCAAGGTCTTGAATCAAGCGCGCGGTCAGCGGGTTGAATGCGCCCGGCAGCTTGGTGATTCCGGGGCCTTCGAGGGCAGCACGGAACTCCTCGCGCTTTTGTGCGTTGGTCTTGATGGAACCGAATAGTCCAGCCATTTAGAACAGTCCTTCCGGGGTCTGAGGTGCGGAAGCGAGTGCTTCCGGAGTGACAACGACGTTGAGTTCGCTCAGGTCGGTCAGGTTTTCCAGGTTCTGTACCGCTGCGAGGAAGCGCTCCTGCTCCTCCTCGGAGACGATGCCGGTGGCTAGGGTCTTGAACTTGTTGATGTACTCAGCGCGGCCGAATGGGCGGGCGCCGAGCGGGTGGGCGTCGGCAACAGCTGCCTCATCCTCGATGACGGTGCCGTCGGTGAAGGTGATGACTGCCTTGCCACCGAATGCCTTCTCGGTGAGGTCGAGGGAGTGGTAGCGGCGGGTCCACTCTGGGTCCTCCACGGTGGAGATCTTGTGCCACAGCTCCACGGTCTCTGGACGCTGTGCGCGCTCCGGAGCATAGGAGTCGACGTGGTGCCAGGCGCCGTCCTCGAGGGCCACCGCGAAGATGTACATGATGGAGTGGTCCAGGGTCTCGCGGGAGGCAGTTGGGTCCATCTTCTGTGGGTCATTAGCTCCGGTGCCGATGACGTAGTGGGTGTGGTGCGAGGTGTGCAGCACGATGGACTCGATGTCCTTGGTGGACTTGCCCGCATCGGCGATGGTCTGCTTCATGCGGCGTGCCAAATCGATTGGCGCCTGCGCCTGGTACTCCGCGGAGTGCTCCTTGGTATAGGTGTCCAGGATGGCGCGCTTTTCCTCACCGTCGGCAGGAAGCGGCACGATGTAGGTGCGCTCTGGGGAGTGGAGCATCCATGCAATGAAGCCGTCCTCGCCTTCCCAGATAGGAGCCGGTGCGCCTTCACCACGCATGGCGCGGTCGACGGCCTCGATGCCCATCTTGCCCGCGAATGCCGGCGCGTAGGCCTTCCAAGAGGAAATCAGGCCCTTGCGGGACTGACGGGTAGCGGTGGTGGTGTGCAGAGCCTGGCCGATTGCCTGGTAGATGGTCTCGACCGGCAGGTCGAGCATGGTGCCGATACCTGCTGCAACGGATGGGCCGAGGTGGGCCACGTGGTCAATCTTCCACTCGTGGAGGCAGATGGCCTTAACGAGGTTGACCTGGATTTCGTAGCCGGTCGCGATGCCGCGCAGGAGGGTCTTGCCATCGAGGCCCTTGTGCTGTGCCACGGCAATCATCGGCGGGATATTGTCGCCTGGGTGGGAGTACTCGGCTGCGAGGAAGGTGTCGTGGTAGTCGAGCTCGCGTACCGCGGTGCCGTTGGCCAGCGCAGCCCACTCAGCGGAGTAGTCGCCCTCGATGCCGAAAATCTTGGCGCCCTTGCCGGTGCGTGCAGCGTCGCCTGCATGTGGGTGGCCCTCTGCGATGACGCGTGCGGAGGTCACTGGGCGGCGGGCCACGGAAGCCACTGCGACGGAGGCATTGTCGATGATGCGGTTAATGATCATCTCCTTGGTCTCCTCCGGTACCTCAACTGGGTCGGCGGCGACCTTGGCGATCTTGTAGGCAAGGTGCTCTTCGATAGGGAAATTCTCGGCGGACTTGTGAGTGCGGACTTCGTGGTTGATCACAGGTGCTCCTTTGGGACATTTCAACGTGAGGTTTCTCGCCTCACGGTGCTTCGTTTGCAAAATCACATTAATTTCCAGAACGTGTCGAGCGCCACATGTGTAAAATGTGTAAATCTGTTGTAGCTATCTTTCCGTTTTGCAAAACATGTGGAAACAGCTGCTCAAGAGCAATAAAGAGGATGACTAGACAATGAGCAAGCACTACGCGGGGGCACGAATCCACGCGCTTCGCAAGCAACAAGGACTCACTCAAGTGGCCATGGCCAAGCAGCTGCAGCTGTCCACGAGCTACCTCAACCAGCTGGAAAATGATCAGCGCCCGCTCACCGTCACCGTCCTCATGCAGCTGTCCCAACGCTTTGGGGTGGACCCCACGTACTTCTCCGCGGACAAGGACGTGCACGCCATCACCGAGTTGCGCAGGCTATTTCCCGACGCCGGCGAGGCCACGCTTTCCGATCTCGTCACGCGTTTCCCAGAGCTGATGCCGCGCTTCCTCGAGGCCGCAGCGGCCGCACCGCAGCAGCAGGAAGGCCCATTCGAGGCGGTGCGTGACTTCTTCTACGATGCACACAACTACATCCACGCACTCGACGTCGCTGCCGAGGATCTGGCGCTGCAGTTGGGCGATCGCGTCCTGCGGCGCGGGCGCCTGGCGGCGAAGTTGCAGGAGGAGTTGGGTGTGAGCGTGCGCTTTTCCAGCCCGGTCACCCGGCGCGAGTTTCGCCCACAGACGAGGGAGTTGCACCTGCGTGCGGGGCTGACGGAGTCGCAACTCGTCTTTGAGATGGCTTTGCAGTACTGCCTGTTGGCACACACTGAGCTGTGCGAGAAGCTCGTGGCGGAGCTGCCGCTTGGCGACGCCCAGCGCATCGGTACCCTTGGTCTGGCTCAATATTTCGCCGCGGCCGTGACGATGCCCTATAGCCAGTTCCTGGAGACAGCCGAGGAAACCCGCTACGACATCGACATCATCGCCGGCACCTTCGGCACCGGTTTTGAGACCACCGCGCAGCGTCTATCCACCCTGCAGCGCCCCGGCAACAAGGGCGTCCCCTTCTCGTTCATCCGCACTGACCGCGCGGGCAATATCTCCAAGCGCCAGTCCTCCACCGCGTTCCACTTCGCCCGCGGTGGCGGCTCGTGCCCGCTGTGGATAGTCCACCGCGCTTTCGAAACCCCCAACCGCATCACCCGCCAGGTGGCCTCCATGCCGGATGACCACACCTATCTGTGGATTGCACGTTTCGTGCAAGGCCAAGCCAAGGCCTGGGGTACCCCGCGTAAGGAGTTTGTGGTGGGCCTCGGCTGCGACATCTCCCAAGCCGACCGCTTGGTGTACGCGGATGCTTTGACACTCACGGCGTCGGCAGCCACGCCGATTGGTCCCGGATGTAGCGCCTGCCCGCGCGAAAACTGCGCCCAGCGCGCTTTCCCACTAGCCAGCCGCCCGGTAAAGCTCGAGCTCAACGCCACTCCGGAGAACGCCTACCAAACCAGATAGCGCGTACGTTCGAAACGCGCGGAAGCCGTGTCCAGCGCCTTTGCGAAACTGCTTGTGTTCCCAAGGTTGCACCCCAGCATTTCTCTCGCTGGGAAGGCATCCTCCCCAACAGTTTCTCTCTGGAGGTTTTCCATGACCAACTCGAACAATCCATATGCAAACCCGCTGCAGCAGCCCGGTCAACAACCCGGCCAACAACCAGGCCAACAACCAGGTTTCCCCGCCGCTGACGGCACCTACGGCGCAGGCGCTTTGCCACCACAGGAACCGAAGAAAAAGAAGAAGGGCGGCTGCTTCAAGTGGGGCGCTGGCGCCTTGGCCGTGCTCGTCATCATTGGTGTCGCTATCGGCGGTGGCGGCAACAAAGAAGACACCGCAGCAGACAATCCCACCAGCGTTGTCCCCGAAGGGGGCGTTGCACAAGAGTCCGATACATCGGGTGACCCCAACGCTCCCGTTGAGCACCGCAACGCACTGCGCAAGGCCAACCAGTACATCAAGACCATGAACTTCTCCCAGGCCAAGCTCTACGATCAGTTGACCAGTGAGTACGGCGAGAAGTTCCCGGCCGATGCTGCGCAGTACGCTATCGACAACGTCGAGGCGGACTGGAACGCCGAGGCCCTAGGTTCCGCGGAGAGCTACATCAAGACCATGGCATTTTCCAAGGCCAAGCTCTACGACCAGCTCACCAGTGACTACGGCGAGAAGTTCACTGCGGAGCAGGCGCAGTACGCTGTAGACAACGTCGAGGCCGACTGGAACGCCGAGGCCGCGGAGTCCGCGCGCAACTACCAGGACACCATGGGCATGTCCGGCGCCGCGCTGATTGACCAGCTCACCAGCGACTACGGCGAGAAGTTCACCTACGAAGAAGCCCAGCAGGCCGTAGACCAGCTGGGCATGTAGGAAGAACTTCTGGGTTCTACTCCAAGTCGTCGTGTGCCACGAGACGCCGTGCCGCCTCGGTGATGGTGCCCGAAAGCGACGGGTAGACCGCGAAGGAATCAGCCAGCTGGTTTACGGTCAGCTGGTTGGTCACGGCAACGGCGACCGGCAGAATCAGCTCGGACGCGGTCGGCGCGACGATGACGCCGCCGATAACGCGGCCGGAGGTGGCGCGGCAGAACAGCTTCACGAAACCGTGGTTCAGGGAGCGCATCTTCGCGCGCGGGTTGGTGTTCAGCGGCATCGTGATGGTGCGCGCGGAAACCTCGCCAGCTTCAATCTCAGCCTGGGTAAAGCCCACGGCGGCGATCTCCGGGCGGGTGAACACCGCGGTGGCCACAGTCTTCAGGCGCAGCGGGGACACACCCTCACCGAGCGCGTGGTACATCGCGATGCGGCCCTGCATAGCCGCCACAGAAGCCAGCGGGAAGAGGTCAGAGCAGTCACCGGCTGCGTAGATGCCAGCAACGTTGGTGCGGGAGACGCGGTCGACCTTGATGTGGCCGGACTTCTGAGTAGCCACGCCCACGTACTCTAGGCCCAGGTCCTTGGTATTCGGGATGGAGCCGATGGACATGATGACGTGCGAGCCATGAATCTCGCGGCCGTCCTGCGTCTTGACCACAACATTGCCGTCCTCAGTGCGGGATACGGATTCCACGCGGCAATTCTTCTCCAGCTCCACACCGCGCTCAGCCAGCACGGTCTCGAGGACGTCGGCAGCATCGGCGTCGTCATGCGGCAGAATACGGTCGCGGGAAGCCACCATGGTTACCTTGACGCCCATCTCCGCGAAAGCGGACACGAACTCAGCACCGGTCACACCGGAACCGACCACGATGAGGTGCTCCGGCTCTTCCTTCAGGTCATAAACCTGCTGCCAGGTCAGAATGCGCTCGCCGTCCGGCTGCGCGCCCGGCAGGATACGCGGGGTGGCACCGGTTGCCACGAGCACGAGGTCTGCCTCGAGGGTTTCGGTGGAGCCATCGCTCTTGGCGACGTCGACCTTGTGCGCCGCGCCCTGCACACCATGCTGATCCTCAGCAAAGCTTGCACGGCCGTCGATAACGTTGACGCCGATCTTCTCCAAGCCCGCACGCACATCAGCAGACTGGTTTGCAGCCAGCGCCTGCACACGCTCGTTGAGCGCCTGCAGCTTCAGTTGCATAGAGCCGAGCTGCTCGTTGAGCCCCATGGCTTCAGCTCGACGGAAGTCAGTGCGCAGGTTTGCACCAGCAATGAAGGACTTGGAAGGAACGCAGTCCAACAGGACGGAGGAGCCACCGGGACCCTGCTCCTCTACCAGGGTAATGTGTGCTCCATACTTGGCGCCGGCAATCGCGGCTTCGTAGCCTGCTGGGCCGCCACCGATAATAACGATGCGCGGTGCATCCTCGATTACTGCGTCAAGCGCTTCCTTTGTCACTGTCTATTGCTCCTTTATAAAGTTTGTTAAGGACATGGGGTAAATCCTTTTGACAGTGTAATAGTTGCGCCCCTATTCCTGCACGTTGGCGAATTGCTCCACTACGGAGCCGAAAAGCTTCACGCCTACACCGATGCAGCGCTCGTCCACATTGAGGTCCCCCATGTGCAGGTCATGCTGCTCGCCTTCGCCGGACCAGCAGCCCAAACGCGCCATGGAACCCGGCACATGCTCGAGGTACCACGAGAAGTCCTCGCCGCCCGAGGACTGAGGTGCCTGCACCACGGCCTGCGGGTCGATGGCCTGCGCGGCGGAGGCCAACAGTGCGGTAGAGACGTCGTCGTTAAGCACGGGCGGAACGCCGCGGTGATAGGTCAGCTCGTGTTCCACGCCCACCGGTGCCAAAACTTGGTCCACCAACTCGGAAAACAGGTTCTGCATGTCGCGCCAGATGGCGATGTCCGCGGTGCGCATCGTGCCGGTCAGCGTTCCGGACTCCGGCATTGCATTCGGCGCATAGCCCGAGTTGACCTGGCCAAAGACCAGTACGGTGCCCGTGCGCGGATCGACGCGGCGCGACAGCAACGCGGGCAACTCCGTGATGACCTTGCCCAACGCATAGACCACGTCGGCAGACAGGTGCGGACGCGAGGTATGACCCCCTGGCCCCTTGACTTCCAGCTCCACGACGTCCGTTGCCGAAGTAATAGCACCTGCACGCACGCCGATGCGACCCACGCGCAGCTTCGGCTCTACGTGCACGGCAAAGATCGAATTGACCCCCTCCAGCGCACCCCACTCGATAACGTCGGTGGCACCGCCTACCCAGACTTCCTCGGCAGGCTGGAAGATGATGCGCAGCCCCAACTCGAGGGAGTGTTCGCGCTGGTAGTCCGCCATTGCGCAGGCAAGACCCAAGGCGATGGTGGTGTGCACGTCGTGGCCGCAGGCATGCATGGTACCGGGGTTCTCTGAGGTGTACTCCAATCCGGTGACCTCGGTGACCGGCAGCGCGTCAATGTCGGCGCGGAAAGCGAGGCGTCCCAGTTCCGTGTCCGGACCGATGTCCACCATGAGGCCTGTCTCGGGGAAGCGCTGCGGCTGCAGCCCGTACTCCTTGAGGGTGCGCGCGATGAAGTTGGTGGTCTCCACCTCGTTGTTGGAGGTCTCAGGGTGGCGATGGATATGACGGCGCCACGAGATAACCTCCGAGCGGTGGCTATCAAACCACGCGTTCACGAATGTCGAAATCATTGCGTACCTCCTGCACACCCACCCGCAGAACATGCGAAACCGGGGTCGTTGTCTTTCAGTGCAGTCTACAACTAGACAAAGCGGTACAGGTAGTCGCGCAGCTCATCGCTGTAATATACAGAGCGGTACGGAGCGCGGCATGTCATTTTGCCAACCTAATAGCCGCGTGGGAAACCGCGCGTGCGCGTGATCAATCCAGCACCATATCGGCCGCAGCGAAGCGACGGCGATCGATATAGGAGGCTGAGAAGGCGGCGACGTCGTCAAGCGCTGCAACGACCTCATCCCCGACCCCGCCCGGCAGCAACAGCGAAGGCGGAACCTCCAGTGCATAAGCCAGCTTGAACAGCGTTGACAGCTGCGGATCGGCCCGCAGATTCAACGCTTTGTCAGTGCGCTCCAGATTGGAAATCTGACTGCGCGAGACCCCCGAGATCTCCGCGAGCGCTTTTTGCGACATGCCCCGCCGCTCGCGCGTCTCACGCAAGCGGGATGCGAAATCGTGGCCCAAGGCGGACCACCCACCAAAAGAAATGGACACGAGTCTTGACCCCCATTCAGACGTTCGTGGGGGCAAGCCTAGCGCACTTTAGAGGTCGATGTTGCGCGGTCCGTAGAGGCGATCGCCGGCGTCGCCCAAACCTGGGACGATGTAGGCGTCTTCGTTCAAGCTCGGGTCAATAACCGCGGTAACCAGGCGGACCGGCAGGCCGGAATTCGCCAGCGCATCCACGCCTTCCTGCGCGCAGACCATGCAGATTGCAGTAATGTCGGTGGCGCCGCGATCGGCCAGCAGCTTCAAGGAGTGCAGGAGGGAGCCGCCGGTAGCGAGCATCGGGTCCACGACGAATACGGTGCGGCCGGTGAGATCCTCGGGCAGCGCCTCGAGATAAGGAACCGGCTGGTGGGTTTCCTCATTGCGGGCCATGCCGATAAAGCCCACCTGGGCATCCGGAATCATGGCTAGAGCTGGGTCGATCATGCCCAGGCCCGCACGGATGATGGGGACGATGATGGGCGGGTCCAGAAGGCGGGTGCCCTGTGCAGTATCGACAGGAGTGACGCAGTCGAAGTGCTCGACGGCGAGGTCACGGGCTGCTTCATAAACGAGCATGGTGCCCAGGTCCTTGAGGGCGGCGCGGAAGGCAGAGTTGTTGCTGCGAGCATCGCGCATGATGGTCAGGCGGGAGGCGGCAAGCGGGTGATCTACTACGTGGATGTCCATGGTTTCCTACTCTATCCCCTCCCCTGCCGGTTCTGGTACCTAACCGTTTCCCCCCGTCCCTGCAATGGGCAATGCTTTTCTCGTTGTTGAGGGAACCGCGGGCGCTTTTGCGCAGTCCAATAAGGCATGACAGCTTTTAAGATTGATACTGAGTTCACCCGCCATCTTGCCCGCGAGCTTTATGACGCTGCCCAGGGCACCACTCCACCACTGCCCGAGATTCCAGAGGGAACGCTTTCCACTTTTGGTTCCGCTTTGTGCGCAGCCTTACGCAACGTCGGGGCGCGGACGGAGAGTCTGCGTACTGACATGGAAATGGTTGCTGACGCGTCTTTCGCCATGGCACAGGAAGCAGAATCTACTGATTCTGGCCTAGCGGCCGGATTGGGAGGTGTGCTCTCGTGATTGAGGCAGCGGTCAAACAGATTTCCCAGATGGCACCGCCCGCGCTCCCAGCGGTGGGCCTGCCGCAGTTGCCGGATCTGAGCACCATCGGCCCCTTGGCGGACATCGCACACGGCGATCCGAGCAAGCTTCTCGACGCCGCCGGTGTCCTCGCCGCTGATCGCCACACCATCGACGCCGCGGTGGCCAAGGCCCGCACGCTCATCCAGGCCACAGGCCAGGACCTCATCGGTATTGGATTGCAGCTGCTCACCCAAGCCGCACCCCTGGCGCTTGGGCTCTTGGTTCCAAACCCAGCAGTGCAGGCAGCTGCACGAGCACGTCTGCACGGTCTCATTACAGAGCACTTGGCCAGCGCTTTTGCCCGGGTCAAACAGTTGCTGGCAGAACTGGTCGCTGTGGCGAAGCCGTTGCTACCCATCGCGCAACGCGCCATCGAACCCACGGTAAAAGGGCGCGCAGAAGGCACCGGGAACGAACTTTCGCCTTCTAAGACTCCAGAGCCCCACGCAATTTCAGCGAAACACTCCACGGCCATCAGCGGCGATGAGTCCAGTGGGTCGGCACAGGGGCGGGCCGCGGTGGCTGCGGCAATGAGCAAGCTCGGCACTCCCTACGTATGGGGCGGCACGGGCAATGGCGGCTTCGATTGCTCTGGGCTTACCCAATGGGCGTGGCGCCAGGCCGGAGTGGAGATCCCGCGCACCGCCGAGTCCCAGACCGTAGGCAGGCAGGTCAGCGCCGACGAGCTACAGCCCGGTGACCTCGTGGTGTGGGATGGCCACGTGGCCATGTACAAGGGAGGCGGCGAAATGATCGAGGCTGGTAGCCCCGTGGAAACCAGCCCATTGCGCACCACCAACATGGGCATGGCATTCAAGGGGTTCTGGCGCCCCACCGGCTAGCACGCTCTTATGCAGATTTAATAAATGGGTAAGTTAGACTGTCTACCCATGAGCACCCGCGCAATCATTCCAGTCCAGCTCTCCTTGACCGAGGGCGATTTTTACACCCTGTGGGCACCAAAGTGGCGTCAGAATGGCTCCGAGTGGCAGGCATTCTTGGGCGACGAAGAATCCGTCCTCGCTTTCAACTCCGCAGCAGAAATGCTGTGCTTCTTAGAGTCCGGTAAGCACCACGACTTGGTCGACCACCCCAAGTGGGCCGATTTCCGCGCCCAAGGCGAGGATCGCATCACGCCAGCAAAAAAGGATCACTTCGACCTCGTCGGCATGCCTTCCCATCTGGCGGGCCGCCCGAGCCACGAGAACGTCACCGCTGTTGCCCGCAACCTGGAGATCGCCGAGGCGCTCGCCAACGTCGCCGGCGCGCAGCACACCGTAATCTTCTTCGCGTCGCACTCCATCCTGCGCAACGTCACCCGCGGCGCTAGCCACTACGCCGGCGACCAAGGCATGAGCGAGTGGTCCGGCGTGGGCCGCGTGGTCCTGGCGAACTGGAAGGGCGTCATTGAGGACCTCGACAAGCAGGTCAAGGTCGTCGACTCCTCCGAGTTCGATTCCGCGCAGGTCAAGGATGCGGAAGAGCGCATCGCCGCCGCCACCGCGGCTGCCGAAAAGGCCCGCAAGGAGGCCGAGGAAGAGCGCAAGGCTGCGTCCGCTGCCGCCGACCCTTATGACAACTCCCCGTGGGCCACTGCTGGCATCGACCCAGTCAAGATCACCGCGGACATGAAGTCCGTGTACACCCTGCGCACCTACCTCGATGGCAAGCCTGTCTTCTTGGGCAAGTGGGGCGAGATTTACACCTTCAACTCCCTGAAGACACTCGTGCGCTGGATCATGGAAAATGACGACCACGACCTCGCCCGCGTTTCCACCTGGGAAGAGCTCGTCTCAGCAGCTAACGCCGGCGAGCTGAAGGCCAGCGTTCACCCAGACAACCAGTACACCTTCAACGGCATCGTGCGCGATATCGAGAAGGGCCCGGAGGCCGTCGATGCTGACCAGATGGGCCGCTGCTACGAGGTGTGTGCCGACGCCGCAGACTGGGCTGGCGACGACTCCATCAACTCCTACATGCTGGAAAACCCCCGCTTCCAGGACTATCTGGGCTATATGCTGGGCTCCACCGAGCACGCTGGCTACATCCCCTCCAAGCCTTATAACCACCACGCCGAGGCATGGAAGGGCCTGGAGGAGATGCTCATCAAGCGCTTCTCCCGCTTCTAAAGAGCCTCCAGGGTGCGGCGAAGGGCGGCGATGAGGTCGTCGACAAGCGCCCGCGAAGCCCGGGCTTTCGGCCGAATGTGGTCGAAGCCGTGGTACGCGCCCTCATAAACCTGAAAGTCCACCGGCACGCCCGCTTCCTGCAGGGCGTCCGCGTGGGCTTTTGCTTCGTCATAGAACAAATCCAACGAGCCCACGCCGATCCACGTCGGCGGCAGCCCCCGCAAATCCGCACGGGTCGCCGGCGAAGCATATGGCGCAATCTCCGCCTCCAGGTGGTCCGCGCCCAGGTACTTCGACCATGCGCCACGGTTGGAGTTCGGCGTCCAAATGAACTCTCCCCTGCCGGACTGTGCGCGCAGGGTGCGGTGGTCAATCATCGGGTACACGAGCCCCTGGAACACCACGGGGTGGCCCTCGTCGAGTGCGCGCTGGACGACGCCCGCCGCCAGCCCACCGCCCGCACTGTCCCCGGCCACTGCGATGCGGTGCTTGTCGACGCCCACCTCTTCCGCATGCTCTTGCAGCCACCGCAGGGCGGCATAGCACTCGTCATGGTCGGCCGGGAAAGGTGCCGCGGTGGACTTGCGGTAGCTCGGAGCCAACACCACGGCCCCCAGCTCGTCCGCGATGCGAGAGTTCTGCGGATCGTAGAATCCCGGGCTACCGATGAGGTGACCACCGCCGTGCGTCCACAGCAGCGCTGGCGCGCCCGGCTTTTGGTTGCGCGGGGCCAGCAGACGGGTGCTGAACTTCTGCCCTTCGAACTCGCCATGGATTACGCGGACGTCGACGTCGCGCTCCACGGCACGGATGTAGTCGTGGTTAGCAATGAGCTTGCTGATTGCCACGAATCCGCCGTCCGGAAGGAGATGCATGGGCAGGTACAGAGCAGGATGTCGCAGCTCCGGCGAAACCTCCTCCACGACTTTGTGGCGATTCCACGCGTAATAGGCGCACCCCGCTGCCAGGCCGATGGCAAAGCCGATTCCGGTTCGCCAGGCACGCATTAGTTCTCCTCTGTTTCCTCAGCCAGTGACTCCTCGGTATCCGGCCCGGCCATCTCTGGGTCAGAGAACTCCTCATAAGCCGGCAAGATGACGGTCTCGATCAGGTGCTGGCGCTCCTCCTCCGTGCTGAAGGAGTTCTCCAGTGCCTTCACAGTGAGGTCAAAGAACTCTTCGAGCCCGTAGCCAAAGTGCTCGTTCAGCGCCAAGAACGCGTCGTTGAGGTTGCCCTCGCTAGCGCTGCCTGCTGTGACTGCGCAGGTAAAACCGAGCTGCTGCAGAAGCGGCAGCGGGTGATCGCTGAACTCTTCGAAGGACAAAGGCTCGAAGGTAGCAGCCAGGTGGCGGTCACGAATCCATGCGGAGACCGTGCCCGGCTGGATGCCATCGAGGTCGGCGGTGAAGTCGTCGGGAAGCTGCGTCGCGTGCGCCAAGCGGGTGGCACCTGCTTGCACCGCCGCGGCCACGGCCTCGAACTCGAGGTCGCGCACGTCCACAACGAAGGGCACAAAATTCGCACGCAGATCAGCCACTACGTGTGGCTCGGTCTCGCCCTCGAGCACAAAGCCCACGACCCTGGAGCCCCTGCGGGCGCTGGCTGCCTGTGGCGCGCTGGTGAGCAGGAGCCGGGCATCAATTCCCGGCACCTCCAAGCCCGCGATGGCTGCCTCGAGGGCAGTCTCTGCCCCAAAGCCGAAAGCCTGCGGGTCGAGGCGAATCTCGGCATACACCACGTTTGCAGAGGCCAACTCCTCCACCGCCTGGGTCATCGCTGCGGTCAGGGCAGCGCTGTCTGCCGGTACCTGCTGCGGCGCAAAGACCGCGTCGAGCTCGACCTTGGGCAGCTGTGCCACCAGCTCCGGCACGGAATCTTTGTTTTCTGGGCTAATTAATGGTGCGTCATGCATAAGGAACATCCTAGGCACGGGCTTAAGATGTGTCATGTTATGAAAAACTTCATCACTACTGCCCTCGCCTCGGCCTGCCTCGTCGCGAGCACCCCGCTCGCCTTAGCTCAGGACACCGAGCCTACGCCGGGCGACGCTGCAGAAATGAGCGCGGAAGCAGAGTCTTCTTCCATCCGTAGGGAAGCTCCCAATACCGATAACTGTCCCCACGCACTCAGGCCCGCCGAACCGGTGTCCACCTCCGAGCGCCTCGCCCCCGGCCAGCCCACGCCGACGCCGCTGCCCACCGTGGAGTCATCTGAAAGCTGCGGCGTCACCGCGCCCCACGGCTTTGAGGTCAACAAGGACGTCGTCGCCTCCGCGTGGATGGTCAGCGACATCGACACCGGCGAAATCATCGCGATGAAGGACCCCAACGGCCGCTACCGCCCAGCATCAATCATCAAGGCGTTGCTGGCGCTCGTGGTCATCGACGAGGTTCCGCTCGACAAGAAGATCAAGGCCACCATGGAGGACGCCTCCATCGAAGGCTCCGCCGTGGGCATCGGCCCGGACGGCGAATACACCGTCGAGCAGCTCCTACAGGGCCTGCTCATGGCATCCGGCAACGACGCCGCACACGCCCTTGCGGGCCAGCTCGGCGGCGACGAGGAAGCGTCCAAGAAGGTCAACGCCCTCGCGAAGAAGCTCGGCACCCGCTCTACCCGCGCCGCCAGCTACTCTGGCCTCGACTCCGCAGGCATGTCCACGTCCGCGGAAGATATCTCCATCATTTACCGCGCTGCATTCCGCAACAAGACCTTTGCCCGCATCGTGGACACAGAACACGTCGAGTTCCCCGGCTGGGGCGAGCTGCCCGGTTACGAGCTGTGGAACGATAACGGCCTCTACCTCAACGATCCAGACGGCATCGGCGGCAAGACCGGCTACACCGAGGACGCCCACCACACTTTCGTCGGCGCACTCGACCGCGACGGCCGCCGCCTTCAGGCAGTCATCCTCGACACCACCGTCGAGCACGGCTTCCGCGCCTGGCAGCAGGCACAGATGCTGCTCGACGAAGCCTACAAAGTAAAACCAGGCGAGGGAGTGGGCACGCTTTCCGACGCCGCCGCCCCCACTAGCAACACCTCTACCGCGACGAAGACAAAAGAGCCTGCACCGACGACGTCGCCAAGCGCATCTGCCCATAAAAAATCAGCCCTCGAGGGAATCGAAGGCTGGGCTGGCTGGGCCGTGGCCGCAATTGTGGCCCTGCTAGTTATCGTTAGCGCTGTTTTTTCACTACTTCGGCGTTAGCAAGCTTGTCATGCGCGCCAAGTAGGCCGTTTTCCTGCTTGATAGAGGTGGCGTAGAAGATAGCGGCGAAGAAGCTCACCACACTGCCCAGACCCGGCACGATGGTGATGGCGCGCCACCACTGACGCTTCAGCGACTGAACCCAGCTGAGTTTTTCGCCCGTGGTGGAATCGCGAACCTCGTAGCCCATAAGTTTCTTCACTGGGGTTCCGCCGAGAATCACCTCGAAGCCCACGCAATAGAGAATGGCGCACAGCCCCATCAAAAACGAGGCAGAAAAAGTCGAGGTATCGGTGGCGAAAGCCAGCACCGGCGAGCTGATGATGCTGCAGACGAAGATGTCCGCGATAGCCATGATGGCGCGGGTGCTGGCCAAAGGGCGCTCCTGCGCGGAGGCTGCCGGGGTATAAGGGCTTGGCAGCGGCGCTGGCACAGAGGCTTGGTTGGGCTGTGCGAAGGGATCGAACGGTGACTGCTTGGCCTGTGCAGTCGGTGCGAATCCGTACTGCTGCTGATTGGGCTGCTGGAAGCTGTGCTGAACATTGAAGGGCCACTCCCCATAAGCCGCTAGCTCGCTCAGCTGCGGCCACGTTGGGCGCAGCTGATCCTCGAGTCCCTGATCATAAGTCGCACGAATCTCGGGCGAAGACAAAATGGTGTGCGCAATCTGCGCTTCCTGACGGCGATCATCGCCGATTTCAAACCCCATCTGCTCCAGACGTGCATCCTTCGCCGCCAATAAAATTCCCAGCTCACGGGAGGTGCTATGGCGGTCAAGGTCGAAGTGCTCATACAGGTCTGGGGCAAAGGAATCTGGGGTCATGGCAAGCAGTCTAAGTCAGGGATCGGAAACTATTTGAACTACGGGGAATGCTACTTACGGCGCAGCAGCGCAGCAACGCCCGCGGCGGCTGCACCAAGTGCGGCGCCCGCGCCCAAGGTCACACCGGTGGACGGGCCAGATTTGACCTCGTTGCGCACGCGGATGACGGCCGGCTCCGGCACTGGCGGCTCAGCAAGCTCCATGGATTCCTCGGTGGTTGCAGTCCACGCGGAGACGTACAGAACAACGCGCCAGATTAGGTACATCACGACCATAAGCACGATGACTGGACCGAATACCGCACCGGCCGGGTTGCCCGAAGCTGAGGACATGATAACGGTGGACAGCTGCTTGATGGCCTCGAAGGCCACCGCGCCGATAGCCGCGCCCTTCAGTCCCGACTTGGTCGGCACGTCGGTGCGCGGCAGGAAGGCAATCATCCACCAGAACACCAGGAAGTTGGCCACCAAGCCGATCACGATGCCGGCCAAGACCAGCACTGCATCCATCCCTGGGAAGGACTCAATGCCGACCCACTCGAAGACCTTCTGAGTCAGTCCAGAGGAACCCGCAGCGGTCACGCCGAAGGCGACGATGAGCGCCACCAGCAGGCCGGTGAGGCCCAACAGGTCACTGAGCTTCTGCGTAAAGAAGTTGCCCTGGGTCTCGTTTGGGTCCTTATCCCACATCGCGGAGATGCCGATGCGCAGGTTATTCATCCAGCCCAGGCCGGACCACAGGGTGGTCAAACCACCGATGCCGTACATAGCGCCGCGCTGGGCGATGGCGGTCTCAAGGAGCTCATTGAGGGTGTCGCCCAACTCGCCGGACACGGAGTTCGAGATCTGGTCCTGCACTTGCTGCATGAGGTCTGGGCGGGTAGCCAAAACTGTGGCCGCGCCAGCAACCGCAAGCATAAACAGTGGGAAGATTGCCAGCACTGAGAAGTAGGTAATGCCGGCGGCAAACTGGTTGCCGCCCTGCTCGCCATAGCGCCCCAGCATGCGCATGATGTGGTCAACGAAGGGGGATTTCTCCCTCACCTTGTCCACAGGACCCGGATCATCGGCATGTGCGCGCTCGATGCCGTAATCGTCCGTTTTTGATTGATCTGTCTGAGTGGAGGTTGCCACGGGCAGTCGGTCCTTTACAAATTTTCATTAATAAGTTCGGACTACCCAGGTTAGCGTGACTACGCACCACCGCGCAGATTACTTACGCAGGCGGGGGAGGAATCCAACCGCCTTGTAGACCTCTTCCACGAGCGGTTCCGCAACCTCAGAAGCTCGCTCAGCGCCCTGCGCAAGCAGTCGCTCCAGCTCACCGCGGTCAGCCATGAGCTCCTCATAGCGTGCCTTGAGCGGCGCAGTGAAGGCCTCCAGAGCCTCGGCGGTGTCCACCTTCAGGTGACCGTAGCCCTTGCCCTCGTACTTGACCACAATGTCGTCGATCTTCTCCCCCGTCAGCGCGGACTGGATGACCAAAAGGTTGGACACGCCCGGCTGAGTCTCGCGGTCGAAAGCCACCACACCAAGGTCATCGGTCACAGCGGACTTGATGCGCTTGGCCGAGGTCTTCGACTCATCCAGCAGGTTGATGATGCCCTTCGGGTTGGAGCCCGACTTCGACATCTTGGCAGTCGGCTCCTGCAGGTCATAAATCTTGGCCGAGTCCTCCGGAATGAACGGCTCCGGAACGCGGAACGTCTCGCCGTACTTATTGTTGAAACGCTCCGCAAGGTTGCGGGTCAGCTCCAAGTGCTGACGCTGGTCCTCACCCACCGGCACGTAATGCGGGGAGTACAAGAGGATATCCGCCGCCATGAGCATCGGGTAAGTAAACAGACCAACAGTGGTGCGGTCAGTACCCTGTTTAGCGGACTTGTCCTTGAACTGCGTCATGCGGGAGGCCTCACCAAAGCCGGTCAGGCACTGCAGGACCCAGGTCAACTCAGTGTGGGCCGGGACGTGGGACTGCACGAACAGCGTGGACTTCTCAGGGTCAATGCCCAGCGCGATGAGCTGTGCGGCACCAGCAACGGTACGGTTGCGCAGCTCCTCCGGGTTCTGCTCCACGGTGATGGCGTGCAGGTCCGGGATGAAGTAAAACGCGTCATAATCGTTCTGCAAATCAATCCACTGCTTGAGCGCTCCCAAGTAGTTTCCCAGGTGGTAGGAATCTGCCGTGGGTTGAATACCGGAAAGTACGCGGGAGATGTTCTGCTCAGTCATGGTTAACTAGTCTACCCCTGCGGCACGCCTGCCAAGTGGGTTGGCTGCGCCAAGGTGTTGCGAGGCATCATCGATGATGGAAACCAAGCGCACTCCCCTGCTCACGTGCGGAGTCCAGTTGGTGTCGACGATGTCGTCGAGAGCAGCGTCGGAAAGCGTGGCGCAATAGTCGCCCGCGCCTCCTCCGGGATCTGCCCATAGCCCATTGAATCCGGCAGCGCGATGTCAAAGCGCTCCCATGCCTCGGGCTCACCAATCAGGGCAGCGAGCTGAATGTCCGCCATGCGGCCGGAATGCCACAGCAACCAAGCAGTCGTTCTCATAGAGAGCCACAGCATCGCGTCTGAACTGTTCGGAGTACCTGGACATGATGGTAGATTACCTTTCTTCCCAGCCCGACTGGACTGGATATCAGGTGTCCACCAAAAAGGGGTCAGGTCCCACCATGCAGATCTTTCACCCGCACCAACGCGGGCACAGAGTCAATATGACTTTCAATATGGAAGCCATCCGACGACAACACCACACTCATCACTTTCTGTAAGTATAAGGCCTAGACCCCACTAGACACGTGTAAAACATTGCCAGGAGCGGCCCTATTTGCAGCAAACATTCTGCCCGACACCGGCGTAACAATAGGGTGTACCCATGTGGCACATGACTGCCATGTAGGGATGGAAGTTGAACAGAATCATCAGCAAGGCAGTGGGAGATATGTCGGATTTCTCGGTCATTTTCCATAGTGCAGATACAGGGCCTCGCGTTTGCCGGTGGGACCAGTATCGGTAACCGCCTCTATAGGTGGGCGTATTACAGCGTCTGAGAAACGGGGTGCCTGGGCCCGCTACTCTGTAGACGCTCGCCGAAAGCGTGGCGGGGTCAGGGCCGAGCTGCCTGATTGAACACTCGGTCCCAATTCAGAACCTCAGGGAGGGAACTATACAAGGAAACTAAGATCCTCTTTCCTCTATAATCAGGTCAATGCTCGAATATGAGTGCGATCAGTGACGTGTGGAGGAAATATGGCAAAGAGGAATATCAACACAGTGCGCTCAGGAGATGGGTGGGCTAATCGCCGAGATGGCGCAGAGCGGGTCTCGAAGCGATATGACACACAGGCAGAAGCCATCGCAGACGCTCGGAGCACTGCAATGAGGGAGGGGTTGGAGCATCGAATCCAGGGACGTGACGGCAAATTCCGTGAGTCCAATTCCTATGGCAATGACCCCTCCCCCATGCCTGTGGCGATAACACCGAGCAATAAGGCCGCAATGGAGACTATGCCGTCATTGGCGCCGAGAACACCGGCACGCAGCCAGTTCAACCGGGCATGATGGCCTGTTCCATGGGGTTCGTCACGGTGTCGAATGGGAGCAGACATCCAGTAGGTTCTCTCTGCCGGTGATCATCGTCGCGGGTAGGTCCGTTCTGAGGATCATCCTAAGCCTCAACCCACCGTCTGGTATCCCGAAAACTGCTACCACCGTGGTCACTATCGGAAACCTTCTCCCCGAGGGCATCACACCTGACCACAGCTCAGAGGCAGATATTTTGTCTCCGTCTGCTGGTTACGACCCCCTTCCTCCCGGGGTGGTCGCGACAACAGCACCGGCCGATCACCAGGATCAAAGAGTGATGAAATCCGAGTAGAAACTGAAAAACACCGAGGCTGCGACGGCGACGTAGATCACGGCGATCAGGGTGCCCGCCCATTGGGAGGAAAACCGCACCACAGCAGGGGAAGCGGGGAAGAGTCCATGAGCGAGGTTGCGCACGGTAAGCAGGATGAACAGCGGAACCATCATGGCCCACACCACCATGCAGTACAGGCAGAGAATATGGATGACGAACAGGGCCTGGTACCACAACCAGACGATGAACAGCAGGCCCACGGTCACCCCTGCCTGCAGAGCCCCCCAGTACCAGTCGGCGAAGCGGGCCCCGGATAGCATGGCCATCGCCGTGGTGATGACCACGGCGAAAGCGACGATGCCGATCAGGGGGTTGGGGAAGCCGAGCAGTTCGGACTGCCAGGTGCCCATCACCTTTCCACAGGAAACCAACGCGTTGATGTCGCAGGTGGTGACATGTTCGGCGTCCTCGTAGAGGGCCAGGCGTTCGAGCACCAGGATGCCCGAGGCCACCCATCCGATCACACCGGTGATCAACAGGATGAGGGCGAAAGGACGGTTCCGGGCGACGGCCGGCAAAGAGGGGTCAGTGTTCGTCTCGGTCACGAGAACCTCAGTTTCGTCTTCGGCGGTGGGTGAGTGCGTCATGGGTTCGGGTTAGTCGGCGGCAGCCGCGTCGACCTCGGCCCGGAACTGCTCCAGGGAGTCCGGAGTCAAAAGCTGGCCGTCGAGCAAAAAGGTCGGGGTGCCGGGCACACCCAAAGCCTTGCCGTCGGCCACATCGAGCTGGACCCGTTCCTCGGTGGCCGGATCGGCGACAGCGGCGTCATAGGCGGCCATGTCCAGTCCCAGATCCTCGGCGAAGCCGCGGAAGACCGCGCTGTTGTCCTCCGAGGACTCGCCCCACTCGGACTGAGTCTCGAACATCCGGTGATACATCGCTTCGTACTGGCCCTGCTGGCCGGCGGCCTCCACTGCCACAGCCGCCGGCAGGGAGTTGCGGTGACCCGGCAACGGGAAGTAACGATGGATGAAGGTGACGCTGTCGGAATACTCTGCGCGCAGGTCCTCCACGAAGGGGTACGCCGCCCGGCAGGCCTCGCACTCGAAGTCGAGGAACTCCACCAGCACAGCCTTCTCGTTCGGCGCCTGGGACAGCACCCGACTGTTGTCCCTCACCACCTGGCCCGCATCACTGGCCACAGTTTCGGGGGCGGGCGCAGAAGTGGAGTCCGCCCGGCCGAGGAGGAAGGCCACGATCCCGGCGATGACGACGACGGCCAACAATGCCCAGACAACGATCTGGGCTTTTCTCCAGTTTCCCGACGGCCGGGTGGAGGTGGTGGGGTTGGTGGGAGTGCTCACGAGGGTTCCGTTCTATCTTTCGTGGGAATCAGGAGTGTCAAGGCAGCAGGGCCAGGGCCGGGTTTTCTTGCCGGTGGGGTGGGGTTAGAAGGTGATGCCGTGCTGGGCGAACCAGGGGGCAGGGTCGACGGCGCCGCTGCCGGTGGGGTAGAGCTCAAAATGCAGGTGGGACCCGGTGGAAAAACCTCGGTTACCCATACCGGCGATCTTCTGGCCGGCGGTGACCTGCTCGCCGACGCTGACGTCGAGGGTTTCCATGTGGCCGTAGACGGCAATGGAGCCATCGTCGTGCTGGATGCGGATCCACTGGCCGAAACCGGAGGCCGGACCGGAGTCGATGACGGTGCCGCCCATGGCGGCGAGAATCGGGGTACCCACGACGTTGGCGATGTCGAGGCCGGCGTGAAGGCTGCCCCAGCGCATACCGAAACCGGAGGTGAAGGTGCCCTCGGTGGGCTTGACCACAGAGGCGGACGGGGCCTGCGCGGCGGCAGCCTCAGCAGCGGCGGCTTCGGTACGCTCAGCGGCGTACTCCACCGCCTTGTCCAGCTGCTCCTCGAGGTTGGCTACCGGCTTATACTCCGAGATCGCCAAGATCTGCGGTGCCACCTGCGTCGCATCTAAGGGCAGGGCGGTGTCAGTGGCGGCCAACTCCACATCGACGGCGGCGACCTCCGAAGATGCCGGGGCCTGATCCTGAGCCTGCAGCTTGGCAGCGGTGGCCCCACCGATCCCGGCGGTGGAGACCGCGCCGGCGGCCACGGCCACCAGGGCCACGCGCCCCGTGGTCTGCGAGGTGGTGATCTTGCGGTGTTTCCCTCGGGCCGGTCGCTGAGCCGTCAGTCGCATGAATCTTCTTCCGTCGTTGTCCGTTGGCCCGCACCCCAGCCCACCGCTATGCACGATGGAGACCAGAATGTGACCGTTCCGTTATTTACGGACGTAACAGTAGCGTCTCACTCCCCAAGAAATCCAGTCGGAAGACGAACTCTGTGCTTCTTCCACCTTCTTCACAGCCCGATCGCCGGGGATTGTCAGGGATTAGCGAGGACGACGCCAATGTGCCCGGAGAGCTCTTGCCTGCTCCTAGCTGACCTACCTAGAAATCGGGCACGGCCAGGGGCAATCCGGGCAGGACTGTAGCCACCGGCGGCGTCCCGGCCGCTCCTGGCGAAATCCCACCGGTACTACTTGGCGGGCGGGGACAGGGAGGGTGTACCGGTTCCTCCGGTGTCGGGGGTGGCCACCTCCTCGACACCCCGGGTGCTGTCGCCACTCCCCCGCACCTGGCGGCTGAGCAGAAAAACGACGAAGGCCAGCGGGATGACACCTGCGGCCCAGGCCAGGACGGCGGCGCGCTGGTCGGCGAGCAGATCCAGCTCCCAGGGCAGGAGCAGTGAGCGGTAGAACTCTTCACCCACGATGGTGTTGAGCTGGAGGAGATAGACGCCGAAGAGCAGGTGGACCGGCAGGGAGGCGATCAGCCATCCCAGGCGGACCGCGGCTGGGCGGCGGTGCGGAAGGGGATCAGGTCCACACATCCCCCCAGAAGTAGAAGCAGCCGGAGACCAGGAGCACAGTGTTCATGATCAGATGTCCTGCGTACTTGGAGATCAGCAGCTCATAGAGCGGGATGAGCAGGTACATCACGTAGAAGAAGAACAGGAACTGCATGGTGTTGACCACCGGATGAGTGATTATTCCCACCCACCGGCTGCGAGTGAAGGCACACACCCAGTCATGGATGCCGGGGTGGCCGGCCGGGCCGGAGTCATAGGCGGTCATCAGCAGGGTCAGCGGGGCGCCGAGCACGAGGAAGATGGGGATGACCAGCGACAAGATAATATGGCCGAGCATGTGCACCGAGAAAGTAGCGGGCATGTTCATCCCGATCCCCGAGCTCATCGTCACCAGCAGGCTCACGCATCCGGCCAGCCACCAGACGGTGGAGGTGGTCGACCAGGTTCTGCCGGCCTGGCGGGTGCGCCACACCGCGTAGAGGTAGCCGGCGGCCAATAGCAGGGCGAGGGTGCCAAAGAGCAGGTCAAAGCGCCACATGCTCCACACGTTGAGGGCGGTGGGTTTCTCGGACAGCTCGTAGCCGAGCTTGGTGGCCATCTGTGAGAGGTTCGGGATGCGCGGTGGGGGCGGCGGGGTGCGTCCCATGGTGATGGCGATACCGGTGACCGCGGCCATGACAAGCACCTCGATGATGGCGACCCGGCGGAACAGGCGGTGATCCGTGGGATCGGCCTGCACCTGCGGGATGACCCAGGCCCGGTGGATCCAGCCGAAGACACCGAGGATGATCACGCCGATGGTCTTGGCGACGATGATCAGTCCGTAGCGGGTGGTCAACAAATCGCTCAGTTCGATGCGGATGACGGCGTTGACCAGCCCGGACATGGCCATGACGATGATGGAGACCAGGGCGATCGTCGAATAGCGACGCAACGCAATATCCAGGTCAGGTCCCAGGCGACGCCCGTGGGCGAGCAGGGCCATGAGCCCGCCGACCCAGATGACCAGGAAGATCAGGTGCCACAGGTAGGAGTTGGTGCCGTGGTCGTGGTTACCACCCGAGGAAGAGTGTCCCGTCAGGCCCAGAGGGACGACCATGAGAATCGCCCCGAGCAGGAGCAGGGGTTGGGTGATCCACGCCCGGTTCATCATGCCTGTAAGTCCGGTGACCAGGGCAATAAGGGCCACGATCAGCCACACCTGGGCCATGGCCACCTGTTGGAGGGCCACCACCAGGGCTTCCATTCCCAGTGTCTGGGCCAGGGGTGTGCCGGAGACATCCGAGAGCACCAGCGGGATCATCAATAACGCAACAAGCCCAAAGCAGAGGGCCGCGACTGCACCGGTACGCGAGGCCAGGTGCCCGTCCACACTCAACGAGGCCTGGTGCAGGCGGTCGTTATCACCGCCGGGCAACCGTGGGGAGATGAGGAAAGCGGAGAACAGGAAAGAACCGGCCGACAGGGCAGCGAGCATCCAACCGACCGCGCGGAAAAACGGCAACCCGAAGGTGGTCGCGATGCCCGGGTTGGGGATCCCCAAGGCCGCGAGGGATTCGCCGAGGAAGCTGTAGGCAACCGTCCCGCCGACTGCACCGGCGACGGCGAGAAAGAGCAAGTACAACGGCCACGTGGGGCGTACCCGCTCCTGAGGCCGGCTCCCGATGGTGGGGGTCTTCCCTGCGGTCGTATCCGTGGCAGTGGGGGTGTCATTTACCGGGTGGGTCATCTGTGTCCATTTCGCCGTCCAAGCCGCCTCCGCTCTCCTGATGCGTTCGGAAGCTGGCGTGGGGTTCACCCTAATGGGGCCTGCTGGTGTTCTTGTAAATTGCCCAGGGACCAGTATCTTCCCCCGGTTCACCCCCTGCAGGGGTGCATCTACCTGTGAAGAACAACACCCGGTGAAGGCGGCGTGGCCGGGAACTTTCCCCCCGTCCGTTCCGACCACTCTCTTGGTACCTCCCGCAAGCAGGTGCCGTAGTCGCTCACATCCGGTTGAAGAGCCGGCCCAGTCCAGGAGGACTTTCGTGATCATCTCTCCCATGCTCCCTCGTCGTGTCATCGCCGCTGTGGTGGCGGTCGGTGCCCTGAGTGTCGTAGCCACCCCGGCTGCCCTTGCGCATGACTCGGTGATCGGTGGCAATCCCGCGGACGGTGAGGTGGTCGAGGAGTTCCCGCGCAGCATCGAACTGGAGTTCTCGGGGCTTCCCCAGGAGGGTTTCAGCACCGTGGCCATCACCGATCAGGATTCCGGTGACCTCCTGTTCAGTGGTGAGCCGACCATCAAGGATCGACTGGTGACCCTCGACCTGCCGGCGGATATCAGTGGTGGACCAGGCGACTACACCGTGGGCTTCCAGATCCTCTCCTCCGACGGCCACGCCACCCGCAGCTCAACCACCTTCACCGTCGCCGGCGACGCGGCCGCTGCCACCACGGATGAGGATGCGCACGGAAAGACCCGGGTCTACTAGTGTTTTCACCCATCAGCACACTGGAAAAGAATGCATTTTCTCACCGGACGGGGAAGTAGAAGTCATGGCCGTGAGCAGCACACATGAACGCAGGTACGAGCGGGCCGCGCAGAAGAAGGGCTGGAGGACATTCCTCCGGCCCGGCTGGGTGTTCGGTGTCCTCGCCATCATCGCCTTCTCCTATTTCTCCTTTACCTTTCTGGCCCCATGGCAGCTGAGCAGGGACGGTGCCATCGTCGAGCGCAACGATCAGATCGAGGCCGCCTTCGAGGTCGAGCCCGTCCCCGCCGAGGAGGTCTTCGACGCCCAGGGCAGCATTGAGCCTGAGGAGGAATGGGCGCGGGTCATCCTTGAGGGCCACTATCTGCCCGAGGATGAGGTCTTGATGCGCAACCGTCCGGTCGACTCCTCCCCCGCCTTCCACGCCCTGACCCCCTTCCAGCTGAACTCCGGTGAGGTGATCCTGGTCAACCGTGGTTTTCAACCGCCGTTCGAGGGCGGTGTCCCCCCGATGGACACCCCGCCGACCGGTGAGCAGTCCATTCTCGGCCACGCCCGATTTGCCGAGCAGACACCGATGTCCCCGCCGATCGAGGACCAGGGCTACCGCCAAGTCTACGGCATCAACACCGAGCAGATCGCCGAGGTGACCGGCACAGATCTCGCACAGGACTATGTGCAGCTGGCCGAGGGACAGGCCGGGGAGATCAACGCCATCCCGGTGCCCATGCTCGACCGCGGCTCACACCTGTCCTACGCCTTCCAGTGGATCGCCTTTGGCATCATGGCCCCGCTCGGCCTGGGCTACTTCATCTGGGCGGAGTTAAAGGAACACCGCCGCGTGCGCCGCGAGGAGGCCGAGCTTTCCGTCGACGCCGCATCCGCCGAGCAGACCACGGACCAACAGGACGGTGACACGGATTCCGGCACGATGGGCACCCTCCGCACCACTCATCCGGAGAACGACACCCCTGGCCCCGCCCCTACCGGAACCACCACGTCCGCATCCTCCGGTGACCGTTCACGCATGTTGCACGACCGCTACGGTGACAGTCGACCGGATCACTCCCGAAAATTCGCTCGTCGCCAGCGCGAACGGTTCTAACCGTGGCCTTCCCCGCAGCACCGTTCAACCCGCCTCACACTTGCGTGGGCCGTACCAGACCGGATGCCATCAAGCATTTTCAATAAGCTTTCAATAAGGGGATTTCCCTGCTAGGCTACAGGCATGAGCACGCCCGACCACGGCCATGACCCCGGCCAGCCCCATGCCCCGAACGGATCCCCCACAACCCTGACACCGACAGCGCCGACCACCCCTACCGGCGATCATGCCCACGGCTCCGCACGCTGGGAGTTGGGGTTCTCGATCGCCGCCGGCGTCACTTACGCCGGTGGGATGATTGCGCAGTTCGCCTTGGGGCTGCCGATGGTCGGATGGCCGTTGGCGTTCTTTCTCGCCACCTACTTCTTCGGCGGGTTCTTCACCATCCGCACCGCGATCTCCTCCACGCTGCGGGGGAAGTTCGAGGTTGACTTCCTCATGCTTGTCGCCGCGGTCGGCGCTGCCCTCATCGGCCGGTGGGCGGAGGGAGCGGTGCTGCTGTTCTTGTTCAGCCTCGGCCACGCCCTCGAGGAGTACGCCCTCAGCCGCGCCAGCAAGTCCATTGAGGCCCTCGCCGAACTCGCCCCCCGCCACGCCCTGGTGCGCCGCGGTGATACCGAACCCGTGGAAGTGCCCGTGGAGGAACTCGTGGTCGGAGACATCGTGGTCATCCGCCCGAATTCCCGCATCCCCTCGGACGGGTTCGTTATCTCCGGGATGTCCGCCGTTGATCAATCAGCGGTCACGGGCGAGTCGATCCCCGTGGAGAAGGAACCGGTGGCCGACCCACAGCGGACGATGCACACGATTGACACCCTCCCCGCCGCCAATCGAGTGTTCGCCGGCACCGTGAACGGGTCCGGCGTGCTCGATATCGAGGTCACCGCGACCGCCGCCGACTCAACGCTGAGCAAAGTCGTCGAGCTCGTTCGCACCGCCGACCAGGCCGCGTCCCCGACCCAGCAGTTCATCGACCGGTTCCAGCGCTGGTACGTGCCCGCCGTGATCCTCGGGGTCATCGCCACCTTGTTGGTGTCGATGTTCGTGTTCGCGCAACCGTTCTCCGACGCTTTCTACCTCGCCATGACCGTGCTCGTCGCCGCGAGTCCATGTGCTCTCGCGATCGCCACCCCAGCCGCGGTCCTGGCGGGTGTGGCTCGCGCTGCCCGGGCCGGCGTGCTCGTCAAGGGCGGTGCCCCGCTCGAGACACTGGGCCGAGTAAAGGCGATAGCGTTCGACAAGACCGGCACCCTCACGTGGGGCGCGCCCCGAGTGACCTCACTGGCCTCCGCCAACGATACGTCCGAAGCGGAACTGATCCCCACACTTGTGGCTGTCGAATCGCTCAGCGATCACCCCCTCGCTGCCGCGATCGTCCGCGACCTTGCCCCCCGCGTCCCGGAGACCGAGCGGTTGGTGGCCACCGATCTCTCTGCCCTCACTGGACGCGGCATCACTGCGACGATCGACGGAGAACAGGTGGAAGTGGGCAACCTCCGCATGTTCGATGAGCAGCAGCTTAAGCTGCCTCCTTCGCTGGCCGAGGCCTACACGAAGGCCCGCGACTCGGGGCAGACGTTGATGGTGGTCCGTCGTGGTGACCGCTTCCTTGGGGTCGTCGGAGTGATGGATGCCTCCCGCAACGAATCTGCCCAGGTGCTCAGCATGCTCCGGGACACAGGGGTGGGCCATCTGGTCATGATCTCCGGCGACAACCAGCGGGTGGCCGACGCGGTCGGCCGGGAAGTCGGCGTCGACACGGCGATCGGAGAGCTGCTCCCCGAGGATAAGGTCACCCACATCACGGGCCTGGCCAAGACATACCATCCGATCGCGATGGTCGGCGACGGTGTCAACGATGCCCCCGCCATGGCCCGCGCCGACGTCGGCATTGCGATGGGTGCCGCTGGGTCGACGGTCGCGCTGGAGACCTGTGACATCGCGTTGATGAGTGACGACCTCGGACGCGTCCCGTTCGCTGTCCGGCTGAGCCGGGCGACTGGCCAGATCATCCGGCAAAACCTCATCGCCAGCCTCGCAGTCGTCGTTGTCCTCATCATCGCGACCTTCCTCGGGTTGAATATCGGCGCCGTCGTGCTTATCCACGAGGGATCCACTCTCATCGTCGTCGCAAACGCGCTGCGCCTGCTCAACTTCCAGAAGGGCAAGGAACACGCTGGCATCGACCACGAAGATAAGCCCACGCACTGACGCTTCCCCCTGCCAGTCACCAGTGGGGGCAGTTTCGAGAACAGTCCGAAGCCGCGTTCACCCTCAGGCCAGCGAAACCGTCTCTGACCTACTATCGACTCCGCGTGACAGTGTCATACCTCGGCGCCTAGCCACACACATCCTCCGTGAGGCAAAGGCAGGCAAACGACTTCTGCCCCTGACAGCAAGCCTCGTCTGACGTGATCATTCAGCTGCCCTTCTCTGGAGATAAAGACAGCCACCCAGGATGAGTTCCTGCATGTCCTCTCTGATGGGTGCTGTTGCAACTTGGGGCGGGAGCCAAGAAAGCTCCGTTTTTATTGTGTGATCAACGCTATGTGCCTGTGTTGTCAGGCCGTCTCGAATACCCGGCTAACAATCACTGCATCCGGATTCGGGTGACCATAGGCAAACATCGTGCCCTGCCCCTTCCGCAATGAGTGCATCGCTTCCATCCCTTTCAACGTCCGGTAGGCAGACGTTTGGTTTTTGAATGCTCCTTTCGGCCCCAGGATCCGCTTTAACCGGCCATGATCGCCTTCAATGACGTTGTTGAGGTATTTCACCCGACGATGCTCGACCGTCGATGGACAGACGCCTTCCGCCTTCAGCTCAGAGATTGCCCTGGCGAGTGAGGGGGCCTTGTCGGTGCTGATCACCCGCGGATAGCCTGCCGATTTATTCGACCGCAGCGTCTTCGCCAGGAAACGCTTCGCTGCCGCGACGTTGCGTTTTGGTGAGAGGTAGAAGTCCAGGGTCTGGCCACCTGCGGTGATTGCCCGATAGAGGTAGCACCACTTTCCCCCGACCCGGATATAGGTCTCATCCACCCGCCAGGACCTGGCCTGCCAGTCAGGAACTTGCCGATACCACCGGGTCTTCTTATCCAGCTCAGGAGCATATTTCTGGACCCAGCGGTAGATCGTGGTGTGATCGACCGGCACTCCCCGCTCGGTCATCATCTCTTCGAGGTCGCGATAGCTCACGCCGTAGCGGCAGTACCACCGCACCGCCCACAGGATGATTTCACGAGGGAACTGCCGACCGGAGAAGATGCCCATGGACCTGATTATTCCACGCCGGTCTTCCTACTGCCCCAACTTTGCAACAGCACCATAATTAACCTCTTTTATAAGCCGCGCATAGTTGTCAAACAGAATCTCTAGGCGTTGGCGCTCCGAAGTGAGCTTGCGAGGCGCTCCCATTGCTTTATCCACTTCTCGGTCGAGCGCGTCGTGCGCTTTCAACAGTTCTGGTGCCATGGCGAGTGGGTTGTAGTGCTCCGCGAGTGAGCGATCCGGGTGCAGGGCACGAGCGTCGAGTACTTTCTGCCCCGCCTTAATAATCCGGTCGCGCGTCTTCTCATCGAGTTCTGGGACGGGGAAGGTGTTCCATGTCAGCGTATTCGCAAAGTTAAGATCCGACTTCAACCGACCACCGACCGCCCTTTGCCACGTGATGAACATCGAGGACGAGATCAAGCCAAACAAAAGCCCTTCGGGATCAGCTGCCGTATATACCTTGTCGCCTGCAATCACATCTGCGGGAAGGTGCGCGACGGTATAGAACTTTCGCGTTTCCGAGACAACACGGGGGATTGCTACGTAGTCCTCATTAGGCTGATGGTTCTCTTGGAAGAGGTAAGGGGTGGCCGCCGATTCCTGGGTCGCCTTTTTCTTACTCGACAGACGCATCTTCTCGACTGCCCCCACTCGCTCTTTGAGTATCGGAGAACGGTCTAGATCACTTGGGGTGAAATCATCTGCCATCCACAGGCACCAGCGATCTAGACCGCGCACTAATTCTTTACCCATACGGAAAGGCCGGAGATACTTAGCGGCAATAGGGTCGGCTGCAACCTCGTCGTGCTCGTCTACCTCAACAATCAAGTTCCCACCATCGGTTGGTTTTGATCCGAACCGGGCGCGTGGAATGAATGAGAGTGGTTTCGTCCTCTTTTTTACCAGCACCTGCGGTCCGTCAATGAGATAAGCGTTAATCCCCTCGTCAACATTAATTTCCACAGGTTCACCTTTAACGTCGAGGTAGTCCCATAGGCGTTGTTTCACGCCACGGTCACGGGTGAAACCGACGATCACGCAATGTACGGCGGCTTTACCTGGGGCTTCGGAGTCCCAAGCAAACGTGCGGTGCGCGAACTTAATCCGCCACCCCTCACGAGTCAGCGGGCCGAACAACGCGGGCACTGGCTGGCCTTGAGTAATCGAGTTAGTGGTCACGTAGGCGAACTCGCCACGACGCTCGGCCAGCAGGCGCATGGCTTGGGCGTGCCAGCCGGTCACGTAGTCCAGATAACCGTCGTAATCATCGCCCCAGACACGTTGCATATCCTGTTTCTGCTCCGCTGTCTTGGTGAATTGGCCGATAAACGGCGGATTGCCGAACAAGTAGGTCGTTCCGCTAGCCTGCGGCACAATCTCGGTCCAGTCCACGCCTAGGGCATTGCCGTGATGGATGTGGGCGGTGATGCTAATTGGTAGGCGCTGCGGTGGCCTGCCAACAGCATTCGCCAGCTCCTTGTTGGCCTGGTGATCGGCGAGGAACATCGCGGTCTCGGCAATTTTGGCCGGCCACCAGTTCAGCTCGAAGCCGTAGAACTGGCCAATCGAGAGCCGCTGTTCCCACTCAATGTTGAGGGACATGCCGGTCTCGCCGCGCCGTTGGCGGATGGCGACGATGATGTCGGTTTCGATGCGGCGTAGCTCGCGGTAGGCGGTGAGCAGGAAGTTTCCCGCTCCACAGGCAGGATCGCAGAAAAGGAGGTCGGCGAGGGAGTCGCGGAATTCCTCGAGCTTGCGAACAGAGGTAGACGGGCTGGAGACAAGGTTGTTGGCTCGGTCGCGCAGTTCGTCAAGGAACAGCGGGCCGATGGTTTTCATGATGTTGGTCTTCGAGGTGTAGTGCTCGCCGTCGCCGCGACGGGCTTCTTTCGACTTGACGAGCTGGAACAGGGAGCCGAAGACGGACACGTCGATTTTTGACCAGTCGAAGTCGCAAGCATCGAGCAGGGCTTCGCGCATGGCGTAGTCGAAGTATTCGGGGTCGAGTTGCTCGGCGAAGATTGCGCCGTTGACGTAGGGGAATTTCGCCAGGGTGCCAGGCAGGCGCTTAGGTCGTTTGTCTTCCGGGGTGTTGAGGACGCGGAAAAGTTCGTTGAGCTGTGGGCCGAGAGATTCCGGGGTGGTTTCGTTGCGCACAAAATCCGCAAACAGGTGCGGGGTGTCCCACAGGCCTGCATCGTCGCCGAAAAGGAGGAAGAGGATGCGTGTTAGGTAGACGGAGGTGCGCATGACGCGCTCGTCTTCTTCCTCGGCGGTGGTCGGGGCTTCGTCGCCGACGGCTTCGTCTACCTCGTCGCCGTTCATGGCTCGGAACAGCTCGACCATCAGGCGTGAGGCCTCCAAAGAGGCTTGCTCTTCTTCGCGGTAGGCCGAAGTTTCGTAGTCGGTTAAAAACGCGAGCTGTTCCAGATGCTCGTCGATTTCGTCCAGGTCGAAGGTGACGTCCCACTCGGCGGAATCGCCGACGTAGTCGCGGTTCAGGCGCGTGATGCGCAGGGTCTCAAAGTTGGAGCAGATGACGTAGGGCGGCAGCTGTGAGTTCGGGATAGTACCACCCAACAGGTAGTCCAATGCCTGGCTGTGCGCATCGTCGAGGTTAACCCCGAGGGATTTTGCTTCACCGATGACTTTACCGGGCATGAACAAGTCAATTTTTCCAGTGCGCCCGGTTGATGCTCGTTTAGCGCTGCGCTGATACAGGTAAATGTCACGGGCGTTAATACCGAAGCAGTCGAGGAGGTCTCCCCAAAACTGTTGGTCATGGCTTGATTCAGTGGCCGGTCGGTTTTCTGCTTTCCATTCCTCAATATGGGCAAGCCAGCGCACCTTGAATTCGGTGAGGTTATGGCGGAGGGTTGCGCGATCTAGGAGAGAAGAGGAAGTCATGTTAAAAGCATATAAGCTGCCCTGCTCCCTCAAGGTTTTCTTCAAGTGAGATTTTATATAACTGCCTAGCGGCAGGGGAACCGTATATTGCTTACGGCCTGTCACCCTTTCTTCGTCCAGTTGGCAAAACTATCCCGGCTTTGGAAAGCGCACGCTGTACCGTCCGATTAGACACGCTAAACTCTGCGGCTGCCTCACCTACTGTTGGATATTCTCCAGTCTCGCTTTTCCCCTTTAGGAACCAACTAGCTATAGCGAAGCTATCGGCAGCAGCACTCGTTTTCCTGTTCTCATTAGCAACCGCGAGCTTTGCTCGCTCCTGCTTTGCATAGTCGCTATCTGGCGCTGTCTTCCAGCGTTGTGCAGCCTTTTGCCCGCCTCTGCGCCCCATGGTGGCCAAGGCTTTCCGCTCGCTGCTGGTTGCCTTTCCAGGCGCGCTCGACCTCATGGAGGACGTGCTCTTGGATTGGGTCACGTAGCCGCGGACTCGTCGTGCCATAGTCTGGCGGTCTCGCATCGGGGGAAGCTCTGCGGGCCGGCCTGCGCCGCCGTGGGTCTGTGCGACGTTGTAGGCGTGCTCGTAGGCGTCGATGATGGCTGCATCCGTGAGTCGTTGGCCTGCGGCGCGGAGCCTGTGGCCGGTCTTAAGGGCATGCCGGAACGCGGTCTCGTCGCGGGCGGCGGTGCCCTCGGTAATCCAGAGCACGCGCACGCCGTCGATGAGCTCCGGGTCGTACTGGTCGAGTCCAGCAGAGACTTCCGCGTCCACGTCCTGGGCCAGTGCTTTAAACGCTTGTGCCTCTTCGCGGCGGGTTTTCACCGCGTTAATGAGTTCTCGCCCAGACTTAAATTGCTGGCGTGGTGCAGCCTCGTACTGGTCTGTCCCGGCCAAGTCCCTCACCTGCCTTATCAAGTCACCTAGACGCATCACGCGGTTGTGCTGCCTGTACCAACGATAAGCTGACGGAGATTTCCCTGTGTAGAACGGATTGCGGCTAAAGCCGTGAGCAAAATGGGGATCGTGGCCGAGCAGCTCGCCTAGGGTGTGCGTGGTTGCAGCTAGGAGCTTCATCTGCGAGAACTTACCCGAAGCGTCTGCGTAAACAGGGGCAATAAGCCAGATGAACTGTCCTTTCCCGCTTATGAGGTTCACACCCACCCAGGCTGGGCCGATGTTGTGCTCAACAAGCACCCGCACGACGTTGCGCACGTACAAGGCCAGGTCTGCGGGGTGGCCTCCGGCTTCTCCCGGCTGGTCTATATCCACGACGAGGACTGCGGCATATTGCTTGCTTGTAAGATTGCCGTACTCGCTTTTACCGAGGGCTTCGGAGTCAGTGCGGTACATACGCGGCGAGACCTCGCCGGCTTTGTTGCGCCGGTAAGCCTTTTTAAGGTCGCGCGTATCTGAACCGTGGAGGACGTCGCGGTAGACGCGGGGCGCGTCTCAATGTGTGCAGGTTCTACGCCATGTAGTGGTCAATCTCAGAAACAGACTTAACGTGGCTGCCCTTTTGTGTGGTTTCGAGCATATTTCTACATTCCTATTGACTTAGCGAATCAGATTGATAATCTAATCGTACAAGGTCATTTAAAAAGTCATCTATAAGGCATAGGCTGCATCTTGCGGTTCAGTTTAGACCTTGGCCTTAACTCAGACGCTCAAGCTTCAATACCTTTCTGCGTACTCTATTTTCTTTGGAGGGAAAATGAATTTCTTTTTTTCGCATAAACTGATTGCTTCGGCTTCAGCCATTGTATTATCCGGTTACTGTGTTTCCCCTGCGGTTGCGGTTGAAAACGATTTAATTTCGAACGATGTAGTTCAAAAAATCGTAGAAGAAAACACCATGTCACCCGCGTCGATTACCAATCAGAAGTGGATAGAAGCAAATGATGAAATCGACATACAAGAAGTCGACGAAATACAGCAGACGAATGAAGTGGTTTCCGAGCAAGCAGAAATTTTGACTACGACAGGAGAACGTTTTGCCCAAGTCATTGACAGGGAAGACGGAAGGCAAATCATCACGCTTTCTCCGGGAGACCATGACCAGGAGTTTCGTTTTAATTTTGAGGGGGCTTTTCTAGAAGAGAAAGATGGCTATATTCTTGTCCGTCCTGAACAATTCGAGGAACCATATCAAATAATTGATCCCGCATGGGCCCAAGATACAAACGGAGAAAAGGTAGATACTCACTACGAAATCGTAGGTGACACACTCGTGCAGCATGTTAATGCAAGTGCGACCGGTACTCCTGTGGTTGCGGATCCATACATTCGAGATGTCTATGGATGGGGAAAGAAAATTGGTCAAGAACTAGTTTTCACTAAAGACGAAACAAGCATGGTTGCTATTGGGGCCTCTTACTGCACTGGCAAAGTTACAGGAATGGGCTTAGGTCCATGGATTGTTAAAGGTGCATGCGCAGGCGCCTCTGCCGTAGCTACTCATGCAGCTAATACAGGCCGGTGCTTCACTATTCGGGCTCTCGGAGGAAAGTACTCACCAAATATTGTATTCCCTTACGCAACTCGATGCTAGAACAAAAGAGCTCAGCCTTTCTTTTGCTACAAAATGGATATGCAAAATAATTCGTTTCTCGCTCTAATTGGAGTCACTTTAATCATCTGGGGCGCACTGTATTGGCATAGAAAAACTACTGCCAGGTGGGTTTTCGCCACAGCTTTATTCAGCACTTGCCTAGCTTCTCTTCTAGGGGTTTCTAGGTATTTAGGACTGTATCATGACTACATCGATATTCTGTCTTTAGGAAACGTATTTTTGAATATGTTTATTTTGTTAGCAATCGGCCAATCTCATAGACAGAACAAGCCACGAACCTGAACCTATCTTTCAGGCATGATAAAGACTCCATATTGAAGTGCCCCAGGTTTTGTTCCGTTTGAGTAGATGGGAAAATTTGGAACATGCCGAGAAAATTTGATCAGGATGCGAAGGACCGAGTGGTCCGTCTCGTGGAAGACCGCATCCTGGCGGAGAACATTTCCATGCAAGTAGCCTGCAAGATCGTGGCACCCAAACTGGGCGTTTCGTGGCACACGGCGAGGCAATGGACGCAGGCTGCTCGTCGCGAAGGACGTGTTGTGGAATCAATGCCTGAGGACCTTGCTGCAGAAAACGCACGGTTGCGTCGAGAAAATCACCAGCTGCGAGACACCAACGAGTTGTTAAAAGCCGCCTCAGCTTTTTTCGCATCCGAACTCGACCCAAAACGTTAAGAAATGATCCGATTCATCGATGAGCATCGGAATCGTTTCTCAGTCGAGTTCATCTGCCAGACGTTAAACACGCATCGCGAAGGCGGCTTCCTTACTTCGCGTGGATACCGCCAATCCAAGGCCCGGGGCTTAAGTGCCCGCGCTCTTCGCGACGCTGCCCTCGTGGAGCATATTCGCGACGTTCATGCTGAAAATTACGGCGTCTACGGCGTGCGGAAAATGTGGCGCGTGCTGCAACGCCAGGGCATTGACATTGGCCGCGAGCACACAGCCCGGCTGATGCGCAGCGCTGGCCTGTCTGGCAAGGGCAAAGGTGGGGAACCAATCACAACGCGCAAACCCAAAGACCCGGATCTTCGCCCAGACTTGGTCAATCGTGATTTTAAGGCCCCTGGCCCTAATCGGCTATGGGTAGCGGACATTACCTACGTGCGCACCAGGAAAGGCTTTGTGTACACCGCGTTCGTGACCGATGTATTCTCCCGGAGGATCGTCGGATGGGCGCTGTCGGATTCGATGCGCACCGAAGCCTTACCGCTGCAGGCGCTCAACCAGGCAATCGTGTGTGCCAAGGAAACAACGGGCTTGATTCACCATTCAGACCACGGCTTGCAATATGTGAGTATTGTCTACAACGAGCGCCTGGCTGAGCACGGAATTACTGCGTCTACCGGCACTGTTGGTGATTCCTACGACAATGCTTTGGCTGAGAATGTCAACGGCTCCTACAAGAACGAACTGATCCATGGGCGCTCGTGGAACGATGTCGTCGACGTAGAAATCGCCACGTTCGAGTGGGTGAATTGGTGGAACGAGTCACGGCTCCACCAGAGCCTAGGCTACCGCACGCCGGCTGAAGTCGAAGCCGAGTTTTGGGAACACCACCCCAGTCGAGGAATAATGGAAATCAAGGCAAATGCCTAGGAACAAAACCCGGGGCACTTCAATACGGTTTGGCGCAGAACCAAAGTCCCCCGTAAATGAGTTCTATACGACCATCAGTTATTTATCCTATTTGGGTATGCGTGACACAATCGCGGTCCTTATCTTAGGTCTCAAATTCCGCTTTTGAATCGAGTAAATGAAGGCACTCCCGCTGGTGGGAGTGCGCTTTTCTATTTATTAGACTTCTGTCGTTTAGACGTAGAAACTGCGGGCAGTGACGCATTCTCGGAAACATATGTTTAGTCATATAGCAGGCTTCATGGGGGTACAGAAGGTGATATACGACTACACAGTCTTTCGGCCGCATGCCCTTCTGTCCCTTCGTCTTCTCATAAAAATCCCCACTAGGCAGCGTCTGTTCTCTCAGACGAACCTAATGGGGAGACACTCACCTACGGGTGAGTGCTTTAGCAGCAAATGCAAGCTTAGAGCTTGCGAGAAGTCGGCGCGTGAACGTCGAGCATAACTGCCCAACCAGCGACCATGAACGCGCCGCCGACGCCCTGGAGGATGATCGGAGCCAGGAATGCGAAGGACGGACCGACGATGGTCCACCACCAGATACCCAGGCCGAGCAGTACGGCGCCGAGCACGAAGTAAATAATTGCGCGGGTCATGAGGTTCTCCGTTTTAAGAATCTAAGATTTTGAGACTCACACAGCTTAGCACCGTCTAGCGGTACTGCACCAGCAAAGGCGAGTGATCCGACCAGCGCTGTTCCACCATGGGTGCCTTTTCGACCCAGGTTTTCTCCGCGCGCTCCAGCATTGCCTTGGTGGCAGCCTGGTAGTCGATGCGCCAGCCAGCGTCGTTATTGAACGCTTGGCCGCGGTAGGTCCACCAGGTGTACGGACCGTCAGCATCGGGGGCAAGGCGCCTGGCGACGTCGTACCACTGCACGGCGTCCTCCCCCGGAACGCGGGCTGACCAGTCGGTCTTCGTGGCGTAGTCGATCACGCCGAGGTAGTCCCCAAGGCCCTTTTTGTCCTGTGGCAGCTCATCCGGGAAGGAGCCAAACACGTGGTCCATGAACGCACGCTCCTCAGGCAGATGACCGGACTTCTTCTCATTGGACTTGTTGTTCTTGAGATCCTGCGCTCGGTGGCAGATGTTCCAGTCGCCACCGATAACGGCCTGCGGATAAGTCGCGGCCAAGTCGGCGAGGACCTCCGAGAACTCGTCGAGGAAGAGGTACTTCTCGTCCTGCTTCGGGGAATCAGTATCGCCAGACGGCAGGTACAGGGAGGCCACGCGTACTGGGCCGCCCTCGGCGTCGACAGTCGCGGCGATGAAGCGACCGGACTCGGAGAAGGACCCGAAGCCAACTGAGACGTCGCTCAGCGGCGTGCGCGAAAGAATGCCCACGCCCGCGCGGCCCTTCGCGGCGGACTCGGCCTGGACCAAGTGCCAGCCGGCCTCAAGAGCGGGCGCGAGTGCCTTCTGGGTTTCCTTCGGATTCGCGCGAACTTCTTGCATGAGGACCACGTCGGCGGTGGTCTCCTCGAGCCAGACATTCATTCCCGGGTTATTTTCATTGCGCTGCTTGCAGGCGGCGCGGATGCCGTTGACATTGACGCTCGCAATAGTAAAAGTCATGCGCGCTAGTCTACTTGCGCGCAATAAGGCACAAGAGCACCCCCACCGTGTGCTGGGTGTTAGCTCTGTTCGATGATCTTTACATACACGCCACTACGCTTGGCGGTGACCTGGGAAACGATCCACACGATGATGCCCAGCGAGGCGAGGACGACGCCCACCAGGGAGGTAGCGTTGTAGTTGAAACCGGCGCCCACCACGAGGCCGCCGAGGGCCGCACCCATGGCGTTGGCGATGTTGAGCGCGGACTGGTTCAGCGCGGAAGCGAGGGTCTGGGCGTCGCCAGCAACGATCATGAGGCGCAGCTGCAGCGACGGGATGAGGACCGCGCCGAAGAAGGCGAGAACGCCGAACGCGATGGTCGCTAGCCAGAGATTGTGCGCGCCGAAGTAGAACACCAGGGACGTCGCCACGAGGAATACGAGGGCGAAAAGGATGGAGTATTCGGTGTTGCGGTCAGACAGCGCACCGCCGACGCCGTTGCCAATGGTCATGCCGATGCCATAAACCATGAGCACTGCCCAGGTCCAGTGATCCGGCATTCCGGCGACTTCGGTCATGGTCCAGGTGATGTAGGTGTAGACCGCGAACATGCCGCCGAATCCGACGATGCCCATGATGACCGACAGCCAAACCTGCAGGTTCTTCAGCGCGCCGAGCTCGGTGGAGATGTCAGTGGACGGCATCTCCGTCATGTGCGGGAAGAGGAAGTACAGCAAGACCATCGTTGCCAGCGCGAGGATGACCACGAGGAAGTAGGCGGCGTGCCAGCCCAGGTTCTGGCCGAGCGCCTGGGCTGCGGGAACGCCCATAACAGTGGCCACGGCCAGGCCCATGCCGATGGCAGCCATTGCCTTGCCGCGACCGCCCTTCGGCGCCATGGCGGCGGCAGACAGGTTGGCCACGGAGAAGTACGCGCCGTGCGGCAGACCTGCAATGAAGCGAGCGGCCAGCAGCGTGGCGTAGTTCGGCGCCAAGGCAGTGAGCAGGTTGCCCACGAGGAGGAAACCAATGAGCAAGATGATGAGGCGGCGGCGCGGCAGCTTGCCCGTCGCGGCTGAGATAACGGGAGCGCCGACGACGACGCCGAGGGCGTAGACGGTGATTAGTGTCGAGGCGGTGTCTTCCGTAATGCCAAAGTCACCCGCGATGAGCGGCAGCAGACCCATGGAGACGAACTCCGTGGTGCCGATGGAAAAGGCACCCAGCGCCAGGGCGAGCGTGACGAGGGTGCGGCGGGTCGACGAGATTTCAGTTTGGCGGGGCACGCGCGGTTGGTCGGCGCGGTCGTGGTTGCTTTGGGAGCTTACGGAGACAGAATTCACGTGCGGAGACCTTAGCGCGCGAGAAGGGTTCTTCGTAAGCTACGGCCGCCCAAATGTGCTTTTCCCACATCATGATGGGCTTATGCCACACATCACAGAGGTCAATTTACACAACATGGGCGTTGTATAATAGTCTTGCCTAAGTTAGAAAAGCTTTACCTACCCCTCAAAGGAGTTCCCTAGTGCGAGCACAACGCATCATCGCCACCGTCGCGGCAGCGGCCACCATCTTCACTTTGGCAGCCTGCTCCTCGGACAGCTCTTCCACTGGAGAGAACAACTCCGCGTCGTCGTCTAACTCCGCGGACTCCGCCGCATTCCCGGTGACCATCAAGCACGCGTTCGGCGAGACCACCATCGAGAAGGCACCAGAGCGCGTGGCTACCGTGGGTTGGGCTAACCACGAGGTTCCTTTGGCGCTGGGCGTTGTCCCAGTGGGCATGTCCAAGACCACGTGGGGCGACGATGACAACAACGGCGTCCTGCCGTGGACCGAGGAGAAGCTCAAGGAGCTCGGCGCGCAGACTCCGGTCCTCTTTGATGAGACCGACGGCATCCCATTCGAGCAGGTCGCTGACACCCAGCCGGACGTCATCCTCGCTTCCTACTCCGGTCTGACCCAGGAGGACTACGACACCCTGTCCAAGATTGCTCCGGTCGTGGCCTACCCGGACGTCGCGTGGGCGACCTCCCTCGAGGACATGATTGAGATGAACGCTGAGGCCATCGGCAAGAAGGACGAGGGCGAAAAGCTCATCAAGGATCTCGATGCCCAAACCGAAAAGGCCCTGGACAAGTACCCGGCTCTCAAGGACAAGAAGGTCCTGTTCACCGCCTTCGGCGGCACCACCGATGCTTCCAAGATCGGCTTCTACACCACCGACGACCCACGCATGGGCTTCCTAGCCGAGCATGGCCTGGGCACCCCGGACATCGTGGAAAAGAACTCCGAGAACGCCGAGCAGTTCTGGGTCGAGGTCTCCGCTGAGAAGCCAGAAGGGTTCAACGACGTTGACCTCATCGTGGCCTACTCCACCGGAAACGCCGACGATGACAAGAAGACCCTCGAGGAGATGCAGAAGGATCCGCTCAAGGGCAAGATCCCGGCAGTTCAGAAGGGCAACGTGGTCTTCCTCGAGAACGGCCCGCTGGGCGCTTCGGCGAACCAGTCCCCGCTGTCTATTCCGTGGGGCATCGACAAGTACTTCGAGCAGCTGAACTCCGGTCTGCAGGCTTAAATCACGTGGCGGCCAAGAAAATCGCCGTCATCATCGGACTCTTAGCCGCCACCGCTCTCGCAGTGGTGGCTTCGGTCATGTTTGGCGTGCGCACAATTTCCCCTTCCGACGCCCTCTCGGCCCTCGGCGGTTCGACCGCGACAGCCAGTGAGGCCGCCGCATATTTGCGTGTCCCACGCACCGTGTTGTCGCTCTTCGTCGGTGCCGCGCTCGCCATGTCCGGAACCACGTTCCAGGCCATGACCCGCAACCCGCTCGCCGACCCTGGCATCTTCGGTGTCCTCTCCGGCGCCGCGCTGGCCGTCGTGGTGGGCATCGCGTTCTTCGGGCTCTCTCGCCCCGTGCCCACGATGATCGTGGCGATTATCGGCTCCTTCGCTGCCGCCTCCTTCGTCTACGTCGTCGGCTCCCTAGGCCGCGGCGGCGCCACGCCGCTCAAGCTCGCACTCTCAGGCGCTGCCACGGCCGCCGCGTGTTCCAGCATGGTCAGCGCCGTGCTGCTCCCGCGCACCGACGTCATGGACAAGTTCCGTTTCTGGCAAATCGGCTCCGTCGGTGGCGCGCAGTGGTCCCAAATTAGTATGGCCGTGCCGTTCCTCGTCATCGGCCTCATCATTGTTCTGGCCTGCGCCACGGGACTTAACGCACTTGCGCTTAGCGACGACGTCGCTACCGGCCTCGGCATCAACGTTGTGCGTACGCGCTTGTTCTCCGCCGTGGGCGCGGTCATTCTGTGCGGTACTGCCACCGCGATTGCCGGCCCCATCGCTTTCGTAGGCCTCATCGTCCCCCACGTCATGCGCCTAGTGCTCGGCACCGACCACCGCCTGCTGCTGCCCATGACCGGCCTGGCCGGCGCCTTCCTGTTGGTGGCGGCGGACACGGTGGGGCGCGTCGTCGCCAAGCCGAGCGAGGTCGCCGTGGGCATCCTCACCCCACTTCTAGGCGCACCGCTGTTCATCTGGATTGTCCGCCGAACCAAGGTGCGTGATCTCTAATGCCGAATCAAACCTCCTCGGCCTCCACCTCCGCGACGCTGCAACAGCAACGCCACGCCCGCGCGCGTTCCTTTGCCTGGCGCTTGAGCGTGCTCGCCGTCATCATCGTGGTTTTGTGGGCCACCAGCCTCATGGTGGGCGAGACCTTCTATGGTCCGGGCAAGGTGCTTCGTGTTGTTTTCGGTGAGACCGTCCCCGGCGCGTCCTTTACGGTCGGCGACCTGCGCCTGCCGCGTGCCACCGTGGCCGTCGCCGCGGGCATCGCTTTCGGTATCGCCGGCGTGACTTTCCAGACCATGCTGCGCAACCAGCTGGCCTCTCCCGATATCATCGGTATCTCCTCCGGTGCCTCCGCCGCGGGCATCACGGCGATTGTGTTTTATAACGTCTCCCAGACCACCGTGTCTTTGGTTTCGCTGGTGTGCTCGCTGACGATCGCCGCGCTGATTTACCTGTTGTCGCTGAAGTCTGGTTTCACCGGCACGCGCCTTATTCTCATCGGCATTGGTATGTCGGCGATTCTGCAGGCGTGGACCAACTTCGTGCTGTCGAAGGCCCCGTCCTACGACCTGCCTACGGCCACACGGTGGATCACGGGCTCGCTCAACACCATGTCCTGGGAGCGCGGCCTGCCGCTTCTTCTTACGGTGCTGGTCATCGCGCCCGTCATGATTTTCTTGGGTCACCAGCTCAACGTTTTGCGGCTTGGCGACGACCTCGCCGTCGGCCTTGGCCTGCGGCTCAACGTTGTGCGCGTTTCGGCCATCGTGGGTTCGGTGATCCTCATTGCGGTGGCCACGGCGTCGACGGGCCCGATTGCCTTCGTGGCATTCATGGCCGGGCCGATTGCCACCCGCCTGTTTAAGGCTGGCCCCTCCATGATCGCCCCTGCCTGTGCGGTGGGCGCCATCCTGGTGCTCGTCGCTGACATGGCTGGTCAATACTTCTTTGGTACCCGCTACCCCGTCGGCGTCATCACCGGCGTGCTCGGTGCGCCATTCCTTATTTACTTGCTCACTCGCTCGAATCGTTAGGACTGTCATGCACAAACCTGCTCAGCTCACCGCGAAGGACATCTCCCTCGGATACGGCGAGCGCGACATCATCACCGGGCTCAGCGTCGACATCGCACCTGGCAAGGTGACCTCCATCGTGGGCCCCAACGGCTGCGGCAAGTCCACCTTGCTGCGCTCGCTGTCCCGCCTGCTCAGGCCCACCGGCGGCGAGATTTTCCTTGACGGCAAAGCCATCTCCGAGATTCCCACCAAACAGCTGGCTGCCTCGCTGGGCCTGCTGCCGCAGTCTCCCATCGCCCCAGACGGCATCGTGGTGACGGACCTCGTGGGCCGCGGCCGCACCCCACACCAGGGGCTGCTCGGCCGCTGGAGCCAGGAAGACTACGACATCGTGCAGGAATCCATGGAGATGACCGGGGTGGCTGAACTCGCGGAGCGCTCCATCGACGAACTCTCCGGCGGCCAGCGCCAGCGCGTGTGGATCGCCATGGCACTCGCCCAGCGCACCGACATCCTGCTGCTCGACGAGCCCACCACCTACCTCGACATCAAACACCAGCTCGAGGTCCTCGACCTGCTCGTCGAACTCAACGAAACCCACGGCACCACCATCGCCATGGTCATTCACGACCTCAACCTGGCCGCCCGCTATTCTGACGAACTCATCGCGGTCTCAAACGGCAACGTCTACGCCCAGGGAAGCCCCCAAGACGTCATGACGCAGCAAACGGTCAAGGACGTCTTCGGCGTGGACTCCGTCATCGTCGAAGACCCAGTCTCGGGGCTTCCGGCCGTCATGCCCATTGGTAAGAGAAAGGTAAAATAATGCCCTACCAGCCATTCCGCGCTACGGTCTTGGACTCTGTGCGCATCTCCCCCAGCTTCCAACGAGTACGCCTCACCGGCCTGACAGAGATGGGGCCCTCCGGCGTCATCCGTGACCTGCGCATTAAGCTCATCATCCCCGGCGCCCACGGCCTGCCGGAGCTTCCCGCCACGGAGGACTGGTACGCCGCTTGGCAGCAGCTCGATCCGGCCACCCGTGGCGCAATGCGCACCTACTCCGTGCGCGAGCTCGACCGCGAACGCGGCATCCTCACTATCGACTTCGTGCTGCATACCGCGCCTGGTGAAACGGGCCCGGCATCCACGTGGGCGTCGACAGCCACGACCGGCGATAAAATCTACGTCATCGCCCCACACTCCGACGACGAATCCGGCCCCGGCATCGAGTTCCAGCCCGGCGAGGCCCGCGAGGCCCACGTCTTCGGCGATGAGACCGCCCTGCCTGCCATCGCCCGCATCCTCGACGAGTGGCCCGACGGGCTTAGCGGCAGCGTGCACATCGCGGTGCCCTACTTCCAGGACGCGCAGGCCCTCGCCGCTCCTACCGGCGTCACCGTCGAGTTCCTCCCGCACGGTGGCAACGCCACGCTTATCGACGCCCTCTCCTCCCTCACCGGCGTCGACCCCGCCCCGGACACCCCACAACAGGCCAGCCCTGAGCGCGAAATTCTCTGGGAGACCCCCGGCTTTTCCGCTTCCGGTGAAGAGCTCGGCACCCGTGCCGCGGACGGTGCGTATTGGTGGATAGCGGGCGAAAGCGGCGTCGTCAAGCGCATGCGTCGCATGCTGGTCAAGGAGGCAGGCGTGCCGCGCTCGGCGGTGTCCTTCATGGGCTATTGGAAACGTGGGGTCTCTGAGGGGTAATTGCCCGCACAGCTGTAACAAGACAGGTATCCTGTTAGGTTGAAACATTTTCGAACTATTAGGAGAAACATGTCTAAGATCATCTGGACCCGCACGGACGAAGCTCCGCTGCTCGCCACCTACTCTTTCAAGCCGGTCGTTGAGGCTTTTGCCTCCACCGCGGACATCGAGGTTGAGACCCGCGATATCTCCCTGGCTGGCCGTATCCTGGCTCAGTTCCCAGAGCGCTTGGGTGAGAAGAAGGTCGAAGACGCACTGGCTCAACTCGGCGAGCTGGCTAAGACCCCGGAAGCAAACATCATCAAGCTTCCGAACATCTCCGCTTCCCTGGTACAGCTGAAGAAGGCTATCGCCGAGCTGCAGGCTGACGGTTTCGACATTCCGGATTACGAGGACGCTCCGGAGAAGTACGCCGTTGTTACCGGTTCCGCTGTGAACCCGGTTCTGCGCGAGGGCAACTCCGACCGCCGCGCACCGATTGCTGTGAAGAACTTCGCTAAGAAGTACCCGCACAAGATGGGCGCTTGGACCGCTGATTCCAAGACCAACGTTGCCACCATGTCTGATAACGACTTCCGCCACAACGAGAAGTCCGTCATCATGCCGGCTGATGACACCCTGACCATCAAGCTCAATGACACCGTCCTGCTCGAGGGCCTCAAGGTTCTCAAGGGCGAGGTTATCGACGGCACCTTTATCTCCGCCAAGGCTCTCGACGAGTTCCTTAAGGCTCAGGTGGCTCGCGCTAAGGAAGAGGGCGTTCTCTTCTCTGCTCACCTGAAGGCCACCATGATGAAGGTCTCCGACCCAATCATCTTCGGCCACGTGGTCCGCGCGTTCTTCGCAGATGTTTATGACAAGTACGGAGAGGAGCTGCTCGCAGCTGGTCTCAACGGTGAGAACGGCCTCGGCGCTATCTACGAGGGCCTGAAGTCCCTCGAGAATGGCGAGGAGATCAAGGCCGCATTCGACGCTGCTCTCGAAAACGGCCCGGACCTGGCTATGGTGAACTCCGCTAAGGGCATCACCAACCTGCACGTTCCTTCCGACGTCATCATCGACGCTTCCATGCCGGCCATGATCCGCACCTCCGGCCACATGTGGAACAAGAACGACGAGGAACAGGACACCCTCGCTGTTATCCCGGATTCCTCCTACGCTGGCGTTTACCAGGCTGTTATCGAGGACTGCAAGGCTAATGGCGCATTCGATCCGTCCACCATGGGTACCGTTCCAAACGTCGGCCTGATGGCTCAGAAAGCTGAGGAGTATGGCTCCCACAACAAGACCTTCAAGGTTCCGGAGAACGGCACCGTGCAGGTGACTAACTCCGCTGGCGACGTCCTCATCGAGCACGACGTCGAGGCTGGCGACATCTGGCGCGCATGCCAGACCAAGGACGCTCCGATCCAGGACTGGGTCAAGCTGGCTGTTAACCGCGCACGCCTGTCCGGTATGAAGACCATCTTCTGGCTGGACCCAGAGCGCGGTCACGACGCCAACCTCATCACCCTGGTGGAGAAGTACCTGAAGGATCACGACACCGAGGGCTTGGACATCTCCATCGCTTCCCCGGTTGAGGCAACCAAGATCTCCATCGAGCGCATCCGTAAGGGCGAGGACACCATCTCCGTCACCGGTAACGTGCTGCGTGACTACAACACCGACCTCTTCCCGATTCTCGAGCTCGGCACCTCCGCAAAGATGTTGTCTGTGGTTCCACTGATGGCTGGCGGCGGCCTCTTCGAGACCGGTGCAGGCGGATCCGCTCCGAAGCACGTTCAGCAGGTTGAGGAAGAAAACCACCTGCGTTGGGACTCCCTGGGTGAGTTCCTCGCTCTGGCTGAGTCCTTCCGCCACGAGCTCAACGCTCACGGCAACGCTAAGGCAGGCGTGCTTGCCGACGCCCTCGACAAGGCCACCGAGACCCTCCTCGACGAGGGCAACTCCCCGTCCCGCAAGGTCGGCGAGAATGACAACCGTGGTTCTCACTTCCACCTGACCCTGAACTGGGCCAAGGAGCTGGCTGCACAGACCGACGACGCTGAGCTGGCTGAGACCTTCAAGCCGGTTGCTGAGGCCCTGGAGGCCAAGGCTGGCGAGATTGAGCAGGCGCTTCTCGACGTCCAGGGTTCCCCCGTCGACCTCGGCGGCTACTACGCCCCGAACGAGGAGAAGCTCAACCAGACCATGCGCCCGGTTGCTGCCTTCAACGAAATCATTGACGGCCTGAAGAAGTAAGCGCTCGGTTGACTGTCTGGGCCGTTGGCCTGGGCTGTCGATGCTAGTTAGCCGGCTGGCCCGGGGTGCCATACCCTGGGCCAGCCGGTTTTTGTTTGGCCGGGCTGGGAGCCCCTTTGCCCAGCCCAGTCTCGTCCTCCATCCCCAAAAGCCACCCCTTCCCGAACTCACTGGGTGATGCCCACGCGCCACAGAGCGACTGCGCATTCTAATGGCACAGGGGGTGACGCTCGATGAACTGAACTGATTCTGCCGCCGCTGCTGCCTTTTCGAGGCTTGGATACAGATAGTTTCATTGAAGCACCGTTTTGCGACATCAGATCAAATAGACGCAAGGCATAAGTTTCCACAAGCTTGATCCAGAACATGCACATTCAAACATAAATGGATTGTTTAGCTAACGCGCTGCGCCGGTTGCATCCGAATATCCCGAACAATTGCCCGATGAGTTTTCCCACCATCTTTTCGGAAGTGCCAAGTGCCGCCGCGATGTCCCTGTCGGACAACACACCGTCGCGCAGGCATTGCATCACCCGAGTTTGGAAAGGCGTGAGATTTTGAGCCCGAAGAACTGTGGATACAGGGAGCTGGTGGTCAAGCATCAATCCGCGATCGAGGTAGGTGAGCCTCATTTCAAGATCAGTTTTGAAATTCTCGGTAGGTTGTTCACAGATGAAGTAGGCATTAGCCCCTGCTTCGATCGCGCTAAAAAGCGTTCGTACGGTGTGCATGGAGCGCTCAACAAAGTACAATATTGGTGGCGATTCACTCTTCTCTGGAGAAGTAATCACCTCGTCATTTTCGACTTCGAATACATCACAGTGTGTAGTACCGATTTCATGCGAAGACGTCGCTGCGATAGCTGTTGCCCTGACCATATCTGCAGTTGTTTTCGAGTAGACCTCATCGGTACCAGCACCTTTGACTATTAACCGCTTTGACTTAGCAAACATACATGCAGCAATTACCGGAACGGATGTACTCTTCACGGATCCACCGCCGAAATCCAGAGTGTTGATATCCTTGAGACTGTTAATGCACCCCATTTCGGCCCATCCGAAGCAATCTGTCAAAGCTTCCGTTATGTTGTAATCCGCCCCAATGAAAAGGCATGGCTTCCCAGCTATATTCTTCCGCCACATCAGAGCCCAAACACCACATCTGAACTATTCGCAATATATGCAGAATGGGTGGCCACGACGACCACTGCACCACCCTGAGCAAATTGACGTAGATATTTAAGAACGAGTTGCGCGTTTGCTTCATCGAGGGCCCCGGTCGGTTCATCAGCTAACACAATCTTCGGCTGCGCGAGAATGAGTCTCATCAAAGCAATGCGCTGTTGCTCGCCACCAGAAAGCTCACTCACCGTTCGCTTTTCAGTCCCTCCAAGCCCAACTTCAGTCAGCGCCGCTGCCATCGTCTCGCGGGAGACGCGGGGGACAGCAATCTTGATATTCTCCATAACAGAGAGATCGGGTACCAAACCATAGTCTTGAAACAGGTACCCGACGTTTGCTCGCCGAAATCTGCGACGTGCGCCCGGATTCATAGATGCGATGTCGAGCCCTTCGAACTCGATCGTTCCCGAATCCGGCGTAGTCAGTCCGCCTAGCATATTGAGCAAGGTTGTTTTGCCACTGCCGGAGGGCCCTGTGAGCGCCGTGATTTGTCCTGCCTTAAAGGTGGCCGAGAAAGTTTGCAAAACCGTCCGCTCGCCAAATCCGCAGGATACTTCGCTTACCTGAATTGTCATTGCGGTTCCACTCCTCCTCTTGCATCCCACTGTGAAGCAGCTCTAAGCATTAGCACCATAGAAACCAAAAACCATACTGCGCTGAAACCCACGACTGCGACGATGGTCAATGGTGACCATTGATTTTCAAACCCGATACTCCAGGTTGAGGGCGCGCGGCTCTCAGCTTGAACCTGATGATCGCGGACCATATACAGCAGCCAGCCAATTGTCGCTACGAAAAATACAACCTCAAAAGCTACTGCTTCTTTTGCAACCCACCAAGGGCTTCGCCCACAAACATAGGCAACGTGGATTTTGCGCCGGTAGGTAACGCGAAAAGTAAGGACCGTGGCTCCAACCAAGACCGTCACAAGCAGGACTACCGCAAAGCCATTCAGCCCCCACAGAGCCACATTCTGCTCGGCGGCGCGAATACTCGACTGCCATGAGTCCTCGCGCGGCCTGAAGAAAGCAAGCGTATTCCCAGTAGCACCCTTCAACATTTGCGAAGGCACATCAGGGGAGGCAGTGAGAAGGACTTGCTGGGATACCTTCGACATCAAGTTGTGATCCCCCAACGGGGCAAGACCCCGTGGAAGGATGACGAGAATCGGGTTATCTACTTGCGGACGGTAATCAACATCGTAAGTGAATACCGAGCCCAAGCTGCATCCGTCCCGCCACTCTATGTCGGGTGCTGGTTCATTGGTATAACTAGCCTCGAACTTTAACGTATCCTCGATCACGTTTGTCGACTGCAGAGACAGCTTTCCCGGTGAGCAGACCGTCACAACAGTGCCATCCAACATTGACGCTCCCGCCTGTCGCGCGAATTCCTGGTTCACTAATAGAACTGGTGCCTCTAGTTCTACGGGCCATGTAATCCAATACGGGTCAACGAGGAGAATGTCTCCTGCCTCGTCGGCAGCCCGAAATGGCGCTGCGGCCTCTCTATCTGACCAATCTTCGAAGGCTGTGTTAACGTTCAACGCCAGCTCTTGCTGCCCACGGTGTGCATCCCACGCCCCCTGCAAGCGATGACGCGCCTCAAGCTCCGCTGAAAACCCGACCAGGGTTGCAACCACACTGAGCGCAGCAACCAGGGACACGCCGCGGACAACGGTCAGGGAGTAGAGAATTGGCCGCGCGTGGATCTTGCCCTTGACGGATTGGGGTATCGATGTCCTGCGAACCAGAAACTGGCCACCCAGGTAACCAATGAGCAAACATGCAGACAGAATCAAGCTAATCGTGAAATAAATTCTCCAAAACACCCAGCCTTCCGCCCACCCGTTGTAGGCATAAAGCAGACCTGCAACGAGCAGTGGGGCGCCGAGGTAAGCAAGCACAAGTGTGATGCTCTGTCGCTTGATTTCAATACTGGTCGTTTCTGCGACGCTGAGCCCTAGTAGTCGATGAACACCAGCCTCACGTGAGCGGGCAAGAACATGGCCTGCGCTGAGAACCAGACACAGGAGGACAGACAAGATCAGCAGAATAGGGATAGTCGAAGATGCAAAGATTTCCGTGAAATACCTGGTAAGAGGCACCGCGTCAAGCCCCTGCTCATCTAACCACCGTAGCAAGTGCTGCTCGTCCGCCGCCGACCCTTTGATATGGAGAGGTTGTCTCGGATCAGAGTATGGAAAGTCTTCCAGCGGATAAAATATGTCAACTTCCCCCCGTTCAAAGCGAGGCCGTTCCATCCGGCCACCGTCAGGCGGAAGCGAGGACGAGTAGACTCGTTGCTCACCACCTGAGACAGCGAGCGACGAGTAGTTAATCGCGATGTCGAAGTCATTATTTCGCGCAAACTCGGCCAGCTCGGAATAGAAACTCACTCGCTCCGAAGCGATGCGATCTGACTCCACCTGAACCCCGTACTCACCCAAGTGACCATCGATCGTTGAGTAAAGCCTCGCGCCGAGGAAAGCCACAGTAGTCGCCAGAATAGCCGTGGCGAATATCCCCACGGCTAATAGGCTTGATCTCAGAAAGGACATGTTCTAGCAATGACGGTAGAAGGACTCATTGCCAAGTCCCTTACGCGGAGCAGTGGCGCGTGACCAGACGTTCTTGTTCACACAGCCACTATCTGACCGAAACTTCCCCACAGCTGTAGATCCATGTCGAACGCCGTTATGAAAGTAGTGGGACCACACTGTGGAAGAATCACTGCCGTAATCCCAGGTTCCTCCGTCAATGCTGACAATCGTCGCCCCAGCGACACCCGTGCCGGCAAAGGTCAACACACCCGCCAAAACTGCACCAGTGATGCGGTTTCGATTTTGAATCTTCATAGTTTCTCCCTTCGGTAGGTATTCAGCGGCGGAGGGACTTCCGCCGTATGGCAATTATCAAACTCGGATTTGTGTTGGACAAGTAGGAAATCCTACCTTTGTGATGTGCAACACTATCAAATATCAATTTTCGCCGGTTTTGAGGCTTCTCAGACACGGTGCAGCGACGACTGCCCACGCATGGTTGCGTCCCTTAGCGCGGGTTACTGCCCTCACAATTACCCATTGGAACATCCCTTCATCATCGAACGGTCTTACTGATCGTCATCTACTTTCTGGGCCCTTCCCGAAAACTCAAGTCCCGAACCTCGCTCACGGCCAAAATGGGCCGCCAATACGGACTACTTCCCAAAACCGAACCGGGCCTCCTATCGCAGATCAGTCGCACGCTTATCCCTGGGCCCGTGCGCTCAAAATCTTTCTTGCTTCGTAACCGGGAAAGGGTACCAAAACAGCCCGAAAACCACTCCAAAAACTCTCCTAACTGGAGAAACGTTTTCTTGCCTCTTTCTTGCTTCTTGGGCGGGTTCCAGGGGATCCGCCTCGCGCCCCCGAAAACCTACCCCGCGTTGCGCAGCGCGGCGGCCTGTTCGAGATCGGTGCCGGCGGCTCCGCCCCGAAGCACGTCCAGCAGGTCCAGGAGGAGAACCACCTGCGCTGGGATCCCCTCGGCGAGTTCCTGGCCCTGGCTGAGTCCTTCCGCCACGAGCACAACACCAACGGCAACGCCAAGGCTGGCGTCCTGGCCGCTGCCCTGGACAAGGCCACCGAGACCCTGCTGGATGAGGGCAAGTCCCCGTCCCGCAAGGTGGGCGAGAATGACAACCGTGGTTCTCACTTCCACCTGACCCTCAACTGGGCCAAGGAGCTGGCTGCACAGTCTGACGACGCCGAGCTGGCTGAGGCCTTCAAGCCGGTTGCTGAGGCCCTCGAGGCCAAGGCTGGCGAGATTGAGCAGGCGCTTCTCGACGTCCAGGGCTCCCCCGTCGACCTCGGCGGCTACTACGCCCCGAACGAGGAGAAGCTCAACCAGACCATGCGCCCGGTCGCTGCCTTCAACGACATCATTGACGGCCTGAAGAAGTAAGCGCTCGGTCATTCCGGCCCCGGTCACCGTTTCCGAACGGCGGCCGGGGTTTTGGTTTGTGGATTTTCCTCGGTGGCACGCTGGAGGCCGGCCGGGTGGGCACACCCTTTTGCTGCTTCCCCACCACTAACAAATGTGAATTCCAGTACATTCGCTGGCATGAGCAATCCTGCAGAATCCACATGGATCGACGTGACCGGCGGCTATGCCCTGACTATTGATGACGGTGTAATCCTTGCCCGCAATGCAAAAGGCAAAAAGCTGAAATCCGTGCCCGCGAAGGTGAAGAAGACCGAGGAATACCTCGAGTTGGACAACCTGCTCACGTGGCTAAAAACCCATGACGAAGAATGCGGCGCCCAGGTGGAAACATGGCTGCTGCGCTCGTTACCGGTTCCCGCTACTGTCATTGCGGCAGTGTGGCCGGATGAAGCGTGGCAGTCCTGGCTGCGCGACCTCATCATCCAACCAGCAGACGGTGACGGCGAAACAGGCTTCCTGCGAGACGCGACCGAAGAGGACGGACAAGTAAAGCTCGGCATCGTGGACTTGGACGGCGAAACCCGCAGCATCGAAGCAGCTGAGATTCTCATCCCACACCCAGTACTGCTGGATGATCTGGACGAGCTGCGCGAATTCGCCACGGACCTCGGCGTGGAGCAGCGCTTCGACCAGCTCCAGCGCGCGGTGTACGCGATGCCCGATCCGCTGCCGGACGAGGCAACCACTGCCCTTCGTGCCTGGGAAGACGCGTACTTCGAGCAGGTTCGCTTCGCAACAAGGCACGCCCGCTCGCTCGGGTACAGCATCAAGGGCGGGTACGCGGCAACCCGCATCTACGAAGGCGGCCATGTCGTGGAGGCAGCATACTGGCTCGGCGCGGAAGAGTACCCCGAAGTGGAGACGTACACAGGCGAGCTGTCATGGGAGATCGACGGAGAGATCGTCCCTGTGTGCAAGGTCGGCCCCGTCGCCTACAGCGAAGGTGTGCGTATGGCCACGCAAATCTACGCTGGCCGCACCATTGAGGACGGCGACAATGAATGATACCCACTCTCGCCTCGTGCAAGGAGGTATTACCCAGTCACCCGATTCTGCCTCGTCTCCGCTCGTCGCTGCGACTTTCACGCACCGCCTGCTGCCAGAGCGCGCCATTGTCAGACTCGTTCCCGAGCCACTTTTGGAAGCAGAGAAAGCCGCCCTCGCAGTAACGGGGCTTGATCTGAAAGAACAGACTCATGTCGGTCATGTTCGCCGGCGCGCAGTCGGTTTCCCTGAGTGGCCGATCCTCAACGATCCTGACAATGCGCAGCATGCGATCGACCTCGTCGCCAACTTGAAACGACTTTCCAAGCGGGCCCGATCCAAGCCGGGTGCGGTGAAGACAGAGATCAACACACTCGCAGACAAACTCGATGCCAGCGCCCCGCACTTTCTGCCGACATTCCTGGAAGAAGCCGGTCGCATCTTCTTGGAAGCGGGCAACACGTCGTACGCATCGCAGATGTTCACGAAGGCGCGCGAAGTTGAGCGTCGGCACGCATTGCTTATCGACGAAGAGCGCCACCGTGACGTCATGATGGAATTCGCCGTCGCGGGGGCGATCTCCGTGAAGGAACTCACTGCGGAGTCCACGCACCTGGCTGAGCGGTTGGAACCTGCAGAGGCATACGAGCGGTTCCGCACACTGTGTCTGGAACGTGTCCGCGGTGGCCTCACTCCCTATTCCGGGATGAAGAAAGACCTGGCGAAGCTGGCCAAAGCGGCGGGACTGAAACCCGCCGACGAGGAAGCTGCACTGGCCGCAGTTCTGCTGCGGGTACCCTCCATCCTTCGCGCTAATCAGAAGTTCTGGAAGGATTACAAGACCGCGATCCGCAAAGCGGCCAAACAGGACGAGACGCTGCAAGCCCACTTGTTGACGATGTCACCAGAGGAAATCAAAGTCGACGACTGGATCGATATTCTCCGCGGCAGCGGGGCTATCGAGCTCGTCAAGCAGGGCGAGCACCCTGATTTCGTTCGGCGCATTGTGGGAATAGACACTCGAATCTTGTGGGACACGGATAGCAATGAGAAACTCGCTCCGCTGCTGGACGAGATTCTTCCCCACGCCGGCTGCACAACTATCGCTGTGCCGGACGGTTGGCTGAACAAAATCCCCGCAGAAGCGTGGGAGCAGTTGCTGAGCCATGACGTTGCCATCGATTTCACTAACAGTTTTCGCTTGGCCTACATCGACCTCAAAACCTGGGCGAGCCGTGAGAAACGATCTCCACTCCCCTACCTTGCTACCAGCAAACAACTGCGGAAATACCTGTTCCAGGGCATCGAGCGGGCCCTTGAGCACTCCGACGAGATCACCGTCATCGCCACCGACCCGCACCTCCATCCCGTGGTGGTCGAGCTGCTCACGGAACGGGTCGAGTCCCTGGAATCGGCACCGCCGACAACAGACCGTTTGACCGAGGTGACCGACTTCGTCCGCCACTTTGAATTCGTCGACGACACCGAGATCCAAGGTCTACTCGAACGCGTTCGGACATACCACGGAAACCTCGCCGAGGTGCTTGCGGAGACTCTGCGCCGCGGCCTGCCGGAAGAACTGGGTTGGCCCGAATTCGAGATTGCTTACGGGGAAAAATATGAACATGACCCGGATAACTGGGTCGCGGCGAAGGACTGCTGGCCCGCAGTCGTGGTGCACAACGACAAGCAACTCGCTCTTGTCGTCGGCGAGTCCACCACCGAGATTCAGAATTGGACGGGTGAACCGATCAAGGACGTCACCGAAGCCGACGGCCAAATCGCTATTGTGACCCGGCACCGTTCCGCTACCGGGACCAAAATCAGCTGGTCCGGTGCGCGTGAACCGTTAGATATCAAGGTGTCGCATTTCCCTCACACTGCAGGTCTCAAGGCCTCTGTCCCCGTTCCTGGTGGTCGTCTCCTCGGAGAGAGTGTGGTCGTACGGCCCGACCACCCCGCATGGAGCTTCAACACCAGGCAAATCTTCGTTGAAGGAGGCCGTTTCTGGGTGCTCAATGACAAAGAGAAGATCATCGAGATTGACCCCGACACCGGGGCACCCGGCAGCGAATCAATGCCTGACTGGTTTGAGCAGCAGTGCCGCCGCCACCCCGACCTCGTGTTCAATCCCCTCACCTCCCAGTTGCGGCCTGTCTGCGAGGAGACGGAGAAGTCCCCGTTTTCCACTGCGGACGGCTACCACCGGCACGCGGTCTTCCGCCGGGAGGGCGACCCGGAGTTCGCCCTCATTGTCGACGCGGACGGCACCGAATTCACGGTGACAGGCGAGCTCGCTCGCTCGGTCTTCGGTGTCATTCGCTTGCCCAATGGGCAGCCACGCATTCTGTCGACATCGAGACAGGGCACGTGGGTGATCGACCCATCGGATGGAATACCCACGCTTTCCTACGGACTCGGGTTCAGCAACGCGATGTGGTGGCACCACACCAGGCACCGTGACCTCGAGATCAGCGCCAAACTGCGCACGATCACAGCCGATGATCTGCGCATAGTGTTTGATCGCTGTACTGATTTCGACGTCAACGATGATCCTGCCGATACCGTCGGACACCTACTGGACATCGATAAATACGCGGTGAACCACGCAATCGCGCAGCATGCCGCAGCCCTGACACGGTCATGGCCGGAGGTTCGGATATCGCCGGATGCAGCTGTATCCAAAACTCTTGCTATTCAAGAGCACAAAAACATCCTCCTTTCCGCCATGGTTCACCGGTGGGACGATATCGACGCTCTCAGCGTCTGGCACGGGGCAGCAAGGCTCGGCTTGACCGACAGAGAATTGCCGCCGAAGCCGGATTCCTGGAGGGTCAGTAAGAATAACTGGATAGAGCTGCTAGGCTGCACCGACGCATTGCTCGCGCTCGCTGCCATGCCTGGCCGCACGCTCGAGGAAGCCCACGCCCTCAAGGAGCTGTGGGTCCTGCTGAGGGATGCGAATCTCCTGTCGGCTGAGCACTTGACCATCGACCACCTGTTGAACAACGGACGCTACCGGGATCTCCACACGAAGTTCCCGCCGCTGACGTTGCCCGGAGGAAAGTTCTATGGGAACAAATTCATGGTCGCGCGTGCCGACGGAGGAAACCCCATCACCATTGACGGCCATACTCTCAAGCTTGAAAGCCGGCGGGAAATCACGTCTTCACGCACGGATCTTGAGCCAGTTTTCGACGCACTCATCGAGCGCCTTCGCGACAACGGCCCGCAACCATGGTCGCCAGAACCTGGTGAGGCTTTCGCCGCGGCCACCGGAGCTCCTGTGGTTGAAGCACATTTGATCCTGGCCGGATTCCCGAACTTCCACACATATGAAACGAATTTCATCCCCAAGGATGTGCGCACAGCAATGGGAATCAAGGTTGCTGAAGCAGAAGAAGCCAGAAGCAGGTTGAGCAGATACGACGGGCATTTCTTGCGTGTGCTCGCCGCAGGCATCCCGGACGATGCAGCATCTGTCCTGGACAACGGTTTAGATGCACAGGCGATGGCGGAGTACTGGTCCGAGCATGGCCCCGCAGCGCCGCTGCAACTGCCAGAAGACCTCTCTGCCCGGAAACCAAAGGGGCTGTCCACACGAATTCTTCTCAACGTCCTCGACGGCAACCACGACGATTGTTGGGATTCAAGGGTCGAGTCGCTGCTCTGGCTGGCCAACGAGGTGGACATGTCGGACCCGGTTCGCAGTACCTTGGCCGAAGTCGCAGAGGAGCTGGTCAAATCCCCCGATGGACACCAAGATATTCACCTCGGTACTCTCATGGCGTATTGGGACACCGCCCGCAGCCTCAACCGGCCTATCAGAAAATTCGAAGACCCCAGCGATCCGATCTATCAATCAGGACGCTTCACATTTACAGAGGGATCCTGGCCCGGTGCCGGCTCAATCAGCGTCAATCTGAGCGACATCACCGACGCAGATGATCCTGACCTGCAGCAGGCCATCGATCTTGCCGTCATGTGCACCGGCTCCACAAGTGATCTCTGGGCCCTGAAACTGTTGTTGCAGGGCAGTCTGTCTGCTTATGCGAAGTGGCTGCGCGAACCAGGCGACGGCGATCCGCACGATCCGCTCGCCGTCGTGCCCGAGCTCGTGGAAGAAGCGGCCTCCACTTTGAACGTGAGCGAGATTGCCGCCGTGTACTACCTGCAGCTTCTTGCCTGGCCGGACCCGACGGACGCGAATGTGCGCCGTTGGAACGAATGGAAGAAAGCCGACATCACCAATGCCGGCGCAGAATTGGTCGATGCGGGCGTCGTCGTTGAGGCGAAACGGTCCCGCGCCAAAAGAAAGTACTTCTTGCCTGGCGGTTGGACGGAAGGACAGCCTCCGCACCTACCGATCGAAACGTGGAAGACGGAGCCCTTTGGCATTTTCAAACTAGGCGCACGCAGCAAGGCCGAACCTCTTCTCAATGTGTCGGTGGCTCCACTGCCGCCATCGGAATGGTTCACTGCCTGTTGGGAGCGCTCCCAGGGCGAGGACGCGCCGCAATTCGAAGAATTGGAAACGAACCGTAGGAGTCGCCGATGACATTCGAGGACAGCACACGCCTTAACCTTGGGGGCATCACGAAGAATGCGACGGACAGCTCGGTGCCGCTCGTGGCGGCGTCATTCACCCACGCAGCTCTTTCCGGCCGCACAATCGTTCAGCTCGCACCCGAGCCGCTTGCAGAAGCCGAAGAATTGGCGCTCGGAGTCACCGGGCTCGAGCCGGCCGGCCGTGTAGAGGTGGGCCACACACGGCGGCGGGCGATCGGCTTTCCCGCCTGGCCGATTCTCAACGACCCCGAGAACGCGCATCACGCGCTCAACCTCGTCGCCGATTTGGAGCGCGCAGGCAAATACGCGGGCAGCAAGCCGAAGCAATTCAAGGACTCGATAGCCGCTTTAGCCGACAAACTCGACAACAGCGCGCCGCATTTCCTCCCCACCTTCTTCGAGGAAGCCGGGCGGATCTTCATCGCCGCGGATAACGGTAAGCTCGCCGCGCAGATGTTCACGCAGGCTCGTGACGCGGAGCGCCGCCATTCGCTGCCTATCGACGAAACCCGCCACGCCGAAGCCGTCTTGGAATTCGCCTACGCTGGGGCGCTGAGCACCAAGGAACTGGGCAACGAAGCGAAACGGCTGGCGGAACAACTCGAACCGGAAGAGGCGTACCGCACATACCGCACCTTGTGCGTGGAGCGTGTGAGGGGCGGGATGAGCCCACACGCCGGAATGAAGAAGGAGTTGGCGAAGCTGGCGAAAGCCGCTGGCTTCGACACCGCTGAGGAGGAAGTCGGCGTCGTGCACGACCTGCTGCGCGCCCCGTCGATCCACCTGGCCGGCGCGCATTTCTGGAAGAACTACGAGAAGGCTATCTGCCGCGCCGTCGAGGACGACCCCTCGCTCATCGACCGCTTGCTCACGCTGTTCCCGCGGAACGTGGACACCGACCCGTGGCTGCACCTGCTGGAAGCCACGGGCGCGCTCGACGCAGTCAAAGACGGCACACACTCGGACTTCGTGCCGCGTCTCCTCCTGTTTGAGTCGCAGTGGACGAAATGGCCGTTTACGCCGTCGACCCAGTTGGCACCGGTTCTCGCAGACATCCTTCCCCATGCAGGTCTCACCACCGTCGTCGTGCCTAAAGACCGTCTCCATTTCCTGCCCGCGTCAGCCGTCGAGCAGGTTCTCGCGAGTGGTCTGAACTTCTCGTTCTCTCACGCACCAGTGCAACCGGACGTCGACCTCACCAGGTGGGCACGCCTTCCGGAGCGCGCACCGCTGCCTCACCTCATGGCGGACGAATCGCTGCGAGGTGCTGTCATTCTGGGGATCAAGAATGCGATGGGCCATCCGGAGGTCGTGGAGGTGCTCACCGCCGACCCGCACGTCAGGACGTTGGTGGTGGAGCTGCTCACGGAGATCGTCGACAAGCTTGAAGCGGGAGTGCCTACCGTCGACCACCTCACGCAGTCCACTACGTTTGTCCGTGGGTTCGAGCTCGTCGGCGACCGGGAGATTCAGGCGCTCCTCGACCGGGTCCGTGCGATTCACCGCGACCCTGCTGAGCCCCTGGCCGAATCCTTGCGCCGCGGCCTGCCCGATGAGCTCGGCTGGCCTGAATTGGAGCAGTTCAACTCGAAGTACGGAGAGCCGATTCAGCTCACTTTGTGGCGAGACCCCGCAGATTGTTGGCCCGGCGTCATCGTGAGAGAAGATACCCGCGCTACCTACCTGTGCGGCCGCACCGCCACCGAGATTCCCAACTGGACCGGCGAGAAACTCTTTAGCGCCGTGGAAATCGACGGCCAATTCGGCCTCGCCACCTACACCAACTCGAATCCGCGGCTGTGGTGGGACGATACCACCAAGGGCATGTCCAGCGTATGGAAACATTTTTCGTACGACGGTCTCACCGCCTCGGTCCCGGTACCCGGCGCGCGTATCTTCGGCGCCGACACGGTGATGCGCCCAGGCGACTCCACGTTGGCGAGCGGCAGCGAGCATTTCTTCGTCGACGGCGACCGGGTATGGCTCGTCGAACGCTCTCCGCTTGACACCGTCTCCCCTGTGGTCGAAGTCGATCCAGCCACCGGGGCCACTGGCCGCGAGAGCTTGCCCGACTGGTTCGCCGAGCAGTGCCGCCGCCACCCGGATTTAGTGCTCGACCCGCGGCGTTCTCAGCACCGGCCGGTGGAGGACACGACCGCGGAATCGCACTTCTCCACCGCTGACGGGTTCCACCGGCATGCTGTGTTCACCCGTCCCGACGACCCCGATTTCTGTTTGCTGGTCGATGCTGAGGGAACCGAATTCACCGTCACCGGCGAGCACGCGCGCACAGTCATCGGCGCACTTCGCCGCCCCAACGGCGGACGGTGGATTCTCACTAATGAACGCATAGATGCTGTCGTTGTGGATCCGGACGACATGACCCCGGTGGCGGTGCGCGGCACGCGCTTCTACCCGAAGATGTTGTGGCACCACTTTCGCGTGCGCGAGCCCGAGACAAGCGAGAAGCTGCGGAAAATCACTGCCGATGAGGTCCGCCCCCTGGTGGAACAGGCACGTGGGGGCGACGGCGGCGTCGATAAGCGCATGTGCGAATTTGTCGGCGACCTGCTCGATATTGACGACCCAGTTCTGCGCTACGCGATTGCGTCCGTTGCACACGAGGCGGCGACGACCTGGCCGCAGGAGAACAGCGGCACGCGGGCGGAGGAGCTAACCGGGGCGCCGACGTTCGCCGAGCACCGTGACGTGCTCCGTCCCTTCACGAGGTCTTCCCTCGAGCGTTTCGACGCGATGGATATCTGGCAAGGCGCGGCAATTTTGGGAATACACGACCGCTATGTCCCTGAGAAGGGGTACACCCACAACCGCGGCCTCGGCTCAAACGACTGGATGAAACTGCTCGGTCACGGCGATGGCCTGCTTGTTTCCGCGGCATCTCCCGGCCGTACCGCGGACGAAGTGCAGGCGCTGAAGGAGCTGTGGATTGTGCTGCGGGACGCCGGAGCGCTCGCGGCTGACAACCTCGTGTTTGAATCGTACGATTCTGGGCCGTATACGCCAGGAAGCAAGCAGCAGCTGCCGCCGCGGGCGGTGCGACTTGATCACAGTGGTTCCCGCATCATCCCGGTTGTGCGTGTGGCTGGCGAGGAACCGATGACTGCGGATGGCACACCCCTGAAGCTACTGAGCCGAACTGGCATCGCGCCGTCACGCACGGACCTTGAGCCGGTCTTCGACGCACTGCTCGCACGCATCGAGCAGGACGGCCCGCTGCCGTACTCAGCGTCTACGGGCGAGGCTCTCGCTGCCGCAGCTAACGCCCCGCTTGCCGACGCCCACCTGATCGCCGCTGGTTTCCCTAACCTCTACTCCTTCAACACTAATTTCGTGCCGAAGGATTTGCGCGCAGCCATGGGCCTGAAGGTCGGCGAACTCAAAGCAGCTCGAGACCGGTTGATAAACTTCGACGACCACTTCGCGGCGATCCTGGCAGCCGGCTTGCCTGACGATGCGGAGGAGTTGCTGACCAGCGGCCCGGACACCGACGCCATGGCCCGGTACTGGTCAGAGCACGGGCCGGACTACCTGCCCGAGCTGCCGGCGCGCATCGCCGAGCGCATCCCGAAGATGCTGAAGGAGAACGTGCTGCAGAGCATTGCGGCCGGCCAGCACCTCGACACCGACAACGCCGACGATTGGGCCCAAGAGGTCGGCGCTCTGATCTGGCTCGCGACTGAGCTGGACATGACCGATCCGCTGCGCCCTGCGCTGGCCGACCATGCCGAGCGGCTGCACAACTCCCCGCGGGGCGTCGAGGCAATCAACGTAGCTATCGCCGGCGTCGGCGAGGACGATGACGCAATTCGCAGCGCGATCGGTGCGCCGAAACGCGCCGAAGGCGACACGAACCGCAAAGATCTGCAAGCAGGCCGGTTCGCAGTTGAACAGCAAAATGACGGGGATGTGATCTTCGTCGATCTCTCAGATGTCGACGAGCCGTGCCGCGACCTGGATCTGGCACGCGAATGGGTAAAGGACTGCCTTTTCGGCACCAGCAGGACGCGCGTTGCGGCGGTGGACCTCCGCGCACACGGTGTCCTCACTACCTACGCGGAATGGCTGAAGCAGCCGGGCGAGGGAGAGCCGCGCGACCCGCTCGTCTCCGCTCCCGAACTCGTGGCGACAGCGGCAAACACATTGGGAGTCAGCGAAGATGCGGCCCGCTACTACCTGCAGCTGCTGGCCTGGCCCGACCCGACAGACAAGAATATCCGCCGCTGGAACGCCTGGAAGAAGGCCGATATCGTCCGCGCCGGTTCCGAACTCGTTACCGCCGGTAAAGTCGTCGAAGGCAAGCGCCCTCGCTCGGGCCGCAGCTATTTCTTGCCCGGCGGATGGGTAGAAAAAGTGCACAAGTCAGACGGGCAGCTCCCGATCGAGGTGTGGAAGCTACCCGCATTCGGCATCGAGCAAACTGGGCTCAAGGGAGAGTTCGAGCCGCAGCTGGGCATCGCTGTCGCGCCCCTGCCGCCGACGGAATGGTTCGCTAAGTGCTGGGAGCGCTCCCAGAGCGACGACGCGCCGCAATTCGCAGAACTGGAGACCACAAGGAGGAGACGCCGATGACGCACCAGATCGAGCTCGCAGAGGATCGCTTCGCCGATGAACTCGAATTCTTGGAGCGCTGGGACACCGGCAACCGCCCGCCGGGGTGGAAGCTCACGCCGCAGGCCGTGGTCACTTTCATCATGGGTGGAACGGATCTGAAGGCGGGGCGGTCCAAGCTGACCATCGCGCCAAAATACGTCGGTGATCCATCGCTGGTGGAGCGTTGCGTGATTACGCTGGCCGGCTCGCGGGGGCTGATGCTCGTCGGCGAGCCAGGCACCGCCAAATCCATGCTCTCCGAGCTGCTGTCGGCCGCGATCTGTGGCACCTCCGCCCTGGTGGTGCAAGGCACCGCAGGTACCACGGAGGATCAGCTGCGCTACGGCTGGAACTACGCGATGCTGCTGGGCAAGGGCCCGACCCCGGAGGCGCTGGTGCCTAGCCCGGTGATGCGGGCGATGGAAACCGGCGCGGTCGCCCGCGTCGAGGAGATCACCCGCTGCCTTCCGGAGGTCCAGGACTCACTGGTCTCCCTCCTATCGGAGCGTCGCATCGCGGTACCCGAACTCGGCGATACGTCGGTGGCGGCCGCCGAGGGCTTCGGTCTGATCGGCACGGCGAATCTACGCGATCACGGCGTCTCCGAAATGAGTGCCGCGTTGAAGCGCCGCTTCAGCTTCGAAACAGTCCACCCCATCGCTGACCTTGACGCGGAGATCGCGCTGGTCACCGCGCAGACCCGCCGGGCGCTAGACGCCGCGCACATCGACGCACCTGTCGACGAAGTTGTTGTCGAAGTCCTCGTCACCGCCTTCCGCGACCTGCGTGCCGGGCTCAGCCGCGAAGGATGGCCGGTGGAAAAGCCCACCACGGTTCTCTCCACTGCCGAAGCAGTCTCCGTGAGCACGTCGATAGCCCTGGCTGCCTCATATTTCCCCTCCCACAGCGACGGTCTGCGCGACGTGGCTGGGCACCTGCTCGGCGTCGTCCGCAAGGACGACGCGTCTGATGCAGACCGTTTGCGCGGGTACTGGGACGCAGTTGTTCACCGCCGGGCGCAAGAAGGCGCAACACCGTGGCGCACGCTATGGGATCAACGCGACGAGTTGGCATGACGGGAGTGGATGTTGCGGGGATCGTCGATAAGCTAGCGCTCGATCCTGTCTTCCTTGTCGGTGTGCGCCACCATTCGCCGTCACTCGCGCGCGTGCTGCCGCGAGCGCTGGATACGGCCCACCCGGACGCGATTGTGTTGGAATTGCCTACTGAGGCGCAGGATTGGTGTGAGTGGATCGCCCACCCGGAGACTAAGGCGCCGCTCGCTTTCGCGGTAGCTGATGATGACGGTCGAATCGGTTTCTGGCCCTTGTCCGATTTCAGCCCGGAGCTCGTCGCTTTGCGGTGGGCGCGCTCGCGCGGGGTGCCGGTGATCTGCGCGGACCTCTCCCCCTCAGCGCGGCCCTCTGCTTCAGCAGAATCAAGCATCAATCTGGGCATGCTTATCGACGCTCACGTGCGCGCCGAACACCCCGACGATGCCTGGGACCGCCTTGTCGAAGTTCCCTCTACTGGCGCAGACCCCGAAGCCGTGCGTCGCAGTGGCCTTGCCTTCGGATGGGCTTTCCGGCACGAGCAAGCCGTCAATACGGAAACAACTGCGCGAGAGGCGTCGATGCGCGAGGGGATCCGGCGCGCCCGCGCAGCACACGGCCCACACGTGGCCGCCGTAACCGGCGCGTGGCATAGTCCTGCGCTGACCGATGAGCTCGTTAACGCTGAAGTGGAGTCCGACCGGGCATTACTCGATTCGTTGCCTGCACCCCGCTCGACGACGGCGAGCCTGGTCCCCTACTCCCACGCGCTGCTCGATTCCCGTTCCGGCTACCCATCTGGCATCCGTGATCCTCGCTGGCAACGCGCCGTGCTGCTCCACGGCGACAGCGTGTCTGCCTTTGAGGATGCTGTGGCCGGTTTACTCACCCAATTGGCGGCGGGCATCCGCACCTGCGGCCACCCATGCGGTCCAGCTGAAATTCGCGAGGCCCACCGGATGGCACTCGATCTCGCGGCATTGCGCGGGCTGCCTGTGCCGGGGCGCCGCGAGGTGCTGGAAGCCTGCACATCTGTCTTCGCACAAGGCGATGTGCTCGGGCGTGGCCGTGTGGTGGCCCGCGCCGCCACAGAGGTTCTGATCGGCAGCGCCCGCGGCTCGCTCGCCCCCGGAACGCCGCAGTCCGGGCTGGTTCTCGCATTCGAGGAAGACCTTTCTACCCTGCGTCTACCGGGTCCTGATGACTCGCCGCGTGAACTGGTCTTGGCACCACTGCGCGCCAACGGTTCCTCGGCATCAAAGACGCTGGATGCCCGCCGCGAGGTGTTCTTGCAACGTTGCCGGGTCGCCCGCATCTCCTACGGCACATCCACCGAGGTGACCGGGATCGGCGGTGCCCAGGCGGTGAGCACAAAATGGACGGTGCACTACGACGCGACAACAAGTGCCAGCCTCGCCCATGTCAGCACCTTCGGCGTAACCGTCACCCAAGCCGCGGAAGGCGTGCTGCGCACACGGCGTCCCGGCGCGGACCCGGAACCGGCTGCCTTGGTGGCGGGCTTGTCTGATGCCGCCGCAGCCGGATTGGCCAGTGAATTCGACTGGTGGCTTGCTGCTGTGCAGGAGGAACTCCCTGCCCGCGCCGGGGTTGACGCCTTGGTCGAGGCCATCGAGGTGCTCGCCGCTATCGGCGAGGGCACGGTGGCGGGCATGGCGGAGGTGGAACGTGGGGCGTCGATAAGCGGTGCCCTGGAGATTCTCAGCGATGCTGCAGTCGCCCAGGTCAACGGGCTTATCGGCAGTGATGACCCGGCCGATGCCAGCGCTTTGGGTCGCCTCGTCGCCCTTCGCCACACCGATGTGGGGATGCGCCTGGCGCACTCGCTTAAGAACTTCGCCTCCACTGCTTCGCCGCTCATGCAGGGCGCGGCTACCGGTTTGCTGCAGCGTCTCGACCAGCACTTGGATGATGTGCCCAGCATCGCGGGCCGGATCCGCAGTGCCTCTAGTACTGATGCCCGCCACGATCTAGGGCGCTGGCTCACCGGCCTTATTACCGCCAGCCCGGATTTGCTTGCGGACGACCACGTTCTCCTCGATGACCTCCGCTCCGGTGTCGAGGACCTCGAAGAAGCCCTGTTCATCGCGCGACTTCCGGCGCTGCGTGCTGGCTTCGACCCGATGTCTGCCGCCGAGCGCGAGCGTCTGATGGAAGCACTTGGCGCCAACCGTGTGCGCCCGAGCCACGTCCCAGCTGAAGAACGTGGCCGCTGGGCTTCCGAAGACCTCGCCGCGTGGGAACGTCTCCAGCGGCTCGGGCTTGCTTCTGCGGCCTTGGCACCGGAGCAGCGATGGGCACTCGTGCTGGGTCGACGCCACCACGAACTGACCGATCCGCAGCACCGCCGCTTGGCTCGCAGCCTGGACCAGCTCTACGGCAGCGGTGCCGGCGAAGGGGGCGCCGCTGGATCATTGGGCGGGCGTGGTGGCACGGAGCCCGGCTACCCCACAGCACGCGAATGGGCTTCAGACCTCGATGAGTTATTCGGCGAGGAGGTACGCGAAGACATTGCCGCGACCGCAGTCACCTCGCGCAATCCGCTCGGCATGGATTTACTGCTCGACGTCCAACCCCGCGCCTCCGTCGAACTCCTCAACGACGTCCTCACCCTCGCCGGCGGCATGCCCGAATCAGCGCTGATTAAACTGCGTCCGATGCTGCGCCGCATGGTCGCGGAGCTTTCTCAGGCCCTGGCTTCACGAATGCGCCCGGCGCTGCGTGGCCTGCAAGGGTGGCGGCCTTCCACTCGCCCCTCCCCGCGCTTGGACGCCGCCCGCACCATCCACAGGAACCTGCGCCACGCTGTGCACGGGCCCGAAGGCACCCCGGAGCTCGTCGTAGCCACCCCGATTTTCCGCCAGCCCATAGCACGTCGCGCCGAATGGCACGTGATCGTGCTTGTCGACGTCTCCGGCTCCATGGAACCCTCCACCGTCTTCGCCGCGATGACCTCCTCCATTCTCGCCGGAGTGGACGCTTTGTCGGTGACCTTCCTCGCCTTCTCCCACCAAGTCATCGACCTCACTGAACACGTCGACGACCCTCTGTCTCTGCTCCTCGAAATCCACATCGGTGGTGGCACTAATATTGCCGGCGCACTTTCCGTCGCCCAAGAACGCGTCACTGTGCCGTCCCGGACCATGCTCGTAGTGATCAGCGATTTCGAGGAAGGCGGATCAGTGTCCCAGATGCTGGCCCGCATCGAATCGATGCACACCTCCGGTGTTCGGCTCCTCGGGTGCGCCGCGCTGGATGATTCAGGTACCGCACGCTATAACACGATGATCGCCCAGCGCGCTGCAAACGCCGGTATGTCTGTCTCCGCTGTCTCCCCGACAGCGCTGGCGCGGTGGGTGGCAGAGCAGGTGAACCCATGACCCGTGCCAACCTTCCTCCCATGGACCCGGCCTTCGTCGCTGCCACGATTGAAGCGCTTCCAGCTCGCCTGCAGAAACGCCTCGACAATGCTGACCCCGACTCCTGGACCGTTGAGACCGGTACCGACAGCACCACCATCACTGTCGGAAGTGCCACCGTCAGCCTCACTTCGCCCGATAGCGCCGAATGCGACTGTCTGCTCAGCCCGCGTTGTCTCCATCTCGCGCAGGTGCTGGTCAACTGCCCACCGACGGTCGTTGAGTCTTCCGAACCTTCCGAGCCTTCTGCTCCTTCCGAGCCCGCCGATGCTCCACTGACGCTCACCCACGACCAGTTGTCCACCCTCGAGCTCGCCGAATCGTGCCTCACTGGACTTCTTAACCGCGGGCTCGGCGGGCTCACCGCCGGTGACCGGGCAGCCGTGTTGCGCGTGGTGGCAGCTGCTCGCGTGCACAAGCTGCCGCTGCTGGCCGCACAGTTCGCGGTGCTGCACGGGCACCTCGGCACCGGCCGGCTCGGCTACGGAGACAGCCACGTTACGCAGGCCGCGGTTTCCGTACTGGTAGAAGCCGCATTGGCCACCCACCGGCTCCGCCACGGCCATGACACCGGAACGCTGAGCCTTGATGCCGTTGGCACTGCGCGCCGCACCTACAGTCCGGTGGGGAACCTGAAACTTCGTGGGTGGGCCTCGGAGCCGCTGCTCACCGCATCAGGTTATGCCGGGGTGATCACCTATATGGTGGACGAGCGCAACGGCCAAGTCTGGGAGCTCTCCACTGTGCTCCCGGGCGGTGAACAGCAAATCGCCCAAGCCTACCGCGCCGACACCGGGCTGGGCCAGTTGGGCCTCCCGCACCGCGACGCCGCCCGCACCGGTGTGCTGCTCACCAACGCCACAGCTTCCGCTGATGGCAGGCTGGGGCGCGGGAGCCAGGTCCGCGCCAGCACCCGCACCCCAGACACCACTGTCGTTCCCGCGCACGACTGGTGGTTCGGCGAAGCTGTTTTCCGCGGGGTCGAGGATGACGGCATGCACCCTGTCTTCGTCTTTGACACCAACGAAGGGCCATTGCGCTGCCAAGCCAGCCCCACCGCTGAAAGACTCGGCGTTCCTGCCCTACGGGTGCTGGCAAGTGCAGCCGACGTGACGGTGCAGCTGCGAATGCGCAAGCGCCACGCCTGGGAGCAAGGCCGAACCCCGTGGATCCTCATCGGCCTCGCCCACGAAGACACCTGGGTGTTCCCAGGTCTTGACCGCCCCCACACTCACTGGCTCGGCGTTCCCCAGGACGCGAAGCCAGTGGTGGTCACCCGCTCGCAGATCGAACCAGAGACGGTCTTGCAGCGTTGGCGCGATGCCGTCGCACGGCAAGGCCGGCGCGCTGTAGCTGGCACGAACCGCAAACGCATCATGGCAGATGCCGCCTGGTTGCGTGCCAACGCCAGTGGCCACCGCGCCGACCTCCTTGAACAGCTTGCCCAGGCTGCCGCAGCCGGCTCCCACGATTTCGATGGCCGCTTCCGCCCTGATCCCCGCGGCATCCCCCGCCGTTGGATCGCTGTCGCCGCAGTGTGCTGATCGAGCACGACGTCGAGGCCGGCGACATCTAGCGCGCCATCCAGACCAAGGACGCCCCGAGCGAGGAGAAGCTCAATCAGACCATGCGCTCGGTTGCTGCCTTCAATGAGATCATTGATGGTCTGAAGAAGTAATTCTGCGCTTCTTGCTTCATTAACCACAAACAGGCCTAAAACAGCACTCCGCTACGCTATTTTTATCCGTTGAGCTGCGAAGACTTTTTCTTGACTGTTTCTTGCTTCTCGCGCCTTACTTCGCGCGTTTTCATCCTTTGAACACCGAGGAACCCAGTTAGTTAAAAAGTTTTTCAATTTTCGGGAACCGAGAAACCATCGCCTCCGACTACTAGTGCAGTTGATATCAGCGCCTGTCCATCGCCCTTTACTGAGCGCCCCGCGAACGTTGAGTAAGGGCCTTCATCAAAGACCCTGAAAAGAGCACTACATATGAGTCGGACGGCTCTGCGATCTTTCATTCAGCGCATTCACTTTTACGGCGGCATGTTCGTCGGCCCCTTCATCCTCGTCGCGGCATTGACTGGCTGCCTCTACGCCATGGCACCCACCTTAGAGAAGGTGGTGTACCGCGATGTCATGAACGTTCCGGCGGTTGAACGCCCCGTGAGCTTGGAGGAGCAAATCCAGGCCGCGCAACACGAGCACCCAGATATGCCTGTGACCCAGGTGTGGCCCGCGACTACGCCCACAGACTCGACGCGCGTGTTGGTCTCCGATGAAAGCATTGACGAAAGCCTCCAGCGCACCATCTTCATTAACCCCGCCAACGCCGAGGTTATCGGGGACTACCCCACCTACTCCGGGCTGGGTGAGATGCCGCTGCGCCGCTGGATTTCCTCCCTGCACGAAAGCTTCCACCTCGGCAAGGTCGGTGAGCTCTACTCGGAGCTGGCCGCCTCCTGGCTGTGGATCATGGCCTGCGGCGGGCTCTACATGTGGTGGATTCGCCGCCGCCCCAAGAACAAGGCAACCGCAAAGACCACGCAACAGCAGCCGAAGCGCTCCGCACGCTCGAAGGCTACGCGCCTCCACTCCACCATCGGTGCCTGGATATTCATCGGCTTGCTTGGACTGTCTGCTACTGGCATCACCTGGTCGGGCCTGGCCGGCGACAACGTCAACTCCCTCGTGGAACGTATGCACTGGAAGGCCACCCCCATTGAAACTGCCCTCCCCGGCGCAAGTACAGAAACGCATGAGCACACCGGCCACGAAGGCCATGAGGGACATGGCGGCCACATGAGTGGGACGTCGGAAAGCGCCAGCGTGGCTGCTGAGGCTGAGCGCGTCCTCGCCACCGGCCGCGCCGAGGGACTGACCGGCCCGCTGCGCCTGTACCCGCCGGAGGACGCCCACTCCGCCTGGCAGGTCAGCGAGCGTTGGGTCGAATGGCGCACCACCTCCGATGCTATTTCCGTGGACGGCTCCACCGGTGAGGTCATCGACCGCCAGCCTTTCTCCAGCCTTCCGTTGTTTAGCAAGCTCAGCAGCTGGGGCATCTACCTGCACATGGGCATCATGTTCGGCCTGCCGCTGCAGATTGCGTTGCTCGCCTTGGGCCTCGCCACCGCCGCTCTCGTGGTGCTGGGCTATTACATGTGGTGGAAACGCCGCCCACGCTTCCTCCCGACCGCTCACTTCTCCTGGGCCACCACAGGACTGGGCGCGCTTTTCGCCGCTACCGTGGGTGTCTTCTTGCCGCTCTTAGGAATCACCTTGGCAGCATTCCTGGTTCTCGATGTCATCTTGATAAACCGTGCCACCGCCCCGCGCAAGGAGCGCACACCGGTTCCGGCCGGATAGATTAGTGAAAGCCATCACATAGGGCGGAGCTTATTAGGTACGGTAGTTTCTTATGACTAACCCACTGCTGACTCCCTCCACGCTGCCCTACCAGCTCCCACCCTTTGCAGACATCAAGGTAGAGCACTACCGACCTGCCTTCGACGAAGCACTCGCGCTTCACGACGCCGAAATCGCCACCATCACCGACAACCCCGCCGCCCCCACGTGGGAAAACACCGTGGAGGCGCTCGAGCGCTCCGGGCAGGATCTCGACCGCGTCATAGCCGTCTTTAGCAACCTCTCCGGCACGGACGTCACCGATGAAATGGAGGAGATCGCCGCCGACATCTACCCGCGCCTATCCGCGCACTATGACGCGGTCTACCAAAACGAGGTGCTCTACGCGCGCATCAAGGAGGCCACGCCGCCTGCCGACGACGCGGAAGGCCAGCGCCTCCACGACCACCTCCTGCGCACCTTTGCCCGCAAGGGCGCCGACCTCGACGCGGCTGGCAAGGCCCGCCTGTCCGAAATCAACCAGCGCCTCTCCGCGCTCTCTGAAGAATTCGGCCGCAACCTCATGGCGTCTACCCGCGAGCGCGCGGTCTCCTTCACCGAAGAGGAACTCGAGGGGCTGCCTGCAGAGCGCATCGCCTCCGCCAAGGCCGATGCCGAGGCGCTCGGCCGCGAAGGCTATGTCATCCCGCTAGAGCTGCCGACCGTGCAATCAGAGCTGAGCCGTCTGGCGCGGGAGGATGCGAGGGGGAGGTTGTATGGGGCGTCGACAAGCAGGGGCTCCGAGAACAACATCCCAGGTCTCATCGAGGCCGTCCAGCTGCGCGCCGAACGCGCCGAGCTGTTGGGCTTTGCCTCCCATGCCGACTACGTGATCGCCGAAGAAACCGCTGCGACTGCCGACGCCGCCCGCACCATGCTCTTCGACCTCGCCCCCGCCGCCGCGGCCAACGCCGAAGGCGAGCAGAAGCTCCTCGCAGAGGAAGCAACACTCAACGGCCAGGGCTTCACCGCCGCCGACTGGCCGTATTGGGAATCTAAGGTCCGCGCCCGCGATTTCTCCCTCGATGAGGAAGAACTGCGCAAGTACTTCCCGCTGGACCAGGTCCTAGAGAAGGGCGTCTTCGCCGCCGCTGAGCGCCTTTACGGCATCACCGTTATCCCGCGCGATGACCTCGAGGGTTACGCGGAGGGGGTTCGCGTGTGGGAGGTGCGGGACGGGAACGTCCCGCACGTAGATATCGACCCGCACCTGGAGAAGGACTCGCACGGGATCGGTCTTCTCCTTACCGACTACTTCGGGCGCCCCACCAAGCGCGGCGGCGCATGGATGAGCGAGTTCGTGGGGCAGTCCCGTCTACTGGAGCGCAAGCCGGTCATCGTCAATGTCATGGGCATCACCAAGCCTGCCGACGGCTCCCAGCCGCTGCTGAGCCTCGACGAGCTGCACACCGTCTTCCACGAGTTCGGCCACGCTTTGCACGGGCTGCTTTCCGACGTCCGCTACCCCACCTTCGCCGGCACCAACGTCCCGCGCGATTGGGTGGAGTTCCCCTCGCAGATCAACGAGAACTGGGCATTAGAGCCGGCACTGGTGAAGCGTTACGCGCGCCATGTTGATACCGGCGAGGTTATCTCCGACGAGATGCTCGCAGCAGTCACGGCTGGCAGCGAGTTCGGTCAGGGATTCGGCACGGTGGAGTACTTGGCGGCGTCGATTGTGGACTTGGCGTGGCACTCGCTCTCGCGCGAGGAAGCTGCCCAGCTCACGGCCGCGAGCATCGAGCAGTTTGAAAAGGACGCGCTAGCCAAAGCCGGGCTGAACAACCCGCTCATCGCGCCGCGTTACCGCTCGACGTACTTCAATCACATCTTCGCCGGCGGTTACTCCGCGGGCTACTACTCCTACCTGTGGGCTGAGGTCCTCGACGCCGACGGCTTCTCCTGGTTCAAGGAAGTCGGCGCGGCAGACTCGGCCGACGGGGACGATGCTAAAGCCCGCGCAGCTGGCCAAAAGTTCCGCGAACTCATCCTGTCTAAGGGCGCCTCGCGCGATTTCACCGAGGTCTACCGCGAGCTGCGCGGACGCGACAAGGACGTGCAGCCCTTGCTGCGCCGCCGCGGTTTGTTGGGCTCTTAACTAGCCAGCTAGCTTGCGAATGTGGATAACTTGCGGCGAGCTCCTGAGTTATCCACAAATTTGGCCTCTCGCGGAAACTGACTATTGAAGCGGGCTTGACAGCGCTTTAGCGTTGAAGTCATGAGATTACAGTCCTTCTTCGCCGCACTCGGCCGGGCCATTGACCTGGTGGCCGAGTGCGCGGGCATGTCTGAATCCGATCTGTTGGCATTAGGAGCCGCGCCTGCCGACGCCGCCGAGCTTCTCGCCCTCCATCACTCCTACTTCGGGCCCACGCACTCCACCAAGAAGCAGCGCACGGCGGTAGCAGCGGCGCGCAGCCGCGGCCATGGGCTGGTTACGCTGCGGCAAATTGAGTCTTTCGTGGCCAAGGTTCGCGACCATAACAAGGCCTGGGACCTGCGCGTGGAACTGTGCCAGACCAGCGCCGAGCTGGTGGAAAAGGTTGCGCGCAAGCGCCTGCGCGAGTGGCGCAAGCCCCGCGAGTACGCCGAGCGCGCGAAGCTGACCCAGCATGGCAACGGCTTGGCCACGTTGACTGTGACGGCGGATTCTATGCAGCTAACCGACGTATTCCAGGGCATCGACCAGCAGCGTCCCGGCGAGAGCTTTCTGGAAAACCTCGACGGCAAAGGCGTGAAAACTGAGGTCATGACCATGGCGGTGCTGCAGGTCGACGACTATGCGCAGCTGCTCAAAGGAAACACGGACAAGGATGGCGAAGAGTTCATCGTGCGCATGACCAACGGTGCCACGCTGACCGGCTCGCAGCTCGTGGAGCGCGCGCTGCTGGAAAAGGGCGTTATCGTGGCTGTCAGCCGCGAGCACGGACCACTGGATGTCTTTCGCACGCGCCGCTTCGCCACGGACAAGCAGCGGCTGGCACTCATGGCGGAGAGCCCATGTTGCGCGTGGAAGGACTGCCCGGTCCCATTTGAGAAGTGCCAGATTCACCACATGGTGGCCTGGGCGCGGGGCGGATCGACGAATATCCTAAATTTGGTTCCATTATGTCCGTATCACAACGGAGTCAACGACGATGACCCCACTGCCCCGCCCATGCGCGGGCGGATGGTCCGCGTCGGCGGCAGGGTGGCATGGCAGCCGCCTTACGACGCCGCGCCCATCCCCACCAGCAAATTCAACTAGCCTGCGTTGCGCAACGCAGTAGCTAGTCCATTCATCGTGACCTGAATGGTCTTCGAGACGAGGAACTGATCATCGCCGGCGCGGTAGCGGCGCAGCAACTCCAGCTGCACCGCATTGAGCGGGAGCAGGTATGGGTAGCGGCGCTTGAGCGATCGCGCTTGGCGCTGGTTCTCCGCGGTGAGGTCTGCATTGCCCGTGATGTGCAGGTAGACCTCGCGGGTGAGGGCGAATTCGTCGGCGATGAGGCCGTAGATGCGGTCGGCAACGGCTTTGTCGTCGACGAGGTCCGCGTAGAGACGAGCGAGCGAGAGCTCCGCCTTCGCCATCACCTGCGCCATATTCGACAACACCGAGCGGAAGAAAGGCCAAGTGCGATACAGCTCGCGCAGCTCCTCCCAGCGTGCCGCCTGCTCGCCGACCGGCGCCTGCTCCACCCACCGCGTCACTGCGCTGCCCACGCCGAACCAGCCCGGGATGTTGGTACGCGACTGCGACCACGACAGCACCCACGGAATCGCGCGCAGATCCGAAATCGCAGTGGTCTGATTGCGGGCCGACGGGCGCGAGCCGAGGTTGAGGTCGCCGATTTCGTGCAGCGGCGTGGACTGGGTGAAGTACTCGATAAAGCCGGGGTCGCCGATGAGATCTTCGTAGCGTTCGCCGGACAACGCTGCGAGCTCACGCATGATTTCGTAGGCGCGCTCCGTATCGGCGATAGGCTCGGTATCCAGCAGCGATGCTTCCAGTGCTCCGGACACAAACGCCTCAAGGTGGCGACGCGCCGTCTCCGGAGCACCATACTTGGCGGAGATGACTTCGCCCTGCTCGGTGATGCGCACCGAACCCGACACCGCGCCCTTGGGCTGGGCCAGGATGGCGTCGTAAGTCGGACCACCACCGCGGCCAACCGCACCGCCACGGCCGTGCGCCAGGCGCAGCTCAATCCCATGTTGGGTGCACAGCTCGACGAGGGAAAGTTCGGCGTCGTAAAGCGCCCAGTTCGCCTGCAGGTAGCCGCCGTCCTTGTTGGAATCGGAGTAGCCCAGCATGACCTCCTGAATGTCCCCACGCGCGCGCAGGTGCTCGCGGTAGAAAGGCACGGCCCACAGCTGCTCCAGGATGCGCGCGCCGGCCTTCAGATCATCGATGGTTTCAAAGAGCGGAACGACGTCGACCTCGCTCAGGCCCACTTCCTTGAGCAGGACCATCGGCTCCAGGATGTCCGATACCGAGCCCGTCATCGAAATGATGCAGTGCGAGACCGACTGCGGGCCAAACTTACGCACTGCCTGCGACGCCGCGCGGAAAATGCCCAGCTCTTTGGCTGTGACTTCGCTGAAGTCCTGGTCTGCGCCAGGAAACAGCAACGGGCGCGCGGTCTGCAGCTCGCGGACCAACAACTCCACTTTCTCTGCCTCGCTCAGCGCGGCGTAATCATCGCACAGGCTTGCGGCAGCGAAGACCTCCGTGAGCACCTGCTCGAAAGACTTCGAGTTCTGGCGCATATCCAGTGAATAAAGATGGAAACCAAACGTAGTCACGGCCGAGCGGATGCGGGCTAGGCGGTCATCGGCGATGATGTCGTCGTTGAACTGGCGCAGCGAGCGATCGATGACGTCGAGGTCGCGCTGCAGCTCCTCCGGCGAAGCGTACGGGGTGAAGTCGCCCTTCGGCGCCTTCTTCTCTCCCAACGCATGCAGGTTTGCACGCACGCGATTGCGGATGCCATAAATCGCACGGCGATAAGGCTCGTCCACGCGCGACTCCCAGTCATTGTTAGCAATCTCCGCCAAGGACAGCAGCTCGGTAGAACACGAGGAATAGCGATCCGACAAAGACAGCTCGCGCTCCAACTCATCGAGCTCCGACTCGTAGTAGCGCAAAATCGTCTTCGCCGCCTTACGGATAGCGTAGGTCAGCGTGCGCTCGTTGACGTACGGATTGCCGTCGTGGTCACCGCCGATCCAGGAGCCGGGTCGCACGACGGGGGCGTCGGGAAGCTGCAGCCCAAAGGTCTCCCGCATGCTATGGCGAATCGCGCGGTTGAGCGCCGGGACCTGCTCCAGAAGCGAAAGCTTGTAGTAGCGCAGCCCGACGTCGACCTCATCCTCCAGCGTCGGCCGGGCAATGCGGATAAGCGCCGTCTGCCACAGCAACGTCATGCGCAGGTACATCTCGCGCTCGATGGCGTCCATGTCGCCGCCGCGGTGGGCGTCGATAAGCAGCTGCTTAATGCGGGTCTGGGTATCGAAGACCGTACGCCGGCGGGTCTCCGTGGGGTGCGCGGTGAGGACGGGCGCCACCTGCGCGTCGCGGATGACGGCGGCCGCATCCGCGGGGGCGACGCCCTCCTCCTTCAGCTTGGCGAAGGTCTTGCGCAAGCTCACCGGCGCCTCCACTGCCTCGTCCGCGAGGTCCTCGGCAAGGTTTGCCAAAAGTGCAAAATAGCTAAACGCGCGCGCCACGAGGTTGGCTTTATTGATGTCCAGGTCCCGGAAAACCGCCACGAGGTCCTCGGGCTTGGCGTCGCCGTGGGCTACGTTGAAAGCCATCTTGCGGGTGGATTCGACCAGCTCAAAGACGTCCTCGCCCTCTTGCTGCGCGAGTACTCGGCCCAGCACTCGGCCTAGGAGGCGGATGTCTTCTCGGACTTGGTCGATGTGCGGATTTGTCACCGGATTCGCCTTTCGCTGTGCTTCACAGAATTAACACGCTTAAATGTATCCCAGGTCACTATCCCGTCGGTGCTTTTCCGCTCGTTTACCCCCGTGAGGTTTCAACGTATGAAGGGTTTGCTTGCGCTTTACGACGCCCAACTGCGCCGGCTATCCGGTACTAGTAGCTCCTAAACAGCAGTTGAGCCACGTTTCGTGGATGCGAGTCTCACCGTTTTCTTCCGGGTGGAAACTCAAGGCAGTGACGTGACCTTGGCGCACGCCGACGATGACGTCACCCGCGATGGTGGCAATGACCTCAACATCCGCGCCCACGCGCGTGACGACGGGCGCTCGGATGAAGCTAGCCTCCACAGAAACGCCGTCGACAGTGACGGTGCGTTCCTCGGAGAAGCGCTGGTTGCCGAAGGCATTGCGTTTCACGGTCACATCCAGAATCCCCAGCGTCTGTTGCCCGGGCGCTGGGTTCTCCAGCTCGCGGGCGGAGTAAATCAAACCTGCGCACGTGGCGAGGACGGGGAGGCCGGAGCGGACGGCGTCGCGAAGCGGCGCAGCAAGGTCGAAAGCCCTAGCAAGACGGTCGATCGTGGAGGACTCGCCGCCCGGAAATACGATTCCGTCCAGCCCGTCCAGGTCACGCGGCAGCCGCACCCGACGCACCTGTGCGCCCAGCGAGCTCAAGATCGCCGCATGCTCCTCGACGCCGCCCTGCAGCGCCAGTACTCCAATCACCATCCGCGCTCAGCCAAGCGGTGCGGTGCCGGCACGTCCTTGACGTTGATGCCCACCATGGCCTCGCCCAGACCGCGGGAGATCTTCGCCAGCTCGGCAGGCTGGTCGTAGAGTGTCGCGGCCTTCACGATGGCCTCCGCACGCGCAGCCGGGTTGCCGGACTTGAAAATGCCGGAGCCGACGAAGACACCCTCGGCGCCCATCTGGCGGACCAGGGCGGCGTCGGCTGGCGTAGCAACACCACCCGCAACAAACAGGACCACCGGCAGCTTGCCGGTCTCTGCCACCTCGGCTACCAGGTCGTACGGTGCCTGCAGCTCCTTGGCCGCAACGTAAAGCTCATCGCGGTCCAGGTTCTGCAGGCGCGCAATTTCTCCCTTGATGGTGCGCAGGTGCTTGACGGCCTCGGAGACGTCGCCAGTACCGGCCTCGCCCTTGGAGCGAATCATCGCAGCACCCTCAGTAATGCGACGCAGCGCCTCGCCCAAGTTGGTCGCACCGCAGACGAAAGGAACATCGAAGTCCCACTTGTTGATGTGGTTGACGTAATCCGCCGGCGAAAGAACCTCGGACTCGTCGATAAAGTCCACGCCCAGCTCGCCGAGAATCTGCGCCTCAACGAAGTGGCCAATGCGGGCCTTGGCCATGACGGGGATGGAGACGGCGTCGACAATGCCCTCGATGAGGTCTGGGTCGCTCATACGCGCCACGCCACCCTGCGCGCGAATGTCTGCCGGGACGCGCTCCAGCGCCATAACAGCTGCAGCTCCGGCATCCTCGGCAATCTTTGCCTGTTCCGGCGTCACGACGTCCATGATGACGCCACCTTTAAGCATGTCTGCGAGTCCGCGCTTTACGCGAGTAGTTGCTCGCGTCGTTTCATTCTTAGAAGAAGTATTTTCAGTCATGCGGACCATCCTCACACTACGAAGTGGTCTAAATCAAGAGCCAATTCAAGCGTGTTGAATTAGACCACTTATGCTGGGACCATGTCTATACGGCTTGCCCCCTCTGATACACGCGCACTGCCCGTCCAAATCGCGGAAGCCCTGCGCACCCAGGTGACGGCGGGCATTCTGCTGCCGGGTGAACAGGTTCCTTCCACCCGCGCGCTTGCCGCGAAACTCGGCGTTTCCCGAGGCAGCGTGGTTACCGCCTACGAACAACTCACCGCCGAGGGTTACCTCACCGCCGAGGTGGGCTCCGGCACCGTCGTCAATCCGCGGTTGCCACATTCGCAGTTGCGGGAGGTGAAGGTAGAGCGCCCCGCGCCGGCAGCGTCGACAGTCAGGCTCACGCCCGGGCTGCCGGATACCGACGGAATCCTTACCCCCGAATGGCGGGCCGCATGGCGCGAAGCGGCCAATCATCCGCTTTCCGACGCCACCTCACTCCCCCACGAAATCGCCCACCACGTCCGGCACATGCGCGGGCTGCGGGTGGATCCGCAGCGAATCGTTGTCACGGCCGGCGCCCGCGACGGTTTGACGCTATTGCTGCGTGCGCTTGGCGACCACCTGCGCGTGGGGGTGGAGTCGCCGGGTTACCCGAGCTTGCGGCGTATTCCCGAGGCGTTGGGCCACGAGCTGGTGGAGGTGCCTACTGACGCCGAGGGCGTTACCGTGCCCGGCCCGCTGGATGCGCTCATCGTCACGCCGAGCCACCAATACCCTTACGGGGCGTCGCTTCCCGCTGCTCGCCGGGGCGCGCTGGTGGAGTGGGCGCGCCGCGAGAACGCGTTGCTGATAGAAGATGACTTCGATTCCGAGCTGCGCTACGTAGGCCAGCCCCTGCCCGCACTGACAGCGTTGGCGCCGGAGCATACGGTGCTTTTGGGAACGTTTTCTTCGGTGATTTCGCCATCGATTGCGTGCGGCTACCTCGTGGTTCCGGAGCGGATGTTGTCCGCGGTCCAGGACGTCCGTGAGGTTTTCGGCCAGCCCGTGGGCTCCATCCCGCAGGCGGCATTGGCGTCCTATCTAGCTAGCGGCGCACTGCGGCGGCACACCGGGCGGATGCGCCGGGCCTACAAGCGGCGCCGCGACCTCGTCCACGCCATGCTTTCCGACGCCCCCGCCACCCTCCTTCCCATCAACGGCGGCCTCCATGCAGTGTTGCTGTGCGACGAATCCGTTGTAGACCGAGCCGCCACCCGCGGGCTGACGCTGACGCCGCTTCGCGATTACTGGGGCGGCGCCACTGCTGAGAAGGGCATCGTGCTGGGATTCGGACACCTAAGCGACGTCGAGCTCACCACCGCATTGCATATCGTGCGCGACTGCCTCAGCACACCATAAGCAATGAAACGATTCTCGAGCCAGTTTGGGTAATGCTGGTATGGCTAGCTGAGGCGGACCTCGGCGAGCATCCGGCCCGTGGGCTTGGCGCTGCCGCCCATGGGTTCCTCAGTGATCATGACCTTGGTGGCATCGCCGTCGAAGGGCATCCACACATCGTCGTGCGGGTCTTGGCCGATGACGCCCGCCGACGTCACCTCACCATTGGAGGCCACGGCCCAGACTTGGGCGCCCATGCCGTCAGCGAGTGCAGGCTGGCCGTCGACCATCGCGCCAGACTTGCCCATCTCCTTCGAGGACACAATGTCTAACGTTGCACCGGAGGCATCCGCGTTGCCGGTCAGGAGGTCATCAGCAGCCATGATGGCGTGCATCTGTTCCACGCCCGCGGCTTGAATCCGCGCGTCTTCCTGCGGACGCAGCTGGACGACGCCAATTCCACCCACCATCAACAACACTGCCGCTGCGGCAGCGGCGAAGAAGCCACGCGTACGACGACGCGGCAACTCCACCACCTCCGCTATGGGCTGCGCAATCGGCGAGGTGTGCTCGCCGGCATCGATAGCGGCGAAGACGGAGTGTTTGAGATCCTCTGGAGGGTCGACGTCGGGAAGAGCGTCGAGGAACGCCTCGAAGGACTCGTCGTCGAATTCGCGGGTGTTACTCATCGCTCCTCCTTTCCCAGTGTGGCTTTGAGTTTCTTGATTCCGTCGCGCACGCGCGTCTTCGCGGTACCCAGCGGCACTCCTGTTGATTCTGCCAGCTCAGCATGGCTCAATCCACCGAAGAAAGCCAGCAGGACTACGGTGCGGTGGGGCTCGCCGATGGCGTCGACAGCCGCGCGCAAGCGTTGCGATTCCACGTGCGCCAGCGCTTCGGACTCGACGTCGATAAAGCGCGTTGGCTCCTCAAGATGCGCGTCCCTATCGTCGCGCTCCACGCTCGCCACGTGCGAGCGCAACCGATCTACCGCGCGCCCATGCGCCAACCGCGCAACCCATGACCGTGCATTCCCACGCTCTGGGTCGAAGTTAGCCGCCTTATTCCACGTCTCCACGAACACATCTTGAGCAACTTCTTCCGCCAGCGCCTGATTATTGAGCACGTGGAGGCAGACGCTGAAGACGGTAGGACTGAGGACGTCGTAAAGCTGCGAAAAGGCATGCCTGTCCCCTGCCGCGGTCGCAACGAGCTGGTCGTTGAGCCGGGCGATTTGTTGTGGGGACATGGTGGACACGGACGTTGAGTTTACCTCCGCCGTAGGCGCTGGCGCGGACATTTGGACTTACTTGGACATTTCTTCCGACATCATCTCGTCCTTGCTTTCCTTGTTGTCGTTGCAGGCAGCGAGACCGGTTCCGGCGATGGCCAGGGCTGCGGCGGTAGCGATGAGCTTCTTCATGAGTTTTCTCCTTTTGACTGTGGGCCAGCGTTTCTGGCCCCTTCACAAAGTCATTCGGAGCGGGGGCGGAAAGTGGATTGGAAAAATTTTCACCAATCCGTCCGCTGGTTCCGCTCCGAACAGATGGGTATACCCCAACAGAAAGGTTTCCCATGTTGTCAACCCTGTCCATCGGGCTTGTCGGTGGCCTAGTCACTGGTCTCTCACCATGCATCCTGCCCATCCTGCCGCTGGTTCTTGCGGTGAGCGGAAACGGCGGAAGGTCGCGACCATGGCTGGTCATCGGCGGGCTGGTAACGAGTTTTACAGCGGTGACGCTCTTTGCCACGACACTGCTCAACGCACTGCACCTGCCCGGCGACTTAGTGTGGAAAGTGGGCATCGGGCTGCTGGTCCTCGTGGGCCTGGGCATGATGTTCCCCAAATTCCAGGAGATCCTCGAGTGGCCGTTCCTCAAGCTTCCCAAAGCAGGCGGTCTGCAAGCTAAAGCGCGCGACAAAGGCGGATTCGCGGTGGGCTTGGCGCTCGGCGTGGTCTTTGTGCCGTGTGCGGGCCCGGTGCTGGCGGCTATTTCCGTCGCCGGTGCGACAGGCACAATCGACGCCCACATCCTCATCCTCTGCCTCGCCTTTGCCGTCGGCGTGGCTATTCCGCTGATGGCATTCGCCCTCGGCGGCAACGAAGTGGGCAAACGCGTGGACTTCTTCCAATCACATCAGCGGGGCTTCCGTTTCGGCGCGGGCGTAGTGGTCATCGCCATGGCAGGTGCCATCGCCGTCGGTGCGCCGGCGTGGCTGCAGCAGAAACTGCCCTCCCCGGAGTTTGGGCAGGAGGTGTTGGCGAAAGAGGCGTCGTCAAGCAAGGCGGGACAGCAAGTACCCGAATTCCAGGGGCTGACCGGCTGGTTCAACACGGATGAGCCCGTGGACCCGCGCACGAACGGCAAGGTGACGCTCATCGATTTCTGGGCCTATGCCTGTATCAACTGCCAACGCAACAACGTGCATCTGACCAAAATATACGACCACTACAAGGACTCTGGGCTCGAAGTAGTGGGCATCCACGCCCCGGAATATTCCTTCGAGCGCGAGGCCGCCAACGTCCAGCGCGCGGCGCGGGAACAGGGAATCCACTACCCCGTTGCCCAAGACAACGACTTCACCACCTGGCGTGCATTCGAAAACCAGTACTGGCCAGCGCACTACCTCGTTGACGCACAGGGAATCCTGCGCGAATCTCACCACGGCGAGGGCGATTACGCCGAAACCGAAAAACACATCCGCGAGCTGCTTAAAGAGCGCGACCCGAACGTCCAACTCCCCGCGCCGCTGGAATCCGCCGACCAAGCCTCCACGGAGGGCCGCAATCCAGAGACCTACCTCGGCACGGCGCGTGCGCGTTACTTCGCCAACCGCAACTACGCCCCAGGAACACACGACTTCGAGCTCGGAACGCCGGAGCGTGGCCAGTACTCCCTCGGCGGAACGTGGACGCTCGAGGACCAGCCGATTACTGCCGGCAAGGATGCGCGCCTGCGCCTGAACTACCACGCAGCATGGGTCCAGCTGGTGGTCTCCGGCAAAGGAACCGTGACGGTGCGCCACGCAGACGGCACCACGCGTGAGCTCCCTGTGAAGGAAGACGGAACGCTCGACCTCGTTAAAGAGAACGCCCCGCAAACCGAAGTTCTCGACATCGAAGTCAGCGAAGGCGTCAAACTCTATTCCTTCACGTTTGGTTAGGCTGGGACCATGAAAGTCACCATGCTCGGCCACTCCGCAATCGTAGTCGACGCCCCTGCGGGCCGCTTTGTCATCGACCCCGGTGGATTCACGGACCCCTCGTGCTTGGATTCGGCAGATGCCGTGTTGCTTACCCACGCGCATGCGGATCACCTCGACGTCGAGGCCGTGCGCGACTGTGGCCTGCCGGTATGGGGCACGCAAGAGACTGTCGACGCCGTGGGCCACGGCACTGCGGTCCGCGCGGGCGAGAGTTTCGAAGTGCTCGGGATAAAAGTCCAGGCAGTCGGCGGGTTGCACGAAGAGATTCACCCGGCGATTCCACGCCCAGAAAACGTGGGTTTCTTCTTCGGCGGTGTTCTCCACCCCGGCGATCAATGGGTGCATGTCGAGGGCGTAGAGCTGCTCTTCCTCCCGATTGCCGCACCCTGGGTGCGTGGCGCGGATGCCGCGGACTACGCCATGACCATCGGCGCGCGGACAGTGGTGCCGATTCATGACGCTGTGCTTAGCGACGTCGGCAAGCAGCTCACCGACGGCATGCTCCAGAAAGCTGGCGTTAGCGGCTACCGGCGCCTAGCCGTTGGCGAATCGGTGGAAGCATAGAAATACTCCCCACAATCTGGTTTCTGATTTCTCAGTCCGGATTATGGGGAGCAGTTCGAGTGCGACCCTTACTCGGCGCTGGGGGCATCGGTTGTCGCGCTGGCCTTGCCTGTGAGCTGGGAGAGGTTCTCGTTGAGGTCCTTGAAGCCCTTGGAGAAGCTTCCGAGGTTATCCATGAACCCACCCATGATGTCTATCGGCAGCGGGAAGACGATGGTGGAGTTCTGGTCAGCGCCAAGCTCCAGCACGGTCTGTAGATAACGCAGCTGGAGGGCGGCCGGGGCCTTACCGAGCTCTTCGGCGGCCTCACGCAGCTCGCGGGAGGACTGAAGTTCGCCGTGTGCGGAAATGACCTTGGCGCGGCGCTCACGCTCGGCCTCGGCCTCTCGGGCAAGGGCGCGCTGCATCATCTCGGGGATTTCGACGTCCTTGATTTCGACGATGCGGGTGATGACACCCCAACGCTCGGTCTGGCCGTTGATGATGTTGGCAAGGTCCTCGTTGAGCTCTTCACGGTGTGCGAGAAGATCGTCGAGATCCGCGCGGCCCAGCAAGCTACGCAGCGTAGTTTGCGCGATTTGCGACGTCGCGACCGCATAGTTTTCTACTTCCAGCACCGCCTTCAGGGAATCGGTGACCTCGAACATGACCACGGCGTTAACGCGCACGGAGACGTTGTCCTTGGTGATGATTTCCTGCGGCGGGATGGTCAAAGTGACCACGCGCTGGTCCACGCGCTCGAGCTTATCGATACCCGGCCACATAAAGTGCAGGCCCGGCTCCATGAGAGGACGCAAGTGACCGAAACGGAAGGCCACGCCGCGCTCGTATTGTTTGATGACTTTGAGCGAGTACATCAAGAACACGATGATGAGCGCGATAATGATACCGATGACAATCGGCCAGAATACAAGTGCTGACATTAGCTAGCTTCTTCCTTCTTACGATCCGAGCGGTAGCGGTTGGTCTTGCCGTACTTCGAACCGTAGCGGTCGATTTGGGCGGCCAACTCAGCCTCACGGTTGTCCATTTCTGGGACCACGATCCTCGGCGCATTCGACGGCGTGTTCCACAGGTGGCGCGCCAGCGGGTATACACCGAGACCGGTGATCACGAGGACGGTGGCAATCGTTATGAGAATCTCGGACGGCGAGTGGTTAGTGATGAGAGAAGACAGTGGAAGCAGGTAGCCCATGGCCGCCACCGCGAGCGCGATGCCGCGGTGGAAACGACCGGAGTCAGAGTGCGGCCACGGGTCGAGCTGCCGGGTTACTTCCCTGCCGTGATGGGACACCGTGCAGGCGTCCTTGACTGGACAGGTGTTGCACACCGTGGGGTTGGCGCGGTAGCGCATGACGCGGTTTTCCGGGTCGAAGCTAGACGGCCACAGCCACTGGTCCTCAGGGCACTGCCAGGCGTCATGCTCCTCCAAGTAGCGGAAGGTGCCAGCGCGGTTAGCCATGGTGCGGTTGGCGGTTTGCTTCGCCATTGCGTCAAAACCCCACCCTACGACCAGCAAGAAAAGGCCGTAGCACACCGCCAAGAGGGTGAAGATACCTGGAGCATCCATTATGAACCTGCCTTACTTCTTGTCGGAACCATAGGTGCCGCCCCACTTGGTCTTGGAGTCAAACACCGGATCCTGAGGACCCGTGGCAGCGGAGTCACCGCGGCCGTCGTCAGGCGCCTGCTCCTCCACGAACGCACCACGCTCGTCGATGTAGCCGTAGCGGCGGCCGTCGATGCGGCCGGTGTTGTGAGCACCGTCGCGGGAATCGACGCGGCCCTTGCCACCGGACACGAGCCCCACGCTGGAAGCAGCCCCGGCCACTGGGACTTCGCCGGCGTGATCGTCGTCGTCAGGCGCAATGATGCTAAACAGCGGATCCTTCGGGTGCTCTTCGATGGTCGGGATCTCCTTGTTGAAGAGCACGCCCTTGAGCGCCATCCACAGGAACGGGATGATGCCGGCGAGGAACATGACGTCGCCAGGCATGCGCAGCCACTCCATGATGAAGTTGCCAGGCTCGGTGATGTAGCCCAGGGAACGTGCCTCGACGTAGCCGGAAGCCACGGATTCGTAGAGCTGCATAACGCCCAACGGGAGCAGCGAAATAACAACCATCCACAGCAGACCGATGTTCTGCAGCCAGAAGGACCAGGCCATGGCCTTGTCGGACCACTTGTCCTTCGGGAGGAGGTAGCGCAGTGCGAAGACGGACAAACCGACAGCCAGGAAGCCGTAGACACCCATCATGGCGCCGTGTGCGTGGTTTGCGGTCAGTGCGGTACCGATCTCGTAGTAGGAGACGATTGGCAGGTTAACCAGGAAGCCGAAGATGCCGGCGCCCAGGAAGTTCCAGAAACCAACGGCCACGAGGAACATAACTGCCCAACGGTGCGGGAACGGACGTTCGCCGGACGCACGCTGACGGGAGCCGAGCTGCATGAAGGTCCATGCCTCGACGGTTAACAGGGTCAGCGGGACAACCTCGGCTGCGGAGAAGAACGCGCCGAGTGCCATGTGCTCAACCGGGGTACCAGAGAAGTACAGGTGGTGCATGGTGCCTAAGACGCCACCCGTGGAGTACAGGATGATGTCGAGGAAGATGATGCCCAGGGCAATCTTTTCGCGGATGACGCCCAGCAGAACGAAGACGTACGCAACCATGACTGTGGTGAACAGCTCGAGGAAGTCCTCCACCCAGAGGTGCACAACCCAGAAGCGCCAGAACTCAGCGACGGAGATGTGAGTCTCGGAGCCGGCCAGGTTACCCACGGCGTAGAAGGCCGGGATGGCGATGCCGGCGTAGAAAAACAGCCACGGCATGTTGGACTTGTGCTCGTGCTTCAGGCGGCCACGCAGCTGGCGGAAGATGATGCCGATCCAGACGAACATGCCTACGGTGAGCAGAATCTGGAAGAAGCGCGGCAGGTCAAGGAACTCCCACTGCTGCGAGAACAGGGTGCCTTCCTTGATGTAGCCCATGGTGGACAGCCACTCGAAGGCCATGGAGCCAAAGACCACGAAGGCGATGGCGCCGAGCAGGAACCAGACCAACCAATGCTGGCCCTTGGGCTCCTTCTTGCCCACGAAGGAGGCGAGGAAGATACCGGCTGCGAGGAGGCCACCTGCGGTCCACAGCAGGGACAGCTGGAGGTGCCAGGTACGCGAGACGTTGTACGGCAGTATCTCCTGCAACGGAATGCCGAAGAAGCCAGTCAACTCCGTGCGGTAGTGCTGCGAAGCGGCACCCAAGAGAGCCTGGATGAGGAAGAGCAAAGCGATGACGAGGACGAACCACGCCACGACCTTCTGGGACTTGGTCAAGCCGACTTCGCCTGGTTGGGTGAAGTCAAGGTTAGGAGCCTCCTCTGCGTGCCAACCGATGGACTTGGACCAGCGGCCGTAGATAGCGAAGATAAGGCCGGTACCGCCGATGAGGGCGATGAGGGAAAGCACGGACCAGACCACGAGGTCAGCGGTCGGGCCGTTGTCCACGCGCGGCTCTGCCGGCCAGTTGTTGGTGTAAGAGTAGTCGTGGCCCGGGCGCTCCGCAGCGGAAGCCCAAGAGGTCCAGCCGAAGAAGCCGACGAGGTTGTTGATCTGCTGCTTGTCCGTAATGAAATCGGAAGGAAGACCCTTCTCGTGGGAATCCTCGCCGAAGTACTTCGCGTAGTACTCCTTGTTGGATTCAAACGCAGCAATCTGGTTATCGGTCCACTTCAGGACGCCAGTTGCTTCATCGTAACGGTTTGCCCGAAACTCCTGCTGGACGGCCTCTTCTGGAGTGGCATCCTTGTCGATGAAGTCGGGGTAGCCGTTGGCGTCGTTAAGCTCGCGTGCCTTATCCAAAGACATGCGCAGGTACTCGGCGGTGTAGTCCGGACCAAGGTACGCGCCGTGGCCGAGTACGGAACCGTACTGCTGCAGGCCGCGGGTTTGATAAGGAGCCTGACCGTTAAGGATTTCATCCTTGGTCAGGATGGTCTCACCGGTGGTTTCGGAAACAATCTTTTCCGGGAGAGGCATAGAGGCGTTGTAAGTGCGGTACGCCAAGAAACCCATGACTAGAAAGCCAAAGATCATGACTAGGGCGACTCCCTGCACCCACACGTTGCTGAGCTTGAGGACCGGCTTGCGGCGATCCTCATGGCTAGTAGTGGTGGACATATATTTTCCTGTCTTCTCATTGTGCTGACACTTAACTGCGCAAGGATGCGAGTCAAGGTGGCCGGTGCCCCAAGTCAGACGGCACCCAGAACGATTATGAACGGAAAAAGTCGCATTAAATAGCCGAGAAAGAACCACCATGACCCATACGCGGTCATCCTTATGGTTGATGCAGAAAAACGGGCGAATTTCTTTAACCACTTCCACCGACAGTAAATTTCCATATTTTTCCAAGTTAAACCGGAGAAATAGAGCGCTTAACCCGTGCAGATTCCGTTTAGCCATGAAGCATTTTTAGGCGATTGTAATTTTGGACACACTTTGCAAAGAGTCGCAAATTTTAAGTTCCCGCAGGTAGCCGGGTAAAATTTTTCAACAAGACTTGTTTAATCCGGAATTTGCCGTATTATTTGAACCATGACTTTCGCAGAACACACCAAGCGCAACTGGCTCATCACCCTGTTTGCCGCCATCTTCTTCGCGGCCATTGTGTCGATGATCTTCCTCAACGACCCCCACAAAACGGTTACTGTCGCCATGGTCTTCATTGCAGCAGCGCTACTTCTCTTCGGCGCCATCCTCGGCGTGTGGTACCTAATTCATAAACGCAAGAATCCACAGGCCTAGCCAAGGAATCCATAGTGGTCGGTTTATGCCAACCGCTTTGTCTGTTTTTATTCACTACTTCGCCAGCGGAAACAAGGCCAAATTCCGGCAGCCCTATACGCTTTTGTACCGCTTGGTCTAGTCTTACCTCCATGACTACCAAGTACGACAACAGCAACTTCGAAAACTGGGCACTGTCAACCCGTTCCCTGCACGTGGGTCAAGACCTCGACGGCTCGACCAACTCGCGCAACGTCCCGATTTACCAGACCACCTCTTATGTCTTCGATTCCGCAGAGCATGCTGCAGCTCGCTTTGCGCTTAGCGACGCCGGCCCCATCTACACGCGTCTGACCAATCCCACCGTTGACGCGCTCGAGCGTCGCCTAGCAGCACTCGAAGGCGGCGTCGCCGCCGTAGTGTTTGCCTCCGGCCAGGCTGCTGAGACCGCAGCCATCGAGGTCCTCGCTGGCGCAGGCGACCACATCGTCGCCTCCCCGCGCCTGTACGGCGGAACCTCCAGCCTGTTTACCCACACCCTCAAGCGCCTCGGCATCGAGACCACCTTGGTTGAGAACCCGGATGATCCGCAGTCCTGGCAGGCAGCTGTGCAGCCGAACACCAAGGCTTTTTACGGCGAGACCTTCGGCAACCCGATCGCCGACGTGCTCGACATCCCGGCTATCTCCGAGGTCGCACACTCCAACCAGGTGCCGCTCATCGTGGACAACACCATGGCCACCGCTGTGCTTGCTCGTCCACTGGAGCTGGGCGCTGACATCGTCGTGGCGTCGACTACCAAGTTCTACTCCGGCTCCGGCTCCGCTATCGGCGGCGTGCTTATCGACGGCGGTAAGTTCGACTGGACCGTCGAGCGCGACGGCAAGTCCGTCTTTCCGTTCTTCACCGAGCCGGACGAGAGCTACCACGGCCTGAAGTACGCAGATCTTGGAGCCCCGGCATTCGCGCTGCGTGCCCGCGCTGGCATCATCCGCGACACCGGAGCAGCCGCTTCCCCATTCAACGCCTGGCTGACCCTGACCGGCCTGGAGACTCTCGAGCTGCGCGTCCAGCGCCACAACGAGAACGCCCAGGCAGTCGCTGAGTTCTTGGAGAACCACGACAAGGTCGCCAAGGTCAACTACGCGGGTCTGGATTCCTCCCCGTACAAGTCCGTAAAGGAGAAGCTGGGATACAGCTACACCGGCTCGGTGCTCTCCTTCGAGATCGAGACCGGTGGCAAGGACGCCAAGGAAGTGGCGTGGAAGTTCATCGACGCCCTGAAGCTGCACTCCAACCTGGCCAACATCGGCGACACTCGCTCGCTGGTGGTCCACCCGGCAACCACCACTCACTCCCAGTCTGACGAGGCGGGCCTGCGCGCCGCTGGTATTACCCAGGCAACGGTGCGCCTGTCCGTCGGCATCGAGGATGTCAAGGACATCATCGCTGACCTCGAGCAGGCTTTCGCTGCCCTGTAACTGCGCAACAACGAAGGGAGTTTCTTCGCGTGACCACGATTCCGGAGCTCGCCCCTGAGGGCGAGCTGGACCACGTCAAGATCGGTGATTTCGCTACGGAAGCCGGAGCTTCCATTGAGGACGTCACCATCGCTTATCGACGCTGGGGCGCCTTTGCCGGCGACCCACATGGCGCAAACAACATCGTGGTCATCGAACACGCCCTGACCGGTGATTCCAACGCCGTCGACTGGTGGGGCGACCTCATCGGTCCAGGCAAGGCGCTGGATACGCAGCAGTGGTGCGTGATTGTCACCAACGCGCTCGGCAGCTGCAAGGGCTCCACTGGCCCGTGTTCCCCGCACCCAGACGGCAAGGCCTGGGGCTCGCGCTTTCCGGCGTTGTCCATTCGCGATCTCGTCGAAGCCGAGCATAAGTTCCTGCAGGAGCTGGGGTTCGAGCACGTCCACGCCGTCATCGGCGGCTCCATGGGCGGCGCCCGCGCTTTGGAGTGGAGCCTGCTGCATCCGGAGTTTCTCTCCGCGGCCTGTGTCATCGCGGTGTCTGCCCGCGCTTCCGCATGGCAGATCGGCATCCAGTCCGCGCAAATCTCTGCGATTGAGCGCGATCCTTTCTGGCACGGCGGCGACTACTACGAATACAACAAGGCCCCGCGCGAGGGCCTCGCGGCGGCCCGCCGCATCGCGCACCTGACCTACCGCGGTGAGCAGGAAATCGACGAGCGCTTCGGAGTCCAAGCCCAGCGCGACGAGAACCCGCTTGGCTCATACCGCGAGCCCAACCAGCGCTTCGCCGTGAATTCCTACTTGGATTACCAGGGCGACAAGCTCACCGAGCGTTTCGACGCCGGCTCCTACGTGACGCTGACTGAGGCGCTGAACCGGCACGACGTCGGGCGCGGGCGCGGCGGCCTCAACAAGGCACTGGCTTCCTCGACCGTGCCCACCATGGTCGTGGGCGTGGACACGGACATTCTTTACCCGTACCACCAGCAGGAACACATCTCCCGCAACATCGGCAATCTACTGGCCATGGCCAAGGTGGTCTCCCCCATCGGCCACGATGCCTTCCTGGCTGAGTCGCGCCAGATGGACCGCATCCTACAAAACTTCCTGACGCTCTCCGCGCCGGACGGCCTGGATTTGGGTCCGGTGTACGTGGGCGACGAGTACTACATCTAAGAACCCAGCGAATCCACGGACACCGCCAGGAACGTCATCAACGCTCCCAAGCAGGCCGTGTAGGTGGCGTCGAAACGCCGCGAGCGCACAGCGAGCACACCGACGATGCGTGAGTCGCATGTCAGACGCACCAGCGACAGCCACAACAGCGACGCCCCCAGAATCACGGTGGCGCGGCGCCAGTGTGCAGAAATGGCAAAGACCGCAGACAGCGCAACGCCCGCGACGAAGAGCCCCACGGCAACCCACTGCACGCCGGCCGGCAAGCGCGAAGGCCGCAACTTAACGTCGTGGGGGTTATCCAGGTTGAGATCCTTCGCCCGGTGGGCACCCCCTTTTTCGGAGGCCATTTAAGCCAGGCCCGCCAGCTTTTCTGCGCGCTCCACGATGTTGGACACCAGGAAGGCACGGGTCAGCGGGCCGACGCCGCCTGGGTTCGGGGACACGTAGCCGGCTTTATCCCACACGTCGGGCGCGACGTCGCCAGCCAGCTTGCCATCCACGCGGGAGACTCCCACGTCGAGGACCGCAGCGCCTTCCTTGACCATGTCCGCGGTGAGCATGTGAGCATTGCCCGCAGCCGCGATGATGACGTCAGCGGCCTTGGTCTCAGCAGCCAAGTCCTTGGTGCCGGTGTGGCACAAGGTCACGGTGGCATTCTCGCTGCGGCGGGTAAGCATAAGGCCAATCGGGCGACCCACGGTCACGCCACGGCCAATAACCACAACCTTGGCGCCATCGAGCTCCACTCCGAAGCGACGCAGGAGATGGATGCAGCCGTTCGGAGTACACGGCAGCGGAGCCTCCTCGTTGAGAACCAGCTTGCCCAAGTTGACTGGGTGAAGGCCGTCGGCGTCCTTCTCCGGATCAATCTTGGCCAAAATCTTGTTCTCATCCAGGTGCTTCGGCAACGGCAGCTGCACGATGTAGCCGGTGCAGGCGTCATCGTTGTTGAGTTCGTCGATGACCTTCTCCAGCTCTTCCTGGGTGATATCTCCTGGCAAGTCCTTGCGGATGGAGTTGATGCCCAGCTTCTCGCAGTCGCGGTGCTTCATCTTCACGTAAGCGTGGGAGCCTGGATCGTCACCGACCAGCACGGTGGCCAGGCCAGGCTGGATGCCCTTGGCCTGCAGGGCGGAAACGCGAGCCTTCAGGTCCTCGAAGATCTCGTCGCGGTACAAATTGCCATCTAGTTTGGTAGCGCTCATGCAGTCCATCCTAGACTGAGCACTATGAGCCAGCTGCACATCGTCTTTGATAATCCCGTGATTCCCACCAACACCGGCAACGCCATCCGCACCGCCGCCGTCACGGGTGCCTCCCTGCATCTCATCGAGCCGCTGGGTTTCAACTTCGACGATAAGCACCTCAAACGCGCTGGCCTGGACTACCACGACCTCGCAGATCTGCAGATCCACAAGGACTTCGACGCCTGCATGGCTGCCCTGCCCGGTGCGCGCGTCTTCGCATTCACCACGCACACCGACAAGTGGTTCACCGACGTCGAGTTCCAAGAAGGCGACGTCCTCCTCTTCGGCACCGAGCCCACTGGCCTGCCACCGGAGCACGTCAATCACCCGCGCATCACCGAGCAGGTTCGCATCCCTATGGTCCCGGCGCGCCGCTCGATGAACCTGTCCAACGCGGCCTCCACCGCCGTATACGAGGCTTGGCGCCAACTGGGTTTCAAGGGCGCGGTCTAGTCTCACCGATCTCATCACGGCAATTGAGGCTGCCGCGCACAACGTGCTCGGTTTTGCGCAGGCAGGCATGGAGTTGGCGCAGCGCCCTGTGGTGCCTCTGCTTGTCGACGTCGTTAAGCGGAATTGCTCCCTTTAAGCAGAAGCTGCGCCAGATCGGCAGCGGGGAAAACGCACTGGGATAAAGTTCACAAAGTGTGGACAACCTAATATTCGGCAAGGGTAACTTTATAAGTGACTCGAAAGGACTCTTTGTCATGTTGCCTTTGCGTTTGAGCTCAGGCGAGTCGACCACTCACTCATCGGCTTACTCCCTGCCTGTTGGCAGCACTGTTACCCTCCGCCCCGAATGCCTCGACTGTGTGCAGAACCCAGCGATGGCGCGCCGCTTGTGCGAGCTCGGGATCCGGCCGGGCGCGTGCCTGACTCTGGGGGCGCACGTGGCGGGCGGGGCACGCATCGTAACTGTTGATACCTGCCGCTACGCCATCGACCGGCAGACGTTGCAATCCATCGGGGTCTAGTAATGAGCTCCACTTCCCCTAGCTGCCACGGAAATCCTGGCGGGGCGCTGGCTCCCGCGGGCGCAGCCATCATCGCGATGGTGGGCGCTCCCAACTCCGGCAAGTCCACGCTTTCAACGCGCTAACCGGCGCCAAGGTGCAGACCGGCAACTGGCCGGGTACCTCGGTGGAGGTCAGCCGCGGCGCCTGGAACATCGCGCATTCGTGTTGCCCGGCCGAGGTTGCCGATCTCATTGACTTCCCCGGCACCTACTCGCTGGATCCGCTCAGCCCCGATGAGGCGCTGACCCGCGCCATGCTTTACGACGCCGCCCCTGCCGAGCGCCCCGATCACGTCATCGTGGTGGTCGACGCGACTGCGGTTGCGCGCGGGCTCAACTTGGCTTTCCAGCTCGCGGAGCTTCCCTACCGGCTCAGCATCGCGCTGACCAAGCTGGACGTAGCACAAGACCAGCGCTTGCGGGTCGATGCCGATGCGCTCGCGAGGGCCACGGGAATCCCGGTGGTCTGTGTGGATGGCCGCCGGCGGGAAGGCCTGGAACGCCTGCGTGAGACGGTGCAGGTTTCCCTCACTGAGGAGCCACAGGTCCTGCGCGAGGACGCCAGCATCGACGCCCGCTTTGCGGATCTCGACGCCGCTACCAAAGCAGCGGTGCACACCGAGTCGCAGCCGGTCACGCGTTCGCAGCGCCTAGATGCGGTAGCGCTGCACCCGGTAGCCGGCCCGTTGCTTTTCCTCGCGGTGATGTGGCTGGTCTTCCAGATAACCACCACGGTGGCCGCTCCTCTGCAGGACGGCTTGGAGGCGCTGGTCTCAGGACCCATCTCTGACGCAGCACGCCACCTTCTGAAGGCAGTCGGCCTTCACCATCCGCTGGTCGAGGGCCTTATTGTCGATGGCCTCATCGGCGGCGTCGGCATGGTGCTCACCTTCGCGCCGCTCATGGCCTTGATGTTCCTGTGCCTCGCCGTCCTTGAAGACTCTGGATACATGGCGCGTGCCGCGGTGGTCACCGACCGCCTCATGCGTGCCATTGGCCTTCCAGGCAAGGCGTTTATTCCCATCGTGGTGGGCTTTGGCTGTAACGTGCCGGCCATTGCGGCCACGCGTGTTCTGGGCTCGCCCCGCCATCGCATCATGACTTCTTTGCTCATCCCGTTCACGTCGTGCTCGGCGCGCCTCGTGGTCTTTGTGATGCTGGCGCAGACTTTCTTCCCGGCCCACGCCGGCAGCGTGGTCTTTGCCTTGTACGTGGTCTCCATCGCTCTGCTCGTGTTGGTGGGCTTAGCACTGCGCAAGACGCTATGGCGTGCGGTTCCCCAGGATCCCCTGGTCATCGACCTGCCCACCTACCAACTGCCCACGGTGCGCCTGGCGTTATCCGTAATGTGGACGCGCCTGAAGGGCTTCCTCCACACGGCGGGCGGCATCATCGTATCCACGGTCGTGGTCATCTGGTTGCTCATGGCCATCCCGGTGGGTGCCGCGACCTCCGTCGATGGCGGCTACACCACCCCGGCCCCGCAGGAATCTGCTTATGGCGCGGTCTCGCGCACCATCGCTCCGGTCTTCGCGCCGGCGGGCTTCGACTCTTGGTCGCTGGCCGGCCCACTGGTCACCGGTTTCGTGGCCAAGGAGGCACTCATCTCCACGTGGTCGCAGACCTACGCGGTCAAGGACGTCACCGACGCCACTCCCGAGGAACAGGCCGCAAGCTCGCTCAGCGATCACGTGCGCGCCGACTTCGCGGCGGCCTCCGGCGGCCACACCAACGCGGCAGTGTGGGCCTACATGCTTTTCCTGCTGGCTTATACCCCCTGCGTGGCCACTCTGGCTGCGCAAAAGCGCGAAATCGGATGGCGTTGGACGCTCTTCGGCTTCGCAGTTCAGCTCACCACAGCGTGGGTCTTGGCTGTAGCGGTCTTCCAATTGTTGAGGTTGCTGTGAACTCCCCCATTGAAGCAGTCCGCTCAGCCATCGCGGCAGGAATCACCACCCGCGCCGGAGTCGCCAAAGCCACGGGCTTAGAAATCGGCACGGTCAACCTGGTGATATCGCACCTTCTTGCCACCGGCGAGCTCAGTGCCGAAACGCTCAGCACCTGCCCTACCACGGCCTGCGGCTCCTGCGCAGCCTCCGCGCTGTGCGGTGCCCCGCGCAAGACCGGCGCCCCAGTGTTGCTTACTCTGCGTCGGCCGAGTCACCCGGCTCCGGCGAAAGCATCCTAGCCTCCTGCGCCATGCTCGGCAGCTGGCGCTTGCGCAGGCGCTCGAGGAGATCGGCGGCGTCGTCAAGCGCTAGCTGGCGTCCTGCCATCGCCACCGGCCCGCGGACCAAGTCGAAGTTGATGTTGCGCACGCCCAAAAGCTGGTTGAGCGGGCCCGCCTTGACCGTGAGCTCCTGGATGTGCGGGGTGCCCACGACCATCACCCGGCGCGCCAGGCGCCCGGCATGCACGACCGCCACCTCGGTGCCCACCAGCGTGACCGCCTGCTGACGCAAGTCCACAGGCGATGCCAACCAAGCCCTGCCCGGTGAAACGTACGTGGGGCGCGTGTGCCCCTCGGGGCGGGCAAATTCCTCAATCTGCGCGGCGTCGAGATCGGAGACCAACTCCAACAGCGCGAGTGCCTGGTCGCGCGTACCCACCGGGAGGATACGCGTGGAACCCGACTGCTTACCGCCGCCCTGCGCACCATAGCCCGCGACGGAGACCTGAACCTCGTACCAGCCAAACATGCGCCACAGCAGCGGCTGCGTCACGCGCACCGCATGGATGCGGGAGCGGCGGATGGTCTGCCGGCGGCGATCGGCCAGGCCATATGCAATATTGAGCACCTCATCCTGCGCGTCATAGCGGGAGTTAAAGCGCCACGACGTATCAATGAGATTCCAGATGTTCGGCATAAATCCCACCACGATGGGCAGCGCCGCCGCGCGGAAGAAGGGCAAGATGACGAGGATCGTCATGACCGCAACGGCGATAAGCGTGGGCAGGCGCAGCGCCTCCGCCGCGAGGGTACGGCCCACGGGAATCTCCGGGATGAGGTCGTCACCGGCCGCGTCGGGTTCCACGGTTGCCGGGGCGTTTCCTGCTGCCGGGCGATGCACGTGCGCGAGCAGCTCTTGGCGCAGCTGCTCGGCTTCCGCCTTACGCAGGAAGGAGATCTCGATGACCGACGCAGTGCCGCCTGCGGTTTCCACGCGCACCGCCGCCAGACCAAAGATGCGCGCGATGACCGTCTCCACCACGTCCACGGCCTGAATGCGGTCATAGCGAGCAGAGCGGAAGGACGAGGAAATCACGCCGTGACGCAAGGAGACTTCATGCTCGTCGAGCTTGTAACCCAGCTTGCGCCACCAAATGGCCGATATGAACCAAATGCCCAGGCACACCGCTACGAAAACACCGATGGCGATGACTGTGCCCAATCCGATGTCGCTCCAGTGCCCGCCGTGCAGGTAGGTGGCGACGTCGGAAAGCATTTCTGCGTTGATGTTGACCACAAACAATGCCACCAGCGCCAGGATCAGCGACCAAAAGCGCAGCAACGGGGTCAGGCGGTGAACGCGGCGAAAGCCTTCCGCGTCCACGGACGCGCGGTCCTTGCGCAGACGATGCCGGCCGCTCATAGTCCGCTCATCCGTTCGCGTGCCTTGACGGCAAGCCGCTCGCGCAACGCATCCGCGTCTTCTGCAACGAGACCCGCGATTCGCGCATCTGAGCTTGCCGACGCCGTGTGAATCTTCACGCGCTTCAATCCCAACGCCCGCTCGATGGGTCCGGCGGAAACGTCCACAAACTGGATGCGACCGAAGGGGACGATGGTCAGGCGGTACCACAGTTTGCCGCGGGTGATGACTAGTTCATCGTCGGTTTCCTTCCACCCCATGTTGCGCACCTGTGCGGGGATGAGCCAGAGCAAGTAGACGAACCACACTACCCAGGCTCCGGCGAACCAGTACCAAAATGAGCTGGCGAAGTACCCCGCAACCGCGAAAGCGATAGCAAAGACTGCCGACCAGCTCAGGTGGTGAATATAGCGAGCTGTGGTCAGCTTCCGGGAGACCGGATGCATGTCTGGGGAAAGCGCGGAGTGCATGCCGCCTATGCTAACAAAGCCCTCAGACTCCTTGACAAAGTGTTGGGTTTATACAACACTTTGGTTTATGTCCCCAAAGAAAAAGCCGTCTTCCCCAATTTTCAATCGAGTTCGGTTGCTCCGGGTCGAGAGGGACATGTCGCGCGCCCAGCTTGCCGACGCCGTCGGGGTCAACCCCCAAAGCATCGGTGCTCTTGAGCGTGGCGATCACTCTCCCAGCCTCGACCTCGCGTTCAGCATCTGCGAAGTATTCGACCTCCCCGTCGAAGCCGTCTTCTCGCGCACCGAATTCCAGCCGCTATCCACCGAGATCTACCGAAAGGACTAGGCCATGACGTCCACCGCCACCAAAGCTCGCGTCACAAAGCGCAACCGCCTCATACGCCTCGCCGACGTCGGGCTTGCAATCATCGTCGTATCCATCCCGCTGCAGTTCTGGGACGATTTCACATCCTTCATGCTGGCCTGCTTGGGTAGCTGTGTAACCGGCTTCGGCGTGTCCAAGCTGCGCAAGACTATCGACTCCGCCGACTTACCCACTATCGAACTCGACGAGTACATGCTGCAACTTCATGTAGAGGCCCGCGAAGATGGACTTAAGCTCGCCTTGTTTTCTTCCATGTTCATGTTCATGGCCTGCGGCGCTATTGCTCTCGGAACCCGGTTCGTCGACTCCATGGACGGAATCTTCGTGGCCAGCTTGTTCTTCAAGCTGATCATGCTGCAAATGCTGTGGGTTCCATTCACCGTGGCCAGGTCTCTGGCAGGCAAATTCAACCGCGACGAACTAATTTCTAAGGATTAATCATGCCTATCCGCACCAAGTACTTCTATTCCAGCTTCGTCGGACTGCTCATTGCACTCGCCGCTATAGCAGTCAACCCCTTCTACAACGTCATTGCGATGTTCTTGTGGGCCGGCGGCCTTGCCTGGCTCGTCATCTGCCTGGGGCGCCTTCAAGTTCTAATCGGAAAAGACAATATGGACCCAGCCTTTGCAGACGAATATCAGCGCAGCCGCATCGATCGCGCGCGCAGCAACGTCTTCAAGTACACGTACTTCGCCCTCGGCAGTTTAATGGTGCTGATGCTCTGCCTGCCGTTGCTCGACCTAGTTGGACAAGACGTTCCATGGCCGGAAATCGTGCGCTGCCTAGGCATGCTGGCCGGCGTATTGATGTTCGGGGCATCGCTGACTCTGCTCGGCACGATCGCCCTTGGCATGGACGCCGACGATCGTGCCGAACTCGCAGATTCCTAAACCCCTTTATTAGGTATCCTGCTCCCAGCCGTCGACAACTTCCTGCTTGGAGATGTACTCGCTGGCTTCGTAGTCATAAGGGATAGGCTCGCCCTCTTCGTCGGTACGCACGTACCACTCGGTGGCTTCCTCCGAGGTGGAGTCGAACTCCGCGCCGGTGGAGTACTCGGAGTTGCGCTCGGTTTGTTCGACCGATAGAGCAAAGTCGTCACCGTGCTCGCGAACGCCCTGCACCACGGCGTTGGCAAGCGCTTGCTCCTCAAAGTGGTAGCGAATAACCGCCGGGTCAAAAGACAAATCCCACCTCAACGCCACGGCCGATCTGCAAAGCACCAATGCCAAGCGACGCCGCGGTGCCGAACAGCGTCGCGATAATCGCCAAGCCATCGATAATGAGCGCAGGCACGGAATCCGCCCGTACTTAGAAAAGGCCGGGTAGAGCAGGAAGCAAAGCAGCCCGCTGCCAGAGTGGTAAAATCCAGCGCGGTGTGAATGTTGTGCGGGTAGGCAATATCTTTCAGGATGCGCCGCGCTGTACGGTCTCTTCGCTCTTCCATTCCCGTCCACGATAAACACATAACGAATGTTTACGCGGCCTAACGGAAATCACGCGAGCCGCGGGAGAGCCACTCACCCATGGCGAGCGGCTCCAGCTTGTCTGCCACCACGTTGACCGCACCCGTGGCATTTTGCACGATGCCACGAATAACCAGCGCTTTAGACGTCCTGGCTACGGTCTTGTTGAGCTGCCACAGCCCCGGTGAGACCATCACGTTCATCAAGCCGGTCTCATCCTCCAAGCCCAAAAAGATGACGCCGGCGGCAGTCTGCGGACGCTGCCTATGCGTCACGATGCCCGCAATCCGCACCCGTGTACCGTCTGGAACCTGCCGCAGCTGCGCGGCGGTGCAGACATGGGCGTCGTTAAGCGCGGCGCGCACGAGCTCCATCGGCTGTTTGTCGTGGGTAACGCCAGTACTGGCGACGTCGGAAGCCATCAGCTCAAAAGCGCTCATCCCGGGCAGGCTCGGCGCAGAAATAGCCGAAAGCCCCGGCAACATGCCGGCACGCTCCGTCGCCGCAACGCCCGCCTGCCACAACGCCTGACGGCGCGAAAGCCCGAAACAATCCAACGCCCCCGCACAGGCCAATGCCTCCACGTGCTCCACGCTGAGATCCGCACGCCGCGCCAGGTCCGCAATATCCGCAAAAGGCGCCTGCGCGCATGCATCCTCGATACGCTGCGCAGCCTTCTCCCCCAACCCCTTGATGAGGTTAAGGCCCAGCCGGATCGCCACCTCGCCGCCGTCTTGGACCACCGCGCGCGCCTCCTTGCCCGAGGCATTGACGTCCGCGGGCAGAATCTGCACCCCATGCCGCCGCGCATCCTGAATGAGCGATTGCGGCGAATAAAAGCCCATCGGCTGCGCCCGCAGCAGGCCCACGCAAAACTGCGCCGGATAGTGATACTTCATCCACGCCGAGAAGTAGACCAACGAGGCAAAAGACTGCGAGTGCGACTCCGGGAAGCCATAGGCTGCAAAGGCCACTATCTTGTTCCACAGCTTATCCGCGGTCTCGCCCACAATCCCATTGGTCTGCGCCAGCCCGTCGTAGAAGCGCTGCCGAATCGCCGCCATCCGCGCAGGCGATCGCTTCGAGCCCATCGCACGCCGTAGGTCGTCGGCCTCCGCGCCGGAAAAGCCCGCGGCGTCGACGGCAATCTGCATCAGCTGCTCCTGAAACAGCGGAATGCCCAGCGTCTTGCTCAGAGACTTCTCCAGCACCGGGTGGTCATAGGTCACCGCCTCCTTACCGTCGCGCCGGCGCAGATAAGGATGCACCGAACCACCCTGAATCGGGCCGGGACGGATGAGCGCAACCTCCACCACCAGGTCGAAGAACTTCCGCGGCTTCAAACGCGGCAGCGTGGACAACTGCGCGCGCGACTCCACCTGGAACACCCCCACCGCATCGGCGCGGCACAGCATGTCGTAGACCTCTTTTTCCGCCAGGTCCAGCTCCCACAGATTCACCTTGTGCCCAGTGGTCTCCTCCACCAAGTCCTGCATGTGGTGCAGCGCCTCGAGCATGCCCAGCCCCAGTAGATCGAACTTCACCAGCCCGGCCGCCGCGCAATCATCCTTGTCCCACTGCAACACCGAACGCTTTTCCATCCGTGCCCACTCCATCGGCACCACATCCGCGATGGGGCGGTCGCACAACACCATGCCGCCCGAGTGAATGCCCAGATGGCGCGGTTGCCCGAGGAATTGTTCCGCCAGCTTGACGACGTCCCCCGGCGGCTCCGAAAGCCCCTTCGACCAGGAATCCGCGGAGCCCTGTGGGTAGCCGAGGGCACGAGCGGCGTCGCGAGTCGCGCCCTTGCGGCGATACGTGATGACGTTGGCCACCTGCGCAGCCCGCTCACGCCCATACTTTTCGTAGACGTACTGGATAACCTCCTCGCGGCGACCGGACTCGATGTCAATGTCGATGTCCGGCGGGCCGTCGCGGTCAGGAGAAAGGAAACGCTCAAAAAGAAGGCCCGCGGAAATCGGTTCCGCGTTGGTAATACCCAAAGCAAAACACACCGCAGAGTTCGCCGCCGAGCCGCGGCCCTGACACAGGATGTTGGAGCGCTTACAGAAATCCACTAGGTCGCACACGATGAGGAAGTAGCCGGGGAATGTCAGCTGTTCGATAACCCCTAGCTCATAGGCGATCTGCTTCCATGCCCGCTGCTGCACGTCAGCGGGCCGGGAGGCATAACGCTCCTCGGCGCGCACCCAGGTCAGGTGTTCCAGCCAGGTCATCTCCGTGTACCCGTCGGGCACCTCGAAGTCCGGCAGGTTGGGCGCCAACGCGTCCCAGGTAAAACTGCATTCGTTTAAAACAGCGACCGTCTCCGCGATAAGCTCCGGCCGGTCCGGGAAAAGCTGCGCCATCTGCTCACCCGAGCGCAGCCAGCCGGCGCCCATGGGGTGGGCGTCGGGAGCCGCCTGCTCGAGGGACTGCCGCCTGGCCAACGCCTGCTTGGCACCAGCCAGCCTGGCCTGCTGCCGGGTGGCCGCTGCGGGACGAGCGGTTGCGATGGCCCGGAGGCCGTTGTATCGATCGAGCGCAGCATAGTGATCCGCGTCCTCAGGAGTCATAGTGCACGCATATTCGAGGACTATGCTGTCTATTTTTATTCTTTCGAGCAAGTGGTCGATTTTATCCAGCCACTCCCACCCCACCAGAAAAAGGCAATGATCCTGGAGCCGCTCAGCAATCTCCCCCAAGGGCGGGTACGCCACTTCATCCTTTACCCCCGCATCCATACGGGCCTGTGCGATCAAACGTGAAAGCCGGCGGTACCCCTCGGGTGTGCGAGCAAGGACGGTCAGGGGGGCGTCGGAAAGCGAAAGCTCCGCACCGAACACCGCAGGTAGCCCCACTTTGGCTGCGGCCTCAGCGAATTTCATGAGGCCGTAGAATCCGTCCTTGTCCACCAGCGCAAGGCCACACAGGCCCAGCTCCACCGCCCGCGCCACCAGCTCCTCCGGTTCCGAAGCGCCGTCCAAAAAGCCATAGGACGACACGGCATGCAGCTCCGCAAACGCCACTGACGACGCCCCGTGCTCCGGCGAATCCACAGGGGAACCCACATGATCCACGGGCACGGGAGTGGGCGTAGGACGTCCAGAAAGAATCCTTTCCACCCGTGACCAGGGCAGCGCCGCCCCACCGTTGAACCTCATGGAAAAACAATATGATCGAAATTATGTTCTAGTCAATTTGCAGGCACGCTCCATTCGATATAGACAAAGCGGTTCAATTCCTGTTAGGTTTCTGTCATTCAAATTTATTTCAATCGAAGGGACTTCTCCTGTCATGCGTATCCGTCGCGTTCTTGCTGCTTCCTCCGCAGCAGTTATCGCAGCCACCAGCCTCGTGGCTTGCTCCTCCGATTCCTCCGACTCCGCTTCCGGCAAGTCTGACGGCCCAATCGTCATCGGCACTACCGACGCCGCCAAGAAGGCATGGTCTGCTTTCGAGGACGAGGCTGAGAAGCAGGGTCTCGAGATCGAGGTCAAGAACTTCTCCGACTACAACACCCCGAACCAGGCCCTGAACCAGGGCGAGCTGGACACCAACAACTTCCAGCACCTGAAGTTCCTTGCTGAGTTCAACAAGGGCAACGGCACCGACCTCGTTCCGATCGTCGCAACCGAGATCGTTCCGCTGGCCCTGTTCTGGAAGGACCACAAATCCCTCGACGGCATCGAGGGCCAGGAAGTCGCCATCCCGAACGACTCCACCAACCAGGGCCGCGCCATCAACGTGCTGGTCCAGGCCAAGCTCGTCACCCTGAAGAAGGAAGGCCTCATCACCCCGGGTCTGCCGGACATCGACGAGGCTAAGTCCAAGGTCAAGGTTGTGCCTGTCGACGCCGCCCAGACCCCAACCGCTTACGGCGAGGGCAAGCCCGCCATCATCAACAACTCCTTCCTCGACCGCGCAGGTATCGACCCGACCACCTCCGTGTTCCAGGATGACCCGAACTCCCCAGAAGCTGAGCCTTACATCAACGCATTCGTCGTTCGCGCTGAGGATGCTAACAACGAGCAGATCAAGAAGGTCGCTGAAATCTGGCACACCAAGGCTGTCCAGGACGCAGTTGCTGAGGACTCCAAGGGCACCTCCGTTCCCGTTGAGAAGTCCGCAGAAGAGCTGAAGGAAATCCTCGACCGCCTGGAAAAGACCACTTCCAAGTAGCCATCTCAGCCTTCCACGGAACACCACAGCGTGTCCGGGGTTTCGGCCGTCAACCGTCACATCGATTTGAAGGAAACACCTCTCGTGACACAGCAATCAGGAGCCAAGCAAGGTACCCGCATTGAGTTTCGAAACATCACCAAGGTTTTCAAGAACAAGAAGACCGAAACAAAGGCGCTTGACAGCGTTTCCCTGACCGTCGAGCCCGGCGAGATCGTCGGCATCATCGGTTTCTCCGGCGCCGGTAAGTCCACGTTGGTCCGCATGATCAACGGCCTGGACAAGCCGACCTCCGGCCAGCTGCTGCTAGACGGCACCGACATCGTGGGCATGCCAGAGCCCACGCTGCGCGGCATTCGCCGCAACATCGGCATGATCTTCCAGCAGTTCAACCTGATGTCTTCGCGTACCGCTGCGGGCAACATTGAGTACCCACTGCGTCTGGCAGGTGTTCCAAAGGAAGAGCGCAAGCGCCGCGTCGAGGAGCTCCTACAGTTCGTCGGCCTGGGCGACAAGGGCTCGAACTACCCGGAGCAACTCTCCGGCGGTCAGAAGCAGCGCGTGGGCATCGCTCGTGCGCTGGCTACCAACCCGTCCCTGCTGCTGGCCGACGAAGCCACCTCCGCGCTCGACCCCACCACCACCCACGAGGTGCTGGAACTGCTGCGTAAGGTCAACCGCGACCTTGGCATCACCATCGTCGTGATTACCCACGAGATGGAGGTCGTCCGCTCCATCGCCGACAAGGTCGCCGTGATGGAAAACGGCCGCATCATCGAGGCCGGTAGCGTATACGAGGTCTTCTCCAACCCGCGCACCGAGGTCGCGTCCAAATTCGTGGCAACCTCCCTGCGCAATACCCCGGACCTCGTCGAGGCAGATGACCTGCTCGCGCATGAGGGCCGCTTGTTCACCATCAATCTGACCGAGATCTCCGGCTTCTTCGCCGCTTCTGCTCGCCTGGCCGAACAAGGCGTATCCATTGCGGTCGTTCACGGCGGCATCACGACGCTGCAGAAGCACTCCTTCGGCAAGCTGACGGTCCGCCTCAACGGCAACCCGGCTGCCATCGAGGAGTTCTACAACACCTTGCAACAGACCACCGAGATTGAGGAGATTTCCCGATGAACGTGACCTACCAAGCTGCCGCTGACTGGGATCGCTTGGGCGATACCCTCGTCGAGGCCATCCAAGACACCCTCATCATGGTCGTCACCACCATGGTGGTCGCAGGCCTCCTCGGCCTCGTGCTGGGCGTGCTGCTCTTTACCACCCGCCCGGGTGGCATCCTGCAGAACAAGGTTGTCTACTTCATCATCAACATCTTGGTGAACTTCGTCCGCCCCATCCCGTTCATCATCCTGCTGGCCTTCTCACAGCCGCTAACCGTGGCGGTCCTTGGCGGTTCCATCGGCCGCGAACCTGCAACCTTCGTCATGATCATCGCCGCCACCTTCGCCGTGGCCCGCATCGTGGAGCAAAACCTGGTCGCCATCGACCCGGGTGTCATCGAGGCTGCCCGCGCGATGGGCGCTTCCCCGTGGAAGATCATCACCTCGGTCATCATCCCGGAGGCCCTCGGCCCACTGGTTCTGGGCTACACCTTCCTGTTCATCGGCATCGTCGACATGTCCGCGATGGCCGGCTACGTCGGAGGCGGCGGCTTGGGTGACTTTGCCATCGTCTACGGCTACCGCGCCTTCGAGTGGGAAGTCACCGTGGTGGCAACGCTCATCATCATCGTGCTGGTCCAGGCCGCACAGTTCTTCGGCAACTGGCTCTCGGCCAAGATTATGCGCCGCTAACGTTCCCCGCGTGCACACCCACTGCGTGCCACGCCTTCGAGGTCTTCGGTTCGTCCCCACACGAGGAGACGACGCCGGAGACCTCTTTTTCTTGCAATTCCACCCGCCACTCACGGCCGTCGGCGTGGCGCACGTGGGCGTCGTCAGCGCGCAGCTGTCCAAAACGCACGCGCTCCCCTGCCTCGATCAACCCACGCGCCACGGCCAGCTCTGCTACCTGCCCGCGCGGTCCGTATAAACCGCAGCCGCGGTTGCCCGGGTAGAAGTACTCGCCGCGCTGCGCAGCGCGCACCAGTTCACGGGCTGCCTCAATATTGAGACGCCCAAAGGAATAGCCCCACGGCATCAGCAGAATCGACGGCGCAAAACGGTGCCCCTTCGTGTGCGAAGTCTCCCACACGACGTCTGGGAATTCGGCGGCCAGTTCCGCCGCCAGCGGGCGCCCTTTCACGGCGCAGCACACGTCACGGCGTCCATGGGTGCAGATGAGCACGAGCGGATGCTTTGCGACGTCGCCAAGCGGCGCCCCCAAATCCAACCCCAGGATGTCCGCGGGTCCATCGAGGAGATACTCCTTGCATACGCCCTGTTCCGCCCACACCACGTAGCAGCGGTGCTGGCCGTTGATGACGCGGCCTTCCTTTCCGGGCTTGCGGATGAGCTGCAGCCCGGCGACGCCTTTGAGCTTGGCTTTGAGCTGCGCGGTGAGCTCAGGGCCGAAGGTTCCACCGTCAAGGATGTCGCGAGACCATCCGTTGGGCCATTCGAAGAGCACAAAGACGCTTTCCTTCTTCGCCGTGCCGGGGAGGGGCTCAACTTGTACGTCAGAGCAAAAAGTCATGAAGAACAGCTTACCTGTCCCATGCACCACACCAATCACAACAATGCGGTTACGATGTTCATTCTGTTCCCTCAATGGCTATGCATTTGAACGGGTTAGGCAATACTCTGTTTTTATGCCGAAAACATCCTCACTCGCGCCTGTGCTCGCCGCGCTCACCCTCGGCGCGGTTGCCTTGGCCGCGTGCTCTAGCGTTTCCGAGAATGCGGCCGCACCCACCTCTACCTTTGCCGCCACCTTGTCCGGCGATGTCAACCAAACCTCCGCGTCCGCCGGCATCACCCCGCTCGGAGAGACCAACATGGAGCGCAAAACCGAACGCCCCCAAGCTCCGTCCAAGCTCGTTGTCACGGACGTCCGCGTGGGCAAGCACGACGGCTTCGAGCGCGTTGTCTTTGAATTCACTGGCGACGGCTCCCCCGGCTGGTTCATCGACTACGACGACAAACCAGCCCAGCAGGGCTCCGGCAACCCCATCACATACAAGGGCTCTACCGCGCTGAACGTCAACATCGACGGCACGGTCTACCCCTTCGAGATGGACATGCCGGATCCACACATCGGAACTACGGAGGGAACGAGCGAATCCGGCGGTTTCATCACGCAGGTGGTCAGCTCGGGCACGTTTGAGGGCCGCTCCCAGTTTGTCGTTGGTATGAACAAGCGCCACCCGTACTCCGTACAGGTGCTGCGCGGCCCGACCCGCTTGGTCATCGACGTCCTCGCAGCGACCTAATCTCGCTCAGCAGTAGGAGGCTTCTACGCTCCACCTGCCGGCTGCCCACACCAGCAGCCACGCGCGCTGCCCTTTATCGCCCTGCCCCACCACTTGGAGCCGGGCGATTCTTTGTTCTTTCTCTCCCCACCACAACGTATCTACCGGCCAGGGCCCTGCCCAGCCAATCACCCGATAGCGTTTTTGCCCCCAGCCCAGCGCCACGGGAGCGGAGCTCAGCAGCGCTTCGGCGGTAACGTAGACGTCGCGGGAGGAGGCGTCGATAAGCCGAATGCGTGCAGCCGGATGCGCCAGGCTCGCTGGCAGTGGCGAGGGAATCCGCCCCGGCCAACTGCCCTCCGGCGCGGGATCGCGCTGCTCACCGTAGGGAACATACGCGATGCGCTCGGCCACTCCGCGCCCGCCTGCCTCCCGCGGCTGCAACACGCGATCCACGCCCAACTGCGACTGCACGCGTGCGATAACACGCTTAGCCTGTTCATCGCTTTTTGCGTGCCCCCATAGCCCAGTGCTCGCAGGGGCCGCGACCTCCACCGGCTCCAGCGCCAGCTTGGACACCCCGCCGCCGTTAGATGCGCGGGCCGAGCTCAGCCAACCGTCGAGCTGCCAGCGCACACGATCCGCCGTGGCATTTTCACTCAGCGCCTCCTGCGTGCGCCAGATTCGCTCCAGCCGCTCGCCGCCCACGAACTCCGCCACGACCCGCAACCGCAGACACACCTGCCCTGCTTCCTTCAGCACGCCATGCAACCGCGCCGCCAACTGCCTCGCCGCGAAGGCTGCCGCGTCCACGCGCTCCAACGGCTCCTCGAAGACCATCTCCACAGCCAGATCCGGCCGCGCCAGCTCCGGCGCCACTCGCCTATCCGGGGCTGCACTGGCCACCGCATGACAACGCCTGCCAGCCTCGCCAAAGCGCGCAGTGACCTGCCGCAACGGCAGCTGCGCGAGCTCACCTAGGCTGCGCACGCCCAACTTCGCCAGCTGACTCACCAACTCCTCAGGGCAGGCCAACGACGTCTCCGCTGCGAGCACGGCCACCGGCTGCTGCGCCAAAAACTCCCGCGAGCCACCCACCGGGACCACGGTGCCCAGCCCCTGATGCCGTGCTGCAATGAGCGCCGTAGCAATCTCATCAGCCACCCCGATGGTGGCGTCGAGGCCGGCGCGGGAGGCGGCGTCGACAAGCATGTGCATCGCCACGCCCTCGCCACCATGGAAACGCCCGGCAGCGGCCGCATCCACGATGACTAGCCCCGGGCGCAGGACCTCAATGGATGACGCCACAGCGTCGAGACCTGCAGCGATCTCCGCGAACACCGCGCCGTCCCGGTCCGCGTTAAACTCCTCCACCCGCAACTCCGGCGACACCGCCTGGGCCTGCCGCAGACGCATCCCCCGCCGCACCCCAGCCCGGCGTGCGGGCGCATCGCAGACCACGACCTTATGCTGCGCCACGATAGCCGTGCCCTGCTGCGATCTTGACTGCCCTCCTGCACCGTCGAGAACACGCAGCGCCTGGACCGGCCAATCCGGAAACCACAACGCCGCGACCCTCATACCGCCTCCAAACGACGCCTCTGGCCGCACGTCATCGTGCCTTGCTTGGCACGCACACCTTTAGCCTCCACGCGCACGGCTATATCGACGCCGTTGATTCGCCCACTTCCGCGCCCCAGCCCGCGGAAGGTGGTGACTTCCGCATCGATTTCCGTGGCAGTTCCCGGCAGGCGCACGCCCACCGTCAGCACTGCCGCCTGCCCGCCACGGATCTTCGCGAGAACGGGCCGCGCTTTCGACGGCGTGACTTCCCCAACCCCGCGGTGAATAACGACATCGAGCCCTTCCACCAACACTCCAGTCACGGCCCAGGGATCAGCCCCTGGATCGGGTACCACAATCACCCGCGAAAGATCCCCATTATCGGCCACTTGTGCGAGAGACAGTTCCGGCCATCCAACGATGCCGACGTGTCCGCCCTGCGCGCTAACATGGGAGACAATCTCCACGATGAGCGAGGGACAATCAGCACAGCGCACAACCTGCCGGCGAGCTAACCCTCCGCCCGGAAGCAGCTTGGCCAGTGCAGAAGGTGCCTCAACCAGCTCTACTTCCGGCTGCACTTGAGGTGCGATAGCAGGGCTTTCCAGCTTCTGCATCTCGGCGCGCAAAGCGGCAATACGGTCCGCGCGGCTCAACGCCGAGCTACCGTTAACCATATCTGCTATGCGAACGCCTGTTTGATTCATTCCCCTATTATGAACCCTGCCCCGGACACACGCAATTACGTGTTCGAATGGTAGCGTTGACCGGCATGAACGCCCATCTCAGCGATATTCGCAACCTCAGCACTCCCATCCCCACCCCACACTGGGTTCGCCTGGGCGCATCTTTTCTCATCGGCGCGGCCGTGGCCGTCATGGTCAGCGATATCCACTTCGGCATCGCAATCGGCGCAGGCCTTATCTGTTTGATTGCCGCGTTCGCGCTTGTTTTTCTCCATCCTTATAGGGCTGAGCTGCGCGCTTACGCGGACAAGAAAAATGTGACCATGCTGCCCAACATCGGGCAGCTCGTCCCTCTGATGTTCCTATGGCTCATCGTTATGCTGGCCCCACTGTTTTCGCTTCCAGTCTGGGGCGTGGCCGTGACGTGGCTGGTCATCGCGGGCGCTGCCTTCTTCGTATTCCCCCACGTAGACGGCACCCGCAAACTCGCCTACGCCTAGGACTCAGTCCAAATCGTGGCTCGCCGCCCAGCGCGTGAGCTGGTGGCGATTGGACTGCTGCGTCTTGCGCAAGATATTCGACGCATGCGTCTCCACCGTCTTCACCGAGATAAAGAGACGCTCGCCGATTTCGCGATACGTGTAACCGCGTGCGAGCAGCCGTAGCACCTCGAGTTCGCGCCTGGTCAGCGCGTCGACTGCCGGGTCCACGGATTCGTCCGGCGCGCCGGGCTTCGACTCGGCCAGCGCGCCGGACGCAAACGCGTCAAGCACGAACCCCGCCAGGCGCGGCGAGAAATACGCATCCCCCTCATGCACCCGGCGCACGGCCGCTGCGAGTTCCGGACCCGAGATATTCTTCGTCACGTAGCCTCGCGCACCGGCGCGAATGAGCGCGATGACATCTTCTGCTGCATCTGAGACACTCAGCGCCAAGTACACCGGCCCTGGCGCCCCGCGCAGCACCGCCAGCCCGCCACCGTCCGGCATGTGCACGTCAAGCAGCACCACGTCCGGCTGCGACGCAGCAATCCCCGCCACCGCCTCGGCGACGGTACCCGCGTCACCTGCAACTTCGATATCGGCAGCCTGAGCGAGCTCCGCGCGCACGCCGGCACGGAAGACGGAGTGATCATCGACGAGGAAAACGGAAACCATGGCTACAAAGCTACCGTGAGCTCCACCTCGGTGCCCTGCCCCGGCGTCGATGTCACCCGCGCGGTGCCCCCGGCGTGTTCCATGCGCCCGCGGATAGAGTCCCGAATTCCGTGCCGGTCCCCGGCCACCGTGCTCGGGTCAAAGCCCGCGCCACGGTCGCGCACAAAAATGGACAGCTCGCCGGCTAAGTTTTCCGCATACACGTCCACCGTATCGACGCCCGCGTGCTTACCGGCGTTGACCATCGCCTCCCGCGCGGCCTGCACCGCGAGCTTCGTGGGCTCGGTAAGCTCGATATCTTCGCCCACCGTCACCGGCGCAATCCGCACTGGGAACAGGTCTTCGACCTCGCCACACGCCGCGGCCAGCGCGCCAAAGACCGTCGCCGGCGCTGCCGAGGGGGCGTCGAATAGCCAGGTGCGCAGCTCGCGTTCCTGCGATCGTGCGAGCCGCGCGACCTCCGCCGGATCCTCCGCGCGTTTTTGAATGAGCGCCAGGGTCTGCAGCACTGAGTCATGCAGGCGCGCCGCCATGATCGCCTGGGCTTCCGACGCCGCCTTCTCCGCGCCCTCATCCGCCACCTGGCGCCACAGCTTGAGCACGAGCGGCACCACGAGGGCGCCGAGACCGACAACGGTCAGCGCGACCGCCGCCAACGCCGGAATGAAGTCCGCGCCGCCGTCCCACCGCGCGATGGTAATGACCACGCCGGACAAGACGAGCACACTGCCCGCAGCAATGCTCAGCTTGCTCGTTATGTTCTCGAGCCCGCGGTCATAGGCCTGCCATGTCACGAGCGCACCCGCGCCGACGATGACCAGCGGCAGCAGCATGTTGGCTCCGCTGGCCAGCGCGCCGACGACCGCCGCCACGGCAATGAATACAAGCAACCAGTTAGCCCGGAAGTCGAAGCGGGAGGCGGGCGCGGGAGTATCAGCAGGCTTGGTCGCAACCCATACCCCGGCGTAGAGGAACGCGCCGAGGCCGCCCAAAGCGCACAACGCGGTCAAGGCCAGGCGTACGAACAACACGTCAACGCCCAGGTGCGCCGCCACCCCCGCGCCCACGCCCGCCACGACGCGGCCGTCCTGGGGACGTGCCAAAGTCGGGAACGCGGGCTGAGTCGCGCGCGACGCGTAGGGAGAACTCATGCCCTTAATCTTCGCACGGCTGCACCCCGCGCGGATCGGGGTAAACCCTGAAGTTCAAAAATCAGGGCGTTCCCCGATGGTGGCTTACCTCGCAGTGCGTCACGATATAGGTATGAACACCGCGACTCTCAACCAGATGTGGGACACGCGCCCGCCCCGCATCCCGAGTAACCAGGGCGGCAATGCCAAGATCGCCGGCGTCTGCGAAGGCATCGGCGTGCGCTACCAAATCGACCCGGTCCTCGTCCGCGTGGTTTTCGTTGTTACCGCGCTCGTCCTCGGCGGCGGCATCGCGCTCTACGCCCTGGCGTGGATGTGCATGCCGCTCTACGGCAAGGCCACCGCACCCGTCCAGGACCTCTTTGGCAAGGCCGACGGCCCGAAGTCCGAATCCAGCCTCGCCGTCGGGCTCATCATTCTCTTCGCCGCCACGGCCGGCTTCGGCCCACTATTCGGCGAGAAGCAAACCCTCTCCACCGTCGTCATCTTCATCCTCGCCGCCGTAGCCTGGTACGGACTGCACCAACGCCAACCCATCCCGCCCGCCGGTCTCCTCGCGGCGCCGGTCCCCGACGCCACCCCGGGCCCCGATATGTCCGCCTTCACCCCCGTCGAGGGCTACCCGTTTCCGCCGGGGCGCACGACCCCGCCGTCCTGGGATCCCCTGGGCACGGTGCCCGAGGCCTGGGACCTGCCAGACCCCGCGCCCGCCCCCGCACCCAAGAAGAAATCCCACGAGGGGCTCATCGCGACGGTCGCCGTGAGCGCCGCTGTCATCGTGGGCATCTCATTTATATGGGCAATGGCCGCGTCCGAAGACAACACGAAGAACCACGCGGGCTCGGTCACCTATACCGTGCGCGACGCCGCGGACCTGCCGGACACCTTTTCCAACGGTGTGGGATCCATGACCGTCGACCTGCGCGAGCTCACGCTCGATAAGCCCCGCACGCTCACCATCGATAACGGCGTGGGCAGCATCGATGTCTACCTTCCGGAGAATACGCCCATCGCGCTCGAATGCGACACCGGCATTGGTGAGAGTAACTGCGTTCCGCGCACGGATCCAGGTGCTAAGCTGACGTTAATTATCGATAACGGAATTGGCACTACTACTATTCACGAGTAATGAAAAAGAAGACTATCGCCCTCACCACCGCCGCCCTCGCCATCCTCGCTGCGGGCGGTGGCGGTGCCTACTACCTCGCCTTCGGCCCCGACGGCGTGGTGCTCGCAGACTCGGACATCACGACCGTCGCGGCGAAGGACATCACGCAGTCCGTGCCCGCAACGGGCACCATCGCCGCGGCGCGCGAGGTCTCGCTCGCCACGACGCAAACGGGTCCCATTGTCACGCTCGACGCGAAAGTCGGCCAACGGGTCAAAGCTAACCAGGAGCTCGCCTCGTTCGACACCTCCGCCGCCGAGCGCGAGTTGCACAGCCAACGCGCGTCCCAGGCTGCAGAGGAAATCACGGCCTTCAACCAGATCGAGGCCGCGCAGCTGGAACTGGCGCACTCCCAAGACGCGCTGGATCAGGGGCTCAACGGCGAGGTAAACGCCGCGCGTGCCTCCGTCGATACCGCGCAGCGCGCCTACGACGACGCCGCGCGGGCCGTCGCCGACTCCCGCGCTGCCTCCGATCCGTCGGTCGCCGAGGCCGCCGCCGCGGTCGACACAGCCCGCGCCGGGCTGCGCACCGCGAATAACGCATCGCTACAGGCCGCGCTCGCCACGCTCGGTGCTGCTGGCGAGGGCACCGCGGATGGCACCACCATTGCCACGTCGCTGCTCGCCTCGGTCGAGGCGGATGACGCGGTCAGCGACGCCCAGAACCGGGTTGACCATGCCGAGGAGTCCTACGCCCACGCGCTCGAGGGCGTCGACCGCGAGGTGGGATCCAAGCAGCGCGCCGCCAACGCCGCCTACGCCCAGCTTTCCGACGCCCAGCTCGCCCAGCGCGCCGCAGAGCTCGGCGCCCAACAGCAAATCGCCACGCAATCCCAGGCCGTCGACCACGCCCTCAAGTCCGCCGCGGGCGCCCGCGTCGCCGCCGAGGAAGCCAATGCGAAACTCGAGTTCGACATCTCCGGTTCTCACCTATTTTCTCCGCTTAATGGAGTGATCACGTCCGTCACCGCGCAGCAAGGCCGCCCCGCCGAGGGGCCGCTGCTCGCGATCGCGGATGACTCGTCCCTCCTCGTCAAGGCAACGGTCAAGGAAGCCGACATCGCGGATATAAAGGTCGGCGACCGCGTCACGTTCACCTCCCCCAGCCAGCCGCATAAGGAATACACGGGCACCGTGTCCTTCATCTCGCCCGTCTCCGCCGCGCCCGCCGAGGCCGCCGACTCCGGGGCCTCCACGCCGGCGGGGAACGGTACCGGCGCGGGTTCGGGGAAGGCCGAGTTCCCCATCGAAGTCCGCGTGGACGGCAACCGCGAGGGCCTGCGTCTAGGTTCCACGACAAAGGTCAAGGTCGTCACGCACGAGGACAAAGACGCGCTGACAGTTCCGCTCAGCGCGCTCATCGGTGGCGACAAAGCCGTGCTCGTCATTTCCGACTCCGGCACCATCGAGCGCCGCGACGTGAAATTGGGCACCCGCACCGATTTCGAAGCCGCCGTCACCTCTGGCCTCCGCCGCGGCGACCGCGTGCTCACCCAGGGCGCGGCCCACGAAGGCGACGTCGGCCAGCAGGCATACCTGCCCGACGCAGCGAGCGGAGAGAAATGAGCCTCATCGACATGCGGGGCATCGTCAAGCGCTTTAACGAGGGCACCGACGCCGAAATCACCGTCCTGCCTGGCTGCGACTTCTCGATGGAACCTGGCGAATTCGTCGCCGTCATCGGCCAGTCCGGCTCCGGCAAATCTACGCTCATGAACATCATAGGGCTGCTCGATCGCCCCACCGCGGGCACGTATTTCCTCGGCGGCGAAGACGTCTCCACCTACAACGATGACGCACTCGCCCGCCTGCGCGCGGACAAGCTCGGCTTCGTCTTCCAGAACTTCAACCTCATCGGCCGCATCACCGCGCTCGCCAACGTGGAGATGCCCATGGTTTACGCCGGCGTGCCCCGCCGCGAGCGCTCCCGCCGCGCCGCCGAGCTTCTCGACCTCGTCGGCATGTCCGAGCGCGCCAGCCACCTGCCCAACGAACTCTCCGGCGGCCAGAAGCAACGCGTGGCGATTGCCCGCGCGCTCGCCAACAACCCGGAGGTCATCCTCGCCGACGAGCCCACCGGTGCCCTTGACTCCCAGACCGGCCGCCTCGTCATGGACCTCTTCCACGAGCTCAACCGCGAGCGCGGCACCTCCATCGTGTTTATCACCCACAACCCGGAGCTCGCCGCCGAGTGCTCGCGCACCGTGACCATGACGGACGGGGTGCTGAAATGAATCTCACCGAATCTTTGCGCATGGCGCTCACCTCGCTGCGCACCAACAAGATGCGCTCGCTACTCACGCTGCTGGGCGTCATCATCGGCATTGCCGCCGTCATCGCGATCCTCACCCTCGGCTCCGCGCTCAAGGGCCAGTTCACCTCTGACCTCGACAAGGTCGGCGCCAATAACTTCCAGGTCCAGGTCAAGGAGCGCACCGACGAAGGTGAGACCGACTACTACGTCGAATCCTCCGTCGACGACCCCGACTCCCTCCTCACCCCCGAACAGCTCGAGCAGGTGCGCACGGCGCTCGCTCCCGACGTCGAGGGCGTCATCATCGGCGAAACCGACACGTATCCGGGCGACCTGACGGTAGAGGGGGCATCGGAAAGCTCAGCGGTAGCGGTGAAACCCACCAACCCGGACTACGTGACGGCCTCGCAGTTCACCGTCCGCACCGGCCGCGCACTCACGGACGACGACATCGCGGCCGACCGTGCCGTGACCATGCTCTCCGCCGCGACCGCCACCGAGCTCTTCGGCGACGCCGACCCGGTGGGCCAGACACTGAATTTTGCCTCGCTCGACGGCACGGATCTCGAGCTCACCGTCATCGGCGTCTACGACAGCCCCGACACCGGCGCGCTCATCGGTGGCGGTGGGCCCGAATACGCGCTCGTGCCCTATCCTCTCGCTGCACAGCTTTCCGACGCCCCTTTAGCCGGCGAGGCCTTTTCCTCCGTGTCCCTGCGCGCGGCGCCCGGCACGGACAAGGCCGCGCTCGGCGCGCGGCTCCAAGCGGCCTTCGACTCGATGTACGCCGACAACGAGGACTACCGCGTCGAGGTCACCGACTTCAGCAAGGACCTGGCGAGCCTCAACCAGCTGCTCACGGCGTTGTCCGCGGCGATTGCGGCAATCGGCGGGATCTCGCTGCTCGTCGGTGGCATCGGCGTTATGAACATCATGCTGATTACCGTCACGGAGCGCACCCGCGAGATTGGCGTGCGCAAGGCGCTCGGCGCGCGGCGGCGTGACATCCGCCTGCAGTTCGTGACGGAGGCCATCATCGTGTGTCTCATCGGTGGGCTCATCGGCGTGGTACTCGGCTCTGTGGCGGGCATGATCGGCTCGTCGCTCATGGGCTACTTCGTGTTCCCGCCGCTCGGCGCGATTGTGGTCTCGCTGCTCTTCGCCCTCGCCATCGGGCTTTTCTTCGGCTACTACCCCGCCGGCAAGGCGGCAAAACTCGACCCGATTGAGGCGCTGCGCTACGAGTAGCTTGGCTGCATGATTCATTTCGGCAACGACTACAACCAGACCGCCCATCCCGCCGTCCTCGACGCACGCCGTCGAGCCCGCGATGGTCTATATCTCGCAACCCGCCGAATTCGGCACGGTGTAGTCGTCCAGTAACTTACATCAACCACGAGAGTAAACTTAAGTACCAGTATTGGACGGTATGGCGGGACACACCATTATAGTCTGGTGTTCCTACGCGCTCTTACAACCAAGGGTAATCCAAACTCGAACAGAAAAATGTTGAGTTTCATTACCATGGCTTAATGGATACAAGCCTTATTGGCACGACAACAGGAACTATCGAAGACGACGATAAAACTTACACTGCGACTGTTTGGAGAAGCATGCAAGGTTTAATAGGTAGAACTTCAAATAGCAGCAACCAGGCTAAAGTTCTTGTGCTCTTTGCGCGTACGGAAGCTACGTATGCCGAAGAATTTGTCGGAATAGCTTTAACCAGAGAGCAGGAGAGTGCCATGGCCGAGCATGTTGATTCTCCAAGTATAACCTGTTGGACTGAAGAAGTTCCCCTTCAAGGCTGGGAAGGAAAGCTAAACAAGTCTCGTTTCCCGAAACTTGTCTATCTCGTTTTTAGAGAAGGGTATGCGCAACACTCCTCCGTGCGCTACCAGGAAATGAGCCCAGAAATATTGGCTGCATTTACCACGCGTGAAGCAGCTCAGACTGATGTCGTTTCTCGGCAGAAAAAGGAACCTTCATTCTTACCGAGTAAATTTCATATATGGGAAGTCGAATTCGGTTTTTGACCGAAAAATTCCGTGGCCAAGGTCCAGAAATCCCCATGTACTGAGCAGTACTTCTCGTCGGTTATAAATTCTGTTGCAAGGAGAACGTAGGCATCTATTTCGCTGCAAAATGGCGGAATAGGCTCAATGAATTCCCATATCGAAATTGGGTTATCCGCAGTTTTAGGGATATGTCTCGTCGCCCCTTAGCTCAAGCAGAAGACCACTGCCGAGGAGCGTGTCAAGTTGTTTGTGTGTAGGGCTCTGATCGCAGCGTGATGCGGGCATTGATGCCGTTTTCTGGAGTTCCAAAAGCGAGGCCCTCTTCACCGACAGCCTCTACGAGTCGAGCATGGCTCACACCAACGAGCAGGCCGCCCGCATCGCCTCCGCCGGCATTCAGATGCTCTTCGACTCGCCTACCAACCAGCAATTCGCACTCCTCACGCCTGATCAGGAGGCCGCGCTGTCCGAGAACTACGTCTGCCAGTTCTTCGAGGAACACGAAGGCCTGCACGCGGTGCGTTTCTGCACGTCCTGGTCCACGCGCGACGAGGACGTCGACGCGCTCTGTGCCTCCATCGCCCAAATCTAGGTCTACCCCTGTTCGAATACCCCTGTTCGACAAATACATTGGACAATCGGTTGCAGGCTTTCCGATGCCTCCTTAACCTCCGTGGCATGACCGTCTCCATCTTCGATGCCCTTGCTCTCGGCGTCGATTCTCTCAAGGAAGCCGCTGGCCTTACCGTGGTTGAACTCCGCGACCGCGGCCTAACACTCGCCGACGCCAAGTTCATCCACCCCTTGGCCGCCGTCTACTGGCGCACTAAGCCCAAAGGCATCGCCGAAGCCCGCAAGGCCGCCCGCGCTGCCGGCCATTCCCTGCGCGTGCTCGCCCGCATCGAGGTGCTCGCCGCGCGCTGCGACGACCCCAACGCCGCCCGCATCACCTTGTGTGGAACCGCGGAGACCAAGCTCGATGAGGTCGGCGCGAGTCTTGCCAAGCCGAAGACCCGCGTGGAGTCTGCCCGCCATACCTATGGCAAAGACGGCTGGCACCGTTTGGTGATTAACACCCAAGACCCGTGGCTGATGGACATGCTCGGCGCGCTGCCTGGCGACGACCTGCTCGACGGGTTCAAACAGTTCGTCGCTGGCGGGGAGCAAATTCAGGCCCCAGCCCGTGCTGCGCACGTAGTTATTCGTCTCGACGAGCACGAGGAATACCTCAAAGAAGACAAGCTCATTCGCGCCACGGACGGGACGGTGCGCCCGGCTCGTTTGCTCGTGCAGGAGAAGTTGGCCGAGGTCGGCTACGTCACGTTGGTGACCAATTGGGGCGAGCCGGTGGATTGTTTTAAGTCGACGCCGATCTTCAACGAGAAGCAAACACTCATGGCGTTTGCGCTGCATCCGCAGTGTATTCACCCAGGATGTGTGACCCCGGCTCTGTTGTGCGAGCGTGACCACTTCATCCCGCGGAACAAGGGCGGTGACACGAACGTCGCGAATCTTGTGCCGTTGTGCCGGTTCCATAACGGACGCAAGGCCGACGGGGACTCGTATACCCGTGATGCCGAGGGCAACTATTGGTACGTCACGCCCTACGGCAAGCGCTACCTCTGCACCGTGGACTAACCCCCACAAACGAAACCCCGGCCGCGGCCGGGGCGATTCGGCATGCCGCTTTCTAAAAAGACAGTCGCATCTGGTGCCAGACAACGCCGCCGTGAGTCGAGGCGCTCGTGCCTTCGTCGACGAATCCGAGCCGCGCGTAGAACCCGACGAGCTCGTCCTTGCACGTGAGCACCAGGCCGGCGCGGCCGCGTGCGCGGGAATCCGCGATGGCGCGATCGAGGACGCGGGTGGCCAGACCCTCGCCGCGGCGGACTGGGTCCGTGATGACCGAAAAGATCATCTGCCACGCGCCGTCGGGCTCGTGCGCGGCGGCGTCGGCGTACATATCGTCGGTGAGGTCGCGGCGGTTCGTTGCGAAGCCGCTCACGGCGGCAACGATGCCGGAGTCCTCGCGCAGGACCCAAAAGCATTCCGGGAATGCGGCCAAACGCGCGGCGACCTGCACGGGCGCGGCGACCTGCACGGGCGGGAAGCACACGTCCTCGAGCCGGGCGAGCGCCGGGGCGTCCGCGGGATGAGCACGGGTGATGGGCTGGCCGAGCACTGCGACGAGGGCGATGCGCTGGGCGACGACGAGGGAGGCATCGGAAAGCGGGTGCTCGCCCCAGAAGTCCGCATGGGCGGCGCGCCAGGCGGCGACATCGGTAAAGCCCTCGCCCTCGGCGCGGGCGAAGTCAGCGTCGATGTCGCCAAACGCGCGCAGCTCGACGTCGGTGGTGCGCAGGACCGCGACGGGCGCACCCGCGGAGTCGAGGAGGATCTCGCCCTCGCCCACGCGCGGCAGAGGCTCGTCGCCGTACGCGGCGTAGAGAGAGGACGTTGCGGTCTTTGCGCCAGCAAGGATGGCAGCGACGAGCTCGTCGCGCAGCGGGCCGGGCAGGCCATACTCGCCCAGGGCGAAGCCGTTGAATTCGGTCATGGCAACAGTCTAAACGCGCGTAGCGCCCCGCCGGAGTTCGGCGAGACGCTGCGGGGCGGGCGGGATTATTCCCACTCGATGGTTCCCGGCGGCTTGGACGTGCAATCCAAGACCACGCGGTTGACATCCTTGACCTCGTTGGTGATACGGGTGGAGATCTTCTCCAGCACGTCATAAGGCAGGCGGGTCCAGTCTGCGGTCATGGCATCCTCAGAAGATACCGGGCGCAGCACGATTGGGTGGCCGTAGGTGCGGCCGTCGCCTTGAACGCCGACGGAGCGGACGTCGGCAAGCAGTACCACCGGGCACTGCCAGATCTCGCCGTCTAGGCCAGCGGCAGTCAGCTCGGTACGCGCGATGAGGTCTGCCGCGCGCAAGGTCTCCAAACGCTCTTCAGTAACCTCGCCGATAATGCGGATGCCCAGGCCCGGGCCCGGGAACGGCTGGCGCGCCACGATTTCCTCGGGCAAGCCCAGCTCACGGCCCACGGCGCGCACCTCGTCCTTGAACAGCAGACGCAGCGGCTCGACAAGCTCAAACTCGACGTCGTCAGGCAAGCCGCCCACGTTGTGGTGGGACTTGATGTTCGCCGTACCGTCACCGCCGCCGGACTCCACGACGTCCGGGTACAGCGTGCCCTGGACGAGGAAGTCAACGGAGGAACCTGCGGGGGCGTCGTTAAGCACTCCTGCAACAGCACGCTCGAAGGAACGGATGAACTCCGCACCGATTGCCTTACGCTTGGCCTCCGGCTCGGTAACGCCGGCGAGCTTGGCAAGGAACGCCTCGCGTTCGTCTGCGGTGACGAGCTTTGCGCCTGTCGACGCCACGAAGTCCTTCTCCACCTGCTCACGCTCACCCGCGCGCAGCAGGCCATGGTCGACGAAGACACAGGTCAGACGGTCACCGATAGCGCGCTGCACCAACGCGGCAGCCACAGCGGAATCGACTCCGCCGGACAGGCCGCAGATGGCGCGGCCTTCCGGACCAACCTGCTTCTGGATATCAGCGATGAGCTGCTCCGCAATGTTGTCTGCGGTCCAGTTCTGCTCGAGGCCTGCGACCTCGGTGAGGAAGCGGGTGAGCACTTCCTGGCCGTGCGGAGAGTGCAGAACCTCAGGGTGGTACTGCACGCCCGCCATGCGCTTGGCGACACACTCGAAAGCCGCCACCGGCGCGCCCGCCGAGGAGGCAGTGACCTCGAAGCCTTCCGGAGCCTTGGAGACAGAGTCGCCGTGGGACATCCACACCTTGTGTGTAGCCTCGAGGCCCTGATGCAGGACGCCGCCGGAAACGTTGACGTCGGTGCGGCCGTATTCACGGGAGCCAGTCGACGCCACGGTACCGCCAAGCGCCTGGGTCATAGCCTGGAAGCCGTAGCAGATGCCAAAGACCGGGATGCCCAGCTCAAGCAGCTCGGGTTTCAGAGAAGGAGCGCCATCCTCATAGACAGAAGACGGACCGCCGGAAAGAATCAGAGCGACCGGATTCTTGGCCTTGATTTCTTCCACGGTGGCAGAGTTAGGAACAACCTCGGAGTAGATGTTGGCCTCACGGACGCGACGTGCGATGAGCTGCGCGTACTGAGCGCCAAAGTCCACAACGAGGACTGGACGCGGAGTAGTGGTTGGGTTAGTCACGCGCTACAGTCTAGCCCATTGAACCGTCTTTAAATACGGGGTACCCCAGTTCGTTGTGGGAAGCGGTGGCCGCTACACTTCGGGCTCTGGCGCGCGGGCGAGCGCGTGCTGCGTTGCCGTGGCTAAAGCAACGCGAAATGCTGCCAGACCGGGGTGGGATTCGCGGCCGGAGCGGACTGCTGTGTATAGCGTGCGGGTGCTATTTCCAGGCAGGTCCAGCACGCGGACGTTGCCGAGATTTGGCAGGAACAGCCGCGGCACGATCGCCACTGCGTGGCCGGTGCGCACGAGGTGGCCTTGCAGGAACGGGTCTGGGGTCTCAAAGACCACGTTGGGGCTAAAGCCGTGACGCAAGCACATCTGGTGGGTAAACCGCCCCATCGACAGGTGCGCCGGGTCGATAGCAAATGGCACGCCCTCTAATTCGGGAAAAGTCAGCTCTGACCAGGGACCTTCCTGCGGCGTGATGAGGTGCAGTGGGTCCTCGGCGAGCAGCTCGCGGTGGGTGTATTCGTCGGTGGCGGGGATGTCGGCGTCGTACTCCTCACCGAGGATGAGGTCCACCTCGCGGGTGCGCAGCAGTTCCGACGCCGTCTCCACATCGCGTTGCTTGATCTCCACCTGCAGGTCTGGGTGCGTGCGCGCGAGTACCGTGAGCGCTGCGGGAATAATAGACGACATCACTGTCTGGAAACTCGTCACTCGGATAGTTCCGCGCACGAGTGAGGTCGACGCGAGGACGCGGGACTCCGCTTCGTCGGAAAGCGCAAGCATTCGCCCTGCGTATTCGGCCAAAATCTCACCTTGCTCGGTAAGCCGGATACGCCGTCCGACCTTCTCGTAGAGCTTTACCCCGACGTCACGTTCGCACTGCGCAAGTTGCTGCGAGATAGCGGAGTGCGTGTACTGCAAAGCTTCCGCCACTGCGGTTACGGTTCCGAGGCGTTGCAGCTCAAAAAGCACGCGGAGCCGATGCAAATCCAACATTGCAGTTTTCCTTACAGGTACATGTCAATAAGTGTAGATAGACTAACAGTTTGCTTCTGCCGCACAATATGGGCATGACAAATCCTTTCGCTATCTTGTGCGTCATCGGGTCCTGCATCTCCCTGCAGCTCGGTGCGGCGCTCGCAGTGCAGCTTTTCGACGACGGCGGCACCTGGGGCACCGCTGCCCTGCGCCTGCTGATGGCGGCGGCCTTCCTGCTGCTCATCAGCCGGCCAAAGGTACGCACCTGGGGCCGCGAACAGTGGCTCGCCGCAGCCGCGCTCGGACTCTCGCTGGGCATGATGAACGGCTTCTTCTACGCGGCCATCGCGCGTATCCCTATCGGCCCAGCGGTGACCATCGAGTTCATCGGCCCACTGCTGCTGGCGGCGTTTTTATCGCGTTCGCTTCGCGACGCCGTCTGCGTCGCCCTCGCCGTCTTCGGCCTCGGCCTGCTGGGCTGGGATTCGCTGACCGGCGAGCCGCTTGACCCCGTCGGCGTCGGGCTCGTGCTGGTCGCCGGTGCTTGTTGGGCTGCCTATATCTTGGCCTCGAAGAAAGCAGGAAGCCTGTTTTCCGGCCAAGACGGCCTAGCGGTCGCGCTAACAATCGGCGGCATCGCCCTGCTGCCGATGGGCGGCCAAGGCGCCGTGGTGCTCGTCTCCGATTCCCATCTGCTGCTGCTTGCTTTCGGCACGGGTCTGCTCGCCTCGCTCATCCCCTACTCCCTGGAAATCACAGCTTTGCGAAACCTCAACCCCAACGTCTTTTCCATCCTCGTGGCACTCGAGCCGGTGTTTGCCGCTTTCTTCGGCTGGCTGCTGCTGTCGCAGAACCTCAGTCCGTTGAAGCTGCTGGCCATCGCGCTGGTTATCATGGCCTCGGTACTACAGACGATGGTGCCTGACCGCGGCACAAAACCGAAACTGCGACGGGTGCCATGGAAGGCACACCGCCGCAGTCGGGCAAAGGTCGGTTAGCGTACTGCCAGGCCAACCTTCTGGAATGACTTCAAGTCCGTGTAGCCGCACTTGGCCATCGCACGCTGGAGTCCACCGACCAGGTTCAGCTGGCCGTGTGGCTCATTAGACGGGCCGTGCAAGATGACCTCGAGCGAAACCTGCTCCGGCTCCGACAACGGCGCGTATCCTGCCGCGATAAGGTCCATGTCCGCAGCCTCGATAACGCCGCGCGGGAAGCGTGGGTGCCCTGCGGTCGAAGGCCAGTAGTAGCCCTTTCCGCCTGCCTCTGCAGCGCGGGCCAAAACCGGACCCAAGACCACAGAATCAGCACCGCACGCGATCGCCTTGGCGATGTCTGCGGAGGTGAAGATGTCGCCGTCGGCAAGTACGTGCACGTAGCGGCCACCGGTCTCGTCGAGGTAGTCGCGACGCGCAGCTGCAACGTCGGCAATGGTGGTTGCCATCGGCACATCAATGCCCACAGTCTCCGCGTTGGTGTTAACGCCAGAGCCCACGATGATGCCGGCAGCGCCAGCACGCATCAGGTGCAACGCAGTGGTGTAATCCGCCACGCCGCCAGCGATAACTGGCGTATCGATGGAACCGATGAACTCCTTCAAGTTCAGCGGCTCACCGCCCTGCTGCACGTGCTCCGCAGAAATCAACGTGCCCTGAATAAACAGAATCTCCGCGCCGGCGTTAATGACCACCGGCGCCAGCTCGCGGGCACGCTGCGGCGACACTCGCACCGCCACAGTCACGCCGGAGTCACGCACCTGTGCGATGCGCTCTGCCAACAGCTCCTCATTCAGCGGCGCTGCATGCAGCTCCTGCAGCGTGGAAAGGTCAAAAGGATTCTCGGTGACCTTCGCCAAGGCTGCCTCTAGGTCCGCGTGACGGCCCCACAGGCCCTCCGCGTTGATGACGCCCAAGCCACCCTGCTTGCCCATTTCGATGACGAACTCCGGCGTGGCCAAAGCGTCAGTGGGGTGTGATACCAACGGGACGTCGAAGGTGTAGGCGTCGATGTGCCAGGTGGTGTCGACGTCCTTCGACGAGCGGGTACGGCGGGTAGGGACCAAGGAGATCTGATCCAGATCGTAGGTACGGCGTGCCTCACGGCCGATACCGATTTCAACGTAATCGCGCATGTGCTCTTTCCTCGAAAGATTCGTTTAGCGGTAGTTCGGAGCTTCGATGATCTGCTGCAGGTGGTGCGGGTGAGATTCCTTCAGGCCCGCCGCGGTGATCTGGACGAAGCTCTTGGTCTTCAGCTCCTCGAGGGTGGCCGAACCGGTGTAGCCCATAGAAGCGCGCAGGCCGCCGATGAGCTGGTGCACGATGGCATCGATATCGCCACGGAACGGAACGCGACCCTCGACGCCCTCCGGAACCAGCTTGTCCTCGCTCTTAACGTCGGCCTGGAAGTAGCGGTCCTTGGAGTAGGAGCGCTTCTCGCCGGTCAGGCCGCGGCCCTGCATAGCGCCCATGGAGCCCATGCCGCGGTAGCGCTTGTACTGCTTGCCCTGGACCACGACGATATCGCCAGGTGCCTCGGTGGTGCCTGCGAACATGGAGCCCAGCATGACGGTGTCGGCACCAGCGGCCAACGCCTTGGCGACGTCGCCAGAGTACTGCATGCCGCCATCGCCAATGACCGGCACGCCAGCCGGACCAGCCACTGCCGCAGCTTCCATGATGGCGGTGATCTGCGGAGCGCCAACGCCTGCGACGACGCGGGTGGTGCAGATGGAGCCTGGGCCAATGCCGACCTTGATAGCGTCCGCGCCGGCCTCAATCATGGCCTTCGCCGCCTCGCGGGTAGCGAGGTTGCCGCCCACGACATCGACCTTGGAGCCGAAGTCCTTCTGTACACGGGAAACCATCTCCAGCACGCGGTTGTTGTGCGCGTGAGCGGAGTCGACGACGAGAACGTCAACGCCGGCGTCGACAAGCGCGCCTGCACGAGCATAGGATTCCTCACCCGTACCGATACCCGCTGCCACCAGCAGTCGTCCGGAGGAATCCTTGGAAGAGTTCGGGAACTGCTCGGTCTTTACGAAGTCCTTGACGGTGATGAGGCCGACGAGCTTGTTGTCATCGTCGACGATAGGCAGCTTCTCCACCTTGTTGGAAGACAGCAGCGCGAGCGCCTCTTCCTTGGCCACGCCTTCCTTTGCCACGACCAGCGGCATCGGGGTCATAATCTCGGAAACCTTGCGGCCGAAGTCCGGCTCGAAGCGCATGTCGCGGTTGGTGCAAATACCCACCAGGGTGCCGTTAGCGTCTACAACCGGCAGGCCAGAAATACGGAAACGAGCGCACAGCTCGTCTACTTCCTGGATGGTCATGTCCGGGGTTGCGGTAACTGGGTCAGTAACCATGCCGGACTCGGAGCGCTTAACGATCTCAACCTGGGTGGCCTGGTCCTCAGTGGACAGGTTGCGGTGCAGGACGCCAATACCGCCCTGACGGGCCATGGCGATAGCCATACGGGCCTCGGTAACGGTATCCATAGCAGCGGAAGCCAGTGGAACACCAAGACGGATGTTGCGGGTGAACTGCGCCGAGGTGTCCACCTCGGACGGAACGATGTTGGATTCTGCCGGCAAAAGCAAAACGTCGTCGAAGGTCAAGCCGTAGAGGGCTACCTTGTTTGGGTCGTCGCCACCAGTACGAACGTGGTAATCGCTCATGAGTTAAGGACACTCCTTAAAGGCCAAGAGGGGTTTCGCGGTAACCACAACCTTAGTGCTTTAAGCGCGCGAAATGGTAGCCGGGCGTCCGAGTACCTGCGCCTAATGAATTCTGGCGAATAAATTGCCTAAAGGGGGTGCGACTTAATAGGCTCGCAAAGGTGAACTTCTTCGCCAATATGCCACGCGACCCATTCGCTGACGATCCCAACGACCCAGCTTCCTTCCTGGAGGAGGACGAGCAGGTCATGCCGCTTTCCGAGGACGAGCGTCTGGCTATCATCCACGACCTCACCTTGGTCCAAGAATTTGCCCGGGTGCTGGGCCCGCGGGGAATCGATGGCATCTTCTTCCTCTGCGAAGACTGCGAGGAGAACCACTTCTACGAGTGGGACATCATGGCTGCAAACATGCGCGCCACCCTCGCCGGCGAGCTCGCCCCGGTCCACGAGCCGGGCGCTGAGCCCGACCCCACCCGCTACGTCCCATGGGACTACGCCCTGGGTTACATGGACGGCCTCGACGGCCGCTAATGCGCTTGGCTACGCCACCAAAAAATCCCTAGCTCCTTTTCGGAAGCTAGGGATTTTCCTTACCGCTGGGTTTGCACCGGCGCTAGGTTATTGCCGTTGCCTTTATCTGTACCTTCGCCGTTATCTTCACTCGGTTCCGTCTGGCCCTCGGTGGGCTGCAGGGGGTTCTGCGGCGCGGAGCTCGTCACAACGACTGTCGAGGTCAAGGTCTGATATTCGGTCACCGTTACCGGGGCTGGCGCTGGGTTGGTTGCCGGAGCATCCTTCTCAACGGTCTCAGTCGAGGTCACGGTAGTACGCGGGGCGGGGGCAGGAGCTGGTTTGTCGTCTGCGCTTTCCTTGGAGGAGCGAGCGTTATCCATAATGCGGCGTGCTGCTTCCAGCAGTTCGCGGGTACCGTTCAAATCTCCCTCAGCGGAGCGACGTTCCATTTCCTCGAGGGTAGTTGCAAGCTCGACCACGGAGGCGTCGTCAGTGCCGAACAGCGACTGATTGACTCCGTATAGGGGCGAAGCCGGGCCTGCGTTATACACGGCCGTACCAGCACCAGCAATGACCAACGTGGCCGCCGCAGCACCAATAAGACCATTGACGAGAGGACGCGAACGACGACGCTTGCGGGCCGCAGCCAACGAGATTACCTCCGGCTCCAGCTCGGCGCCCTCGATGATAGGGGCGGGCGGCATCTGCCGCTCGACGTCCTCACGCAGCTCGAGGAAGAGAGCAGCCAGCTCATCTTCACCAGCGGAAGGGTCCTGTCCTTGAGAAAGGCTGGTCAGGAATGCGTCATCATCGACCAAGGGCTGTAGCTGCTCAGCAACGCTCTGAGTAGGCTCTTCCTTCTTTACCATGATGCCCCCTTCCTTGAATGAGATATATGTAATAGAGACACGCTTGTACTATGCGGCGGGACCGCCGATAGCCTTACGCAATTGCGACAATGCCCGATGTTGTGCGACGCGAACAGCGCCGGGAGTAGAACCCACAATCTCTGCGGTTTCTTCTGCCGACAGGCCCACGAACACACGCAAAATAATAATGTTTCGAGCTTTGTCACTTAATGTATCGAGCAACTCACGCACTCTGTTACTACCGTCTGCTACCAGCGCTGTTTCCTCTGGATTTGCCTCTTTGGTAGCGCCTTCCGGCACCTCTTCGGTGGGGTTAGACTGATCGCGCCCCATTGCCCGGTGTGCATCCGTGACTTTGTTGAATGCGATGCCGTAGACATAAGCCATAAACGGCCGTCCTTTGTCCTCGTACGAGCCGATGGACGTGGCTACGGCGAGGCAAATTTCTTGGGTAACGTCCTCGGGCGTGGGTTGGCGGCCACCTCCGATGCGAGCACGGCAGTAACGCAGCACCTGGGGGTGAATGATCCGCATGATGCTTTGGAGTGCGCGACGATTTCCGTCAATTGCAAGCGGAACGAGGTCCGCTAGCTCTTTATCGGTATCGCTCACTGTTCATCCTTGGTGGTAGTTTCCGCGTTCTGACACACGGCCAATGGCTGCAATTTTGGCATAAGCACGCTAATTTGCCCGAACCGCGAGGGTAAAGCTCCCCACTAACCTAAACCAAATTAGCCCTTTTGGGTGGATATTTTCGCCTCATTCCCCGGCGCGCCAAAAGTTCATAAACCGTTAATCTTGCTGGTTCACACAGGTCAAAGGGGTAAAATCTCGGATCGTTTTCGCAAGTCCATATGCTGGAAAGGAACCGGTAACCAACCGTTTACCACTACGGTCAAGACTTCTTAATCGTCTTATCCATGCAAGTGCGCACCGTATTCAAGCGCTTTGGATGCCACCCCACAAAGGAGTTTTGAACGTGTCTCAACCTCATTCGCTTCCCGGCCCCAATGCGGATTTTTGGGATTGGCAGCTTCAGGGCGCATGCCGCGGAGAGAATTCGGACGTGTTTTATCACCCAGACGGGGAACGCGGAAGGGCTCGCGCCCAGCGTGAAAACCGCGCGAAAGCCATCTGCAACTCGTGCCCAGTTCTCGAGCTGTGCCGCGAGCACGCCCTTCGTTCCGCTGAGCCTTATGGCGTGTGGGGCGGCATGAGCGAGTCTGAGCGCGTTGTCGCGCTGCGCACTCGCCAATCGCGCGCCACCGTCACCGCCTAAGCCACGCATTCAGCCAAGTATCTGCTGGTCAAGGACTCTTATTGCGCAACGAATTCGCGCGGCGAGCTTGAGACGCTGACGCTCTCCGCCGGAAAGCGTATTAAGCTGCGGCCCTCGCACACCTCGCAGGGCACGTCGACGCAGCCCATGAAGCCGAACTCCACGTAGATCACGCCGGTGCCATTGCAGTTCGGGCACGCACCCTCCGAGTTGGCGGAAAACAGCGCGGGCTTCACCGTATTATCCGGGGTGGAATTGGCTTTGGCGAAGGCCTTGCGGATGGCATCCAGCGCTCCCGTATACGTCGCCGGGTTAGAGCGGCGCGAGCCCTTGATGGGGGTTTGGTCCATGAAGAGCATGCGCTTTGCGACGTCCTCCGGCAGACACGCCAGCAGCGAAGACTTGCCCGAGCCTGCAACGCCGGTGATGGCACTGAGCACGCTGATCGGGATGTCGACGTCGATGCCGCGCAGGTTGTTGCGTCGGGCGTCGCGGGTTTCGATAGTTCCGGTGGCAGCGCGTACTTCCTCTTTGAGCTGCGCGCGGACAGCGAGGTGGCGGCCGACCCCTTCATGTGTTTCTGCAGGCTGTCTTTGTCCTTGGAGAGGACGGAGGACTGCAAGCGCACAATGAGGCCTTGGTAGCTCATATTGATGCCGATGATTTTGGTCTTGACATCGCTCAAGTAGTACAGGGCATGCTTCTGTTCGTCGGTGAAATCACGCACCGGCTTATCCGCAGGATGAAGGCCAGATTCTGCATATGCCTTCCATAGCCAGGAATCGATCTTCATGCCTGGGTAAAGGATGGCGCCGTCGTTGATGCTCAGAGACTCGTCCACGACCTGAGTGAGGTCTATCTGCGACGCGCGGTCGATTCCTTCGCAGGTGGGGCAGATGCCGCCAGTGCGCTCAAAGCGGCGGACTTCCTTCACACAGTTAACTCCGATGGCACCCTGGCCAGCTGCGGAGGGAACGTTGAATGAGTAAGCCGCTGGGACTCTGCGGCGATGGTTCCGAATACGAGAGAGGACTTGCCGGAACCAGAAACGCCGGTGAAGACGGTGAGTTTCTGCTTAGTGATGTCGACGCTTATCTCTTTGAGATTATTATCGCGCGCCGGAAACGCGGATGAATTCTTGGTTGTGCACCTAGCCATCCTAAGACGAAACCCCGGGCCTCCACGTGGGAGACCCGGGGTGATTCGCGGCTAAAAATTAGTGGTGATGGCCGTGGGAAGCAGCGGGAGCTTCTTCCTCAGCTGGCTTTTCCACTACGGATGCCTCGGTGGTCAGAACCATGCGGGCAACAGAGGTGGCGTTAACCACTGCGGAGTGGGTGACCTTAACTGGGTCGATGATGCCCTGCTCCAGCAGGTTGCCGTACTCCAAGGTGGCGGCGTTGAAGCCGTGGCCGTTCTCGAGTGCCGAAACGTGGTCAACGATGACGGAACCGTCCAGGCCAGCGTTCTGCGCAATCCAGTAAGCCGGGCGGGTCAGCGCGCGGGATACGGAGAGCACACCGGTCTTGGCCTCGCCCTCGAACTCCTCGGCAAACTTTTCCAGTTCCTTGGAGATCTGCACGAGTGCGGAACCGCCGCCTGCGATGACGCCCTCATCGACGGCCGCGCGGGCAGCGTTGATGGCATCTTCGACGCGCAGCTTGCGCTCGTTGACCTCGGTCTCGGTAGCAGCGCCGACGCGGATGACGGCCACGCCGCCGGACAGCTTAGCCAGGCGCTCCTCGAGCTTCTCACGGTCCCAGGTGGAATCGGTGCGCTCGATTTCGCGGCGCAGCTGCTCACGACGCTCCTCCACGGCGCTGGCCTCACCAGCACCGTCGACGATGACGGTGTCTTCCTTGGACACAGTCACGCGGCGCGCAGAGCCCAGCACCTCGAGGCCAACCTCGTTCAAGTTGATGCCTACCTCCGGGTCCACAACGGTGGCGCCGGTGACAACAGCCAGGTCATCCATGAAGCCCTTGCGGCGCTCGCCGAAGTACGGGGCCTTCACCGCGGCAACCTTGAGCACCTTGCGGATGGAGTTGACAACGAGCGCCTGCAGCGGCTCGCCTTCAACGTCCTCAGCGATGATGAGGGTCGGGCGGGAGGACTCAGCAATCTTCTCCAGCAGCGGCAGGAAGTCCGGCAAAGAGGAGATCTTGTTGCGGACGAGGAGGATGGCGGCGTCGTCAAGCACTGCGTTGTAAGTCTCTTCTTCCGTAGCGAAGTACGGGGAAAGGTAGCCCTTGTCGAAGGAGATGCCCTCAGTAACGTCCACGGAGGACTCGATGGACTGGGACTCCTCGACGGTTACAACGCCGTCCTTGCCCACCTTGTCCATGGCGCCGGCGACCATCTCGCCGACCTCCGGGTCACGGGAGGAAACGGTTGCCACCTGCGCGATTTCCGACGCCGAGTTCACCGGCGTTGCACGCTTCATCAGCTCTTCGACGGTTTTTTCCGCCGCCGCGGCGATACCGCGGTTCAGCTCAATTGGGTTGGCACCAGCGGCAACGTTGCGCAGGCCCTCGAAGATGAGTGCCTGAGCGAGCAAGGTTGCGGTGGTGGTGCCGTCACCGGCGATGTCGTTGGTCTTGACGGCCACGGACTTCACCAGCTGCGCGCCGAGGTTCTCGAAAGGATCCTCTACGTCGATATCGCGGGCGATGGTGACGCCGTCATTGGTGACGGTCGGGCCACCAAAGGCCTTGGAGAGCACGACGTTGCGGCCGCGTGGGCCGAGAGTGACCTTGACGGCGTCGGCAAGCGTGTCGACGCCGCGCTGGATGCCCTCGCGCGCTTCCTGGTCGAATGCAATGAGTTTTGCCATAGGGTTTTCGCCTACTTCTCGGTTACTTTTCGATGACAGCGAGCAGGTCGCGTGCGGACAGCAGGAGGTACTCCTGGCCGTCGTACTTCAGCTCAGTGCCGCCGTACTTAGAGAAGATAACGGTGTCGCCTTCCTTAACGTCAAGGGCGATGCGCTCGTCTCCGTCCTCATTCCAACGGCCCGGGCCTACGGCTACGACGGTAGCCTCCTGCGGCTTTTCCTTTGCAGAGTCTGGGATAACAAGACCAGAAGCGGTGGTGGTCTCAGCCTCGACGATCTGAACGAGGACCTTGTCCTCCAGCGGCTTGATGTTTGCCATGATGATTCCTCCGTATGAAATCTTTGCCTGCCCCACGGTTCGTGGCGGAGCGGGAAGTTAGTTGTATGTGCCGGTTGTGGATGTCCAGCACAGCCGTCGTCGCGGGTGAACAACTGTGGGTCAAACAACCTTCCTAGCACTCTACCCTCGCGACTGCTAGCCCTCAACAAACACCGGACACGCGCCGTTCGCCCTTAGCGAATATACGAAAAGCCCCGCCTAAGCGGGGCAGATTCGGAATGCGTGGTGCGGAACTTAGAACGACTTGTCGGAATTAATTACCGCTGCGCGCCACAGGTTGTACTCCTCCGGGAAATCCTCACGGTAGTTGCGCACCGCGCGGATGCCGTTCTCGACGGCGTCGATGACGGCATCAAAGTTGTCGGACTCGCCATCCGCCTCGACGAAGATGACCGGGCCGGAAATCGCACGGATTGGGTCCTGCAGGAATGCAGAGTTGCCGGTGTCGGCTGCATTGCGAGCCAGGGAGGCAACCGGGTTCGGTTCCGCGCCCACCGCCTTGGCCTGTGGGTTAAAGAGTGCTGCGTAGGTGGAACCGTCGTCCTGGAAGACTACGGAAACGCGATCCTCGGTAGCGCCACCGAGGAACTGGTTGGCGTGCTCAAGCTCGAACTCGATCTTGCGGCGGGTCAGATCAGGGTTGACAAGAAAACCGGTGGTCATGGCGGATGAGAGCTCCTTTTAAAGCCAAGTGGGCAGTATCGGATCTGCAGATTACCGCCGGTTTCACCACCCCGCATCCGGAGGAAGGCAAACTTTAGGTGAACGTTAGCGCGCAGCCGCTGCGACCAACGGAACTTCCACCTCAAGCTGGGTATCCGTACCGCACGCCAAGCCGGAAGGCTCGGCGCCCTCGTGAATCAGCTGCGCCGCCACAGCCGCAATCATCACGCCGTTGTCCGTGCACAGCTTGAAACGCGGCACCCGCAACTCAATGCCCGCCGACTCGCAGCGCTTGGCCGCAAGCGCACGCAACCGCGAGTTCGCAGCCACACCGCCGCCCAGCAGCAACACCTTCGCGCCGGTGTCCTGGCACGCCCGGATGGCCTTGGCCGTCAGCACGTCCGCCACGGCCTCTTGGAAGGAGGCGCACACGTCCTCGATGGAGACCACGCGGCCTTCCTTCTCCGCCTTTTCCACGTAACGCGCCACGGCCGTCTTCAGCCCTGAGAAGGAGAAGTCATGGCGGTGCTCGCCGCGCAAATCCTCCGCACGCGACAAACCGCGCGGGAAGTCGATAGTGGCCTCGCCTTGCGCCGCCAGCTTGTCAATCACCGGGCCACCCGGGTAGCCCAGTCCCAGCAGGCGGGAGACTTTGTCGTAGGCCTCGCCGCCGGCGTCGTCAAGCGTGGAGCCCAGCTCCTTCATCGGCTTGCCCACGGCCTGTACCTCGAGCAGCTGAGTATGCCCGCCGGAGACCAGCAAGGCCACCGCATGCGGCAACTCCTCCCCTTCCAGGTTCGCCACCGCCACGTGACCGCCCAAGTGGTTCACGCCGTAGAAAGGCACGCCCCACGCCGCAGCATAGGCCTTCGCCGCGGAAGCGCCCACGAGCAGCGCGCCCGCAAGCCCCGGCCCTACCGTCGCGGCGACGGCGTCCGGCTTAGAAATGCCTGCCTCGTCCAAGGCTGCGCGCATCACCTGCGGCATCGCCTCGAGGTGCGCACGCGAAGCAATCTCGGGCACCACGCCACCGAAACGTGCGTGCTGTTCCATCGAGGAAGCCACGGCATCGGCGAGGATTTCCATATGCCCATCTGCGGAAAGCTCGATGATGCCCACCCCGGTCTCGTCGCAGGAAGACTCGATTCCTAGGATTTTCACTTCGCGGTCCTTTCACTTGAGCGCGGCCGAAACATGGTGTGCGCGTCTGCGCCAGAAGGTTGATAGTAATTGCGGCGGATGCCGGTTTTGATGAAACCGTAGGCTTCGTACAGACCAATTGCTGGGTCGTTGCCCACGCGAACTTCAAGGAAGACCGGCGCGTTCTTCAGATCTGCGATGTAGACGATGTTGTCCATCATCATTCGCCCTACCCCGCGGCGTTGCGCGGCAGGGTCGACGCCGATGGTGTGAATCTCGAATTCCGGGTCCGCCGCGGGCCCCATCATTCCGATTCCGGCATAGCCCACGAGCGTGTGGGTCTCCTCGTCCTCTACGCCGAGATAAAACGTGTGCGGCTGGGCAATTTCCTGCACGAACGCCGCCGCTGGCCACGGGCTTTCGCCCGGAAAGAGCACGATTTCTAGCTCTGCGCAGCGGGGCGCGTCTGCCGCGGTGAGTTCGCGGAGTTTCACAGGTTGAGCCCGGCGACGTCAGGAAGCGCGGCGGAGCGTGGCTTCGGCTTCGGCGGAACCGCGTCAGGCCGGCGCAGGTAGAGCGGGGTCAGCGGCTCCGGAGAGGCATCCAGGTTGGCTACAGCCACCAGGCCCGCCGGGCGTGGGTTCGCCGCGGTGTGCGGCAGGTTCTGCAGCTCTTCGGGAAGCTTTGCCACGAGGTTATCCGGGATGATTACGGAGTCCACGGCGACCTGAATCTCCGCAGGCTTGACGACGTCCGGCCCCTCCACGCGCTGCCCATCCTCATAGGTTGCCCAATAGATTTCCTTGCGGCGGGCATCGGTGGCCACGAGGGTGCGGCCCTGTGCTGCTGCCGACGCCGCGATGGCATCATGTGTGCAGACTCCGTGGACCGGAATGGAAAGGGCGTCACCAAGCGCAGATGCGGTGGCCATGCCCACGCGCAAGCCGGTGAACGGACCCGGACCGCAACCGACCACGATGGCGTCAAGGTCCGTGTAAGTCAGCGACGTGGTCTGCAGCAGCTCCTCAACCGTGGGGATGAGCTGCTCGTTGTGCGCGCGGGTGTCGGTCAGGATGCGCTCAGTGACTGCACCGGTTTCGGTATCCACCACGCCGGTCACGAGGTCAGTGGTGGCGGTATCAATGGCGAGGACGCGCATTAGGCGGCCAGCTTCCAGGTCTCGCCTTCCTTGACGAACGGGAGAATGCTCTGAGTCGAAGCAGGCTGCAGCGGCTGGCCCGTTGGGCACAGGTTAATCTTCTCGCGGTTGAGCTTTTCTGCATAGAACTTGTTTGGGCCGCCAATAGCTACGAAGTAATTGGTGTTCTTGTCCACGTCTTCGGTGATGCCCAAATCTTCTGCATTGATGCCGTAGATTTCCTTGATTTCGGACTTCGTGGTGTCAGCGCAGATAGTGGTCATGCCCTGCCACTTGTGGCCCAGGACCTCGCTTGGAACAACGGCGCTGACGCTGAGGTTGGTTTTGTCGAGAGACGAAATTGCACTTTCCAGGGTGCGCTCCACTGGCGGCTGCTCACGCATGTTGGACAGTGCAATCATGGCGCCCAAGGCGATGATGAACAGGCCGATGAGGAAAGTGGTGATGAATTGACCGAATTTGGTCATAATGAAAGCGCTCCTTGCACGTCACGGGTAGTTGACCCCGCTAATCCTACAAGAAGCGCCTGGAAGGTTAGCCATCCGGTAGCCGCCGCACCGTGCGTCTTTGCTCCTAGACCAGCAGCAGCGCGAGCACCTGGCAGACCAGAATCTTGCCGATCATCGATGTGGGATAGACCGTGGCGTATCCCCTTTCCGCGAGTTGGGTGCCGGTTTGCGGGTTAAGGTAGGCCATGATGGCCGGGTTTGTGGTCATGCCGGCGACGACGCCCATGGCCTCGTCAAATTTCAGCTTGAACAGGAGCATGCTGCCCGCAGCCAGGCCGAGTGCCGAAATGAGAGTCAGCGCTAGGCCGACGCCGATGTAGATGAGGGAGGAAGGATCGGAAAGCGCGGCGCGGAAGCTACCGCCAGCCGAGGTACCGACACCGGCCAGGAAGAGCGTGAGTCCCAATGTGGACAGAGTCTGCTTCGCGTGGAAAGGCAGTTGCCAGTTGATAGGGCCGGAACGTCCGACGGCGCCGAGGATAAGGCCCATAACAATGGGGCCACCGCCGAAGCCAAGGCTCAAAGTGGTGCCGCCCGGCAGCGGGATTGGAATAGCGCCGAGGGCGAGGCCGAGGAAGAGCCCGAGGGCAAACGGCAGGAGGTCTACGTTGCCGAGCTTGGACTCAGAGTCGCCGAGGTAGCGGCGGACGTCGTCAAGGCGGCCTGGCGCGGTGATGACGCGGACGCGGTCGGAATAGTTAAGCACCATCTCGGGCGCAGGGACCACGTCGGAGTCGCCTTTGCGCACGCGGGCGATGATGAAACCCTTGTCCTCGGTGTTGAGCTCATCAATAGTGCGGCCGGCGACCTCGGGATTGGAGACGGTGACGCGGCGGTAGACCAGACCATCTTCCTCGTGCAGGTTCACGTAGATCTCTTCGCCGAGTACGGCGATGGCCTTGTCGATTGCCTCATCAGTGCCGTTGACGATAATCTCCATGCCTTTGCGCAGCGGCAGCTCCGGGTAGGCCAAGTTGTGGTCGTGCGGGTTGTTGATGTGTCGGGTTGCGATGATGCGTTCGCCAGTGATGGCGGAAAGATCGTCGATTGTTCCCGCAAAGTCGCGGCCCAAACGCACACCCTTCCATTCGAGGGGCGCGGCGATCATACCTTCGGCTTTGGCGTCATCGATGTGGTTAACCTTCAGCAGTTTCGCCCCGATGGCAGCAACGATGATGGTGCCGATGACGCAGCCCGGGTAAGTCAGCGAGTAGCCGACCACAGGCGTGGAATCGCCGCCCAAAGCTTCGACGGCCGCGGCCATACCCGGCGTCGAGGAGATAGATCCTGCGAGGGTACCGACCGCGATAGCCGGATTTAGGTCGAATGCATGCAAGAAGCCAATCGTGACGCCTGCCAAGATCAGCAACATTATGACGATGAGCAGAGATAACCTCCAACCGCGGGACAGGAAGTCGCGGAAGAAAGACTGGCCAAAGTTCAGGCCGATGACGTACACGAAGAGCGCCAGGCCGAACTGATACACAAAGGGCGGAATCGCGATGTCCGGATTCGCCGTGGAAAGACCCAGAGCCACGAACATCGCGGCAGCGGCGCCCAAGGAGACGCCCCAGGCGCTTACCTTGCCGACAGCTAAACCTACCGCCATGATGAGAAAAAGTGCCAGGAGAGGTTGTTCAGCAAGGAAGGAAAGCATTTAGTTCACCCAGTTCCAAGTGATGACTCGAGTGTCATCATCACGTTCGCGGTTGATATTGATGAAGAGATAAGCCTCCGACAGCTGGTCCATGAATCCGTCGCCCCATTCGGCAACGACCACAGCGTCTTCGAGCTCGGTATCTAAGTCTAGGGCGTCGAGCTCACCAAGAGGATCTTCCGAATGATCCAATAGCCGGTAAGCATCAACATGCACCAAGGACGGTCCGCCCACCAAGGAGCGATGTTCACGGGCGATCACAAAGGTGGGTGAGGTTACCCTGCCTTTGACCTGCATCCCCTCGGCAATTCCCTGCGTAAGGGTGGTTTTTCCCGCGCCCAGAGGACCGTCAAGAATCACCAAATCTCCAGCTTCCAACACTGCACCGAGCTCTTTTCCGAACTCGCGGGCTGCGTCAGCGGTGGCAATTTCGCGGCTTCCCGAGTTGGAAAAATCACCGATCATTTCCGAATTCCCCCTTCATATTTCCGAACGGAACGTCCGGTCGGACGGCAGATCACTTCGTAGTTGATGGTTCCGGCAGCCTCGGCAAGCGCAGTTGCGCTCATGCCGCCCACCCCGAAGATAATGGCTTCATCGCCCTGCTGCACGCCGTACTCGTTATCGCCAAGGTCCACCACAATCTGATCCATGCACACGCGACCCACCTGCGGGTAGAGCTTGCCGCCGATACCCACGTGCAACTTGCCCTGGAAATCGCGCGGCAATCCATCCGCGTAACCACACGGAATTGTGGCCAAGAACCCACGCTTTTCTGCATGCCAGGTTTGGCCATAGCTGGTCGCCTCCCCAGCCTCGATGGGTTTTACATTCACAATCGACGCCGCCCACGTCATCGCAGGCTTCAACCCATGGTCGCGCCCGGGAATCGGCTCAAGCCCGTAACACGCAAGGCCTGGACGCACGAGCTCGAAGTGAGCAGAGGGACGGTCCAGCACAGCCGGGGAATTGGCCAAGTGGTTGATAGGACACTCGAGACCAGCAGCACGTGCGCGTTCAATTGCGCGGCGGAAAGTCGCTTCCTGCTCATCATTGAAAGGATTATCGGGCTCGTCGGCACAAGCAAAGTGGGACATGAGGCCCAAGACCTCGATTTGCGGGGCATCGCGAAGCAGCGCGAAGACCTCGTCCCAATCAGACTCGTCGACGCCGGAGCGATGCAGGCCCGTCTCCACCTTGATGTACACCTTCGCGGCGACTTCCATCTCCACTAGGCGGCGCGCGTGGGTGAGCGAAGGCACGCCGATGTGGACCCGGCAAGCCAGTGCTTCCGCTACCTCGTCCGTGGAATCCCAAATCCAAGCCGCGATGGGCTGATCGATGCCACTGCGGCGCAGCTCGATGGCCTCATCAAGGGTGGCGACGCCAAAAGCATCCGCGCCTGCCGCCGCCATGATGGGCGCTACTTCCTTGACGCCATGCCCATAAGCGTCAGCTTTCACCACGCACATGAGCTGCGCGGGCGCCACCTTCTCCTTCAACAAAGAGACATTGTGAGCGATGGCATCAAGGTCGATTCTGGTTCGAAGCATGGGTCTATTGTGCCACTGGGCCCAAGCGCAATCGCCTCCGACTCCTGAAAATGCGGACCCGTCAATAATTAAGGCCGGGATTCCACGCACAACGGTGGAATCCCAGCCTTAAAAGTAGCGCTACTCGCCTACTCGACAGTGACGGACTTAGCCAGGTTACGCGGCTGATCGACGTCGTAGCCCTTGGCCGTGGCCACGCCACAAGCAAAGATCTGCAGCGGAACCGTAGCCAGCAACGGCTGCATCAGCGTCGGAGACTGCGGAATGCGGATGACGTGGTTAGCGTATGCCTCCACTGCCTCGTCGCCCTCCTCAGCGATAACGATGGTGATGGCACCGCGGGCGCGGATCTCCTGAATGTTGGAGACGACCTTGGCGTGCAGGGAGTCACGCCCGCGCGGAGACGGCACGATGACGAAGACCGGCTGGCCCTCCTCGATCAGCGCAATTGGGCCGTGCTTGAGCTCGCCTGCGGCAAAGCCCTCAGCGTGCAGGTAAGCAATCTCCTTGAGCTTGAGCGCGCCCTCGAGCGCTACTGGGAAGCCAACGTGGCGGCCCAGGAAGAGGACGGAGTCAGAACCCTGCATCGAGACGGCAAGGTCGTAGACCTGCTTCTCATTGTCGATGACCTTCTGCACTTTGTCCGGCATGTCACGCAGTTCCTGCAGAACAGCGTTGACCTCGTCGGCGAACATGTTGCCGCGCAGCTGTGCAAGATAGAGACCGAGCAGGTAGGTGGCGGTGATCTGCGCCAGGAAGGCCTTGGTGGAAGCCACGGCGATTTCCGGACCAGCGTGGGTGTAGAGCGCAGCATCTGCCTCGCGCGGGATGGAGGAACCCTGGGTGTTACAGATAGCGATCACCTTGGCACCTTGCTGGCGTGCGTGACGCACAGCCATCAAGGTATCCATGGTCTCACCGGACTGAGACAGAGCAACGACGAGCGTCTTCTCGTTCACAATCGGATCGCGGTAGCGGAACTCGTGCGCGAGCTCGACCTCGGTTGGGATACGGCACCAGTGCTCGATGGCGTAGCGTGCAACGTGGCCAGCGTAAGCCGCAGTACCGCAGGCGATGACGATGATCTTGTCGATGGACTTCAAAATTGATTCATCGATGCGGACTTCGTCCAAAGTCAGCTTGCCCTGCTCGTCGAAACGGCCCAAAAGAGTGTCACGCACGGCAGCTGGCTGGTCGTGGATTTCCTTCTCCATGAAGGAGTTGAAGCCGCCCTTTTCTGCAGCAGCAGCGTCCCACAGGATCTCGAATGGCTTGCCCTGTGCCGGGTTGCCTGCGTAATCGGTGATGACAACCTCGTCAGCGGTGATGGTGACAACCTGGTCGTTTTCCATCTCCACTGCGGACTTGGTGTAGTCAATGAAGCCGGAGACGTCAGAGCCCAAGAAGTTCTCGCCCTCGCCCAGACCGATAACCAACGGCGAGTCGCGGCGGGCAGCCACGATGCGGTCGGCCTGCTCGGCATGAATAGCCAACAGAGTGAACGCGCCCTCGAGGCGCTGGCCGGTCAGCTGCATTGCCTTGGTAAGGTCCTGGCCAGCTTCGTTGTGGAAAATGTCTCCCAGAAGCGTTGCTGCAACCTCAGTATCCGTCTCAGAAACAAAGTTGTAGCCCTTAGCAGCCAGCTCAGTCTTCAGCTCAGCGAAGTTCTCAATGATGCCGTTGTGCACGACTGCCAGCTTGCCACCATCAACGACGTGCGGGTGAGCGTTCAGGTCCGTCGGGCCACCGTGGGTTGCCCAACGAGTATGACCAATGCCCAAGACAGAGTCCGCCAACGGACGAGCTGCGATTTCGGCGTCGAGCGCCGCAACCTTGCCTGCCTTCTTGCGCCAACCGATTTCACCATCGGCGTACATCGCGACACCAGCGGAGTCATAACCTCGGTATTCAAGGCGGCGAAGGCCCTCAAGCACGACGTCCATGGCGTAGTATTCACGGTCATCAGCGCAGTGACCTACATATCCAACAATTCCACACATAGGCTTAAATCCTACCGCATAAGAACCGCGCCGTTATCTTCTCAATCTGCATGTAATAAACCCCCCTAAAAGCAGAAGAAAAGCCCCAGCTAGATCGTCCTTTAAGACAATTCGGACTGGGACTAACCTGCGCGTTTAGAAACATTCCGTTTTGTTTGCTTCTATTGGTTGAAGTTTGCCAATGACAAGATTCACACATTCTTTGCATGCTTTGCGCTTGACGACGCCCCCTTTTTCGCAACGCTGCACAAGCCCCACGCAGCCTTTCGCGGCGCTTATCCACCGCCCAAAGGCGTTCTTCCTCTATTCTGGAATGCGTGTCTGCGAATCTAAAGAAGCATCTAGGAACTCTGTCCAAGCGCGGCCCGCACCGCGTTCTCGTCGGCGACCTTTCTTACGCCGGTATTAACGGCAAGGTTTATACCCCGGCTGAGGGAAAAGGCCTGCCTGCTGTGGCATTCGCCCATGATTGGACCAAGAAGGTCAAGAACTACCACGCCACGCTGCGTCACTTGGCAAGCTGGGGAATCGTTGTAGTCGCTCCAGATACGGAAACCGGCCTAGTGCCAAATCACCGCAACTTGGCGGCAGATTTGGAGTCTTCGCTGCAAATTGCTGCAGGCGTAAAGCTGGGAACCGGCAAGATTGCGGTTTCTCCGTCCAAGCTTGGCGTAGTAGGCCACGGCATGGGTGGCGGCGTCGCTGCCTTGACTGCGGTTGATAACCCGAAGGTTCGCGCCGTTGCTGCGATTTATCCAGCGGATACTGCGCCTTCTTCCTACGCGGCAGCCCGCTCGATTACCGCCCCAGCACTGATCTTGGGCTCTGAGCGCGAGGATTTGTTCCGCGCGGGTAACCCGGCCGAGCTGGCAAACAATTGGGGCGGCAAGGTCGCCTACCGCGAGCTCGCCAAGGGAACACAGGCTGGTTTCACTGAGGATCGCTTGGTCAAGCTAGCCATCGGCTCGGGCGTGTTCCAGGCTGGAGCGACCGAAACGGCACGAGCATTAGTAACCGGTTTCCTGCTTTCCACTCTGGCCGGTGAGTCTAAGTACGACGACTTCGCTGAAGCTGACGCCACTGCCAAAGGCGTTACGAGCTACTTCGGTTAAGAGCTAGCCCAAAAGGCAGGCATCCACCGCGGCTAAAAGGGCAGCTAAACGGCCACTGAAATGCCACAGACACCACGCCGGTGCCTAGCTAACACAATGCCAGTCCGCTAAACACGGGCTGGCATTGTGCATTTTGGCCAGCACCTGGCTATGTGATGCACTAATTTCCTCTCCGCAACACCGACTTCACTTGCCTGTTGCCCCTCCTGCTATAGGAACTAACCTGGCCGGATGTTCCTATATGACGTTGCGCTGCCGGATTTTGGGCCACCTGACCTTGCCCCAGATGTCGCCGCTCAGTCTGCGACTGCGGCGATTGTTTAGCCATGTGTGCTCTTGCAGTAGCTTTCTCAGCTGACTTCTCGAGCTCATCCTGTGCCTTCGCCATCGCCTTTTCAAACTCAAGCAGCCGGGCTGCGGTGCGCTCCCTAAACCCCCGCGCAAACTCTGCAAACTCATCATTTACTGGTGCCATTACCACTGCCCTGCCTTCCGTGCGTGAACTGTCTTTTCTTCTGGTTGCGGTGTGGGCGCCGGTTCCGGAGCAGGCGCCGGGCTAGGGGCCGGGGCCGGCGCTGGAGCAGCAGATTCCTGCGGTACAGCTACTGGTTCAGGCGCCGTAGCGGCCTGCATGTGTGCCACCTTTTCCGGCGGTGGCGGCGGTTCCTTTACTTCCGCTAGCTCCGGTGGTGGTGGAATCACGCCGTCATTAGTTGGTTCTGGGCATGGCTCAGGTGCTGGTGCTGGCGGCTCTGGTGCTGGGGGCAGTTCGGGAGCCGGCACCTCAGGTTCCGGCATATTCTCAAGGCATTCTGCTGCCGCCGCTATTAAAAGCCCAACCCCAATGATGGCTACTCCAACCCCGAGCGCACCCAAGCAACCACAGCATGCTTGCTCTGGCACGCATTCGGCAACGGGAGCCTCGTCATTGCAATCGTGCTCGCAGTCATCCGTGGGTGTTTCTTCATTCTCCACAGGTTTTTGTTCTTCTGGCTGCGGGCACGGCTCTGGGTCTGGTTTTGATTCAGGTCTTGGTTCTGGTTCTTCCGGACACGGCACCTGTGCTGGCTGAGTCTTGGGCTCCGGTTTGGGACACGGCTCAGGCCGTGGTTCTGGGCTTGGTTCAGGTCTTGGTTCAGGTCTTGGTTCAGGTCTTGGTTCAGGTTTTGGTTCTGGTTTGGGTTTTGGATTCGGCTCTGGGTGCGACTCCTCCTTGGGCGCGTTGCTTGGCTTCGTCTCACACGCTTGCTTCTCGACGACTGGATCAGCGCCCCCTGCTGTCAGTGGTTCAGTTTTTTGCGCAGGCGCCGTTGGGGTCACCCCGCCTGGTGAACTGGGCTGACAAGGTGTCTCTGCCGCTGGCTGCGGGCACTTGCGAGCTGGCTCTGGTGCGGTTTCGGGTAGCTGGCGTTCACAAACCTTTGTGCAGCTCTCCTCGAATTTGTCGTAGCACTGTTCAATTGCGGAGTCCCGGTCACGGCATGTATTGACGATTGTGTCATTCGTGCGCTCGATAAGGTCAGCGCCAATGGTCGAGATAATGGGAACGATGAAACGCCCTAGCGGATGCTTTGCCGCGATCATGGTCAAGATGTTGAGCAATGGCACAACTGCAGAAATGAGTTCCGTCAAAGCTGTGTCAGAGACATCGACGATTTCTTCAATAGCGTTAGAGCATTGTTGCGCTTTATCAGTCAGCTCATCCGCCTCGTCCCGTTCTTTTTCGAAGTCCTCCTGCACACCGCCGAGGTGTTCCAGCAAAGCGTCGCCGGCAATGCTCAGCACTACCCCTGCAAGGAAACCCTTCAGCCCTCCCCCGCCACGTCCTGGGCGTTTACCGCCCATCGCCGCGATAGTGCCTTGCACCAGCTCTTGAGGCTTGATTCCGTCAACAGAACCAATCATGCTCCCGAGTAGGTCAAGCGGCGTGCTCGGACCACTATATGAGCCTTGGCTTGCCGCTTGAAACTGCGACACCGCCTGCGAATAGTCCCCTAACAAAGACTTAGTAGCCGTGCTCATTTCTCCCCTCCCGCCAAGTCCGGAGTTACGCGAGTCAAATTCCCAGAATGCTCAATATCGGCCTCTGAAAATTCCTGTACTTGCGCCCGTACTGCTTCGGCGTGCGAAGCTATATTGTCCAAACGCCACGTGCCTCTCTCATGCAGGCGTTCCAACATCTCCTGAATCCGCGCCCCATGTCCCGCAAAGTCGCGCCCAGCGGCACTGGGCGGAAACGAGGGAGCATCTGCTAGATGGGCGATGCGTTGAATTTGTGTCTCATCCAAGACGCGGTTAATACGCTGAGCTATATCTTGCTCATCAAAAAATACATCCGTCACTGTAGGCACTCCTAGGCCAGCCGAGATCAATTCCTGCCCTTATTGGACTGCGCTTTGCCTCTGACGGTTCCCCCAAAACTACAGAAACCGGGAACCACAAGAAATTCGTGGTTCCCGGCTACCGCTCAGTCTGCGGATTAGACTGCGGAGACTACAGCTGCGAGCCTTCCAGCAACCTTGCGGGCCTGCTCCTTCTCAGCGGCCTCAACCATCACGCGAAACAGCTCCTCCGTGCCAGACGGACGCAACAACACGCGGCCGGTGGAACCGAGCTCTTCTTCTGCTACAGCAATTGCTTCCAGTACTTCGGCGGAAGACATGATGCTGGACTTATCAGAGACAGGCACGTTAATGAGCACCTGCGGCAGCACAGTCATCACTGATGCCAGTTCCTTGAGGGACTTCCCCGACTTAGCCATGCGAGCCATGATGGACAAACCAGTCAGGGTGCCATCACCAGTGGTGCAGTCATCAGGCAGAACCAAGTGTCCAGATTGCTCGCCGCCCAGCGAGTAGTCACCGCGGTTGAGCTCTTCCAGCACGTAGCGGTCACCGACAGCGGTTTCCTTAACCTCAATGCCCTGCTCCTGCATGGCCAGCTTCAAGCCAAGGTTGGACATCACCGTTGCAACGAGAGTGTTGAAACGCAGGTCATTTTCTTCCTTCATGCCCACTGCCAGAAGGGCCATGATTTGGTCACCGTCAACGACGTTTCCCTCGGCGTCGACAGCCAGGCAGCGATCCGCGTCACCGTCGTGCGCCAAGCCGAGATCAGCGCCATGTTCCACCACGGCCGCCTGGGTCTTCTCGATGTGGGTAGAACCGCAGTCTTCATTGATGTTGAACGCGTTCGGCTTGTTGTGGATTGCGATGACCTCAGCACCGGCATCCGCGTATGCCTTCGGCGCAACCTTCGAGGCGGCACCGTTTGCGGTGTCAACAACTACCTTGATTCCGGAAAGATCAGTGGTGACCACCTCGGCTAGGTGCTTCAGGTAGCGCTCACGACCGTCCGGAGCTTCGGAAATAATGCGGCCGAGCTTGGTACCCGTAGGCCCATTCTCAGTCAGGGTTTCCATGGCGGCCTGGATCCGATCCTCGACGTCGTCAGGCAGCTTCTTGCCGCCCGCGGAGAAGAACTTGATGCCGTTGTCTGGCATCGGGTTGTGGGATGCGGAAATCATCACGCCCAGGTCTGCCCCATAATCATCGGTCAGGAATGCAATAGCTGGGGTGGGCAAAACTCCCACCCGCACGACGTCGATGCCACGGGAGGCCAGGCCAGAAGCAATGGCGGCATCCAGCATTTCGCCGGAGACACGGGGGTCGCGTCCAATGATGGCTAGTGGGCGGCGCTCATAAGACTCACGGTTTGCCGTGAGCACCTGCGCCGCCGCTTGTCCCAACCGCAGAGCCAGGATAGGGGTGAGTTTTTCATTCGCGAGACCACGAACGCCGTCGGTTCCGAAAAGTCGAGTCATGGATTCAATTATGCACGTTGGCCCCACTACCACGCAGCATGAGGTAAGCCTTGCCGGGTGCGAAAACGGCACAAGCCGTCGCTTCCGAAAAGGAAGCAACGGCTCGAGCTGTACGTAAGCGAAGAATTAACGCTTGGAGTACTGCGGGGCACGACGTGCCTTGTGCAGACCAGCCTTCTTACGCTCCACGGCACGTGCGTCACGGGTGAGCAGGCCAGCCTTCTTGAGGGCCGGGCGGTCAGCCGGGTTGTAGACGTTGAGTGCGCGGGCGATAGCCAGACGCAGAGCGCCTGCCTGGCCGGTTGGGCCGCCGCCAGAAACGGTGACCTTGATGTCGAACTGGCCTTCGCGCTCAAGCAGGGTCAGCGGCAGGAGGATGTCCTGCTGGTGCAGCTTGTTCGGGAAGTAGTTGTCGAAGGAACGGCCATTCACGGTGATCTCGCCGGAACCAGCAACGAGGCGAACACGAGCGATGGCGCGCTTACGGCGACCAACGGTCTGGATCGGGCCCTCGTGAATCGGAGCAGCGGTCTCAACCTCTGCCTCGGTGGAGGTAGCGATGGAATCACCGATGGTGTTGGTGAACTCCTCGGTAGCAGCGGTTGCTGCAGCGATGTCGGCAGCGTCGGCTACGTTGTTGTCAGCGTTTGCGATGTTCTGCTCGGTCATTACTGTGCCACCTGCTTAAACTCGAAGGTCTCCGGCTTCTGACCGGCGTAAGGGTGCTCCTCACCAACGAAGACGTGCAGCTTCTTGATGGAGGCGTCGGAAAGCTTGTTGTGCGGCATCATGCCCTTAACAGCTTCTTCGATAACGCGAACCGGGTTGGCGTCCAAGGACTGACCAAGAGTCATGGACTTCAGGCCGCCCGGGTAACCGGAGTGACGGTAGCGCATCTCGCGCTCGCGCTTGTTGGAGGAAACGTGGATCTTGTCCGCGTTCAGGATGATGATGTGGTCGCCGCAATCAACGTTCGGTGCGTACTGTGGCTTGTGCTTACCGCGCAGAATGTCTGCAGCGGTGGAAGCGAGCTTGCCCAGCACCACATCGGTAGCGTCGATGACGTACCACTTGCGGGTGATGTCACCGCTCTTCGGGTGGAAAGTAGACAAAATGACTCCTTGAAAGTCTGTCTGAGGACTGCCGGCCAACGCTATGAATGCCTTACGCTTCCGTACAGCGGCCGGTGGAGACCTGCAGAAAGCGCGCATCCCAAAAGGATGCAAACACATAGGGCTACAACTTTAGCCGTCAGCTACTCAAAACCCAAAACGCTTTGCTTGGCGACGCCCCTCTCGCACTGAGGGTGCGAAAACATACGCACCCCGGGCTTATATCAAAGCCCGGGGTGCGTGCATCGAGACCAGTTGCGTTCGCCTTGCTCCCTACTCGGTGTGATGTGTTTAAGAAGATTGGCCCGGCTCGATGCGAATGAGCAACTCCTCCTTAGCCCCAGCTTGCTGCCGCACGGCGGTTGACGTCACTCATTGCGTCGTTGCCCTGCGAGACGGTCTTGGAAATGGTGGCCAGAACAGTGTTGAGCTCTGCAGCAGCGTTGTCCCACTTTGCCTGCGCCTCGTTATAAGCCGCGGCCGATTCGCCTTCCCAGGTAGCCACCATTGGTTGCAGGGTGGACTTGAGGTCCCCGAGCAAACCGTTGATGCGGCCGGAAGTGGAGTTGATATCGGCAGCAGCACCCGCGATGGCGCCAAATTCGTACTTGATAGCAGACATGTTTTCCTTCTTTGCGTCTTCCTGTGATTGCCAGTTGTGCTGTGAGTTTTAAGCCTTGAACGGCTTAGAGGGCAAGGCCTGCTCCGCCGACGTTGGAAAAGGCCTGCGCGTTGGTGGCTTCTACATCGTCGAAGTTGCGAGCGTTGTCACGGATGTTGTCAGAGATTGCGGTCAGCGCCTCGCGCAGCTGCTGTGCCGAGGTGTTGTAGCGCTGCATGAGATTGTCGAATGAGACCTGCGCACGGCCATCCCAGTTGGAACGCACCGAGTCCACGACGCCCTGCAGACGAGTGAGTTCCCCCTGCACCTCGTCATTGGTGGAGTCCACGCGTCCAGCAGTAGCCACCATTACATCGGCTTCAGTCTTAAACAGCTGAGTCATTTCTTGCCCCTTCCTTGGGCTCAAAGTGGTGTGTATTTCCCCCGAAAAAGCCGAGTGCGGCTTTCTCATACTTATTAGACTGCGCTGAATCAGAATCGGTTCCCCGGAACCGAAAAACTCTTTAGCTCTTCTTCACCAATGACTCTGCTGCCATGCGGCAAGCGGCTTTTTGCACCACATTCGGCTCATAGCGCGTATGGCATCCAACCGAAAGCTGGTGCTCGCCATCGGCCCATGTCATCCACGACACCTTGGAACCGTCGCCGGGATCTTCCAGATAATTTAAGCGCCCAGCTTCCTCTCTTGGCTCGGATAAAGCAGGATCCGTTTCGATTTCCGCGTGCAGCTCCTTAAAAAGCATGTCCACTGGCACTGCGAAGAGGGGATCAGCGGAAAGCAAAATGCGCAGATCCGGGTCCTCACCGGTTACTGTCACCACGCCATCTTCAACCTTGGGGTGGAAACCTTGTGGGAGAACCACGTTCATCCCCTCAACGTCGAGTTCCTTCTGCCCTGGGTTCAAACCCGGTTTGGCTTCCTCAGCGGCAGGGACGCTACTTGGCGCAGCGCTTGGTTGTGGCGCTTGGGCTACCGTCTGCGAAAGTTGCTCTACTGATGATTGTTCCTCGTGGCGCCCCATTGCCCACCAGGACAGGCCAGCGACAGTGAATACGACTGCAGCAATACCCGCATAAAAAGGATCAAACCAGGCGGGCAATGAGAGGGGCTTGAGTTTCGGCCGCTTGGTTGCCTTGCGGGGCTTTGCTTTAGGTTTCGAAGTCGCGGCGTCTTCAAGCATGTGCTCCTGGTGCCCACGATCATCAAGTTCATATCCCACACTTGGGCGCTCGGTGACTGAAGTGTTCTTTACGTGGAATTCTTGGGTCGGCGTTTCTGCGGGTTCCATGTCGGGTGTAAATACAGGCCCGGCGTATTCGTCATCGGTATCTGAAGCCACCAAGACCCCCGCCACTTCGAGTTGCCTACGCAAAATTGCCGCCGCCTCCACCGAAATTTCTGTGCCGGAAACGTCGACGATGACCTCAGCTGTTACCTCTGGCCATTGCGGACCACAAATCTTGGAACACTGCTCTACTACTGGGGACAGCGCCCAGCCATCCACGATGCCGGTACCGGGAAGGTCATAACGATAGACCGTTTCTGGGCCCTCGTAGATGGTGGCTGCATCCAAAATGGTGATTATGAGAGTGTCGGTGTCGCCGAGCCCTGCGGAAGTAAATTGGCCGGAAAGAGTGGAAGTCATGAGAAGTTCTCCTGGGTTGATTCGGTGTAAAGAGATTGGGCAACGCCAACGAGGGCGCCACGAATGGACCACTGACCGCGTCCAGGTGGTTGGGCCGCGGGTTTGAGGCCGAAGATGGTGCCTTCCTCACGATCGGAGTCGAGAAGAAATACTGCGGGTTGAAGGTCGCGGACGGCGGAGAGGAACTGGCTATAAAGTGCCCTGCCAATTCCGCCCGATTTGCGAGCAATCAGCAGGTGCAACCCGATATCACGCGCATGCGGAAGCAGTTCAAGCAAAGGCGCCAAGGCAATCTCGCTGACCAAATCCAAGTCATCAATTGCCAGGTAGATGTCCGGGCCCTGCCACCAGGAACGCGCGGCGAGCTCAGCGGGCGTCACGTCCGCGCCAGGAAGACGCGCCTCCAGGGTGCGCACTGTATCGATGATCGTCTGCTGCGTGGCCGCGGTGTTGGCCGCGTAAGCCGCCACCATGTCGGGCTCGAGTGTCCCCAGGTGCGCGCGCCTGTGGTCGATGACGACGATGCGCGCTTCCTCCCGCGGAAGCTTTTCGATTCCTTGCAACACAGTGCTGAGAAACGCTGACTTTCCAGAGCCTTGGGAGCCCACGCACACCACGTGTGGCGTCGCCGCGGGATCCCAGGCCAGCGGTTCCAGGTCGGGTCCGCCGATACCCCAGGTGATTCCGCTAATTCCTTCCACGCTTTCGATCTCACGCAGCACGTCCGGCAGCATCTTGAGCGCAGGCACCGGTTCCGAATCGGCGTGAATCCTTGCGACATGCGCTAGGTCTTGATTGGCCGTGGCCGCAATGAGCATGTTCTCGCCGCCCACCGTGAGTCCCCGGCCCGGCGCGGCGGGGAGCTTCTGCTGCGCTTTGCGGTCGATGAGCGAATCCATCGCTTCGCCAAGGCGCAGTTCAAGACGTTGGGAAATCAGATCGCGGACATTCGGGCGCATACTAGTCCACCGGTTGGTGGTGACCACCACGTGAACCCGCGCCGATGCACCATCGGCCACGATTGCGGTGACGGGCTCCGCCAGGTCTTCGTACTCGGCGCCGGCAGTGCCGATGTGATGCCATCCATCGATGACGAGGAACGTATGTGGTTCACTGGGGCGGCGAATGTGGCCCGCCACCTCATCCACAATTCGCCGGACCTTCTCGGGCTCATCCCGGCTGGCCACTCCCGCAACGTGCGGCAGCCGTGCTAGCGCGGTCAACTGCCCACCACCCAGATCAATGACGTAGAAGCGCACGTGCGCCGGTTTGTTCACCACAGCTAATGCCGTCACCACGCTGCGCAGGGCCATCGACTTTCCGGATTGCGGGCCGCCACAAATGGCGAGGTGCCCGCCTTCCGCAGCAAGATCCACCACGAGCGGGTCTTGACGCTGGTAATAAGGCCTATCGATGATGCCGATCGCCGCCTCTAGGAAGGGCTGTGCACCTGCATTCCTGCCCCGGTCTTCAGGTGTTGCCACCACTGCGGAAAGCTCCACCACAGGCGGCAGCGGCGGCAGCCAAATGCGGTGCGCATGCTGCTGGCGACGCCGCGCCTCCAGCTCGGCGGCTGCAACGAGGGCGTCGAGAAGCGACTGCGACTCATCAACCACCGTGTGCTGCGCTGCTACTGCGTGCGCGTCAACGTCCTCATCCTGTGCCGGCGCCCATCCGGAGAAGAACGTCACGCGCGGCCGCGTCTGCTGCATTCGCCCCGCGGAGTCCGCAGTGCCTTGGGATTCTGGTGCTGCGACGCGGCGCTCTACCGGGCCCGAAACGTAGGCGGCTTGGAAGCGCGTTGGCGCGTCGGCATCCGTCTTAAGATAGCCCGCGCCGGGCTGGGCGGGCAGATGATAGGCGTCCGTGACGCCGAGAACCTGCCGTGATTCCGCAGCAGAAAAAGTCTTCAAACCAATGCGATAGGACAAGTGAGAATCCAGTCCACGCAACCGCCCTTCCTCTAGGCGTTGCGAAGCCAGCAACAGGTGCACGTGCAGGGAACGGCCAAGCCTGCCCACCGCGACGAAGAGCTCCGCGAAGTCGGGATGCTGTCCCAACAGCTCAGAGAATTCATCGACCACGATGACAAGAGCCGGGATGCGGCCAAACTCCGCTACCGCGCGCGGAGCGGCGTTGAAAGCATCGACGTTGGCAAAGTTTCCTGCTGCGCGCAGCAGCTCTTGACGGCGATTCATCTCACCAGAAATGGCATCGTGCATACGCTCCACCAGCGTGGACTCTTCTTCCAGGTTGGTGATGACAGCCGAGGTATGCGGCAGCGTATCGCAGCCCAGGAAGGTCGCACCGCCCTTGAAGTCGACCAGGACTAGGTTGAGTTCTTTCGGACTATGGGTCGCAGCAAGTGAGGCAACGAGTGTTCGCAGCAATTCGCTCTTTCCGCTGCCGGTAGCCCCAATGCACAGGCCATGCGGCCCCATGCCGCCCTGTGCGGATTCCTTTAGGTCGAGGTACACCGGTTGGCCCACCTCGTCCAGCCCAATCGGAACCTTGAGGCGTTGCTCGGCCTGTCTGCCCGCCCACATTCCACTGGCGGCCAGCTCATCGATGTCCCCACAGCCCACCAGATCCATGAGGTCGTTACTGCGCCTGCGCGAGCGGACCGCGCCGCGCAGGTCGGGACGGCGATACTGCGCCAGCTGCCGCGCGACCAGCAGCGCTGTCTCGGCATCGACGTCATCGGGCACGCCCAGTACTTCATCCCCCGCAGCGGTAACGACCTGCAAATCTTCGCCTGCTACGAGAAAGATTCCGTCTTTTTCCGCACGCTGCCCAAGCGGCGTATGCCGCTGCACGCCCACGCAGAGATAGCTCGTGACCTCATCGTCCTCCGGTAGATCGGCATGCGCTGGGATGAGGGTGGCGTCGACAAGCACAATGCGAAACCGTGCCTGCTCAGGCCTTTTCGTATGCGGCAACCATTTGACCCACTCCCACTCGGTGTTGCACCGCGGGTGCAGCTCAATGCCCACCGTCTCCGGGCCATGGGCCACGGCCAAGTGCAGCAACATCGCGCGTGCCACATCCGCGGCTCGCTCCCCCGAAAGCCCCAGGCAGGTAAATGCCTGCAGCTGAATGACCACCGGCATCTCCGCCAACGTCCGCAAGGCATTGACCGTGTGCCGCACGCTCACCGCACACACCGGATCAAGGTCTTCCGTGGCACCTGAATCAGGCACGTTGATGGGCACGCACAAAGCCATCGGCCCAGTGCCCACGCGCACTTCAAGCGCATCGGGGTCGTCAGCGACGCGCTCCCACATCCGGTAACTTCCCACCAACGCTGCCACCTGTTCGGGCGCCGGATTTCGGTGCTCCTCATGCGCGCGTTGCGCCGCTGACAGCTCCAAGACTTTTTCCCGCAACGCCTTCAGGTGCCGCAGGTAGGTCCGCCGCGTCTCATCGGGATTCTGATCGCCGCCTTGTGGATTGAACATCATGAAGACGCTCGCCAGCATCATGAGCGGAAACATCAAGCTCATCGGGCTCACGCGGCGTTCCGGCCCCGCGCCCAACACCATCAATGCGACCATGCCCAGCATCGCGCCAACCATCACCAGCGGCATAAGAATACGTATCAAAGGCACCGGTTGCGGTCGCACCGCCTCCGGCACTGCCTCCGCATCCACGCTGCCTTGCGGCAAAGGTGGTGCCGGTTCACGCTGGCCGGAATCTAGTACTTCGACAATCTTTTCGCGCGCAAGCGAATTGTTTACTCCGTTGTATAACGCATGTGAGAGTCCAGGTATGGACATAATTCCCCCATAAAATCCCTCCGATTTCCCCACGTCCCCACTGCTTTTCACTACGTTGCACAGTGCACGGCACCCCAGCCCTACACCATGCATCACCGTGAATCGGATTAACCGTTTGCGGTGGACACGATGCCACTAGTAAGCCACAATGTGTGGAGTTAGGCAAGGGGGAAGCCTTGTGGGGAAGGCCCATAAGGCACCAGTTTTTCTCGGGGGAGGATTTCTGCATGACGGAAGTTTTGAGCACCACGCAGGCGCAATCAGTGCGGGTCACGGTGCGATTCCATATTTTTGAATTCCGCAAGGAGGCAGACGTTGCGCTGCCGCTGGCTGCCAGCATTGGGGAGTCTTTAGGGGAGCTGATGCAGCTTGTCGACGCCCCCATTTTCACCGTCCCACTCCAGGCAAGCACTGCGGGCGGCAAGGTCATCCCGCTTAGCACCATGCTTGAAAGAACACCGTTGCGTGATGGCTCGGTACTCATCATCGAGCCAGTCGAAGAGAAACCGGCACCGGTAGTGCGTGACGCGGCAGAAGCTCTAGCCCACAATGCGGCGGCGGGACTGCCAGCGCAATCCGCAACCGTGTGGGCAGGCGCCGGTTTGCTTGCCGCAAGCAGTATCATCGCAGCCACGCTGGGCATGCTTCCGGCCGCCCTGCTCGTTACACTAGGGGCATTCATACTGGCGTTATGGACGCGTTCGGCTCTCTTGACCTGCCTGTGTATCGCTGCGGCAGCCGTCGCGGGCTGGGTGTTTATCTCGCCCCAAGAAGCCGAACGCCCCTGGGCGCTCTGGGCCGGGTGCGTCGGTGCGCTTATTGCTCTGGCAGCCTGCCACGCCACCAAGTTAGGCGGGATGCGCTTGAGCCTTGCCACATTGACCACCGCATCGTTGTGCGCGATCGGCGCCGCCGGCAGCCTACTGCCCGGCGCGCAGGGCGCCGACCTCGTGGGCGCCCAGACACCGGAAGTAGTTCCCTCAGCAGGCGCTGCATGCGCGCTCGCTGCGACGGTGATACTGCTGGCCGGTGCGCCCTCCTTCACTACGCACCTAGTCGGGCTCAAGGTTCCGCAACTGCCCACCGCGGGACAAGCCCTCGACGTCTCGGACTCCGTGCAGGATGACGTGGATCAGCGCGCAGATCGCGCCGGGCTGGCCTACGAGGGCGTGTGCATCGGCGCTGCCGTGGCGGGCCTTCCAGCATTGGCGTTTCTTGCCGTAATGCCGGTGAGCTCTACCAACCTGGTGACGGTCCTCTTCGCCCAGCTCTTGTGCGTGGCACTCGCCGGCGCCACGGTGCTGCACGCGGTACGCCATGCCCGCGTGGTGTCATCGTGGGCGTTGACTGGGCTGGCATTGGCTGCCACGGCTGTGGCCGCTATCTATGCTGCCCGCTGCTGGAGCGCTCTCACCACCAGTCCGCCGTGGAGCATCTGGGTACTCAGCGCACTCGCTGTAGGTGTGCTCGCCGCGATGGTGTCCACTCCCCTGTGGGCGCCCAAGGTTGCTCTGGCTGCGCCCACCACGATTGCGTGGTGCGAGCGCGCTGAGACGCTCGCGATTGCGGCGTGCTTACCGCTAGCCGCACACGTGGCAGGCATCTTCCTTCTCATCCGTGGTCTCGGATAGGAAACGCCATGCAAGCTCAGGAGTCTTTTGCCTCAGGCTGCGCTCTCGCCCGCTCACTTCGGGTGGCGGCTACATTGATGCTTCTTGGGGTGTCGTTGATTCTTCCCGCGCCGGCGCAGGCCCGCGAACCTGACGTCGCATGCGCAGTGCCTATTCCTGCGGAGCGTTCACCGCGTTCCTCGCAGGAACAAGCGGCGTACCGGGCACGGCTGCATTCCTTTGCCACCGGTGAAGGAATCACCGTGGCCGTCATCGACACTGGTGTCAGCCCGCATCCGCAACTACGGACGTTACGCGGCGGCAGCGACTTCGTCACCCCGGAAGAACCCGATTCCCTACGGGATTGCGATATCCATGGAACGGCCGTCGCCGGCGTGATTGCTGGCTATGACATCGGCATCGCACCCCGTGCGGAAATTGTGTCTATCCGGCAGACCAGCGGGCACTACCGCCATCGCTCAGAGGACAACCTCAGTTCCTCCGGGACCTTGGAGACGCTTGCCGCTGCGATCAACAGCGCTCTGGATGAGCGAGCCAAAGTCATCAACATTTCTGTAATTTCCTGCGTTCCGCGCAAGGACGCACACCGGGTGGACACGCGCGATCTCGACGCCGCGTTGCAGCGGGCCGAGGATAGCGGTGCGGTGATTGTTGCAGCTTCCGGCAATGCGTCCTCGGGCGGCTGCACCAAAGAAGACGTGGTCTATCCTGCGCATGCTGCCACCGTGCTGGCCGTGGGCGCACTGGCAAACGCCCACGACGTCGCCGAGTATTCCATCCCTATTCACGACAAGGATCGTCGTCTCAGCGCCGACGGCCACGTGCCCTTGGCGCTAGCCCCTGGCGGCGAGTGGGCACGCGCCAAGACCACCGGCGACGGCCAGCCCTCCCCATTCCACGGCACCTCCTTTGCCGCACCGGTTCTCAGCGGAACCGTCGCCTTGCTCGCGCAGCGCTATCCGCATGAAAGCCCCGCGAAGCTGCGTGCCCGCATCTATGCTGCTGCCGAACCAGGCAACGGTTTCATCGATCCGCTCAGCGCCCTGACCTTCCACCAGGATCGGGAAAGCCCCAACGCGAGCGCTGATGCAGCTGCACCAGAAAAGTCCGTAGTTGTTCGGCCAGCCGCCGCTGAACGCAGTGTTGCGCCCGCGCGGTTGATGGCGCTCGTGGCCTCATTGGGCGGGCTTGTTGTCTTAGGCGCTACGCTGCGCCGAATTCGGGACGCGTGATTCCCAACCACGCGAAGAAACCGTTGAGGAAGTCCAGGTATCCGGTTGCCCATGACCCCCACAGAATGAGCGCGAAGACGAGCCAAATAATCACGATCAGCAAGGTGATGAGCAGCGCGCGGGTACGCATGGATTGACGGCCAAACCAGTCGAAGAAGCGATCGTATTGGTGAACACCCCACTCCAAAAGGTGACGGGCCCAGTGCACCTCAAGGGAGAGAATCCCGATTCCTACGAAGGTGGTGAGCCATCCTTGGCCGGGCAGCGGGATGGTGATGAGTCCGACGATCAGGATGGTCCATCCCAAGGTCAGCGTCAGTGGACGGACCAAGAAGCCGTACTTGGCTTCCTTTGAGCGCGAGTGCCGGTCACGAAAACTCTCTACGCGCTCATGCACCGCCTCGCGCATTGTTCCCATGCGCACTGATTCTAGCTACCTGTCCGGCCCGCCTGCATCTCTTCCGAGCACCGCTTTCAGCCGCGCAGCGCCTCATCTCGCTCCAGGGGCGATCCCTCAGGCAGAAGCCGCAAAATTTCCCAAGGAACCTGCACGTCACTGGTAGTCCCGAGAGCTTCCATGAGGGTGCCTTGGGAGACTGCATGCCGAAGTCCAGTAGCGGAAATCACATGGTAGCCATGACCACTGTCGACGCCCACCCCGCCAGCTTCTAGGCCCACGAACCGGTCTGCAGCGCTTTCGCCCGCCACGGCGACGCTGCCCGCGACTGGTGTGCTGAGAGCACCTCCGCCTTCGTCGTTGGCGCACAGCCAGCCCGCATCGGGGCCATGGAACTCGTACCTGGTAGAAGGCAGGTTGAAGCCTAATGGGGCGTCGCCAAGCGCTGCGACCTCCGTTGCTTCAGTGTTCAGGCGCTGCGCCCCCATCCCCACCAGCATCTCCGCCTGGGTGGGAGTAATCGCTGCTACTCCCTGCTCACTGCGCGCCCACAGGCCGTCACCGGTATCCAGGATCTTCGGTAGCTCCGCTGGAAAGGACAGCGGCGGCAACTCTGCGAAAGCATTGAGAAGCTCCTCTGAGACTTTCCACGTATACGTGTCATCGCGCAGCCCTAATGCGCGGCGCAGCACCCTGCCTTGTGTGCTCGTGTCCGCGGGCAATGCCACGCGCCCTGCCTCGGTGAGCAACCACTTCTTGCCACCGGACTCCACCAAGGCTGCGGCCTGCGCTGTGAATCCTTGCACATCCGCATTCGCCACGACGATGGTCTCTCCTGGGCGCCCCGCATCGTCGTCGATGGTCGTGAGGTTTTCATCGCCTACGTCTTCCTGCGGCGAATAGCAGGCTGCCCACGCCGAATGCGGCGAGGTGGGATCCGCCAGATAGTTCGGCGCATCTGCAATTCCCAGCGGCGCGCCTAGGCGGGCACCGCCCAGAAAGTCCGTGCCGATGGCATGCGGCGTCGCCGGCTCGCCCACAATCAAACGTGCGGACGTCAGATTAGCGACTGGATGGTAGGCCTCATTCACCAGAACAAAGAGCTGGCCTTGGTCCGTGCGCACGATGGGCGCATCCCCCGGATTGGGATTGGGTTGCAACCACGCCATAAGCCCCGAGCCAACCCCTAGAAAGGCCACGGCGATGATGCCGAAGACGAGCGCGCGGCGCCGCTTGGCGAGCGGATCATGAATCATCCGGATATCGCCCAGAACCAAGCCGTGTTCCACCCGTCGGCGCAGAAACTTATACCCTGAGACGTGTGCTTTTGTCGTAGGCATGGGACGAGCCATGCGAACCTCCCCCGAAATTCACGCGCAGTGCGCACCCCGCGGATGGCGTCAACGAACCCCTACCCTAAGGATTTTAAGGCGGCACCCCACCGCCTCACGCGACTGCGCTTATTTGTGTAAGTCTGCGCGCTACTTTAGCCCAACTGCACGTCATCCGCAGCGCGACGATCCCGAGTCACCGCCGCGCGCGCCGCGAGCTCCTCATCGGCCGGATAGTCCACACGTACCAAGCTCAATCCTTTGGCTGGCGCCAGCGGTATTTGGGAAGAACGCTGACTCTCAGCGAGCATCGCTGCGGCGAAGTCGACGTCGCGTGCACCCTCGCCCACGCGCAAGCAACAGCCCACCAAGGAACGCACCATAGACCAGCAGAAGGCATCTGCGCAGACGCGTGCTTCATAGAGCTGCGGCTCGGTGGGCGTGGAGACGTCCACCCACTCGAAGGAATGCAGGTCCCGGATGGTGGTGGCGTGCGGCTTGGCCTTACAGAACGCAGCGAAGTCGTGGAGACCCACCAAGGTGGTCGCGGCTTCCTGCATTGCGTCAATGTCCACCGGTTTTGGCCACTGCGCGGTATCCCGCGCGCGGGTCGGAAGTGCGCCGCGTGGGTGCGTGGTTATGCGGTAAACGTAGTGGCGCTGCAGTGCCGAGAAGCGGGCGTCGAATCCCTCTGGCGCCGCTGTGCAGGCATGCACACGAACGTCTTCAGGAAGGAGCTTTGCTAGACGACGCACCAATTTGGCCGGGTCCCCATCAATCGATCGCTGATCTAGAGCCTCCGACGGCACGTCGAAGTGCGCTACCTGCCCCGCGGAATGCACGCCTGCATCGGTACGCCCCGCGACGGTCAGCTCTACGTCGTGGCGCAGGATCATTGAGAGATTGTCCTCGAGAATCCCTTGGACTGTACGCAAATCCCCCTTCTGGCGGGCCCACCCGTGGAAGTCGGTGCCGTCGTAGGCCAGGTCTAGGCGAAGGCGAACGTTAGTCATGGATGCTGATCCTACCTAGTCGCTGGCATTCCACTCGCGATTGAGTTCCCAATCCTGGGACGCGCGCTGGCCCTTCGCGCTCTTGCTCACGCCCAGCTTGTTCAACGCGGCATAGCCAGCCCGCTTGGGGTGCTTTAGATTCTCCTTGGCCTGGCCGGCTTTGCGCTTGGCCTTGCGGGCGCCATCCCGAACAATGCGGGCTGACAAGCGCAGGCGCGGGTCCATGGGTTGCTCGGCTCCCCGGTACTCAAACACCGGCAGCGACCATCCGAAGTAGATCGCGGCCACGCGCAGCGCCAACGCCAGGCATACCGTGACTACGCCAGCGACCTCAGCGCTGAGCCCCAGCTCCATCAATCCCGCATAAGAAAAGGCAGCAAGAACAGAAATGGAGGCGTACAGCTCCGCGGACAAGACCAGCGGAATACGGTCGGACAACAAGTCACGCAAAATACCGCCAAAGACGCCGGTCAGCACCGCCGCCACGGCAGCGATAACCAACCCATGGCCATGTTCCAGGGCCTTCTGAGCACCAAGAACGCTGAATACCGCAAGGCCCAGGGCGTCGAGAAGCAGGAATACATGCCGGAAATAGTGCATGAGGAAGGACATGTAAACCGTGACGACGGCGGCGGCCACCACAGCCAAGAGGAAGCGCGGTTCCGCCACCCACGTCAACGGGTAGGCGCCCAGCACCATGTCACGGATCGTGCCGCCGCCCAATGCGGTGACAGCGCCCAACATGATGACGCCGAACAAATCCATTTTTTGCCGGCCAGCGGACAGCGCAGCGGTCATCGCCTCGGAGACGATGCCGATTACGTACAGCACAGTAAACAGCGGGGTCATAGAGTATACGTTCTGGTCGGGGTTATATGGCCCAGAAAGCATAACAAAAGGCCGCAGCCCCACCTAAGGTGGTTCTGCGGCCTAGTTAAGGCGAGAGAAGTTTACTTCTCCTCGGTCTCCTCAGCAGCGGTCTCCTCGACCTCTGCCTCGGTTGCCTCTGCCTTTGCTTCCTCAGCCTCTTCAGCCTTGGTCTCCTCGACCTTAGCCTCTTCAGCCTGCTTGGAAGCAGCTGCGCGGGTAGCGCGGTTAGCCTCGGAGGTCACGGTCTCCTCGAGAACGAGAGAGATCTGGGACATCGGGGCGTTGTCGCCGGTACGGTTCTCCAGCTTGATGGTGCGGGTGTAGCCGCCCTCACGGCCTTCGAACTTCGGGCCCAGCTCGTCGAACAGGTGCGCAACAACATCCTTGTGTGGGATGAGCTTCAGCACTGCGCGGCGGTCTGCAAGAGTGCCGGACTTAGCCTTGGTGATGATCTTCTCAGCGTAAGGACGAAGCATCTTCGCCTTAGCGTCGGTGGTCTTGATTGCGCCGTGCTCGAACAGGCTAGCAGCCAGGTTGCTCAGCAGGTGAGCCTGCTGGGTAGCGGAGCCGCCGAGACGGGCACCCTTCTTAGGGGTTGGCATTATGTACTCCTCGTGTGCGGATAAAGTGAGCGCGCGGTTGGACTGGAAAGTCCAGCCGCAGTTCAGTGTGGTGCTTTACTCGGAATCGTCCGCAGACGGATCCTTGAAGTCACCGGTTTCTGCGTCGTAACCTTCGAGCTGGGTTGGGTCGAAGTCCTCAGGGGTGTCCTTGAGAGCCAGGCCCAGGTTAGCCAGCTTGATCTTTACCTCGTTGATCGACTTCTGACCAAAGTTGCGGATATCCAGCAGGTCCGACTCGGTGCACTCTGCGAGCTCACCAACGGTGTGGATTTCCTGACGCTTCAGGCAGTTGTAGGAGCGAACGGAGAAGTTCAGGTCCTCGATCGGCATGCTGTAAGCCGCGATGTACTCCGTCTCCTGTGGGGACGGACCAATCTCGATGCCTTCAGCAGCATTGTTCAGCTCGCGAGCCAGGCCGAAGAGCTCGACCAAGGTGCCGCCGGCGGAAGCCAGGGCGTCGCGGGCAGAAATCGAGTTCTTGGTTTCGACGTCGATGATCAGCTTGTCAAAGTCGGTGCGTTGCTCAACACGAGTTGCCTCGACCTTGTAAGAGACCTGCAGAACCGGGGAGTAAATCTGGTCAACCGGAATGCGTCCGATTTCACCAGAGGTCGGTGCTGCTGGGACGTAGCCGCGGCCACGCTCGACGACGAGCTCCATGTCCAACTTGGCAGTGTCGTTCAGGGATGCGATGTGCAGATCCGGGTTGTGGATCTCCACGCCAGCCGGCGGCTGGATATCGCCCGCGGTAACAACACCTGGGCCTTCCTTGCTCAGGTACATAACAACCGGCTCGTCCGAGTCGGAAGAAAGAACCAAGCCCTTGACGTTGAGGATGATCTCAGAGACGTCTTCCTTCACACCGTTGATGGTAGTGAACTCGTGGAGAACACCATCGATCTTGATGGAAGTTACTGCTGCACCCGGGATGGAGGACAGCAGGGTTCGACGAAGGGAGTTACCGAGGGTGTAACCGAAGCCCGGCTCGAGCGGTTCGATGACGAACTTAGAACGAGACGAGTCGATGAATTCCTCGGTGAGCTGAGGACGCTGGGAAATGAGCATTGAAATTCTCCTTGTCGACGCCCGCTATATGACGCCGGTAGAAGGGGTAAAGACGAAGGTTTCGAAGATTCACTCTTCTCCGAATGCAGCCGGAGCAGCACTCGGTTACAAAGTTTACTTCGAGTAAAGCTCGACGATGAGCTGCTCCTGCAGCGGAACGTCGATCTGAGCGCGCTCGGGCAGCTGGTGCACGAGGATGCGCAGGGTGTCAGGAACGACCTGCAGCCATGCCGGTACGTTGGCATCGACGAGGCGGTCCTGAGCGTCTTCGAACCATTCCATCTTCTGGGAACGCTCACGAACATCGATGATGTCGTACTGCGAAACCTGGAAGGAAGGAACGTTGATCTTCTTGCCGTTCACGGTGAAGTGACCGTGGGAGACAAGCTGACGAGCCTGGCGACGGGTGTTAGCCAGACCAGCGCGGTAGACGACGTTGTCGAGGCGGGACTCGAGCAGAACGACCAGGTTGTCACCGGTCTTGCCCGGGCGGCGGTTAGCCTCGGCGTAGTAACGACGGAACTGACGCTCAAGGACACCGTAGGTGTACTTTGCCTTCTGCTTCTCCTGAAGCTGCAGCAAGTACTCGGACTCCTTGATGCGGTTGCGGCCAGCCTGTCCCGGTGGGTACGGGCGGCGCTCGAATGCCATGTCGCCGCCGACCAAGTCGACGCGCAGACGGCGGGATACGCGGGTAGCGGGGCCAGTGTAACGAGCCATTTTCTTACCTCTTCCTTTCCCTTAAACCTTGCGGCGCTTGGTTGGACGGCAGCCGTTGTGCGGCTGTGGGGTTGCATCCGTAATCGAGGAAACCTCGAGGCCTGCAGCCTGCAGGGAACGGATGGCGGTCTCGCGGCCGGAGCCCGGACCCTTGACGAAAACGTCAACCTTCTTCATGCCGTGCTCCATTGCCTTGCGAGCAGCGTTCTCAGCAGCCATCTGCGCAGCGAACGGAGTGGACTTACGGGATCCCTTGAAGCCGACGTGGCCGGAGGATGCCCAGGAGATAACAGCACCGGACGGGTCAGTGATAGACACGATGGTGTTGTTGAAGGTGGACTTGATGTATGCGTGGCCTGCGGCCACATTCTTCTTTACGACGCGACGGCCAGTACGACGCGCGCCGGAGCGAGTCTTTGGAGGCATGAATTACTTCTTCTTTCCTGCGATCGTCTTCTTCGGGCCCTTGCGGGTACGAGCGTTGGTCTTGGTGCGCTGACCACGGACAGGCAGGCCACGACGGTGGCGGATGCCCTGGTAGCAACCAATTTCAATCTTGCGGCGGATGTCAGCCTGAACCTGACGGCGGAGGTCACCCTCGACCTTCCAGGTAGCTTCGATTACGTCACGCAGCGCCGACAGCTGATCGTCGTCGAGGTTGTCGGTGCGCAGGTCAGGAGAAATGCCAGTCTTTTCCAGCAGTTCCTTGGCACGGGTTGGACCGATGCCGTAGATGTAGGTGAGAGCAACCTCCATACGCTTGTTGCGTGGGAGGTCAACACCAGCTAGACGTGCCATGTGGCGTGTCCTTTCGGGTTGTTACGATGGTTTTCTCCCTATCCGTCCCGCTCCATGCAGCACTTCGCCCGGGCCGATGCCGGATCTGTGGGCTACTTACCAGTGCGGGCTCAGGCCATCGCAGCCTGAGGTGAAGTGGGCATAGCGAGGCTATGCCGGTTGGGTAAGGAGGCTTACAGTGTTTACTTGTAGCGGTAGACGATGCGTCCGCGGGTTAGGTCGTAAGGGGACAGCTCCACAACCACGCGATCCTCAGGGAGAATGCGGATGTAGTGCTGACGCATCTTGCCCGAAATGTGAGCAAGAACCTTGTGTCCGTTGTCGAGCTCGACACGGAACATTGCGTTTGGCAAAGGCTCGATAATACGACCCTCGACCTCGATTGCGCCTTCCTTAGCCATAACCTCTACTTTTCTAGGCGGCAACAAGTGCGTGCCACCTGCATGTTTGATGTCTACTGCTTGGCGACGTCGCGATGAATAAGACCGCAAACATACACCAGCGTCCTAGCATACGCTGCACAGACGCAAACTCCAAACTCATCTACCTGCAGTGTCGTAGTGACACACCAAAACATGAAAAACCTCATTCCCTCCGTCGGCTCTTGCCGCAAAGGGAACGAGGAAATGTCTTAAAGCTTTAGTTGCTCCGAATTAGTAGATGACAACCTTGGAGCCGACTGGCACATCGTTCCAGAAACGAACAGCATCCTGGTGCGGCAAGCGGATGCAGCCGTTGGACTCGTAAGCCGGGGAGCCCTCGTGGAAGGCGTGGCCATTATTGGTGAAGTACATGGCGTAAGGCATCGGCGCGTTGTTGAACTCGCGAGAGATCTCATCCTTTACCTTGCGGTTGATGTAGAAGGTGCCGCGCGGGGTTTCCTGACCTGCCATACCAGCAGACATCGCAGATGCTACGTGGGAAACGTTGCCGTTGTCCTGCAGCCAAGTGCGCTTGCCGTCTATGTCAACGCAGACGCGTGCATCAGCCGGGCAAGGGCCGCGGTCAAACTCGTTGCGCTTGCGCTGTGCCTCAGCCTCACGTGCAGCCGCCTCAGCCGCAGCGCGCTCGCGTGCAACCTGCTCTGCGTGCGCACGCTCCTGTGCCTCTCGTGCCGCACGTGCTTCCGCGTTCTTCTGGTCAATCAGGCCTGGGAAGATAGCGTTGACTGCAGCGTCAACAGCCGGCTGAATAGCATCTGCCGCAGCTGGGTTTAAAACCTTGACCTGATCCAGAATCTGGTTACGGGTGTTCCAAGCCTGCTCGCGGGACTGACCGATGAAGTTATCGATCTGGGACTGTGCGTCAGAGCTGAGAGACTCAATGGAAGGAACGGTCTGCGCAGATGCAACCGGTGCACCAGCAAGAACAGAGACGGTCATTACACCAGCGGTCATAGGGGCAACAAGGGCGCGACGTGCAGAGAAAGATACGTTGCGGGGGCTGAATTTAGACATGGCAAAAAGTATAGACCCTAATGCAGGATCCGCATACTCAACTGGCCCTGAATGAGGAAAATTCTAGTAGCGCGGGGTGAGGATGCGCGGTCCGTCAGCTGTAGCGGCCACGGTGTGCTCCCAGTGTGAGGCGAGGCTGCCGTCAAGGGTGACCACAGTCCAATCGTCGTCAAGCACGGCGTTATCCTCCGTACCCAGGGTGAGCATCGGTTCAATCGCTAGTACGGAGCCTTCTTGAATGAGCGGGCCGCGGCCCGGCTTGCCCTCGTTCGCGAGATAAGGCTCTTCGTGCATGGTGCGGCCAATTCCGTGGCCGCCATATCCATCTACGATGAACAGATCCACACCGAACTTATCCTCGGCGCGGTAGGTGGCTTGCTCCAAGGCGTGTGATACATCAGTTAGACGATTCCCGGGGAGCATAGCCTTAAGTCCTTCCAATAGGACCCATTCAGTGGCGTCGTTAAGCGCAACTGCTTCTGGAGAAAGCTTGCCGACGCCAAAAGTCCAGGCGCTGTCCCCTACCCAACCGTCGAGCGTTGCACCACAGTCGATGGAGACCAAGTCGCCTTCAGCAAGAACGATGTCCTTGCCGGGGATCCCGTGAACAATGACGTCGTTGACAGACGCACAAATCGAACCAGGAAAACCCTCGTACCCTTTGAACGTAGGAGTTGCGCCCGCATCGCGAATGGTCTGCTCGGCCACCTCATCAAGTTCGAGGGTAGATACGCCAGACGCCGCAGCATCGCGTACTGCCTGCAATGCTTTGCCGACGATTTCACCGGCGGCCTGCATTGCGTCGAGTTCGCCCGGGGTACGGGCGGGAATTGCTTTGCTGCGGCGTCTAAAACCCATGAGTCTTACTTACCCATAGCCTTCAGGGTGCGCTCGTTGATCTCCTCAACGGTGCCCTCAGCCTTAACGTTGATGATGTCATCGCCGTAGTGCTGGATGAGCGGGAAGGTCTCGTCACGGTAGACACCGAGGCGGGTACGGATGGTCTCCTCGTTGTCATCAGCACGTCCGCGAGCAAGCATGCGCTCAACGACGACGTCCTCAGACACCTCGAAGTTGATAACGCCGTCGAGCTTCTGTCCCTTCTTCTCCAGCAGATCAGCCAAGATATCAGCCTGCTCCACGGTGCGTGGGAAGCCATCCAAGAGGAAGCCATTGGCAGCGTCGCCCTGGTTCAGGCGATCCTCAACCATGCGTGCGGTGACGTCAGTTGGCACCAGCTTGCCGGCATCGATGTAGGACTTTGCTTCAACACCAAGCGGAGTGCCCTGGCCGATGTTGGCGCGGAACAGGTCGCCGGTAGAGATGTGCGGGACGCCGAGCTTCTCGCTCAGGATAGCTGCTTGGGTGCCTTTGCCAGCACCGGGAGGGCCGAGGAGTACGTAACGCATTACTTGAGAAGTCCTTCGTAGTTGGATTGTAGGAGCTGGGACTCAATCTGCTTGACGGTAGTCAGAGCAACCGAGACCATAATCAGAATAGCGGTACCACCGAAAGCGGAGGTGCCGTTTGCGGAAGATTGGCCAACGCCGAGGTCCAGCAGGATATTCGGCAGGACAGCAATCGACGCAAGGTATAGGGAGCCTACGAACAGCAAACGGTTCATCACGAAGCCGAGGTACTGAGCGGTTGGGCGGCCCGGACGAATACCCGGGATGAAACCACCATACTTCTTCATGTTGTCTGCCTGCTCGGCAGGGTCATACTGGACCGAAACATAGAAGTAGGAGAAGAAGATGGTCAGGACGAAGTAAAGCACGATGTACTGCCACGAGCTTGGAGATTGCAGATGCGCAATCACATTGCGCTGCCACCAGTTATCCGGAACTACTGCAGAGCCAGAGTTAACGATCTGGGTGATGAGAACCGGCATGTAAATAAGCGAGGACGCAAAGATGACCGGGATAACGCCGGCCTGGTTGACCTTGAGCGGCAGGTAGGTGGAAGAGCCACCGTACTGGCGGCGGCCCACCATACGCTTTGCGTACTGGACTGGAATGCGACGCTGGCCCTGCTCGATGAAGGTGATGCCAACAACAAGGATGATCAGGCCAGCGACAACCATGGCGAAGACGAGGCCGCCGTTGTTCTTCATGATGCCCACGCCGTCGGTAGGCAGGCGAGTTGCAATACCCGCGAAAATCATCAGGGACATACCGTTACCGATGCCCTTCTCAGTGATGAGCTCACCCATCCACATAACGAGGATTGCACCTGCGGTCATCGTGATAACCAAGACAATCAAGGTGAAGAAGTTACGGTCTTCAGTAAGCACCGGGACGCCTTGGCCAAGCAGCTGCTCACGGTCTGCGAGAGCCACGATGCCGGAGGACTGCAACAGCGCCAGTGCGAGGGTCAGGTAACGCGTGTACTGCGTCATCTTGGCTTGACCGGACTGACCTTCCTTCTTTAGCTGCTCGAAGTGTGGAATGACCACGGTGAGCAGCTGGACGATGATCGACGCCGTAATGTACGGCATGATGCCGATGGCGAAGATGGAAAGCTGCAACAGCGCACCACCTGAGAACAGGTTGATGACGGAGTACAGGTTGCCGGACTCCTCAGTCAGGGTGCGCAGGCGGCCAGCGATGGACGCGTAATCAACACCTGGGGATGGAATCTGGGCGCCGATGCGGTAAGCAATGATCATCAAGATGGTGAAGATGATCTTCTTACGCAGGTCGGCGTCCTTAAAAGCCTGCAAAATGGCGGACACTACAAAATCCTCCTGGCCTTCCTACGCAGCCAACGCCTAAGGCAATAGGTGACAGCGTGGAGGTGGAACTCATCTGTCCTGTTCAGACCACCCGGGCACGCTAAACACTGCGAGCTATGGGAAGCCCTAAAGGACGGTTGAACACTTATGACCCTGCAAGCCTACCAGCCTGACCCAACGTAACCACAATGCAGGTAGGAATTGAGTAATAAAACGATAAAGGTGCCCGTCTCCCCTTGGGGAAACGGGCACCTAGCTCGTCAAGAATCGCGTTGATTACTTGGTAGCGGTGGCGGAACCACCAGCAGCCTCGATCTTCTCAACAGCGGACTTGGAGAACTTGTCAGCGGTGACGTTCAGCTTGACGCTGATGTCGCCGTTGCCCAGAACCTTAACCGGCTGGTTCTTGCGAACCAGGCCTGCAGCGACGAGATCTGCAACGGTGACGTCGCCACCGTTGGAGAATGCCTCTGCGAGGTCGGCAACGTTGACTACCTGGTAGACAACGTGGTTCGGGTTCTTGAAGCCCTTCAGCTTCGGCAGACGCATGTGGATCGGCATCTGGCCACCCTCGAAAGCAGCGGAAACCTGCTTACGAGCCTTGGTGCCCTTGGTACCGCGACCAGCGGTCTTACCCTTGGAAGCCTCACCGCGGCCGACGCGGGTCTTAGGCTTGTTTGCTCCTGCGGATGGGCGCAGGTCGTGCAGCTTGATGATATCAGCCATGGTTTACTCCCCTGCCACTTCTTCGACGGTGACCAAGTGGCGTACCTTCTGAACCATGCCGCGGATGATCGGAGTGTCCTGCTTTACAACAGACTGGCCGATCTTCTTGAGGCCGAGAGCCTCAATGTTCTTGCGGTGATTCGGCTTGGTACCCACCAGGCCCTTTACCTGAGTAATCTTCAGAGCCATTGTTTATGCCTCCTGACCTGCGCGCTTACGCAGCATCTGGGCCGGAGCAACCTCTTCGAGGGACTTGCCACGACGTGCGGCAACCTCTTCGGGGCGAACCAGCTGCTTGAGGCCGTCCACGGTAGCGCGGACGACGTTGAGGGCGTTGTCGGAGCCGAGGGACTTCGACAGGATGTCCTGCACACCAGCGCACTCCAGCACCGGACGTGCAGCACCACCGGCAATAACACCGGTACCAGGTGCGGCAGGCTTCATCATGACGATGCCAGCTGCGTCGCGACCCTCGACCGGGTGGGTGATGGTGCCGGCGATCATCGGGACGCGGAAGAAGTTCTTGCGAGCCTCTTCTGCACCCTTCTGAATTGCGGCAGGGACTTCCTTAGCCTTGCCGTAGCCGACGCCAACCATGCCCTGGCCATCGCCAACGACGACGAGAGCGGTGAAGGACATGTTGCGGCCACCCTTAACGGTCTTGGAGACGCGGTTGATGGTGACTACGCGCTCGATGTACTTATCGCGCTCGTTGTCCTGCTGATTACGACGATCGTTGCGACGACCGCCATTGTTGCGGTCGTTGTTACGACCGTTCTCGGCGGAGCGTCCGCCGTCACGCTTTTCACGGTCCGACATTAGGCGTTCCTTCCGTTGATGTTTCCGTTTGCCATGATCATTAGAACTTCAGACCACCTTCACGAGCTGCCTCTGCGAGAGCGGCAACGCGACCGTGGTACTTGTAGCCAGCACGGTCGAAGACAACTGTCTCGATGCCAGCAGCCTTGGCGCGCTCAGCGACCAGGGCGCCAACCTTGGCGGCCTTTGCCTTCTTGTCACCCTCGAGTGCACGAACGTCAGCTTCCATGGAGGAAGCTGCGACCAAGGTGTGGCCAGCCAGGTCGTCGATGACCTGGACGTGCATGTGGCGGGAGGAGCGGTGAACGACCAAACGCGGTGCCTCAGGGGTGCCGCGCAGGGTCTTACGGATGCGGAAGTGACGGCGTGCGCGTGCTTCGCGACGGCGGGAGGAGATGTCCTTGCCGATTGGGGTGCGCTTTGCGTTTTCAGTGTTAGCCATTGCTTACTTACCCGTCTTTCCGACCTTGCGGCGGACCTGCTCGCCTTCGTAACGAATGCCCTTGCCCTTGTAAGGATCGTCCTTACGCAGGCGGCGAATGTTAGCGGCGACCTGTCCGACCTTTTGCTTGTCAATACCAGATACGGAGAGCTTGGTTGCGCCATCCACAGCGAAGGTGATGCCCTCCGGAGCCTCGATGAGGATCGGGTGGGAGTAACCCAGAGCGAACTCGAGGTCCTTGCCCTTCTGCTGGACACGGTAACCGACACCGAAGATTTCCATCTTGATGGTGTACCCCTCGGTCACGCCAACAACAGCGTTGTTGACGAGGGAGCGGGACAGGCCGTGCAGAGCGCGGTGCTTGCGGTCATCATCTGGACGGGAAACCGTGATTACGGAGTCCTCAACTGCGATGGTGATTGGCTCTGGCAGAACGACGGTCTGGGTGCCCTTGGAACCCTTAACCTCGACCTCCTGGCCGTTTACCTTGATTTCAACGCCGGATGGTACGGCGATTGGTGCTAGACCGATACGAGACATGTGTCAATCCTCCCTTACCAGACGTAGGCGAGAACTTCTCCGCCTACGCCCTTCTCCTGAGCCTGACGGTCGGTCAGCAGACCCTGAGACGTGGAGATGATAGCCACGCCCAGGCCGCCAAGGACCTTCGGCAGATTGGTGGACTTTGCGTACACACGCAGACCCGGCTTAGACACGCGACGCAGACCAGCGATGGAGCGCTCACGGTTGTTGTACTTGAGGGTGAGCTTGAGCTCACGGTCCTCAACGGTGTAGTCAGCGATGTAGCCTTCCTGCTTCAAGATGTCGGCGATGCTTGCCTTGATCTTGGAGGTCGGCATCGACACGGTGTCGTGGTGCGCATGGCTTGCATTGCGCACGCGCGACAGCATGTCGGCGATAGGATCAGTCATGGTCATGTGAGTGACCGGTACCTTTCTCGTTGCGGTTCCCGCTACATTTCTTCCGAAACGCGCGAGCTTTAAGCTCACGCCCACCTAAGCGTTTTCCGTGTGATTTCGGGCTACTCACGCTCCCCACGGTCAATACCGTAAGGCGCTCGCCACCCTTTGATACATACAACGGGCCACCATGAACGGCGGGGGGCCTACAACAAAGTTGATGTTGTTAAATTCTTGTTCGGCTTGACGCTTTCTGCAGCTCACAGGGCCTAAATCCCAAGAAGATTTTGGCGCACTGCCGCCTCGGCGCAAGTCCGACCTGCCACTTTACTCGCTTACCTGCCCTTTTCCAAATCTCTCTCCCGGCGCAAGTTCCATGGCTTTCTTCCCGAAAGCGTCCACTTGTTGCCTCCGCCATGTTGCGTGTACAGCGGGCAGACTACAGTTGCCGTCATGACCGAAGAAAAAGACCCAATCCAATCCGCCCACCAGTGGCTGGAGGAGGCCGCGGAGCTTCTCGGCGTCGACAAGCACGATGCCACCGCCCTTGTCCGTGAGCTCCTCGATCTCACTAAGGATGTTGCTCACAATCGCGCCCGTCCGGCAGCACCGCTGACCGCATACTTGGTGGGTTTGGCCTCCCAAGACACGCAGGAAGCTCGCGCCAACATCGTCAAGCTCAAGGCGGCAATCCAGTAATGGCAGGTCGCGTCACATCCAACTTTGCGGTAACCAAGGTGCGTCTCGGCGGCGAGAGCGGCATCGAGGTCACGCAGGTCGACACCCGCGCTGACACCGTGGCTGGAGAGGAACCGTTAGAGATCCGCGTCGGCAGGCAGACACTAACCACCACCATGCGCACGCCGGGCCACGACATCGAGCTCGCGCACGGCTTCCTTCATTCGGAGGGGCACATCACGGCGCTTTCCGACGTCGCCGAAGCCCGCTACTGCGCCGGCTCCACCATTGACGGGATGAACACCTACAACCTGCTCGACGTGGACCTTGCGAACGACAACGTCATTAGCTTGTCCGACCTGCGTCTGACACTTAGCAACTCCGCGTGCGGCGTATGCGGCACTAGCTCCATCGAGGATTTAAACAAGAAATCGCGCTACGCGCTCCCCACCATCCCGATTGACCCGGCCGTCGTTGCGCAGCTGCCCGAGAAGCTGCGCGCCGAGCAAAAGCTCTTCCGCAAGACCGGTGGCATCCACGCCGCCGGCGCATTCACCTTAGACGGCAAGCCCATCGTTGTGCGGGAGGACGTCGGCAGGCACAACGCCGCAGACAAGGTCATTGGGCACCTGCTCCTTGAAGATCGCCTGCCCGCAGACGACCTTATTTTGGTTATGAGCTCCCGCGCCAGCTTCGAGCTTGTACAAAAAGCAGCAATGGCCGGGTTCGGAATGCTCGTTGCTGTTAGCGCGGCATCCTCCCTCGCCGTGGAGACTGCCCGGGAGACCGGCATGGCTTTGGTGGGGTTTGCCCGCGGCGATCGTTTCAACATCTACGCAGGTGAACTCAAGTCAGGAGAACTCAAGCGATGAGCAACAACACTTCCAACAAGATCCGCAGTACTGGGGAACTCATCGAGTTCCTTGCTGACGCCAGCATCAGCCCCGAGGTCGCGGCCTTACGCCCCGACTACCGCGCGCTGCTCATCGCTGTCGATGGCATCACGCCTGCGCCTTCCGACGCCCACTCGGAGCAGCTCTTGCGCAACGCCGAGGAGGTCGCCCGCACACGCTTGGGCAAGTGCGCCGTCACGGATTTCCCGCACATCGCCGCATGGCGCGAGGCTTATCAAGGATTCGGCGCGAAGCCATCGCGCACCCGCAACAGCGCGGAGGCGCTCATGCGCCGCGCGGAAAAGGGGCTGCCTCGCATCAACCGCCTCACGGACATCTATAACTCGCTGTCCGTGACTTATGAGATCCCCTTCGGCGGCGAAGACCTGAACGCCTATGTATCCGCTCCACAGCTGGTGCGAGCTACCGGTGCTGAGAACTTCGCCACTATGGACAAAGGCGAGCCTGTAACCGAGCATCCCGAGCCGGGCGAAGTGGTCTGGCGTGATGCGAACGGCGTCACCTGCCGCCGTTGGAATTGGCGCCAGTGCACCCGCACGGCGCTGCACGACGACACCACCGCGGCGCTGTTCATCCTCGATGCACTGGAGCCTGTCGACGACGTCGAGCTGCGCGCTGTGGGTGAAAACCTAATTGACGAGCTCCGGGAGTATTCCTCGGAACTCGTCGTTGCCATGCGCATCCTGCGCGCAGAAGATGATGATTAGTCGCGGTAAGCCTCAGGGCCCTTGTTGAGCCAGGCGTAAACGCCACCGATGAGGAAGCCGCCGCCGATGACGTTGCCGATCCACACCAGGGACCAGTTGGTGAGAACAGCACCCAAGGTGAAGCCGTCAGGCAGTGGGGTGGAGCAGAAGAAGGTCAGCATCATCAGGCAGAAGTTTGCGATAACGTGCTCAAGGCTCAGGCCCACGAAGCACGCGATGATCGGAACGATGACGAAGAACTTGGACACGATGTCCTTGGCAAAGACGGCACCAACAATGGCCATGTTGACCACGAAGTTGGCGAGCATACCCTCAACCAACAGGCCTGCAGGGTCCTTCTCCAGCTTGCCCATGGACAAGGTGGAAATGAGGTGGGTCGGGTCGATATGGCCCAGCTTCGCAGACATGCCCATTGCCGCTGCGAAGAGAGCCGCACCGACGAGGTTGAAGAACGTGGTCACGATGAGCAACCACAGGCCCTTGCCCCAACCAACCTGCTTGTTGATGGCGCCATAGACCACGTACATCATGCTGCCGGTAGCCAGTTCGGCGCCCAGGATAACGATGGCAAAAAGGCCAAGGCCGAAGAACAGAGCGAAGACAGGAGCTCCGAGGCCCTCTGCATGCTTTTCGACGGCCTGCCCCAGAACCGCAGCGAAAGCAGTACCGATTGCGAGGTAGACGCCGGCGAGAATTGCGCGGACGGCGAAGCGGCCAAATGACTCGTCGAGGAGAGTCACTTTTTTCTTGATTGCTGCTGCAGCAGATTCGTTGAGAGACACGAAACTTCCTTTACCTAGAGATATAACGGCGATAACACTACAGCGAACAGCGCATCCGCGCCAACAACTTTGCAGCCACCACACCTGGATATATTCTGCGGTTATTACTGCTCAACGCCTGCCAAGGATTAGAGTTGGTTAGAATATTTACTTACTTTTAGAACCCACCTCCCTCACCCCTGGAGCCGCCGCCTATGCCCCCGCGTAATCCTCACGATCTGCCAGTTCACAGCGCAGATCACACGCGCCCCCGGGCAGCCAGTGCCAGCAGCAGTACCAGAGCCAGCACACAGCGCCGCCCCATCAATAACAGACCCATCGATACCCGCCGCGCTGGCAACGGCAACCCCGACGGCGAGCCCACCTACGTGCGGCGCACTCCCCCAAAGACGCCGAAGACATCAACATCAACAGCGCCGAAGACACTACCCAACCGCCAAAAGCACAACCCCCGACCAAAGCCGCGAAGCAAGGGTGGCCGCCACCGCGCACAAAAAACGAACACGCCGGCGCCCCATACTCGCGCGCTGAACTTGTGGTCCAGCTCGGGAAAGTTCCGGATTGCGGTTGGCGTTCTTGCGAGTGCGGCGATTGCAAGTGGGGCTCTTGCCGCCACGATGCATCGCGTGGTCGATCCTCCTGAAGGACTAGAGAGCAACCAAGTCCCTGTAGCAGCTGCTCCAGTCATTGAGACCTCCGCCGCTGTTGAGATGTTCATCCCTGCAATCGAGGTCCATGCCGAATTCGAAGATGGCTCCTGCCGCGTCAAAGACGGCGCGATTAATCCGGATACGATGAGCAAGGCCTGCACGTATACCGCCGCGGACCGTCCATATTCGCTGCCCGGCACTAATGCACCAGACATCACCGTCATCGCCGGACACACCGGCGCCGGCGTTCCCGCTGTCTTCAACAACCTCTACGACGGCGGCGCAAACAAGCACAAGGTCGCCCTCGGCGACAAGCTTTACCTGCGCACTGCAAACTCCGGCGACAACTGGCTGGTCTATAGCGCCACCGACATGCACGACCCAGTAAAAGAAGGCCTCGCCGAAGACCCTGCAATCTGGGGCGAAGGCCCCATGCCAGGCCGCCTTCTCACCATCAGCTGCATTCAGCCACCCAACCTCCTTGAAGCCTCCGTGCGTAATGCAGTGGTGGGCTGGCAATTTGAAGGTATAACTGCTGCAGACGCTACCGGGGTAGAAGCACCGTTAGATGTCTCCAACGGTCAATCTTCTTGAGGTATTGCGCTTGGCGATCTTTAATGCCGGATTCGCGGGCGATGAAATAAGTTCTAAATAAAGCGAAACGCCCCCACCAAAAGGTGAGGGCGAAAAGCTTAAGCCGCTTTACTTGAACGGGAAGCCGAGCTCCTTGAGGAGGCGGCGGCCTTCTTCGTCGTTGGTAGCGGTGGTAACGACGGTGATGTCCATACCACGTGGGCGGTCAACCTTGTCGATGTCGATCTCGTAGAACATGGTCTGCTCGGTGAGGCCGAAGGTGTAGTTGCCGTGGCCGTCGAACTGCTGGTCAGACAGACCGCGGAAGTCTCGAATACGCGGCAGCGCGATGGTCAGCAGGCGGTCCAGGAACTCCCACATGCGGTCGCCACGCAGAGTGACGCGGGCACCGATTGGCATGCCCTCACGCAGCTTGAAGTTTGCGATGGACTTCTTTGCGCGACGCAGCTGCGGCTTCTGGCCGGTGATCGCGGTGAGGTCCTCGAGAGCGCCGTTGATCAGCTTGGAGTCACGTGCAGCGTCGCCAACACCCATGTTGACAACAACCTTGGTGACACCTGGGATCTGCATGACGTTGTCGTAGTTGAACTCGTCGTTCAGGGTCTTCTTGATTTCCTCGCGGTAGCGGGTCTTCAGACGCGGAGTGTAGTTCTCGCTCATGATTAGATGTCCTTCCCGTTGCTACGTGCGATGCGGACCTTCTTGCCGTTTTCATCGAAACGGTAGCCCACGCGGGTCGGGTTGCCCTCGGAGTCAACGATTGCAACGTTAGACACGTGGATCGGTGCTTCCTGGGTAACGATTCCGCCGGACTCGGCGCCACGCTCAGTAGCGGAGTTAGCAACGTGCTTCTTCACGCGGTTAACGCCCTCGACGAGGACCTTGTCGCGCTTCGGGTATGCTTCGATGACCTTGCCCTTCGCGCCCTTGTCAGGACCCGAAATAACAATCACCATATCACCCTTATGAATCTTCATAAGACTAGATCACCTCCGGTGCGAGAGAAACGATCTTCATGAACTTCTTGTCACGAAGCTCGCGAGCAACCGGGCCGAAGATACGGGTACCGCGTGGCTCGTTGTCACCCTTCAGAATGACAGCTGCGTTCTCATCAAAAGCGATGTAAGAACCGTCCGGACGACGGGTCTCCTTCTTTGCGCGGACGACGACAGCCTTAACGACCTCGCCTTCCTTTACGTTGCCGCCTGGGACGGCGTCCTTGACAGTGGCGACGATGACGTCACCGATGCCAGCGAAACGTCGAACGGAACCGCCGAGAACGCGGATGCACAGAATTTCACGTGCACCAGAGTTGTCGGCGACACGCAGACGCGATTCTTGCTGAATCACTATGGGTCTCCTGACCTGGATTGATGTGCGGTAAGATTTCCGTCCTTGCCGCACGCGGTCTACAAACTTGCGATGCTCAAGCCTTGGCAACGGACTATGCCGAAGGGTCTCGGTCCGGCGGTTCGGAAACGCACCGCTACGGGCCGACCAGCTTTTGCAACCTATACATTCAACCACACGCCAGCGCCCTTACCAAAACGCTGCTCGACGCTTGTCGAGGCCCCCTACCTCCACTTTTATTTTCGCCAGTACACCCGCTTGCCTCCTTGGCTCCGTTTTTCGAATACACCGCCACGCACACGGTCTCCAAAATTATCGGCACACTCTGCGCATATAAACCTCACTTTAACTCCCCTCAGCGTAAATATAGTCGCACAACTATTCTAATGGGCTAATTTTTTCACAGCTGTAACGCATGAAAAATACAGTTAATTTCTGATTTCCGTGTGACAACTGAGAATTCTTTGACTACTGTTATTTGCGTCGCGAAAGACACTTTTGCGCTTTCCCATATTTCTATTTCCGAAGGAGAAACACATGAAGCGTTTGCCACAGACCCTGACCGCTGCTGTCCTGACCGGCGCACTCGCCTTTGGTGGCGCAGCTGTTGCTCAAGCTCAGATCCCGGCACCCGTTGAGCAAGCTCAGATCCCGGCACCCGTTGAGCAAGCTCAGATCCCGGCACCCGTTGAGCAAGCTCAGATCCCGGCACCCGTTGAGCAAGCTCAGATCCCGGCACCCGTTGAGGATGCACCGATTACGGATATGACTGGCGACCCCAACGCACAAGGCATCCCCGATCCTGAGGGTATCCCCGCACCTGCCACCAAGGAAGACTCTAAGGGCAACACCTGGTACCAGAGCATGAAGGATCCGTCGGTTTACGTCAACGATCCAGCCCTGGTCAACGTGGAAGTTACCCCCGAGATGCGTGACGCTTACGCAAAGGCTTTCCCGTCTGAGACCCCGTCCGATCCTCAGAAGCCAGGCTTCGACGCGAAGAAGCTCGCTTGGTTGGCGCTGCCCGCTGCACTGATCATCGGTGGCATCACCTGGTACCTGTCCCAGGATGGCAAGACCTACGTCAAGGACGAGGCACGCAAGAACCAGCAGCCGACCGCTGAGGAGAAGGCTGCTTCCGAGCAGATGCTGAACGCTAACAAGAATGAAGTTATCGCCCAGGGCGGTAAGCTCGCTGAGGGCGCTGCCCCGGCAGCCGCACGTGGTATGTCCGCTGAGACCGGCTCCAACTCCGTTGCACAGGCTCTGGCCGCTCTGGCCGTAGCTGCAATGGTTGCCGCCGGTGCCTTCGCCGCACGCCGCAAGTTCTTCGCCTAAGCGAGGACCTTCCTACCCCGTAGGAACCTAAAGAGAGACTGACTGCGCCGGTCGGGCACAAGCCCGACCGGCGCAGTTATCGTTTTATTCTTGGGTTCAGACCGTCGTTGCACCACTTCTAGTACGGAGGTGTTGTTATGGCACAGCGTCCGCAGGGCACTTTTGTGTCGTTATCGGAGTCGGATAAGGAGCAGTTGCGGCGGTTAATTGCCGGTGGCTTGAGTCTGCGCGCAGCGGTGCAAGAGGTTGGGTGTAATTATCAGCATGCGTATTTCTTTGCCCATTGTGATCAGTTGATTCCATATAGTCCGCGTGGTCATGATGCTCAGGCTCTTGCGGCGGGCATCGAACTGGTGAGAAAGGGTGTGCGTGTGCATACCGCGGCGCGTCAGGTTGGTGTCTCTGATCCAGTTTTGCGCCGCCAGGCGTGCAAGCTAGGTTTGTGCGTGCCGGTCAGTCAGCTGCAGCGGCGGATTAATGCCACCGAGCAACGTGTTATTTTCCTGCGTCTGCGACTAGCGAGCTTGTCGACTCGTGAGGGCCTGACCCCCGGAAAGTAGACACGTCGGGGGTCAGGCCCCTCTGTCTGCTTCGCCAAGGTATTACTGCCCCATGGTCGGCAACCGCTTATACGCCTCATCCCCGCTCCGAACCCTAGGTTCAGTAGCGGGGATGAGGCGTTAGCGTTTAACTAGCTAGCGGTTGGGGACGCGGCCGCTTCTTTCGTGACCTTGGGGTCAACGGTGAGCAGCGCGTCACCGAAAGCGATGTCCTCACCCGGGTGATAGGCCGGCAGGACTGAGCCCGTCTTCTTGGTGTTGGACACCACGACCGGGGTTGTCACCGGGTAGCCAGCGGCCTTGATGGCCTCAATATCGAACTCGCAGAGGAGGTCGCCTGCCTTGACTTCATCGCCCTTGGAAACGTGGGAGGTGAAGTGCTCGGCTTTAAGGTTCACGGTGTCAAAGCCGATGTGCATGAGGATATCAACGTTGTTGCCCTCAGCATCCTTACCACGCACGGCGTACGCGTGCTTCGAAGGGAAAGTCACCGTAACTTTGCCGTCAATCGGGGAAACGAGGCGGCCTTCGGTGGGCTCGATGGCAGCGCCAGCACCCAGCTTGCCCGCAGCGAACATCGGGTCGGAGACGGCAGAGAGGGCCACAGCGCTGCCGGTCAGCGGCGAAGCCACCCGGTAGGCGTTAGGGTCCGCAGTAGCGGACGGCACATCGCTATTCGTCTCTGTGACGGCACCAGTCTCATCCGGGTCGATGGAGCCATTCTTAGAAATGAGGTAGCGACCATAGGCAAAGGCCACGCCGAAGGCCAAGATGAGTGAGACAATCGCACAGATGAAGAACTGCATGATGTCATTCGGGCGCATGGACACGAAGCCGATGAGGCCGGCAGCACCCAGCGCGGTTGCCTTGACATCGAAGAGTGCGATGAGCGTCGAGGCAATTGCCGAGGCACCCATACCGATGTAGAACGGCCAACGCAGTCGCAGGTTAACACCGAAAATGGCAGGCTCGGTGATGCCGAACAAAGCGGACATACCGGAAGCACCGGCCAAGCCCTTGAGCTTCTCACTACGTGCAAGGAAGTAGACAGCGAGGGCTGCGCCACCTTGTGCGATGTTGGCCATGGAGGCCGTCGCGAAGATGAAGGATCCGCCCTGATCCCACAGCATGTACTCGATCGGCGGGAAGGACTGGTGGAGACCAGTGATAACGATCGGCGAGTACACCAGACCGAAGAGGAAGCCACCCACCGGACCGGCGAAGTCGTAGAGGTTGGCAAGGCCAACACCCAGCCACTCACCCGCGGTGCGCAGGAACGGGCCAATGGCAACGAAGGTAATAAATCCTGTCAGCAGTAGGGTGATAAGTGGCGTGAGCATGAAGTCCACCGTGCCCTTGAGGTGACGGTGCAGGAACTTCTCAATGGTTGCCAAGATCCAGGCGATGACCAGGATCGGCAGGATGGAGCCTTGGTAGCCTGCTTGGGCAACGTCGAGGCCGAAAATGTTCCAGTAGGTCATCTCGCCAGAGTTGATAGTCTCGGCCACACTGTAGCCGTTGACCAAGTCCGGCATGACCATGGCCATCGCCATACCGGCACCGAGGAACTCGTTGCCGCCGAAACGCTTTGTGGCTGTAAAGCCGACCAAAATCGGCAAGAAGGCAAACGGCGCAGAGGCCAGCAGATTAATAAGACCGGCAACGTCCTCTAACGCTGGGACCATCTGAATAACAGATTGGTCGCCGAAAAGCCCCTCGGCAGAAAGAACGTTATTCAGGGCCATCAGCAGACCACCACCGACCAGAATCGGAATCAGCGGAACGAATATGTCTGCAAGAACCTTGATGGCCCGTGAGAACCAGTTGCCAGAGTTTGCGGCAATGTCCTTGAGCTCATCAGTGGACACGGCGACGTCCTTGCGGATCATGCCGGTCATTTCTTTGTAGACGACGTTAACGTCGCCCGGACCAACAATCACCTGGAACATGCCGCCTGCCTCAAAGATGCCTTTGAGGTCAGGGTCACTCTCGAGTGCTTTGGTGTCTACTTCTTTGGTGTCTTTGAGAACCATGCGCAGGCGGGTGGCACAGTGCGCAAGTCCAACGATATTGTCTTCGCCACCCAATGCTTTGAGCGTCCGCGCGGCGACTTCTTTGTGATCCATAGGCGGATCCCTTTCCTAGTGATAGGGGCTAAATATCCTTCACCCCTATTAGATACATCACCCGGAAATAAAACCAAGCGTTCGGGCATAAATGAGGGAAAATTCACCTTTTCTTGGGTTCCAATCGGTCACCAAATCCGCTTCCCCCCCTCAGCCTCCCTCTCTATATCTCGCGCCATCCACTCCAGCGAGCATCGTTTTCACCAAACACGCTAGCAGCCGCGGCGACGTGCCCACCGCCGGCAAAAATCTCCACCGCGCAGCCATCGGCGATGGCCACGAGTTCCCCCTCCGGGCAAGCGATAACGCGTTCATCTTCGCCGACTTTTACACGCAGCAGCCCCTCGCCCGCACTAAATTGCAGACGCTCGGTCCCCGCCGCGTCAACCAAGCTGTACTGCCCACCACGCGAGGCCACCACGCTCGTGGTCGTGCCAAAGCCCTCGCGGCCACTCGCCTCCGGAATGGACTTCCATACCGGGAGCTGGTGCAGCCAGCCGTCCTCCAGCCACACTCGGCGCGGCAAGGAAAGCGTATGCACCCATCCCTCGTCGACCGTCGGCTTATCGTCCTGGGAAGGCAGGCCGATCCAGCCCAGCATCACAGCCTCGCCGTCACCGGTGCCGACGAGCTGTGGAGCATAGAACTCATGACCATAATCCAACTCGCTGAAGCCGCGTTCAACGTGGAAAGTGGTTCCTTCCAGGCGACCAACAACGTAGCCGCACTGATCAGAGGAGGCGTAGTGAGTCTGCCCGTCCACGCTCACGGGTTCCAGGCCCTGCGGACAGAAAACCAAAACGTCCTTGTCCTTGCCGGTTGCCTTATCCGTCAAGGTCACCAAGTTGGGGCACTCCCACATGTACCCGCCCGGGAGGATGTCGGGGCTAAGCCCTGGGAGGGCGTCGGAAAGCGCAAAATTGAGCTCCCCCTGAAACTCCCAGACCTCCAGGTCCGTGGAGCGATAGAGCACCACCGTGCCCCTCTCGTCCGTGCGCTGCGCACCGATGACCATGCGCCAGCCATGTTCGTCGCGCGAAATCTGCGGATCGCGGAAGTGCCCGGTAAAGCCCTCCTCCGCGTCAGGGATGAGCGGATTTCCGGCATCGCGCTGGTAGATGCCACCCTCGGGCCCTGATGGGTCAAGCACGCGCACCCTGTTCTGCGAGGGAATGCGCCGCCCATCGCGTTTGAGGTTGCCCGTGTAGTAAAGCCACACGTCAGTGCCGTCGACCACGGCCCCACCGGAGTAGCAACCATGCATGTCATAAGGCATGTCCGGGTATAGCACATCCGGGTGATGTTGCCAGGGCCCAGGGGCGCTCAACAGCGCGGAAGCATGCCCCCAACCCGTGCGCTTGCTGGCATGCGGAAAACAAGGGTCATGCTGGTAATACACGTGGAGTGTATCGCCGTCGAGGAACACGCCATTGGGATCATTGAGGCGGCCGAGGGGTGGTGCGATGTGGAAGTTCGGACGGTAGTTCATATCACCGATACTATGGAATTCATGAAGATCCATGTGTGTGGCGAAGGACTCGTCGACCTCGTCCCCGTCAGCCCAGGTAGCTTGCAAGACCTCACGCCGGCTTTGGGCGGCGGGCCTTTCAATGTGGCCATCGCGGCGGCGCGTCTGGGCGGCGAGGTCAACTTCCAGTCGCGCCTTTCCACCGACGGTTTCGGTAACGCGCTGGTGGAAAGGCTGGAACAAGAAGGCGTGGACACGTCTATGGTCCAGCGCGGTCCAGAGCCCACCACTTTGGCCGTGACCAGCATCGGTGATGATGGTTCGGCGTCTTATACCTTCTACACGGAGGGCACGGCAGATAGGTTGGTTGAGCCCACGCTTTCCGACGCCGAGATTGCCTGCTTCGGCACTGTTTCCCTCGCGTTGGAGCCAGGTGCTTCGCGCTATGGCGAACTGCTCAAGCAATTCGCAGCTAAGGGCAGCATCGTGGCGCTCGATCCGAATATCCGCCCGTTCTATGCCAACGATGAGCACAAGGCCTTCCTCAACGAGCTGCTTTCTCACGTGACCGTGCTGAAGCTTTCTGAAGAAGAGGTGGAATTCCTGGGCAAGCAGGCGCTCAAGCAGGTTCCCGTTGTAGTGGTTACCCGCGGCGGCAAGGGCCTCACGTTGCGCGCTGGCACGACCCGGCTCGATGTGCCTTCCGCCAAGGTCGACGTCGCCGACACCATCGGCGCGGGCGATACCATCATGGGCGCGCTGCTCACAGAGATCGCCCGCCGCAACCTCACGGCCGAAGAGCTCACTCACTTGAGCGAATACGACTGGAAAAAGATTTTGGAATTCGCCGCGGCAGCCGCTGCGATTACCGTCTCTCGCAAGGGCGCACAGCCACCGCACCGCGCAGAAGTGCTTGCCATGCAAGCAGATGTTCAGAAGAAAGAGGCCTAAATGTTTTCTTCCTACCAGGGCCGTAGCGCCATACTTCACACCGTGGCGTTCATCTTCGTGGCGCTGTCTTTCATCTTCCCGGTAGTCCTGGGCACTTCTGCCCTGCTGCCCACGTGGCTATCCGGCATCGTGAGTATCCTCGTTGCGCTCGCCATTCTTGTCGACGCCGCGCACAAAGCCTTCGCCCCACCTGAACGCCCCGCACGTGGCCTGCGCGCACTTTCCGCCCTCGCTGCGTTGACCGCGCTCATCGGCTGGATCTGCTGGCTTATCATCTTCAACAACTTCGACGCCGCCGGCACCACCATGTACAAGGTAGGTACCTTCACCCTGGGCACCAGCGCCGTGCTCAACATCTTCTGCGCCGCCATGGCCTTCCTGGATTGGCGGGCTGGCCGCGTTACTCCGGTCAAGCATTAATCGGCAAAACTGCCTTTGGCTCCCCGAAAGACATCAAGAACTCCTTGTAGTAGCTCTGCGCAGCCACAAGGAGTTCTTGTTATTCAGCAGCTTCGATTTCAAAGCCGGCGCCCACACGAGGCGGGCCGATCGGCAAAGAGGGATCACTTGCCCAACTAACTTTGTCAGCAGGGATCGACACCGTCACATGCTTGCCCACCCACGGCTCTGCCTTTTCGCGTCTTTCCTCGTCCGCGTCGTAGTGCGATGCAAGGAAGCCACTATCGACCACACGGGTTTCCTTGTGACCTGCCTTGTTCCCGGTGATCTCCCCCGGAGCGTCAAATTCGAGGATCCAATAGTCGCCGTTGAGCTCGCTTTCAGGGATTCCGGATTCGGGATGCGAGCCTAGGGTCTCACGACCTTTCTTCTCTACAACCTTGCCCGTCATCTTCAAGATGCCGTCTTCAACGACCACCGCTGGTTTCTTCGATTCTTCTGACGCCGTGAATTCTTGGGAATCCGCCTCTGCTGAACTTTGCGGCACCATCGTATTGAACATCTTCTCTGTTTCTTTAGCGGAGTCATCTTTTCCGGAACTACTGCAGCCAGAAAGCGCTAGGGCAGCAACACAGAGCAAGGAAACATAGCAACGCATGATTAGACCTCAGAACACATAAGGAAATAGGAGACAGCTTCTTAGCTTAACGCCCTGGGGCGGTGAGGATGTGGAAATTGGCGCATAAGAAAAGCCGGCCAAGCCTTCTTCCCTTGGGAAGAAAAGCCTGGCCGGCTTAAGTGTTGAAAAAGCTAGGTTTTACTTAGCCTTCTCCACGATCTCGACGAGACGGAAGTGCTTGTCCTTGGACAGCGGGCGAGTCTCGGCGATCAGAACGCGGTCGCCGACGCCGGCGGTCTCGTTCTCGTCATGTGCCTTAACCTTCTTGTTAGAGCGCATGATCTTGCCGTAAAGCGCGTGCTGCTTGCGGTCTTCGAGCTCGACGACGATGGTCTTGTCCATCTTGTCGGAAACTACGATGCCGATGCGGGTCTTGCGCGCACCGCGCTCCTTCTTTACTTCGTTCACGTTTGCCTCACTCATGATTAAGCCTCAGCTCCCGGAACTACGGACAGGCCCAGCTCGCGCTCGCGAAGAACGGTGTAGATGCGGGCAATGTCGCGCTTAACCGTGCCGATGCGGCGGTTGTTGGTCAGCTGGCCGGTTGCCTTCTGGAAACGAAGGTTGAAGAGCTCTTCCTTCGCATCCTTCAGGCGGGTTTCCAGTTCAGCGTTGTCGAGCTCACGGAACTCGTGGGCGGGGGTACCGGTTGCCATTAGAACTGGTCCTCCTTCTTGATGATGCGGACCTTGCAAGGAAGCTTCTGACCTGCACGGCGCAGAGCCTCGATGGCGGTGGCCTCGTTCGGGTAGGACATCTCGAAGAGGACGCGGCCCGGCTTAACGTTGGCGACCCACTTCTCAACCGGGCCCTTACCGGAACCCATACGAACGCCGAGTGGCTTCTGGGTCAGCGGACGGTCCGGGAAGATGTTGATCCACACCTTGCCACCACGCTTGACGTGGCGGTTGATGGCAATACGTGCGGCCTCAATCTGACGGTTGGTGATGTAAGCCGGCTCGAGAGCCTGGATTGCGTAATCACCAAAGTTGATGCGGTTACCGCCCTTGGAAACACCGCTACGGGTAGGACGGTGCTGGCGGCGGTACTTAACGCGCTTAGGAATCAGCATGGATTAGCCCTCCTGCTTCTGCTGTGCGCGCTGACGACGCTGGCCACCACGGCGCGGACGACCGTTACGGTCACCGCGGCCACGGCCCTGCGACGGAGCGTTCAGTTCGGATTCGCGTACGCCACCGACGACGTCACCCTTGTAGATCCACACCTTGATGCCAATGCGGCCGAAGGTGGTGTGGGCCTCTGCGGTGCCGTAGTCGATCTCGGCGCGAAGAGTGTGCAGCGGAACGCGACCCTCGTGGTAGCGCTCGGTACGGGACATCTCGGCGCCGCCCAGACGGCCGTTCAAGAGGATCTTAATACCCTTGACCTGCGGCTGGCGCATAGCGGACTGGATAGCCTTGCGCATTGCACGACGGAATGCAACACGGTTAACCAGCTGCTCGGCGACGGACTGAGCAACCAGAGTTGCGTTGGCGTCGACCTGCTTGACCTCGAGGATATTGAGGGCGACCATCTTGCCGGTGAGCTTCTCGAGCTCGCGGCGGATGCGGTCTGCCTCAGCACCGCGGCGGCCGATCACGATGCCCGGGCGGGCGGTGTGAATGTCGACGCGTACACGGTCACGGGTGCGCTCGATGACGACGTCGGCGATGCCGGCGCGGTCGAGGCCCTTCTCGAGGAACTGACGGATCTTGATGTCTTCGGCTACGTAGTTCGCGTAGTCCTTATCGGCGAACCAGTGGGTCTTCCAGTCGGAAGTGATGCCCAAACGTAGGCCGTGAGGATGGATTTTCTGGCCCATTACTTGGCCCCTTCCTTCTGGCTCTCGACCACCACGGTGATGTGGCTGGTGCGCTTACGAATCATGAATGCACGGCCCTGTGCGCGTGGCTGGAAGCGACGCATGGTCGGGCCCTCGTTGGCGTATGCCTCGGAGATGACCAGGGTGCGTGGGTCCAAGCCGAAGTTGTTCTCAGCGTTAGCGGCTGCAGAAGCAACGACCTTAGCGACTGGCTTAGCAGCGCCCTGCGGAGCGTACTTCAGGATTGCAAGTGCCTCGGCTACGGACTTGCCGCGAACCAAATCGATGACACGGCGTGCCTTCATCGGAGTAACGCGGACGTAGCGGGCCGTTGCGGATGCGGAGGTGATGGTTTCACTCATCGCTTATCGACGTCCCTTCTTATCGTCCTTGATGTGACCCTTGAAGGTCTTGGTTGGTGCGAACTCACCGAGCTTGTGGCCGACCATGGAGTCCTCAACGAACACCGGCACGTGCTTGCGGCCGTCATGGACGGCGAAGGTGTGACCGATGAAGTCAGGCAGAATGGTCGAGCGGCGAGACCAGGTCTTGATGACCTGCTTGGTGCCGGCCTCGTTCTGAGCATCCACCTTGTTGAGGAGGTGCTCATCGACGAACGGGCCTTTCTTAAGGCTGCGTGGCATTGTTTACCTCCTCTTAGCGCTTCTTGTTCGGGCGACGACGGCGCACGATCATGTTGTTCGAGTAACGATTCGGGTTGCGGGTGCGACCCTCCTTCTTGCCCCATGGGGACACAGGGTGACGACCACCGGAGGTCTTACCCTCACCACCACCGTGTGGGTGATCAACCGGGTTCATGACGACGCCACGGACGGTCGGGCGAACGCCCTTCCAGCGCATACGGCCGGCCTTACCCCAACGGATGTTCATCTGGTCAGCGTTGCCGACCTCACCCACGGTGGCGCGGCAACGGATGTCGACGCGGCGGATCTCGGAGGACGGCATACGCAGGATTGCGTACTTGCCTTCCTTACCCAGCAGCTGGATGGAAGCACCAGCGGAGCGGGCAAGCTTAGCACCTGCGCCCGGCTTGAGCTCCACAGCGTGGATGGTGGTACCGGTTGGGATGTTACGCAGCGGCAGGTTGTTACCAACCTTGATGTCGGCGTTAGCGCCGGCCTCAACGATGGTGCCCTGCTTCAGGCCCTTAGGGGCGATGATGTAGCGCTTCTCGCCATCTGCGTAGTGCAGAAGAGCGATGTTTGCGGTGCGGTTCGGGTCGTACTCGATGTGAGCAACCTTTGCCGGGATACCGTCCTTGTCCGTACGACGGAAGTCGATCAGACGGTAACGACGCTTGTGGCCACCGCCGATGTGGCGGGTGGTGATGCGGCCGTAGTTGTTACGACCACCAGTCTTGCTCAGCGGGCGCAGCAGGGACTTCTCCGGGGTGGAACGAGTGATCTCCTCGAACTCGGACACGGAGGATGCGCGGCGACCCGGAGTTGTCGGCTTGTACTTACGAATAGCCATAATTCTTCCTTTTCCTTTCGGCTCTCCGGTGGCGCTTAAGCGCCGCCGCCGAAGATGTCGATGGAGTCGCTGCCTTCACGAAGCGTCACGTACGCACGCTTGGTGGACTTGCGCTGACCGAAGCCGGTGCGGGTGCGCTTACGCTTACCTGCACGGTTAACGGTGTTCACGGAGTCAACCTTTACGCCGAAGATCTGCTCGATGGCATCTTTGATCTGGGTCTTGTTGGAGTCCGTGGAGACGTAGAACGTGTAAACGTTCTGCTCCATCAGGCCGTAGGACTTCTCGGAAACGACCGGGGCGATGATAATGTCACGCGGGTTAACGAGCTTAGCCATTACTTCTCCTCCTTAACTTCCTCGTTCGCACCCTGAGCGCGAGCGACGAAGGTGTGCAGAGCCTCAACGGAGAACACAACGTCGTCAGAGTAAAGAACGTCGTAGGTGTTCAGCTGGCCTGCATCCAGGATCTGGACGTTAGGCAGGTTGTTGGCGCTGCGGCGAGCGTTGATGTCCTCGCGGCCGACAACGAGCAGCACGTTCTTGCGCTCGGTCAGGCGCTCGATGAAAGCCTTAGCCGCCTTGGTGGACGGGGTCTGGCCCGGGACGAGCTCTTCGATTACGTGGATGCGCTCATTGCGAGCACGGTCAGACAGTGCACCGAAGAGAGCAGCCTTGATCATCTTCTTAGGGGTGCGCTGGGAGTAGTCGCGCGGCACTGGGCCGTGGGAGATACCGCCACCGGTGTAGTGAGGTGCGCGGATCGAGCCCTGGCGTGCACGACCGGTGCCCTTCTGACGGAAAGGCTTACGGCCACCGCCGCGGACCTCGCCGCGGGTCTTGGCCTTGTGGGTGCCCTGACGAGCAGCAGCGAGCTGAGCGTTGACAACCTGGTGCATCAAAGCAATGGATGCCTCGGTGTCAAAGATCTCGGCCGGCAGCTCAACAGAGCCGTTGGTCTTACCTTCAGCGGTATGGACGTCTAGCTTGAGGTTGCTCATGCGTGTGCACCGCCCTTCACTGCGGTCTTAACGGTGACGAGGCCACCGCGCGCACCAGGGATAGCACCCTTGATGAGCAGCAGGTTGGACTCGGCATCGATCTTCTGAATCTTCAGGTTCTGGGTGGTAACACGGTCCTGGCCCATGCGGCCAGCCATGCGGGTGCCCTTGAAGACGCGAGCCGGGGTAGCGCAGGCGCCGATGCCACCGACGCGGCGGTGAGCAGCCTGGTTACCGTGAGCAGCGCCCTGACCTGCGAAGCCGTGGCGCTTCATCGCGCCTGCGTAGCCGTGACCCTTGGTCGTGCCGGTGACGTCAACGAAGGTGATGCCCTCGAAGATGTCAGCGGTAACTTCCTGGCCAACCTCGTAAGCAGAGGTGTCATCCATACGGATTTCGGCAACGTGGCGACGTGGGGTTACGCCAGCCTTCTTGAAGTGACCTGCGGCAGGCTTGTTTGCCTTGCGCGGGTCGATCTCGCCAAATGCGATCTGGATGGCGTTGTAGCCATCGGTTTCTGCGGTGCGAATCTGGGTAACAACGCACGGCCCAGCCTCGACGACGGTAACCGGCACAACGCGGTTGTCCTCGTCGAAGATCTGGGTCATGCCGAGCTTCTTGCCCAGAATGCCCTTGATCTCGTTTTCACTCATTGTTAGTTCTCCACCAAATATCTATTCGTCGATCGCTTTACACTACTGAATGTTTACGTCGACGCTGGCCGGAAGGTCGATGCGCATAAGAGCGTCAACGGTCTTCGGGGTCGGGTCGAGAATGTCGATCAGGCGCTTGTGAGTGCGCATCTCGAAGTGCTCGCGAGAGTCCTTGTACTTGTGCGGAGAACGAATAACGGCGTATACGTTCTTCTCGGTTGGGAGCGGCACTGGGCCAACAACACGAGCACCCGTACGGGTTACGGTCTCGACGATCTTCTTTGCAGAAGCGTCGATAGCCTCGTGGTCGTAGGCCTTCAGCCGAATGCGGATCTTTTGTCCCGCCACGCTTATCCTCTTCCTCGCTTCCCCACTTACACATTCCCGGCGTATCCGGGGCGTGAAGCGGTGGGAAATTGCTTCTCGATTTCTCTATAACGTTGTCCGGACTCTAGGGCCTGGGCTCAACGCCAGTTGTCTGACTGTCATGACGACCAAAAGATGCGACCTGGCAAAAACCTTGGGGCGCAGTGCTTTTGACGGGGTACAAGACCCGAAGTCAAAGTCAATAGGAAGAGGACGGTTCTTCACGCATTACACGTGCGAGTACATGTCCAATTCGTATACTGCCGCTGTTTATTTGCCATGCCCCTTCTCCGGTCCATTCTCTCGGGATGCCTCTACTAAAACGCGGACCTAGCCCGATTGAATGACCTTCCCAGTGCACGCCTTAAGACGCCCACCAACAAAGGTGTCATGTTCGCTTTACCAGCAACTTTGCCATTGATATTCGACTTAGAGCCGGAAGTCAGTGACGCCGCTGTGTTAAAGCAACCCTTGTATTTAAGCATGTAATCACGCGTTTTCCAAACTTCTAACAAAACCGTGCCCAATATCACGTTTTCTAAAAGATCGACTACCGCACCCCACAATGTCCGCATTCAGCTATAGGCTCGGATGGGTAAGTTACTTTTAGCCTTCAACAGAAGAGGAAATGCTCATGGCTGCTAACACCCCAGAAAACAATTCGACCACCCCAGCTACGGCCGCTACCGAGTCCAGCACCGCTAACTTCCCTGAGGCCGCCGCTACCCCTAAGGTAAACAAGAACCTCGAGACCGAGTTCGGTATCACCACTATTGACGACACCGTCGTATCCAAGATCGCCGGCATCGCTGCCCGCGAAGTGTCCGGCGTTGCCGCTCTCGGTGGCGGCGGCGCCCGCATGATGGGTTCGATCCGTGAATCCTTTGGAGCCTCCGAGGACGTTCGCCAAGGCGTCAGCGTGCAGGTTGCTAACGGTGTTGCCACCATCGAAGTCGCCATCATCGCCGAGTACGGCGTAGCCATCCACGAGCTGGCAGAGGCCATCCGCCGCAACATCATGAATGCCGTTGAGCGTATGACTGGCCTCGGCGTTGAACGCGTCGACGTTGTTGTTCATGACGTCAAGCTCCCAAAGGAAGACCTCGCCGCCGAGCAGTCCCCAAACAATTCCCTGCCGCAGGGCCAGGAATAGGACTAAGCCTTGATGTCTGACTCCGTCGAGTCCCCCACGACGCGCTTTGAGCTCGACGCCCCCGCTGCGCACCGCATAGTTGAAGCCGTGCTGGGGACACGGGGCGTCGCCAAGCTGCATGCTGGCACCTTCGGTGAGGTGTCGCTGCTCTATCCGGGCGAGCGCGTTGCTGGCCTCAAGCGTCCGAATCCCCGCGATGACCGCCATCTGGAGGTACACATCGTGTTCGATGTGGCGCAGCAGGTGCCCGTCAAGGACGTCGCCGAAGGTGCTCGCGCAGCAGCGCTCGAGGCTTGCTCTGAGCTTTCGCGAGTCGATGTTGTTGTAGCTGACGCTATCAGCAGCGCATTGGATACTAATAAGGAATAAGCATGAAGAATTACTCCACACTCGGCATTGTGGCCGGCCTAGTTTTGGCATTTTTCATCCACCTCGGCCTGTGGCCCACGGTTCTGGCAGTCCTCCTCGCCGCGTTGGGCGGGGTCATCGGTGCTCACTTTGATGGTCGCATCGATCTCTCCGCGGTGTGGAATGGAATCGTTGGCAAGGATAAAGGGCAAGGCTAATGCCCCATGATTCCTCCCTTGCACGCAGCTCAGGCTCTTTAAGATTTTCCATTAAGTCCCTCGAGCGCATCGTTGGCACTGCCATCGCCAGTGTGCCCGGCACCGTAGCCATCGACGCCAAACTCGCGGGCCTTGCCGGGCGCGCGTTTCCACGGCTGCTCATCCAGAGCGACCCAACCAAGGAAGTCGTGGCTGTCGATGCCAACATCGCCGTTACTTGGCCCAGTCCGGTAACAGCTGTCGCCGAGGCCGCACGCGCCGCCATCGAAGAAGCTGTCAGAACCTACACCGGCTACGCCACCACACGTGTCAATGTCACCGTGGGCGCCGCTGTCCCTGGCGAGCGCGTAACAGGGCTAGCCGTGGCATCACGGCGCGCCCCGAGCGTGACCCTGCCGCACACCCGGCCGCAGCGCGAGCTCCAACCGATAGAGACCACGCACCTAGTGCAAATCCGCAGTGTCTCGCGCCCTGAGCCACAATCGGTACGGGCAGTTTCGCCGCGCACGGCGCCCGTTTCCGTCGTGAGCGCTGCGACGCCGCAGCCCGCTGCGCTCACTCCAGTTCGCTCGCCCAAGTCAACGAAGTTGCGCCCAGTCGGGACTCCCCCAGCGCTCCAACTACGCCGGGTGGACACACCACAGCCTGCGTCACTGCGCCCTGTTCGAACGCCACAACCTGTTACAGCGTGGTCGCCGACGCTGCGGCCTATTGCCACAGTCCGGCGGCCCATGGCGCCACGGCCTGAACCACTGCGCGAGATAACCATCCAACCGCTCTTTCGAGGAGGTGCCCATGAGTAAAGAACGCAGCATCTTCCCGCGCGGCTTTGGGCAAAAGCCTGCCGCCTCGCCAGCGGCCCGCACGTGGACTGTCATACTCGGACTCGTCTGTCTTGGAGGTGCGGCTTTCCTGGGCCGGGAGACCTGGGCGGTGAGCACGGGTGCAAGGTCTTGGCTGCAACCCTTCATCGACGTCATGTCTCAGGACAAAATCGAAACCTGGATGCTAGCCAGCGGCGGGGCGGCCATTTTGGTTGGTCTGCTTCTACTCGTGGCGGCATTCAAGCCGCGAAAATCCACCCACACACAGGTCGAATCAGAAGTAGCCTCCATATGGTTGCGCCCCGTTGATATCGCACGCACTGCTTCCGCAGCAGCCCGTCGCGTTCCCGGCGTCGCAGCTGCGCGCAGTCGCGCGGTCATCTCCAAGAAGAAGATTACCGTCGATGTAACGGTCAACGGCGATACTGAGGATGAGGGTCTCATCTCCCGTGTGGAGGACGCAGTCGCGCAGACGCTGCAGCAACTCCACCGGCAGCCCCAGCTCACTGTTGCAGCCGAGAAACTCCCGGAGGTCGACGATCATGTCTAAAGGCTTAGCCGCTTTCGACCGAATATTGTTATTCATTATTGCGGCCATTCTCATCGTGCTCGGCTTGTGGCCCATCCTCATCCACTTCGAGGTCCCCTTCGCGCTCTACCTTGGGCGGTGGGTCGACCACGACGAATGGGCAGCCCTTCCTCAGCAAGGCTGGTGGGCTGCCGCACTAGGTACGGCGACGGTGCTGCTAGCTGTGTCCGGCTTATGGCTAGTAATTGCTAACCTGCGCCACCACCGCTTTAACAATGTGGCTTCTGAGTCCTCGAACGACAAAGGCAAGATATCAACCAACATGCAGGCAATCGCCGGTGCAGTCGCTGATACCTTGGCTGCGGAAGACGGCGTGGATAAAGTCACCCGCTTGGTGGCCTACGATCGCGCGCGTCCGACGCTCCAGTACACGGTTGAAGCGAACCCAGATACCGCTTTGCCTGCGCTTGTCGACGCCGTCGAGACCAACGAGCAGGACTTCCGCCTGGCATTCCCCGACGCCGACCTTGATACCGTGTACAAACTCCACTTTGGAAAGGTGCGAGCTCTTAAGGAATAGGCCGGTTCAGCACTTAGCTTTCGGCGGGGCGGATTCAGCGAGGAATATCTCGGTGACCGCCCCAAACTCATGCGTCGTGCCACGAGATAAGCCCACGAGCAGCGGCGCGCCCACAGTACATTGCTCGATCACTGTCCACGAATAGTCGGTACGGTCCACACCCCGGTTGGCCGATGTGTAAACGTGCAAGCCGTGGTCCAAGACAATGACCTCATCGGACGTGCGGAGCATCCAGACGCGTTCACCGACGCTGCGTCGCTTCAGGCCTTCAAGACTGCGGTAATCTGGGGTCAGCTGAGTAATCAGCTCCGCCACGCCGCAACGGTGCTCAAAGCCTTCGGCATCAGTCACCACTAAAGGACGCCCCGGCCCCACTGGCCGTATTGCAGAATACTTCCACGAAACGGGCTGACCGGGTCCCGCCTTGGAGGTCGTACGCACGATGACGCGCTCGGCGTCGACAGTGACCCGGTTGCTTTCCGTGACGATGAGCCACAAACCTCGGGTCACACGGGCGTCGTCAAGCGGCAGCGTGGGCGGATGAACCCTCGCCATCGACTCAAGCGCGGCACGTAGCTCCTCATCGTCGACGCCCCAGCCCAAGCCCTGATTAGCGAGCATCGCAAAGATCGTGCCTAACGGCAGCTCCGGCTGTCCCTCCCACGCATCGCGAAGTGCGCGGAGGGTGCGGTCAATGCGGTTGGGATCAAGCATGGCTCAAAGCTTAACGGAGACGGCAGGTAGACATACAAAAAGCCACCACCTTCCCAAGCAGGGAAAGCGGTGGCTTTAGAGGGCGTTACTTTAAACGCTCAAGCAAGTGCTCTTACTTGATGATCTTGGTAACGCGGCCAGCGCCGACGGTGCGGGAGCCCTCGCGGATAGCGAAGCGCAGGCCCTCGTCCATAGCGACCGGCTGGATCAGCTCGACGGACATCTCGACGTTGTCGCCAGGCATAACCATCTCGGTGCCCTCAGGCAGCTTGATGACGCCAGTAACGTCGGTGGTGCGGAAGTAGAACTGCGGACGGTAGTTGTCCATGAACGGGGTGTGGCGGCCGCCCTCTTCCTTCTTCAGGACGTAGACGGAACCCTCGAACTGGGTGTGAGGGGTGTAAGCGCCCGGCTTGATAACAACCTGGCCGCGCTCAACCTCTTCACGCTTGGTACCACGCAGAAGCAGACCACAGTTGTCGCCAGCCTCGGTGTAGTCCATCATCTTGCGGAACATCTCGATACCGGTAACGGTGGTGGAGATGGACTTGTCCTGGATACCGATGATCTCAACGTCCTCGTTGACGTTCAGGGAGCCACGCTCAACACGGCCGGTAACAACGGTACCGCGGCCGGTGATGGTGAAGATGTCCTCGATTGGCATCAGGAACGGCTTGTCCAGCTCGCGCTCCGGATCCGGGATGGAGTCATCGCAAGCCTGCATCAGGTCAACGATAGCCTGTACCCACTTCTCGTCGCCCTCAAGAGCCTTCAGAGCAGAGATGTGAACGATCGGAGCTTCCTCATCGTAGTCCTGCTCTGCGAGCAGCTCGCGGATCTCCATCTCGACGAGCTCGATGATTTCCTCGTCGTCAACCATGTCGCACTTGTTCAGTGCAACGAGGATGTAAGGAACGCCAACCTGGCGAGCCAGAAGAACGTGCTCGCGGGTCTGCGGCATCGGGCCATCGGTTGCAGCAACAACCAAGATAGCGCCGTCCATCTGAGCAGCACCGGTAATCATGTTCTTGATGTAGTCAGCGTGGCCCGGAGCGTCAACGTGTGCGTAGTGGCGCTTCGGGGTGGAGTACTCAACGTGGGAAATGTTAATGGTAATACCGCGCTCCTTCTCCTCAGGAGCCTTATCGATCATGTCGAATGCGAAAGCGGTGTTCTCATCAGGGTACTGGTCAGCCAGAACCTTGGTGATCGCTGCGGTGGTGGTGGTCTTGCCGTGGTCGACGTGTCCGATGGTGCCGATGTTCACATGCGGCTTCGTACGCTCGAACTTCTCCTTTGCCACTGTTTGTCCTCCTGGACTCTATGGCGGCTGTAATTTCACAGCCACGTGGTTGGTTAATGTCATTGGCACTTGGAACGAAAATATCCCGAAGCGCTAATGACGCTTTCTTTACGTGCCAGTTACACGATCCTAGATTTATGCCGCAGTTTTTTCAAACTGCCTAAATAGGAGGTAACCCCGCGCATGTAGTGCGGACGTTGACCCTCGACAAGAATCTGATTATGGATCCTGGGAGGGTAACGGCCGGCTCAGCCAACACTCTTTGGTGCAAGTTCAGCCGACCGCTACCCCACCCAGTTCCTCACACGGGGTTACCCCGCCTGAGGCTGGCGTCTACTGGCGAAGACTACCAGCCCCTTGGCAACGGGGTGGTGCGAGGGGGTTGGTTACAAAGCTTGTTTAAGCCTTGTTACCGGTACGCTCCTCGATGATTGCGGTTGCAACGGAGGAAGGAACCTCAGCGTAGGAATCGAAGACCATGCTGAAGTTTGCGCGGCCTGCGGTGGAGGAACGAAGGTCGCCGATGTAGCCGAACATCTCGGAAAGCGGAACCTTAGCCTTGACAACCTTTGCGCCAGAGCGGTCTTCCATCGCGTAAACCTGGCCACGACGGGAGCTGATGTCACCGTTAACGGTGCCCATGTACTCCTCAGGGGTAACAACCTCAACGGCCATAACAGGCTCGAGCAGGACTGGCTTTGCCTTAGCAACAGCTTCCTTCAGCACCTGGGAACCAGCGAGCTTGAAGGCCATCTCAGAGGAGTCAACGTCGTGGTAAGCGCCGTCCTCAAGGGTTGCCTTGATGTTAACCAGCGGGAAGCCAGCGAGGTAACCGTACTGCATTGCATCCTGGATACCAGCGTCAACGGAAGGAATGTATTCCTTCGGAACGCGGCCACCGGTAACGGCGTTCTCGAACTTGTAGGTTGCGGACTCGCCCTCCTCCAGCGTCTCTGGGTCCGGGTTGTAAGGCTCGATGGTGACGATGACCTTTGCGAACTGACCAGAACCACCGGTCTGCTTCTTGTGGGTGTAGTCCAGGGACTGAACCGTCTTGCGGATGGTCTCACGGTAAGCAACCTGTGGGTTACCGATGTTTGCTTCGACCTTGAACTCGCGCTTCATACGGTCAACCAGAACGTCGAGGTGGAGCTCGCCCATGCCGCCGATAACGGTCTGGCCGGTCTCTTCGTCGAGCTCGACAGTGAAGGTTGGGTCCTCAGCAGCGAGCTTCTGGATAGCGGTACCCAGCTTCTCCTGGTCAGCCTTGGTTTTAGGCTCGATGGAGACCTTGATAACCGGATCCGGGAAGTCCATGGACTCGAGGATGATCGGGTTGTCCTTGTCGCACAGGGTGTCACCAGTGGTGGTGTCTTTCAGACCGATAACAGCATAGATGTTACCTGCGTCAGCCTGCTCGACCGGGTTCTCCTTGTTTGCGTGCATCTGGAACAGCTTGCCGATGCGCTCCTTTTTACTCTTGGTGGAGTTGAGCACCTCGGTGCCCGGCACAACCTGACCAGAGTAAACGCGGACGAAGTTGAGCTGGCCGAAGAACGGGTGCGCAGCAATCTTGAAGGACAGTGCAGAGAACGGGGACTCAACGGAAGGCTTACGCGTAACCTTCTCGTCCTCGTTGCCGACAGCGTGGCCGACGACCTCGCCCACATCGAGTGGGTTCGGGAGGAAGTCAACGACAGCGTCGAGAAGCGGCTGGACACCCTTGTTGCGGTAAGCGGTACCACAGAGAACTGGGTAGACCTCGGAGTTGATGGTCATCTTGCGGATGGCTGCCTTGATCTCGTCAAGGGTCAGCTCCTCACCGCCGAAGTACTTCTCCATGAGCTCTTCGTCAGACTCAGCAACTGCCTCGAGCAGCTTCTCGCGGTACTCTTCAGCCTTCTCCTGCAGGTCAGCAGGGATCTCCTCGATGGTCGGCTCAGCACCGGTCTCCACCTTGCCGCGCCAAGTGATGGCACGCATGTTCAGCAGGTCAACGACGCCGTCGAAGTCATCCTCAGCGCCGATAGGCAGCTGCATAACCAATGGCTTTGCGCCGAGGCGGTCGATGATGGTCTGAACGGTGAAGTAGAAGTCAGCGCCTAGCTTGTCCATCTTGTTGACGAAGCAGATACGCGGAACGTCGTACTTAGCAGCCTGACGCCACACCTGCTCAGACTGTGGCTCAACGCCTTCCTTGCCGTCGAAGACAGCAACTGCGCCGTCGAGAACACGGAGGGAGCGCTCAACCTCAACGGTGAAGTCAACGTGACCCGGGGTGTCGATGATGTTGATCTGGTTGTTGTTCCAGAAACAGGTAACAGCAGCGGAGGTAATGGTGATACCGCGCTCCTTCTCCTGCTCCATCCAGTCAGTGGTGGATGCACCGTCGTGAGTCTCGCCGACCTTACGGTTGATGCCGGTGTAGAAAAGAATACGCTCGGTGGTAGTGGTCTTACCAGCATCGATGTGAGCCATGATGCCGATGTTACGGACCTTGTGAAGGTCCTTAAGCACTTGTTGTGCCACGGTTTTACCCCAACTTATTTATCGTGGACGCCTTGTCCTGGGCGCACGTTTCATCTTCACGTACCCCAGTCCATGCCGCCCGCATGGATAGGTCTTGTTCAATTTTGCCACGTCTTGGACTCGTTAGCAGCTTCAGGCCGCTAATTGCCCAGAAAAAAGGTCCGAGCAACGCTATTTAGTTTGTGTTTCCAGCGCTTCTCTAAGTACAAGAAGTACAGAAGCGCTGTTAAGCGCGAACTTTTACGTTGCTCGGACCATAGGCATACGCCGGTATTACCAGCGGTAGTGCGCGAAGGCGCGGTTAGCCTCAGCCATCTTGTGAGTGTCTTCACGACGCTTCACGGAAGCACCAAGACCGTTGGAAGCATCCAAAATCTCGTTAGCGAGACGATCGATCATGGTGTTCTCACGACGCTGGCGGGTGAAGGTCACCAACCAACGCAGAGCGAGGGTGTTAGCGCGAGCCGGCTTGACCTCAACTGGAACCTGGTAGGTAGCGCCACCGACACGGCGGGAGCGAACCTCGAGGTCCGGGCGGATGTTGCCCAGAGCCTTCTCCAGGGTGCCGACTGGGTCGGTACCGGTCTTCTCACGGCAAGCCTCGAGAGCACCGTAGACGATGCGCTCTGCGGTGGACTTCTTGCCATCGAGGAGGATCTTGTTCACGAGCATGGTGACCTGCTCGGAGTTGTATACCGGGTCCTTGACTACAGGACGCTTCGGAGCAGCATTCTTACGCATTGTTGATTACTGTCCCTTCTTTGCACCGTAGCGGGAACGAGCCTGCTTGCGGTCCTTAACGCCCTGGGTATCCAGTGCGCCACGGATAATCTTGTAACGAACACCCGGGAGGTCCTTAACACGACCGCCGCGGACGAGCACCATGGAGTGCTCCTGCAGGTTGTGGCCCTCGCCTGGGATGTACGCGGAAACCTCGATACCGGAGGTCAGGCGAACACGAGCGACCTTACGCAGTGCAGAGTTCGGCTTCTTCGGGGTGGTGGTGTAAACGCGGGTGCAAACGCCACGACGCTGAGGGGAACCCTTCAGCGCTGCGGTTGCAACCTTGGAGCGCTTATCATGGCGGCCCTTGCGGACCAGCTGCTGAATAGTTGGCATAAATCTAGTCTTTCTGTATGACTTCGGCTGAACTGACCGATGCTGCCCAAACACGCGAAAATGGGGGCTCTTTTCCGGGGCCCTTCCGCATGTCCAGAACATCAATCAGCCATTCAAGCCGATTAATCGATCAGACTTTTCGCCCTACATGAAGGCGAAACCTCTTCGAACAATAGCAGCGACACACAAAACATCCAAATTTCATCCACCTGGCTTTCCTTCCATCACCGCAGGCAGTCAATCGCACAACGCTTGACGACGCCGCGCCTCACTCGAGGCAGCTGTGACAAATTCCCCGGAACTTTCCACTCCACCCAAAATCGGGCTTTAAGTTTCACCTATAGAGGCAACAATCACAGGCACTAAATAGGCACATACCCTTTCGAACTTTCACCAAACAGGGCACTACATATAGTGTCTCACACTCCAAGACCTCCCATATCTTGTATTTCGTCGACCCACCCCGCCACAAATTACAGCTATGTTATTCCGTGACGCCCAGCGCCGCGCGGTGGCTTTTCTGCCATCTCGGCTTACTGCAGGTTCTCCCACATGAATGCGGTCGCCATTGCTTTCCCTATATGCGCGCCTGGGCATGCCATCAGAGCTGGAAAGGCAGCGAGCTTTTCGCTGTACCAGCGCTCCATTTTCATAACGAAGGGAAGAACTACATGGGTTCACGGACCATTAACGTCGCAGATTCCATCGAGGAGTACTTGGGCCGGCGTGATTGGCGCATAAACGCCAATGCCAATCAGGATTTCTCGTTGGGAGGATTGATTCTTAACAATGCGGGCAAAGTAACTGCCAATTACTGGCTGGATGAGGTCTTTTCGGAAGCTGCGGGTAATGCCCACCGAGCAGGTGATATTCATATCCACGATCTAGACATGCTCAGCGGCTATTGTGCTGGCTGGTCACTGCGCCGCGTCCTCGAGGAAGGCTTCGGTGGTGTTCCCGGCACGATTTCCTCGACGCCACCGAAGCACTTCTCCTCCGCGTGCGGTCAGATCGTCAACTTCTTAGGCACGCTGCAGAACGAGTGGGCGGGCGCGCAGGCCTTTTCTAGCTTCGATACATATATGGCGCCTTTCGTGCGGCTGGATAACCTCAGCTACGGCCAAGTACTTCAATACATGCAGGAATTTATCTTCAACCTGAACGTGCCTTCGCGCTGGGGTACGCAGACGCCGTTCACGAATCTTACCTTCGATTGGCACTGCCCCACCGATCTGCGGGACCAGACCCCGCTCATCGGCGGCGAGCCCGCCGACTTCTGTTACGGCGACTTGGAGACGGAGATGGCCATCATCAACCGTGCTTTCATCGAGGTGATGTCGCAAGGTGATGCCGACGGCAGGCCATTTACCTTCCCGATTCCGACCTACAACATCACGCCGGATTTTGACTGGGATAGCGAGAACGCCGAAGCTCTGTTCACCATGACAGCCAAGTACGGTCTGCCCTACTTCCAGAACTTCCTTAACTCCGATCTTGACCCCGGCATGATTCGCTCAATGTGTTGCCGCCTGCAGTTGGACCTGCGCGAGCTATTAAAGCGCGGCAATGGTTTGTTCGGCTCCGCCGAGTTGACCGGCTCCATCGGCGTGGTCACGCTCAACTGCGCACGCCTGGGCTACCTCTACCGCGGCGACGAGGAGGCGCTGTTGACGCGCGTCGCGGAGCTGGTAGATCTCGGCGTCGACACGCTCGAGCGCCGCCGCGCCTTTGTTAACAAGTGCTTGGAGAAAGGTCTTTTCCCCTATACCAAGCGTTGGCTGCCCAGCTTGGATAACCACTTCTCCACTATCGGCGTCAACGGCTGCAACGAGATGATCCGTAACTTCACTGCCGACACCTACGATCTCACCGATCCGCGCGGCCGCGCTCAGGTATTGCGTCTGCTGGAGCGGGTTCGCGCACTGCTTGTCGACGCCCAGGAAAGAACCGGGCACCTTTATAACCTTGAAGCCTCGCCTGCCGAGGGCGCTACCTATCGCTTCGCACGCGAGGACCTGAAGCGCTACCCAGACATCCTGCACGCTGGCAGCGAAGAAGAACCGTATTACACGAATTCCTCGCAGCTTCCCGTCGCGCACACTCCCGATCCCTTTGCCGCACTCCAAGCCCAGGAGGATCTGCAGACCCAATACACCGGCGGCACCGTGCTGCATCTCTACATGGGCTCAGCAATGTCCTCCGGTAAGGCGTGCGCGAACCTCGTGCGCCGCTCGCTGGAGAACTTCCGACTGCCCTATGTCACCATCACGCCGACCTTTTCCATCTGTAACTCCCACGGCTATATCTCCGGCGAGCATCCGCACTGCCCCGACTGCGGTTCCAGCACTGAAATGTGGACGCGCGTGATGGGCTATTTCCGGCCAGTCTCCAGCTTCAACACGGGCAAGAAGGGAGAGTTCCATGAGCGCGAGTACTTCGACGAGAGGCTTGCGGCCGGCGTTTAAGACTGCGCCTTCGTTGCAAGCGCCGAAGCTAAGTTCCAGAACGCAGCTGCCGATTGGTGGGCTTATCCCCTTCTCGGCAACAGATTGGCCAGATCACCTGACCATGACGTTGTTCCTCAACGGCTGCCCGCTGCGGTGTAGCTACTGCCATAACCCGCAGCTGCAGGTCTTTGGGCCGGGAAGCTATAGCTGGCAGGACGCGCTTTCCTTGCTGTGCTCGCGCCGCGGGCTACTCGACGGCGTGGTTTTCTCCGGCGGAGAGCCACTTTCCGCGCCCGGGCTGCCGCAGGCGATAGCCGAGGCCCACGCGGCCGGCTTTAAAGTTGGCCTCCACACGAGTGGATACCTACCGGGCCGGTTGGACAAGCTCATGACCCATCCCGAAACACGGCCGGAATGGATAGGCATCGACGTCAAAGCCCTACCGGAAGACCTGCCACAGGTCACCGGCTGCAGCCGTGCCCAAGCGCAGCGGATGTGGGAGTCCTTCTATCTTTTGGCAGATTATGCGCGGACAGGGCGGCTATCGCTGCAAGCCCGAACCACATTGTGGCCAGGGTCGGGCATCGAGGCACGGCTTCCCGAACTGGAAGAACGCGTTGCACAACAGGGACTTAAGCTGGTGCGCCAGTGGGCGCACGACGTCGACAAGCACGGCGTCTACTGCGGGGCGGAAGCTACTGCCATTCCCACGTAAAATCGGCGTCGGCGGCGTGCTCGGAGAAGTAAACCTTCTCCTGCGCCTCCCAGGTCTCGAACCACTCTGCGTAGTGCGGATCACGCTCGATGGCTCGCTCATAGCGCTTTTCGCGCGGGCCGTCGAGGCGCACCGTAATCACGGAGCCGCGCTCCTTAGCCGCAGCAATGTTTTCCGGAGTAACCGCACCGACGCCCTCCACGATGAGATCGTCGCGTGCATCCAAGCTCGCCCACTCACCGGGCGCATTGGCTTCCCAATCCCAGCGCCAATAGCCGGGATTGGTCTCGCGCAGCACCTGCTCGGCAACCATCCGGGAGCCCTGCTCAAGCCCGCGCCAACCGGGATAGAACTCATCCAGGTGCACCACACGCCAGCCCGCCCTATCGGCGAGGGCGGCGCAGGCCCACGTCTTGCCTGCACCCGATGGCCCATCTATGAGCACCGTCACCGGCTTGAAAGGTTTCTTGCGCGTCGCGGCAGCCTTGATGACATCCTCGATGAGGCGGTCGAGCTGACTGTCGAAGTCCATGCTTCGTGGCCCTTTCGTCTTATAGACCGAAGAATCTCCAGGAATCTGTAACTACCGACGCTACCACCGGCACCGCTGCCAAAAGTGAACCGGCTAACATGATGAGCCAATCTTTCCTGCTCACACGCGACTCGCGCGCCCACGTGCGTGACGGCGAGTACAGCGGAGTACGTCCAAAGCCGCGGGCCTCCATCGCTGTGGCCAGCTTGCCTCCGCGGCGCAGCGCAACTACCAAGAGACCGAAGGACATCGTAAGCAAATGCTTAACCTTGCCGCGATCCCCCAATCCCCGCGCCCTCCGGGCACGAGCCATGGAATCCCAGTCGTCTCGAAACAGCGTCGCCATGCGCACACCGGCGACCGCGCCAATAACAAAACGCGAAGGCAGGCGAAGGTTCTGCGCCAGGGCGTCGCCTAAGCGTGATGGATCAATGTCGCGCGCGAGGATAATCATTGGCAGCGCTACCGCGAGCACACGCAGCATCATCGCTACTGAAAGGGTCACCGAGTTCTCCGAAACCACGATGAGCCAAAGCCGGAAGTAAACCTCTCCGCCCTCGGCGCCATACAGCAGCATCGAAACTCCAGACAGTGCGGCGAGGATAAACAGGAACCATCCGCTCCTTATGAGCTTTCCCCAACTGACCCCACACAGCGGCGCAAATACGAAGGTGATGACCAAAGAAACCGCGGCGGAGACCCAATCCACCGAGAGAAACAACGGCAAGGTCAGCGCCAGCATAAGGTAAACCCGCGTCAATGGGTTTACGTCGGACAAGATATTAGGCACGCGGCACCTCCACCCGGTGGTCGCCGAGAGCCGCGATGAAGAGGGAGTCGTGGGTTACCGAGGCAATGGTCACTCCCTCATCGCTTAACTCGCGCAGCATCCACACCAGTTCCGCGAAGGTCTGCGGATCTTGACCGAACGTCGGCTCGTCAAGCAACAGCACCGCCGGCGCGCTCACCAGTGCTGTTGCCACCGAAAGGCGCCGTTTCTCTCCGCCCGAAAGGGTGAAGGGGTTGGCGCCAAGCAGATGCCCCAAACGCAGGCGCTCCACTAGTTCCGCGATGCGCTTTTCTGGAACCTCCTCGCCCATCACTCGGGGTCCCACGCGCAGCTCATCGGCAACGCTGCGCGCGACGAATTGATGTTCTGGGTTCTGAAACACGTACCCAATGCGATGCGCGAGCTCGCGCGACTTCCACGTTGCCGGGTCTCCTTTGAGGCCGCGGCGCACGTGCTCGGCGACGCCCACCTCACCCGAAGTATAAGGAAGCAGTCCCGCCATGGTTTCCAGCCAGGTAGTCTTGCCAGCACCATTGGGGCCAGTCACCACGGTTGAAGCTCCCGCAGGAAGCTCAAAGGTACGCGGCGGGCCAAAGCGGGTAGCCAAATCCTGCGACCACATCGCTGGCTCAAGGGTGGATACGTCTTGCGGAACGCGGGCCTGCGGCAGGGCGGGCATCGCCTGGGCGCGGGCTTCTAGGACCTGCTCGATAGGCGCGTCTAATGCAACCTGCCCGTCCTCGATGAGTAGTCCGCGTTGCAGCAGGTGACACCATCTATCTGGCTGGTGCTCAACCACGATGAGCGTGGCCCCGGTGCGCTCCACCAGCTGGGTCACCGCACGAACCACCGAATCGGCGCCCTCTGGATCGAGGTTCGCCGTGGGCTCATCCAACAAGATGAGCCCGGCGCCCATCGCCATGACGCCCGCCAAAGCGAGGCGTTGCTTCTGGCCACCAGACAGACGTGCGGTGGGATAGTCGTGTGGAAGATCGAGCCCGACCACCGATAAAGACTGATCGACGCGACTCCAAATCTCGGAGCGTTCGAGGCCGAGGTTCTCGCAGCCGAAAGCAACGTCATCGCCTACGCGGGAGGAGATCACCTGGGAATCAGGATCCTGCAGGACCAGCCCCACGGGCATGCCTTCGCCAGGCCACTCACCTTTGCTCTCAGTACCAGCTCCGAAGAGCTGGATCTCTCCTACCTGCTCGCCTTCCTCGTCGCCGCCGAGCACTCCGGCAAGAGCCGCCAAGAGCGTGGACTTGCCAGAACCGGAGTCGCCGCACAGCAGAATTTTTTCGCCCAGCTCGACGTGGAAAGTAACATCCCGCAGCGCCGGCTCCGCGCGCCCGGCATGGGTCCAACCAAATCCTTTAACGCGGATGCCTGTTCCAGAAACCATTCTTGAAAGCGCTTCTTAAGCCTCGCGGCCGGCAGCAAAACGGTCGAGCGCGCCAGTGGCTGCTAGCGCCTTAACCGTGAAGTAGCCCAGAACGCCGGCCAGGATCGCACCGGAGAGGCCGGTGCAGACCAAGTAGATGATGTTGTATTCAACGGAACGGGCTAGGTGGCCGGACGTGAAGAGCTCCAAAGTCCATGCACCGACGCCGGCGGCAAGGCCAGCGATGGTGGCAACAAGCAGGTTAAAAGACCGGTAGGCAAAGATAGCGAAGACAATCTCCACGCCGATACCCTGGGCGAAGCCAGAGAGCAAGGTTGCCGCGCCCCACTGGGAGCCAAGAGCGGCGGAGACGCAGGCAGCGAGCAGCTCCACGAAGAGCGCCGCTCCCGGCTTGCGGATGATAAGCCCACCGAGCACGCCTCCCAGCAACCAGATGCCAGAGGCCAAACCGCCCAGGCCAGGGGTAAAGGCATCGAGAGCCTGGTAGCCGGCATAACCCGCAGTGTTCCAGAACAAGAAAATCAGGCCACACGCCACGGACAAGACCGCGGCCACGACGATGTCGACGACGCGCCAGCGGTGGTTGGGCTTTCCAGCCGTGTGTGCAGTGCGTGCCGAAGATGCAGGTGTAGTAGACATTTTCCTCCCTCGCGCCGGTATTACCCGGATCAGGTGCAACGGTTCCCATATGTGGGGTCTCAGCCTTCTCCCTCGCAAACTACTGCGTTTGTTGTTCCTTAGTTACGGTCTAAAGAGGGAGAAAGCACCCGTGTTCGCTGTGTAATTAGATAACTTCGTCAACTTGGACCCACTAATGCTAGCAAAAGTAAAAAGGCCCCATGTCAACTGCGCTGAACTGCACCCCATCTTCCGGACTGGGTTAATTCTAAATGGTTTGGGCCGTTGCAAGGGTCTGGTTCCGATAGTGCATCGGGGCTAGGCCCTTGAACTGTTCCTGTAGCCGGGTTGTGTTGTACCACAGGATGTAGTCATCAATAGCTTGGCAGAATGAAGCGTCCTGGGTTTGGTTCCGCTTCTTTTACGGCCCTGTGTTGATGGGCTGGGTGAGATAGTACTCGGTTTCTACTTCCTGTGGGGTAGCGTAGGCCAAAGCTTCATGAAGCCGCTTAGTGTTCCACCAATGCACCCACCGCAAGGTGGCCAATTCGACTTCCCCGACCGACGTCCACGGGCCCCGGGCATGAATCAGTTCAGCCTTGTAGAGACCATTGACTGTTTCGGCTAGAGCATTGTCGTAAGAATCGCCGACTGTTCCCACACTCGGGCGGATTCCGGATTCCGCTAGCGCAGTGGAATACTTCAGTGACACATACTGGCTGCCCCGATCACTATGGTGAATTAACTGGTTTCCATGGATTCGCCCTGCAGTCGTTAACGCATGCTCCAAAGCCTCCATGGGCAGCGCGTCGGTACGCATCGTCGAGCGTGTAGCGACACCAACAATTTTTCGGCTGAATACATCCACGACAAACGCGGTATAGGCGAATCCTGACAGGGTGCGAACGTAGGTAATGTCGGCAACCCACAACCTGCCTGGTGCCTGCGCACGGAAGTTTCGCTGTACTAGGTCTGGGCGATGATCCGGTGCCTTCGGGCTTACCGTTGTCACTGGGGTTCGTCCACGTCTGCGGCCAGAAACGCCTGCGAGTTTCATCAGTCGTGCGGTCTTGTCGCGACCAATATGAAAGCCTTCACGGTTCATCGCGTGCCACATTTTGCGGATGCCGTAGACCGAGAAATTCTGCTCATGCACACGCTGTATCTCTGGGATGAGCAGGCTATCGCTTAAGGCCCTTGCGCTGGGAACACGAGTGGTCGCCTTGTGGTAGCCACGAGAGGTAATGAATCCACGATCTGCTTGTTTAAGGACTCGGCAGATGGCCTCGACCCCAAACTGATCTTTGTACGCGTCGATGTAGGAGATCATTTGGTCGTGGGTCGGTCGAGTTCCGCTGCGAAAAAAGCCGAAGCTGTCTTAAGAATCCCGTTTGCTCGTTTCAGTTCGCGGTTTTCGCGGCGCAGACGCTTGAGCTCTTCTTCCATTGTCTCGCCGCCTGAAGCGTCAGAGTCATCACGTACTGAAGCGCTGTCACGGTACCAAGCCCGCAACGTGTGGTGAGATACTCCAAGGAGCTCACCGACCTCCGTATAGGCGCGTTGCAGTGAGCAAGACTCCAGGCGGACCATTTCGATGATCTGATGGACCGCCTTCTCCTTGAACTCGACGGAATACTTTCTAGGCATAGTTCAATCCTTCCTTAGCTGAGGTAGGAACTAAACCCAGGACGCTTCAGAACCGTGGCGTAGCTTCGGGATAGCCACATCGACGGTGCCGACCCGCGTATCCAGTAGTCGGTGGCGGTAGCCGTTGCGTTGGTTGACGCGGTTGTCGCTGGTGGTGCCGTAGTCAGCGCCGCAGACAGTATCAGCTTGGGCAGATAGAATTTGGTTGATGAAATCGCCGAGCATCTGGCGCATCAGATCGGGTGATGCTTGGGTGAGGAGCTCTTCGAGATACGCGGTCGGGTCGATATGATGGGGGCCAGCGGCCATTATGGGTGTCGTCCTTTCGAGGATAGGTAGTAGTTGATTCGAAAGGTACCCATGATGGTCGCCCTATTTGTCATCGGGGCCCATCACAGGAACTAACTCGTACACCACGCTAACGGACGCAACCAGCCACGGAGAGAGCAGCGGCAGCGATGGAAGTACCGCGACGGCGAGTAACGCCGTTAAAGCTTTTCATATTCATGAAACGTCCTCCTTATGAATATTTAAAAACATCAGAGAACAGGTTCTCACCTTATAGTCTGCAACTGGACGTACGAGAAGCTTATTTTTAACTGATTCCGCACTGTCACCAACTTGAAACTCTATCGAGTTTACCTGGGTAGCTCAACCATTATCACCATTCAATACTGTCATCATTATCAATGGTTAACATTGTCTACATTCCGCAAGAGGGAAGATCTGCCTACTCAGTGCGCCTTTAGATTTTCCGCCTAGCTTGAGTACGTTATGAAACAGCCAAATATTGCTCTTAGAAAGATACGCACCCTCTTTTAGCTTCGTCGTTTTTCGCATGAAAAAAGCGTGTCTGGAGACCAGACACGCTTTTTGTTGGGTCAGAAATTACAACGTTGCTGACCTCGCTTTTACCTAGAAGGTGAAGTCCTCATCCAGCGGAACGGATGCGCCGGTGAACTCACCGAAGCCATCATCACCATAGATGGAATCGCCGTAAGTCGGGATCGAGTACGCAGCATTACGTGCAGCCTCGGTCGGCTTAACGGAGATGTTGCGGTAACGCGAGATACCGGTACCAGCCGGGATGAGCTTACCGATGATGACGTTCTCCTTCAGACCAATGAGCTGATCGGAGCGCTTGTTGATAGCGGCGTCGGTAAGCACGCGCGTGGTCTCCTGGAAGGAGGCCGCGGACAGCCAGGACTCAGTAGCCAGCGATGCCTTGGTGATACCCATGATCTCCGAGCGCAGCTGAGCTGGCTCACCGCCCTCGGCAACCTGTGCGGCGTTGACCTGCTTGGCCTCAGAGAGATCAACCAGAACGCCCGGCAGGTAGTCAGTGGAACCGGAGTCAATGACGGTACCGCGACGCAGCATCTGGCGGATGATGATCTCGATGTGCTTATCGTGGATAGCAACACCCTGTGCACGGTAAACAGCCTGAACCTCGTCGATGAGGTGCTTCTCAACACCACGGCGGCCGAGAACCTCAAGCACGTCGTGCGGGTCCGCAGCACCACGCATCAGACGCTCACCAGTGGTGACGTGGTCGCCATCACGGAGGGAGCGCTCGATCATTGCATCCGGGTTGGACTCCATCGGGCGGCGGACCTGTGCCAGACCCTGACGCTTCGACAGCTTCTCGTAAACCACGTTGTCCGAACCGTCGTCCGGAGTGATGGTCAGGGTCCAGAAGTTGCCCTCATCAGACAGGGACACGGTGCCGTCAACGGAAGCGATCGGCGCACGGTTCTTCGGGTTACGTGCCTCGAAGAGCTCCTGAACACGTGGCAGACCACCGGTAATATCGCCACCGACACCACCCTGGTGGAACGTACGCATGGTCAGCTGGGTACCCGGCTCACCAATGGACTGCGCAGCCACAATGCCGACTGCCTCGCCGATGTCGACGAGCTTGCCGGAGGCCATGGACTTGCCGTAGCACTTCGCACAAACGCCGGCTGGGGTCTGGCAGGTCAGCACGGAGCGAACCTTAATCTCGGTAACACCAGCGCGCAGGATCTCGGCGGTGAGCTCCTCAGTCAGGTCGGTGCCAGCCTCAGCAACAACGGTGCCGTCCTCAGCCTTGACGTCAGAAGCGACAACGCGACCAGAAGCGGAGGTCTCCCACAGCTCATCGAATACCGGGGTGCCGTTAACCAGCTCGCCCAGCGGAACGCGGACGCCCTGGCGGGTGCCACAATCCTCTTCGCGGACGATGACGTCCTGTGCCACGTCGACGAGACGACGGGTGAGGTAGCCGGAGTCCGCGGTACGCAGTGCGGTATCGGCCAGGCCCTTACGGGAACCGTGCGAGTTGTTGAAGTACTCCAAGACCGACAGACCCTCACGGAAGGAGGTCTTAATCGGACGGGTGATGTAGTCACCCTTGGAGTTCACGACCATGCCCTTCATACCGGCCAGGGTCCAGATCTGACGCATGTTACCTGCTGCACCAGACTTAACGATCATCGGAATCGGGTTGTCATCCGGGTAGAGATCCTCGACTGCCCTACCAACGGTGTCGGTAGCGTCCTTCCAGAGCTCAACCAGGCGGTCGTAACGCTCACGCTCGGTAAGCGCACCCTGCTCCCAGTACTTGCGCTCGATGCGCTGTGCTTCCTTCTCGTAAGACTCGAGAACCTCGGTCTTGTTCGGAAGGACCAGAACGTCGTCCATGGTGATGGTCACGCCAGAGCGGGTTGCCCAGTAGAAACCAGCATCCTTCATCTTGTCCAGAACCTGGGCAACGGTGATCATCGGGTACTTAGCAGCGAGGTCGTTAATGACGTCACCGAGCAGTACGGAGTTCTTAGCCCCGCCCTTACGGACCATGACGCCCTCGAGGTACGGGTAGTTCCAAGGCAGCAAGTCGTTGAACATGATGCGGCCAAGGGTGGTTTCAGCCATCCAAGCCTGGCCCTTCTGCCAACCATCAGGGAACTGCTCAGCCTCAACTTCTGCCGGTGGGCGGAGGTGAGAGATGCGGACCTTGATCGGGGCCTGCAGGCCCAGAACGCCGCGGTCGCGAGCCATGATTGCCTCAGCGTAGGAGGAGTAAACGCCGGTAGCCGGACCGTTCTCGGTGGCCTCGGTGTAGCGACCCTCGCCGCCGATCTCGCCCTCAGCCTTGTCCATGGTCAGGTAGTAAAGACCGGTAACCATGTCCAGACGCGGCATAGCCAGTGGCTTACCGGATGCCGGGGAAAGAATGTTGTTGGAAGCAAGCATGAGGACACGAGCCTCTGCCTGAGCCTCAGCGGACAGCGGCAGGTGAACTGCCATCTGGTCGCCGTCGAAGTCAGCGTTGAACGCCTCACAAGCCAGCGGGTGCAGCTGAATTGCCTTACCCTCAACGAGCTTCGGCTCGAATGCCTGGATACCCAGACGGTGCAGGGTAGGTGCACGGTTCAGCATCACTGGGTGCTCGGAAATAGCCTCTTCCAGAACGTCCCACACCTCAGGGCGCTGGCGCTCAACCATGCGCTTAGCGGACTTGATGTTCTGTGCGTAGTCGTTTTCCACCAGACGCTTCATGACGAATGGCTTGAACAGCTCGAGAGCCATAAGCTTCGGCAAACCACACTCGTGGAGCTTCAGCTGCGGACCGACGATAATAACGGAACGGCCGGAGTAGTCAACACGCTTACCCAGCAGGTTCTGACGGAAACGGCCCTGCTTGCCCTTGAGCAAGTCAGACAGGGACTTCAGCGGGCGGTTGCCCGGACCGGTGACCGGACGGCCGCGACGGCCGTTGTCGAAGAGGGCGTCAACAGACTCCTGCAGCATGCGCTTCTCGTTGTTCACGATGATCTCAGGAGCACCGAGATCGATCATGCGCTTGAGGCGGTTGTTGCGGTTGATAACGCGGCGGTAGAGGTCGTTCAGGTCGGAGGTAGCAAAGCGGCCACCGTCCAGCTGAACCATCGGGCGCAGCTCTGGCGGGATAACCGGAATGGCATCCAAGACCATGCCAGCCGGATCGTTGCCGGAGCGCAGGAAGGCTGCTACGACCTTCAGGCGCTTCAGCGCGCGCATCTTCTTCTGGCCCTTGCCATTGTTGATGATTTCCTTGAGCTCTTCAGCCTCGGCCTCGAGATCGAAGCTGCGGATGAGGGTCTGGATAGCCTCGGCACCCATGCCGCCGGTGAAGTAATCCTCGTAGCGGTCGATGAGCTCTTCGTAGATGGTCTCGTCGATGATCATCTGCTTCGGAGCGAGCTTGAGGAAGGTGTTCCAAATCTCGTCCAGGCGTGCAACCTCGCGCTCGCCGCGCTCGCGGATGTGCTGCATCTCCTTGTCGGCAGCGTTCTGCACCTTGCGGCGTGCGTCAGCCTTTGCGCCAGCAGCCTCCAGCTCAGCCAGATCCTGCTCGAGCTTTGCAGCGCGCTCTGCGATCTCTGCCTCGGTGTCATCCTCAACGTCCTTCTTCTCCAGAAGCATCTCTGCTTCCAGGGTGGACTGGTCGTTGTGGCGAGCCTCTTCATCAACAGAGGTGATGATGTTGGCAGCGAAGTAGATGATGCGCTCCAGGTCCTTCGGAGCAAGGTCCAGAAGGTAACCCAGGCGGGAAGGAACGCCCTTGAAGTACCAGATGTGGGTTACCGGAGCAGCCAGCTCGATGTGGCCCATGCGCTCACGGCGAACCTTGGACTTGGTGACCTCGACGCCGCAGCGCTCACAGATGATGCCCTTGTAGCGGACGCGCTTGTACTTACCACAAGCACACTCCCAGTCACGGGTAGGACCGAAGATGCGCTCGCAGAACAAGCCGTCCTTTTCCGGCTTCAGGGTGCGGTAGTTGATGGTCTCAGGCTTCTTAACCTCGCCCTTGGACCAACGGCGAATGTCATCGGCAGTGGCCAGACCGATGCGGAGCTCGTCGAAGAGATTTACGTCAAACACGTAATGTCTCCCTTTCATCCCCACGAATAGTGCGGGGAACGTTGATGGCTTTTAAAAATTCTTATGCGGTGTGCCCGCCGCCCCATCGGACGGCGGACCAGAAAGCTCTAGTCTCTTGGCTCTTGAGTCTTAGGCGATGTCAGCGTCGGAACGCTCGTCGCGAGACAGGTTGATGCCCAGCGATGGACTATCCATGTCGTCATCGTCAGAGCCAGACAGCTCCATCGGGGTGCCGTCGGTGGAGAGGACCTCCACGTTCAGACACAGCGACTGCAGCTCCTTGAGGAGGACCTTGAAGGACTCCGGGATGCCTGGATCCGGGATGTTGTCGCCCTTCACGATTGCCTCGTAGACCTTGACACGGCCGACGACGTCGTCGGACTTGATGGTCAGGAGCTCCTGCAGGGTGTAGGCAGCGCCGTATGCCTGCATTGCCCACACCTCCATCTCACCGAAGCGCTGGCCACCGAACTGTGCCTTACCGCCCAGCGGCTGCTGGGTAATCATGGAATAAGGACCAGTGGAGCGAGCGTGAATCTTCTCGTCAACCAGGTGGTGCAGCTTAAGCATGTACATGTAGCCGACGGAAACCGGGTACTTGTACGGCTCACCAGAGCGGCCGTCGAAAAGCTGTGCCTTACCGTGCTCGTCAACCATGACGTCGCCGTCGCGGTTCGGGCGAGAGGATGCCAGCAGGCGACCAATCTCTTCGTTGGAAGCACCGTCGAACACTGGGGTTGCGGTCAGGGAACCAGCCGGGACGTCGTAAAGCTCTTCCGGCAGGGTCTTGAGCAACTCAGCGTTCTTTGGATCATCAACGTCGACCTTCCAGCCGGCGTGTGCCAGCCAGCCGAGGTGCACCTCGAGAACCTGGCCGATGTTCATACGACGCGGAACACCGTGGGTGTTCAGGATGACGTCAACTGGGGTGCCGTCAGCCATAAATGGCATGTCCTCTGGAGGCAGGATCTTGCCCACGACGCCCTTGTTACCGTGGCGGCCAGCGAGCTTGTCGCCGTCCTGGATCTTGCGCTTCTGAGCGACGTAAACGCGGATCATCTCGTTGACGCCCGGTGCCAGATCGTCGTCGTCTTCGCGAGAGAAGCGCGCAACGCCGATGACCTTGCCGTTCTCACCGTGAGGAACCTTCATGGAGGTATCGCGAACCTCGCGAGCCTTCTCACCGAAGATGGCGCGCAGCAAGCGCTCCTCCGGGGTCAGTTCGGTCTCACCCTTCGGGGTGACCTTACCGACGAGGATGTCGCCTGCGCGAACGTCAGCACCGATGCGAACGATGCCTCGCTCATCCAGGTCGCGCAGAACATCGTCAGAGACGTTCGGGATCTCGCGGGTAATTTCCTCGGGGCCCAGCTTGGTATCGCGGGCATCGATCTCATGTTCCTCGATGTGGATGGAGGTCAAGATATCCTCTTCCACGATGCGCTGGTTCAGGATGATTGCATCCTCATAGTTGTGGCCCTCCCACGGCATAAACGCAACCAGCAGGTTGCGGCCGAGGGACATCTCACCGTTGTGGGTACCTGGGCCGTCAGCCAGAACCTGGCCGGCCTCGACGTGCTGACCAAGCTCAACAAGCGGGGTCTGGTTGTAGTTGGTGCCCTGGTTGGTGCGCTCGAACTTACGCAGCATGTAGGTGTCGCGCTGGCCCTCGTCATCCATGATGGTGATGAGGTCAGCGGTGACATTTTCTACAACACCAGCCTTCGGGGTGATGATGAGGTCGCCGGCGTCGTAAGCCGCGCGCTGCTCCATACCGGTACCAACAAAAGGTGCCTCGGAACGAACCAGCGGCACAGCCTGGCGCTGCATGTTCGCACCCATCAGCGCACGGTTAGCATCGTCGTGCTCCAAGAACGGAATCATGGCGGTTGCCACGGAAACCATCTGGCGCGGGGAAACGTCAACGTAATCGACGCCGGAAGCGTCGGTAACTCCGATGTCGCCGTCCTTCAAACGGACCTCGATACGCTCGCCGATGATGGTGCCATCAGCATCTTTCTCGAGCTCAGCCTGGGCAATAGCGAACTTGTCTTCCTCATCCGCGGTGAGGTACTCGACCTGGTCGGTGACCTTGCCGTCAACAACCTTGCGGTACGGGGTCTCGATGAAGCCAAAGGCGTTCACGCGAGCGTAGGAAGCCAGGGAGCCGATCAGACCAATGTTCGGACCCTCAGGAGTCTCAATCGGGCACATACGGCCGTAGTGAGAAGCGTGAACGTCTCGGACCTCAATGCCGGCGCGCTCACGGGACAGACCGCCTGGGCCCAGTGCGGACAGGCGGCGCTTGTGGGTCAGACCAGACAGGGAGTTGTTGTGGTCCATGAACTGGGACAGCTGCGAGGTACCAAAGAACTCGCGAATGGCGGCAGAAACCGGACGCACGTTAATCAGCGAGGTCGGGGTGATGGACTCAGCATCCTGGGTGGTCATGCGCTCACGCACAACGCGCTCCATACGGGACAGACCAACGCGGATCTGGTTCTGGATGAGCTCGCCCACGGTACGCAGACGACGGTTACCGAAGTGGTCGATATCGTCAGTGTGGATCGCGATGGTCTCACCGTTAGGTGCGATCATCTCGCGCTCGCCAACGTGGAGGCGAACCAGGTACTCGAGGGTGACAGCGATGTCTTCTTCGGTGAGGGTCATGAGACCGTCGTGGTCGCCGCCCAGACCCAGCTTGCGATTGACCTTGTAGCGGCCCACCTTTGCGAGGTCGTAGCGCTTTGCGCGGAAGAAGGAGTTGTCCAGCAGGGACTGAGCGAGCTCGCGGGTCGGCTGCTCGCCTGGGCGCTGCTTGCGGTAGATCTCCAGCAGAGCCTCGTCGGTGTTTGCAACGCCGTCGGACTCGAGGGTGGACATCATGAGCTCTGAGAAGCCGAAGCGATCCTTGATCTGCTGCTCGGACCAACCAAGGGCCTTGAGCAGAACGGTCACCGGCTGGCGGCGCTTACGGTCAATTCGGACGCCGACGGTGTCGCGCTTGTCGACGTCGAATTCCAGCCATGCACCGCGGGAAGGAATGACCTTCACGGAGTGCAGCGGACGCTCGGTGGACTTATCGATGGTCTGATCGAAGTAGACGCCCGGGGAGCGAACCAGCTGGGAAACGACAACACGCTCGGTGCCGTTGACGATGAACGTACCCTTTTCGGTCATCATCGGGAAGTCGCCGATGAAGACGGTCTGAGACTTAATCTCCTGGGTGTCGTTGTTGATAAACTCTGCGGTCACGTACAGCGGCGCGGAGTAGTTAATGTCCTTTTCCTTGCACTCGTCGACGGTGTTCTTCACCGGCTCGAAGCGAGGCTCCGACAGGGACAGGGACATATTGCCCGAGTAGTCCTGAATCGGAGAGAGTTCCTCAAGGATGTCCTCAAGGCCGCTGGTGACGCGAGCCTCTGGACCGCGCTCGGCTTGCTCACGTTCACGCCACTCAGGCGTGCCGATCAGCCATGCGAAGGAATCGAGTTGTAGATCAAGGAGGCCCGGGACAGCGATCGGCTCGCTGATTTTGGCGAACGAGTATCGCTTCGGGGCTCCAGGGATATTGGCCACTGACTTGGTCTGGCGGGAGACTGCCAAGATGGGTCCTTCCAGCACCTCACGCGGATTGCCTCCTCGCCCTGGCCGACGAGGTGCAAAACCGCTGGTAATTTTAGCATTCGGTCTGCTGTGGAATTTCTGGGTTCAGAAAGCACAAAATCACCTTGTCAAGTCGGTTTTGCCATCACCTACTTGAAAGGCTAAATGTGCACTGAAGATCCAGATTCCAGCGCAACGATATAGCTTATATGAAAACTCTCACCATGTAAAGGCTGAATTTTGCGTGTCGTTACCCGCGGCGACGCGAGAAAGCACCCAGCGATCCAATCAGACCGATCAGTACCAAGAGCGCTCCAAGGCCCAAGGTGCCCCAGCGGACAGCATTACCAACTGCCGGCTTCGGGAACTTTGCGGCCTCCGCTAGGAATGCTGAGCGATCCTCTTCGGAAGTCTTGCCCTCGAACATGAACTGGGTCTCGCGGCCCCTACCAGTGCGGTCGCCCCAATAGTCATCGATGGCCACGTCCATTCCTACCACCAAGCCGGTCGCTTGATCCACGTAAAAGTCGCGTGTCGCCTTGTGAAACAGGTAGCCCTGCTCAGTGGAGTCGTCCTCGTTGCGGAAAATGGTCGTGGTCTGCCCTGGGTACAGAGTTGCGAGATTAGTTGGCTCTACCTCTTGGTGAAAGCGATACACAGTACGGCCGTCGATGTCCATCCCCTCTTCAAAGACGGTGTCGACCGCCTTGCGCAAGTACGGGTCGAAGACTGGGTAGGTCGTCTGCTCAGTCGAGGCTGGGAACTTCATCCAGTAGCCGTCCACCGTTACCTTCGCCGTGGGGCTGCCGAGGGTGTGCGTAAGGGTGGCGTCGTCAAGCGCCTGCCCGCTTAAGCGATCCATGGGGTAGCTCCACACCCGGGCCATGCTCAAGTCTGCGAGCTCGCCGCTGTCCCCGCGCATGGCGGACTCGCCGATGCGTACGGTGACCTGCTCACCGTCTGAAGGGTCCTGCATTTCCATGTTGAGCTGATAGGTCATGGGCCCTTCGTAGGCGCTGGTCCCCTCTCCGGTGACCACTTGCGACTTGGCGGAGTCATCGGTGAGCGTCCACGTGGTCTTCTCGAGGTCCAGCGGCAGGCGCGGTTCGAAGTCGAGGAACCTCGATGCCGCGAGTCCGGCGGCGATCAACGCAACGCCGAGGCCGAGCAACAGGACGGAAAAGATACGGGATTTGGGCAGCATGGTGGCTTATTCTACAGGTCGTGGTCGCCTGCTTTGGAATTCGCGCGCGGGTCTGGATGTCTAAAGTGCACAGCCTCCTAAAACGGGAACAACCCCGCCTCCCAAAAAGGGAAACGGGGTCGTAGCAAGCTAAATTACTTGAGCTCGACGGAAGCGCCAGCCTCTTCGAGCTTAGCCTTTGCAGCCTCAGCGTCGTCCTTGGAAGCGCCCTCGAGGATAGCCTTAGGTGCACCCTCAACGAGCTCCTTAGCTTCCTTCAGGCCCAGGCCGGAAACGATCTCGCGAACAGCCTTGATGACGCCGATCTTCTTTGCGCCAGCGTCGGTCAGAACGACGTCGAACTCGGTCTTCTCTTCCTCAGCAGCGCCACCAGCAGCCGGTGCGCCTGCAGCTGCAACTGCAACCGGAGCAGCAGCCTCAACGTCGAAGACCTCTTCGAATTCCTTAACGAACTCGGAGAGCTCGATGAGGGTCATTTCCTTGAAAGCTTCAATGAGCTCGTCCTTGGTGAGCTTAGCCATGATGGCCATCCTTTCTTTTGGGCCAGTTTCTGACCCAGATTGTGGTGTTTTAATTTGTGCGCCTTATGCGGCGACTTTAAGCTTCGGCAGCCTTCTTGTCCTGCAGGGCCGCAGCAGTGCGGACCATCTTGGTTGCAGGAGCGTTGAATACGGCCGCAGCCTTTGCCATAGAACCCTTCATAGCGCCAGCCAGCTTTGCGAGAGTGGTCTCGCGGTTGTCCAGCTCGGCAATGGCAGCAACCTGCTCTGCGGACAGAGCGTTGCCATCCATGTAGCCGCCCTTGACGACGAATGCCTTGTTGTCATCAGCGAACTTCTTGATGACCTTAGCGGCATCCACTGCCTCGCCCTTGATGAACGCAATAGCGGTCGGGCCAGTCAGCTTGTCGTCAAGACCTTCGATGCCAGCCTCGTTAGCGGCGATCTTGAAGAGGGTGTTCTTGGCGACGGAGTACTCAACGTCAAAGCCGAGGTTGTTACGCAGCTCCTGGAGCTGGGAAACGGTCAGGCCGCGGTACTCGGTCAGCACGATGGACTCAGCGCCAGCGAGCTTCTCCTTGAGCTCCGCGAGATCTGCGGTGTTCTTCGGGTTTGCCATGTTCTACTTCGCCTCCTTTCGAAACATCTCTGTAAATTTCCGTCGAGACATCTTCAATAAAAAATGCCCCGTGCAAGAGCACAGGGCGCGCGGCATAAGAAAATGCCGCGATTAATCGCAAAGTGTCTCCTGCGTGGGCCGCCCCATTGAGTTGGGAACCTTCGATCCGTTTCCGGATGACCGACGGTCTTCGGTGAAACCTGGTCAGGCACATGGCCTGTTCAAACTTCGCAGGCAAGCTTACAAGCGCCCTGCTTAAAAACCAAATCGCTGGCTTTGCCATAAGCTTTCCACTATGACCACTCTGCATTGGTTCCGCGACGATCTCCGTCTTCACGACAACCCTGCCCTTACGTGGGCAGCTTCCCGCGGCGAGGTTATCGCCTGCGTTCTAGACGAACCTACCTACCCGGGTAGCCGCCCGTCGGGCAGTGCCACCAGCTGGTGGCGTGAACGCTCCCTTTCTTGCCTCGCAGAAGAGCTCGCCTCCTATAACGTTCCTTTATACAGGCTAAACGGCGACGCCCGTACGACAATCCCTGCCTTCGCTAAGTCTCAGAACGTTTCCGCCGTGTGCTGGAACCGGCGTTATCATCTGTCGACAATCGACGCCGTCTTAAAAGAATCCCTCCACTCGCAAGGCCTCGAGATTCACTCTTTTGCAGCGCATACCCTGGTGGAGCCACAAGCCGTTAAGCCTTATAAGGTCTACAGCGCCTTCGCACGCGCTGCACGGGCCGTATTGCAAAACACTTTGCAACCGGCACTCGAAGTCCCAGACCTCCACGGCCCCGGTGCCGTCGCATGGGAGGAAGCGTCGGCTCCCGCATGGGCGGCGTCTTTAGCCAAGCACTGGACACCCGGCGAAAAAGCTGCGCGCAAAACACTAGCGGAGCTCGATCTCTCTGACTACGACAAAGGCCGCGACTTCCCCGCACGCCCAGCCACCTCGCGGCTTTCACCCCACTTGCGTTGGGGCGAGGTTTCCGCACGAGAAGTCTGGCAATTTGCAAGTGCGCTGCCGACAGACGCCTCAAGCTTTCACTCTGAGCTGCTCTGGCGCGACTTCGCCTGGCATCGCCTCTACCACGTCCCCGACCTCGCAACAGAGCCTGTGCGGGAGAAGTTCCGCAACTTCGATTGGTACTGGGACGACGGCGGAATCGACACCTCCGGAAAAGACCCGCGCCCGCATCCCCTGCCGGAGCTACAAGCCTGGCGCACGGGCGAAACGGGCATCCCGCTTGTCGACGCCGGCATGCGCGAGCTCTGGCAGACCGGCTACATGCACAACCGCGTGCGCATGGTCGTTGGCTCGTTCCTGACGAAGAACCTCGGCATCCACTGGCGTCACGGCGAGGAGTGGTTTTGGGACACGCTAGTCGACGCCGATCCCGCCTCCAACCCCTTCAACTGGCAATGGGTTGCCGGCTGCGGTGACGACGCCTCGCCCTTCTTCCGCATCTTCAACCCGCAGCTGCAGGCCAGCAAGTTCGACCCCGACGGCACCTACATGCGCCAGTGGGCACCGCCGCTTAGCCCGCCGCCCATCGTGGACCTCAAGCAGTCGCGACAAGCCGCCTTGGACGCCTACCAGGAAATCCGGTAGACAGGACTACCTCCCCGGCCCGCTCCGTTCCCCCGCTTCGCCTCACCCCACTCGCTCCACTCGCCCACTCGCCTCACTCGCCCGCCTCTCTTCCGCGTGGTCACTTTCTTCGGGTCCCTCACAGATGGTCCGTTTGGGCACTAAAGAGACCATTTGAAGCGGTTTTCGGGGCTGAAAACGTCAAAAAACACCTTCCTTATTGGAGCCGAGGAAAGAGACCATCTGCGTGAGGGCTGGACCCGGCGGGTGCTGGAACGGGCGGGGCTAGTCTGGGCAGTGGGGTGGATGGCGCACCTCGTCGCTAGCCCAGCTTGCAAGACAGAATCTAGCGGTCGTGGAAAACCTGACATGGTTGGGTGATTGTATGGGTTCACAGTGGGATCCAGAGTCTGTGGTGGTGGCGCGGTTTTGCGCATTGGTGAGGGCCGGAAGCTCGGTACGTTCTGCTGCCCAGTCGGTTGAGCTGCCGTTGTGGTTGGCTTATCGGCTCGCTCATGAACTACAGCTTCCTATGCGACGGTCGAGGCGAGTTACCTCGGCTGAATGCGAGGACATTGCACGACTGTGGCGTGATGGTGAAGCGTCCTGGGTTTAGTTCCTACCTCAGCTAAGGAAGGATTGAACTATGCCTAGAAAGTATTCCGTCGAGTTCAAGGAGAAGGCGGTCCATCAGATCATCGAAATGGTCCGCCTGGAGTCCTGCTCACTGCAACGCGCCTACACGGAGGTCGGTAAGCTGCTTGGAGTATCTCACCACACATTGCGGGCTTGGTACCGTGACAGCGCTTCAGTACGTGATGACTCCGACGCGTCAGGCGGCGAAACAATGGAAGAAGAGATCAAGCGTCTGCGCCGCGAAAACCGTGAGCTGAAGCGAGCAAACGGGATTCTTAAGACTGCTTCGGCTTTTTTCGCAGCGGAACTCGACCGACCCACGACCAAATGATCTCCTACATCGACACGTATAAAGATCAGTTTGGGGACCGGGCCCATCTGCCGAGTCCTTAAACAAGCAGATCGTGGATTCATTACTTCACGCGGCTACCGCAAGGCGACCACTCGTGTTCCCAGCGCAAGGGCCTTAAGCGATAGCCTGCTCATCCCAGAGATACAGCGTGTGCATGAGCAGAATTTCTCGGTCTACGGCATCCGCAAAATGTGGTACGCGATGAACCGTGAAGGCTTTCATATTGGTCGCGATAAGACTGCACGACTGATGAAACTCGCAGGCGTTTCTGGCCGCCGACGTGGGCGAACCCCAGTGACAACGATTAGCCCGAAGGCACCGGATCATCGCCCGGACCTTGTGCGCCGAAACTTCCGTGCGCAGGCACCAGGCAGGCTTTGGGTTGCCGACATTACCTACGTTCGCACCCTGTCAGGATTCGCCTATACCGCGTTTGTCGTGGATGTCTTCAGCCGAAAAATTGTTGGTGTTGCTACACGCTCGACGATGTGTACCGATGCGCTGCCCATGGAGGCATTGGAACATGCGTTAACGACTGCAGGACGAATCCATGGAAACCAGTTAATTCACCATAGCGATCGGGGCAGCCAGTACGTGTCACTGAAGTATTCCGCTGCGCTAGCGGAATCCGGAATCCGTCCGAGTGTGGGAACAGTCGGCGATTCTTACGACAATGCACTAGCCGAAACAGTCAACGGGCTCTACAAAGCTGAACTCATTCACACCCAAGGCCCGTGGACCTCGGTCGGAGAAGTCGAACTGGCCACCTTGCGGTGGGTGCATTGGTGGAACACCAAGCGGCTTCATGAAGCTTTGGCCTACGCCACCCCACAGGAAGTAGAAACCGAGTACTATCTCACCCAGCCCATCAACACAGGGCCGTAAAAGAAGCGGAACCAAACCCAGGACGCTTCAAGTTGAGCACTTCAGGTACATCGATACCGGTATCGAGCATGTCCACGCTCACCGCGACATCGAGCCCACTCGCAGGGTCTTTAAACCGATCGATGAGTCCCTCGGCGTCCTTGACTCCATGCGTAATGACTTCACAGCGCGTTCCTGCCGCTGGAGGCAAAAGCGTCCTGAAGACTTCGGCGATAAGCTCCGCGTGACGCTGCGTACGCGCAAAGATAATCGTCTTACCCAGGCGATCAGCTCCGCCAACCTTGATTCCACGCTCAATGACCTGAGCGAGAACCTGTCGGATGGTGTCGAGGTTATAGAGCACCCGGTTCATCTCCGCCGACGTGATCTCACCTGGCGCCTCCAGAGGATCTCCTGACTCGTCTGAGCCCCAATCCTTCATATCCCATTCAAGCTGTTCTTCCGAGCTGAGCTCCGAATACTTCACGCCTTGCCGCATGAACAAGCTGTCACCCCGGAATAACTTCGGCGCCACAAGGTAGCCATCTTCGATGGCTTTATCCAAGCCGTAGTACCCGGTCGGCGCACCTGGCTCACACCCGAAAAAGCGGTACGTATTGTGTTCCACGTTTGAACGTGGCGTGGCGGTAAGGCCCACAACCGCGGCATCGAAGTATTCGAAGAGACGCCGGTAGCGCTGATAAATCGATCGGTGTGCCTCGTCTACCACGATGAGATCGAAGTCAAAAGAACCGAAACGCTCGGTGGGCCCAACCATGTCAATCATGGTGTTGTAGGTGCTCACGTACACCTGACCCGTCGCCTCTTTGTTGGCAAGCAGATTCACAGGATTGGAGCCCGGCAAATGCTCCACAAATGCCGAATGCGCCTGGCGTACCAACGCCTTGCGGTCAGCCAGGAAGAGCACATTGCGCACCCAACCGGCCTCCATAAGCATCTTCACCAACGAGATGGATACACGCGTTTTTCCGGTACCCGTGGCCATAACAAGCAGAGCCCTGCGATGCCCCGCCGCGAAGCGCTCGCTCACGGCTCGCAGCATTTGCTGTTGGTACGGCCGCGCCGCAATGTCGGATAGCTCCGTTGTCTCCAGAGGCTGACGCTTACCGCGCCGCCGAATGAGCTCCTCCATGGCGGCCGCTGTGGGGTATTCCTCTACCTGCCGCGCTTCGTAACAGTAACCACCGGGCAGTTCCGCGTCCCGGTCCCAGAAACGCACGTCATGCCCATTCGTATAGAAAACCAGCGGGACTCGACCGAATTTGCGACCCAACGCCTCGGCATAGTCCTCAGCTTGAACGCGCCCATCGTTGATGCTGCGTTCCGTCTTCTTCGCCTCGATAATAGCCAGGGGTTGACCATCTGTGCCCCACGCAACGTAGTCAATGTAAAGGTCTTCAATCGGGTACTCGACAGTAAGGTTCCCGCCCGCCACACTGAAACCAGCATCTGCGAGCATCGGATCGATGATGTCACGACGGGTATCCGCTTCGCTACGCGCGAGCGGCGGGAGGTCAACCGCGCTAGCTTCCTCAGATGCCCGAACAGCTTCTTGCTGCTCTAGATAGCGTTCGCGCAGCTCAGCTTCCAAGTGCTTGACACGCTCTCGCGCCTCACGTGCTTCTCGTAACGCATCATCTGCAGTCTCTTGCGCAGCGGCCTTCTCACGCGCCTGCTCGGCTAACTCTCTTTCTAACGCCAGCTGAGCAGCTTCTGCTTCAGAGAGCTGCAACCGGAAGCCATCCGACTCTGCCGCCAGGCGATCCAGTTCTCGCTGTAACGCGAGCAGTTGCTGCCGCGACTGTGCCGCCTGCTTGGGTGCTGCGCGCAAAATTGCAACGTCAAAAGGAGCGACGGGCGGCAGGGGCTTCGTACTAAACCTTTTTGCTACCCGCACAAGCACATCGAAGAGATGTCGGACAATACGTTCCGCTTGTTCCGGTGGAACGGGCTTGGAGTCATGCGCAGAGGCGTTACCTGCCTTGCGGATGACATGCATCTTTTCAGCAGATCATCTGGGAACTGACTCGCAAAATCCGGATGGACCATGGCATCGATGACGCGGTCCGTGTTGGGAATACCGAGGACCGTAGCCACGTGCCCCACCACCGATTCAAGCACGAAGCGCGCTTGGAACAGGGAACCGCGCGGATTAGTGAGTGCACTTCGCTCCACCAATCGGCAGTCGTTAAGCAGGTTCGGCCACACCACGCCGACGAAGCCAAAGTTGCTGGATTGGGGTGTTCCACCACTCATCGTCGCCATGACGCTGGAGTTCCTCTCTACTAGTTCCGCATCTCATACTGCTTAGTTACAACTATTATGGTGTTTTTCCAGCGCAACGAAAGCAATTTCACCATCTAACTCGATTTACAAAGGTACTGAATTCGTACTGGATTTTCTAGCACAAGATTTCAGTCACATTTCAATCATATTTCAGTACGATTTCCGATCGAACTCGGGTACACTGCTCCCCATGAGCATCATCGACATCCCAGAACTCATTGCGCTCCTCCGCGATACGCAAAACGATACGTGGAATGTCGAGGCCAAAGAAGCCTCTCACCAGATGCCTGAATCAATTGACGAGACTCTCTGTGCCTTCGCCAATATGCCGGATGGCGGCACGCTCATCCTCGGGGTCGCTGAAAATGACGGCGCATTTGATGTCACCGGAGTCTGGGATCCGAAGGCTGCGCAGTCCGCCCTTGCTTCAAAGGCCCGCGAGCGAATCACGCCGCCCCTGCAACTCGGCGCAGTCGAGGCGACCATCGTGGAGGGGAAACCCGTCGTTGCTGCCATTGTTCCTCCCCAGCCCTCAGAGCATCGTCCCTTCCGAGTTGGTAGGTTTGGCAAAGCCTACATTCGTTCCGGCGACGGTGACTACTACTTGTCACCTCAGGAAGAGCTCTTTTTGGTCGGTGAGCGGCAGCAACCACATGCGGATCGCACACCAGTCGAAGGGGCCACGGTTCAACATGATTTGGTAGACGACCTGCTCCAGCAATACCTCAGCGCGAAGAAGCGCGACTCTCGCCGACTACGCGACCTCGATGAGCACACGCTCCACATCCGCACCAACGTTATTGACCCAGACACTGGTTTCGTCACGACTGCTGCACTCTACGCCTTCGGCGAGCAGCCGCAGCAGTTTCTATCCAACCTCGTAGTCAAAGCTCGCGCCATCAATCCTCAGCTCGACACCGCTCAACGGCTCGCCGATCGTCGCGAATTCACGGGACCCGTACCGGACCTCCTTGACTCGGCAATGGAATGGGTCTCTGCGCAGCTACGCGTCGGAGTGACCTTCCGCGATGGCAACGGGATCGATGTACCTGAGCTCCCTCCGGTCGCCATTCGCGAGATCATCGCCAATGCCCTGGTTCACCGCGATCTTTCTGCTGCTAGTTACGGCATGTATACGCAGCTCATCAAGCAGCCCACCAAGCTCATTGTGGAAAGTCCTGGCGGATTGTGGGGCATCACCAAAAATCAACTCGGTTACACCTCCCCTCGCGCCCGTAACGCGATCCTCTATTCCATGTGCGCCTCCCTCACGACGAGCAATGGATACCGCGTTATCGAGGCTCAAGCTACTGGCATTCCTGCAGCTCGGGCCGCCCTTGCGGACGCTTTCCTTCCCGCCCCGCACTTCGATGATCAGATTACGAAGTTCACCGCTATCCTCACGTCTTCGTCGCTCCTCAGCGATACCGACCTCCGTTGGCTTGGGCAACTCCCCGGCACCGATGCCCTCTCCGTGGCTCAAAAGCACGCGCTCATCGCTATGCGTCACGGCGAAGAAATCACCAATAGCATCTATCGAAGCGCCTTCCCCATGGACTCCGTTAATGCCCGTGCCGAACTCCAGCAGCTGGTGCAATACGGGCTTGCCGATGCCACCGGTTCCGGCCGAGGCACCACCTACCGGGCCCCATCCGATGATGACCACACCCCAACCGAAACCGTAGCCGCCAATACCGCTCAGACTGCAGAAACTTCCTTGGCCGACCATGCCAAACGCAGCGCATACCTGTCCGCAGCCGAGAAGGACGAGAGAATCTTAGCAGCGTTACGTGCCGCCGAGCACGGGCTCACTCGCAAAGAACTGGTACAGACAACGGGGCTCAGTCGTGGGCAGCTAAATCCGCGATTGACAGCCTTGAACGAAAACAAAACAATCCAAAGTATTCCAGACGAATCTGATGCCCGCGTTCAGAAATACTTTTTAAATATAGAATATTCCTAACATCGCCGCCGAAATTAATCGGTAGTTCCTCATTCTTCAGCACACAGCGGATCCGCCAAAAAATTCTGTCTTAAGGACACATCACCACTCACCAATTCACCGATCCACTAGGAAGCACTAAAATACCTTTGCTCAAGACTCTTGCCTAAGAGAGCTAGCGCATCATTCCTTTTTTCAAGAAGAGTTAGGATGCGAGTCGCTTCATTCATCTGCGCAACAAATCGTTGACGAATCTCAACAGCTGGCCAGGGTATACGAAAATCGCGAACCAACGAAAGATTCAAGTTGTCTTGGTTTCCGCCTCTTCCCAAAGAACGTAATTGCTCATACGAATTGCGCAATACGTAGAACAGAAAATCGGCATCCACCGCATCTTCGATGCAGATAGCTGCACAAGCTTGGTTCGTTGCCGCTGGCTCAGCTAGCCGGCCCACTTTTCCCCTCGTTCATCCTTGCCCATACATTGCAACGAGCACGGTTCTCTCTGGGAATACTTTGCAATTACTTTCTTTAATCGCTTTTTCCGCGATTTTCTCTTCAGTGTTAAGGATCCACCCACCGTCAACCTCACGAGTCTTGACCCAAGGAATTTCTCCTTGATAATAGGACGGAACTTTTCTAGATGGAGTGGCTCCCGTGCTGACGACTGCTACGTCGCCTACCGCGCTTGTATCATTTTCACCGCACTTAGTTTGCAAATCCAAAAACAAACTATGGCATAACGACTGAACCAA
>NZ_NOVQ01000023.1:0-1181 GCF_008042215.1 Corynebacterium sp. LK14
AACAATGAGGACCTCTCGCTGAACGCAGCATCAGCAGAGCTCGGTATCAACCGTGCCTCGCTGCATGCTTGGGTCAAGAAGTACGGCACCGGCAAACGTGCCCGCATTAAAGCCGTGCATGATAAAGCCCAAGCGGCGACTGATTCTGAGTGAATCCGCCAGCTGGAAAAAGAAGTCTCTAAACTACGCGAAGAACGAGATATTCTACGTAAAGCTGCTAAATATTTTGCCGAAGAGACACGCTGGTGATCCGCTTCCAGTTTGTCTATGACTACCGAACCGAGTACTCGGTCAAGCGGATGTGCGATGTGTTAAAGCTGAATCGTTCCTCGTTCTATAAATGGGTCCAAACCCGTGAAAAGCGCAGGTTAAAGATGTGTTCCGATGCCCTTATTGGTGCGAGAATTACAACCATCTTCGATGATGAGCACGGGCTTTATGGTGCTAAACGCATCGCTGCAAGCCTCAACAGTGATACGGATTTCGGCCCGATAAATCACAAGAAGGTCGCACGCATCATGAAATCCATGGGACTTAAAGGCTTTACCAAGCGCCGCCGATGTGTCACTACCAGGCGCAAGCCTGGCCACCGTGTCATGCCGGACTTAGTAGGCCGTAAATTCACAGCCAACGAGCCGAACCGCGTCTATGTTGGCGACATCACCTACCTGCCCTGTAAGGGTGGCAAGAACATGTATTTGGCCACAGTCATTGACACGTATTCACGGAAACTTGCAGGTTATGCGCTCGCAGACCACATGCGAGTGTCACTGGTCGTCGATGCACTAGCCCACGCGCACGGTGTGCGTAGCAGTCTTGACGGGGCTGTATTCCATTCCGATCACGGCAGTGTGTACACCTCACAAGCCTTTAGGAGCTATTGCTCGTCGTTGGGTGTGCGCCAATCCATGGGCGCGGTAGGAACGAGTGCGGATAACGCCCTAGCAGAATCATTTAACGCCACGCTCAAGCGGGAAGTCTTGCGTGATAGGAAAGTCTTTGACAATCCCATTATCTGCCGGCAGGAAGTCTTCCGGTGGTGCATGCGCTACAACACGCGCCGGCGACACTCGTGGTGCAACCTTCTAGCTCCCGATGACTTCGAAGCACTCACATCAGCTACACTGACCAAAGCAGCATAGCTAACCCCCGACGTGTCCACTTTCCGGGGGTCAGGCCCG
>NZ_NOVQ01000004.1:0-1141 GCF_008042215.1 Corynebacterium sp. LK14
GGTGTTTGGTTGGTGTGGTGTGTGCCGGATCGGGCCTTTTGGGGCGCGATTGTAAATAATTAAGTTTATTTGTTTGGTATGCATTGAGATTGCGTGAATCATTTTTTGTGGTTTGACTGCCCCCTTTTTTTGCCCCGTCGGGTTGGGGGTGGTTGTGATTTTTCTTTGTATAGTAATTTTTGGATTTGCCAGCCTTATTAAGGATCAATGTTGTTGTGTTTTCGATGGTGTTGGTTTTTGGTTGGTTTGTCTTTTTGTTAGGTTTGGGCTTTTCACGGCCTGATTTTTTGGCTTTTGTGCTGAAATTTTTTTGTGGAGAGTTTGATCCTGGCTCAGGACGAACGCTGGCGGCGTGCTTAACACATGCAAGTCGAACGGAAAGGCCTGCAGCTTGCTGCGGGTACTCGAGTGGCGAACGGGTGAGTAACACGTGGGTGATCTGCCTTGCACTTCGGGATAAGCTTGGGAAACTGGGTCTAATACCGGATAGGACAGCTGTTTAGTGTCAGTTGTGGAAAGTTTTTTCGGTGCAAGATGAGCTCGCGGCCTATCAGCTTGTTGGTGGGGTAATGGCCTACCAAGGCGTCGACGGGTAGCCGGCCTGAGAGGGTGTACGGCCACATTGGGACTGAGATACGGCCCAGACTCCTACGGGAGGCAGCAGTGGGGAATATTGCACAATGGGCGGAAGCCTGATGCAGCGACGCCGCGTGGGGGATGAAGGCCTTCGGGTTGTAAACTCCTTTCGACAGGGACGAAGCTTTTGTGACGGTACCTGTATAAGAAGCACCGGCTAACTACGTGCCAGCAGCCGCGGTAATACGTAGGGTGCGAGCGTTGTCCGGAATTACTGGGCGTAAAGAGCTCGTAGGTGGTTTGTCGCGTCGTCTGTGAAATTCCGGGGCTTAACTCCGGGCGTGCAGGCGATACGGGCTGACTTGAGTGCTGTAGGGGAGACTGGAATTCCTGGTGTAGCGGTGAAATGCGCAGATATCAGGAGGAACACCGATGGCGAAGGCAGGTCTCTGGGCAGTAACTGACGCTGAGGAGCGAAAGCATGGGTAGCGAACAGGATTAGATACCCTGGTAGTCCATGCCGTAAACGGTGGGCGCTAGGTGTAGGGGGCTTCCACGTCTTCTG
>NZ_NOVQ01000024.1:0-1085 GCF_008042215.1 Corynebacterium sp. LK14
CATGCGGTAGTGAGCTCAAGAATGGATTTCTTTATTTCATTACAGAAGTTTCTTCGTGCGTACCAGAGAGCCTCCTGCCGCTGCAACAGCTAGCGTTGCTACTAGCGCGGGAAAATACACATCCTGTGTGAGTAAAAAATCATGTACAAAGATTGCGATGCTAAAGCAGAGTCCAATCCACATTGTGAATAAACCAAACCGGCGTATTCCCCGTTGCTGAGCTTTTCGATCTAATCTTTGTCTCTCTGGAAGGAGAACAAGCAGCAAGGCACCAATGACTGCGATTCCAATACTCAAAGGAAGTTGGCGAAAAAACGCGAAAACACATGTTAGTGCTGACACTATTATGCCGAGTTCTATTCGAGTGACGTGCATGATCTCTTTTCCAAAATTAAGCACTTGCTTTTAGCACTGGCTGCCCACAAGAGCGAAGAAAGCATCGACTCCATAAGCCCAAATAGCGGCGGCTAGTGCTGCCCCTGCAGGTCCCTCGGCTGCGATTATTCCCGCTGCTGCTGTCCAACCGACATGATGAATTATTCCTACTGCCCAAAGTAGCATCGCACAAGGCACCGAGGACCAATTAAAATATGGAGTAACAACAGGTTTTCCCTGTTCCGAATTTCCTCGCGTATTTGGAATCTTAAATGTTTGTTCATTGTTGTTTTCATCGATTACGGTCGCTGTGCCTGCAGCTTTATCAACCGTGACTTGATATTGATGATCTGGGGTCGATACTTGGAATTGACTTCCTGAAAGCCTTTGAATCTTAGAGCCTTCGGAAAATAAAGTATCTTCAGAATTCTTGGGCACAGATTGATGCTTTGACTGAGCTGTCATAGGAGCCGGTGTCGCGTGAGCCTCTACGCCGGTAAAACTAAGGAGTGCGGCAACCAAAAACGCCACGGTTTTTCTCATTGTTTTCCTTTCTAAAGGTGGTGTCCACAAACATTTTTGATGTTAGATCTAGTTAGGAAAAATAAGAAGAGAGCAAACTTACAATGTGATAATGAACTAAATTCTGAAGTGCCCCAGGTTTTTGTTCCGTTTGAGTAGATGGGAAAATCTGGAACATGCCAAGGAAA
>NZ_NOVQ01000026.1:0-559 GCF_008042215.1 Corynebacterium sp. LK14
ACTACCTCTCGTGCGACGCGCTGACGATGAAAGTCCGGGAAGGCGGACGCGTGGTCAAAACGAGTGTGCTGCTAGCAACCGGTGTCAACAATGACGGCTACCGGGAACTGTTAGGCATGCAAGTAGCTACCGCTGAGTCCACCGCTTCGTGGACCGGGTTCTTTAGGGACTTAAAAGCCCGCGGTCTAGGTGATGTCTACCTGGTGACAAGTGACGCTCACTTAGGCATTCAAGCAGCGGTGTCTGATGTGCTGCCACATGCCTCCTGGCAGCGGTGCCGCACCCACTTCGCTAAGAACCTCTCGTCCATGGTGCCGAAGACCCAGTGGCCGACATTATCGGCGATGTTCCACACGATCTTCCAACAACCCGATGCTGAGGCGGTGTGGACTCAGGCTCGGGAAGTGGTGGAATTCTGCCAGGCGAAATTTCCACATGTTGCAGACTACCTAGAAGAACATCTTGATGATGTGTTGGCGTTTACCCACACACCGAAGTCAGTGTGGACCAAAGTCTGGTCGAATAACCCCACCGAACGGCTCAATCGCGAGATCCGCCG
>NZ_NOVQ01000027.1:0-535 GCF_008042215.1 Corynebacterium sp. LK14
GCGATGCTGTGCTGATTGAACGCATTAGGGCTGTTCATCAGGATAATTACGGTGTTTACGGGGTGCGGAAAATGTGGCATGCTCTTCGCCGTGAAGGAATTGATATCGGGCGTGAACAAACCGCTCGGTTGATGCGCCTGGCCGGTATTTCTGGCAAAGGCAAAGGCAGATCACCTATCACAACCCGAAGAGCTAACGTGCCTGATCTGCGCCCGGACTTGGTCGAGCGTGAATTCAAAGCTCAGGGTCCAAATAAGCTGTGGGTGGCCGACATTACGTATGTGCGCACGAAGAAAGGCTTTGTGTACGCCGCGTTTGTCACCGACGTTTACTCCCGCCGGATCGTTGGGTGGGCGTTATCAGACTCAATGCGGACTGAAGCACTGCCGCTGCAAGCTCTCAACCAAGCGATCGTGTGTGCTGAGGAAACAACAGGTCTCATTCACCATTCGGATCACGGGTCCCAGTACGTCAGCGTGGTCTACAACGAGCGACTAGCCCAGCACGGTATTGCCGCTTCCACTGGGACGGTTGG
>NZ_NOVQ01000028.1:0-514 GCF_008042215.1 Corynebacterium sp. LK14
ATGGTGGAACGAGACAAGGCTCCACCAAAGCTTGGGATACCGAACCCCGGTTGAGGTGGAAACCCATTTTTGGAAGCAGACCCCGCCACAGGAAATAATAACGATCAAGGCAAATGCCTAGGAACAAAACTCGGGGCACTTCAGTCATTGACACCTATTCACGCAAGCTCGTTGGTCATGCGCTAGCCGATCACATGCGGGTATCTCTGGTTATCGAGGCTTTGTCTCATGCCAGGAAAGTCCGCGGAAGCCTTAACGGGGCAATTTTCCATTCCGACCACGGCAGTGTGTACACTTCACAGGCATTTAGGGACCACTGCACCCAACTTGGTGTACGCCAATCCATGGGAGCAGTGGGAACTAGTGCCGATAACGCCCTGGCAGAATCATTTAACGCCACCTTAAAACGTGAAGTTCTACGTGATCGGAAAGCCTTTGATAATCCCATTATCTGCCGGCAGGAAGTATTTCGATGGTGCATGCGCTACAACACGCGCAGACGGCACTCCTGGTG
>NZ_NOVQ01000029.1:0-468 GCF_008042215.1 Corynebacterium sp. LK14
TACCGCATGGCCCAACGCCGGCATTACAGCAGAAACGAACGGTGTGACAGTCACTAAAACCGCCCCATCAATTCAACAGAAGCCACCTCGCCCCGAACTCGACTAGACCAATCGCGAAGAAGCAGCGCCCTCCGGGGCGCTTTCTTTTTACCCAAAAGTAGCGTGCGCATAAGTTGACACAAACGGACCCCAGGTCAAGCTGCGCTGATTTACCAATACGAGGCCAGTTATCCACAGGGGTTTACCTGCGGTTTTACCTATTTTCCCAGGTGGCTTATAACTATATTCCTGTAGATCTATATCCCCAGCCGATCAACCAACAAAACCGTTCACTACGGGTTACGGTTTATGCTCCCGCGGGCCTGACCCCCGGAAAGTAGACACGTCGGGGATTAGCTATGCTGCTTGGGTCAGTGTAGCTGATGTGAGTGCTTCGAAGTCATCGGGGGCTAGAAGGTTGCACCAGGA
>NZ_NOVQ01000030.1:0-415 GCF_008042215.1 Corynebacterium sp. LK14
CGGTCGCGACAAGACCGCACGACTGATGAAACTCGCAGGCGTTTCCGGCCGCCGACGTGGGCAAACCCCAGTGACAACGGTAAGCCCGAAGACACCGGATCATCGCCCGGACCTTGTGCGCCGAAACTTCCGTGCGCAGGCACCAGGCAGGCTTTGGGTTGCCGACATTACCTACGTTCGCACCCTGTCAGGATTCGCCTACACCGCGTTTGTCGTGGATGTCTACAGCCGAAAAATTGTTGGCGTTGCTACACGCTCGACGATGCGTACCGATGCGCTGCCCATGGAGGCATTGAAACATGCGTTAACGACTGCAGGACGAATCCATGGAAACCAGTTAATTCACCATAGCGATCGGGGCAGCCAGTACGTGTCACTGAAGTATTCCACCGCGCTAGCGGAATCCGGAATCCGC
>NZ_NOVQ01000031.1:0-348 GCF_008042215.1 Corynebacterium sp. LK14
AGAAGTCTCTAAGTTGCGCGAAGAACGCGATATTCTGCGCAAGGCTGCCAAATATTTTGCCGAAGAGACACGCTGGTGATCCGCTTCCAGTTTGTCTATGACCACCGAACCGAGTACTCGGTTAAGCGGATGTGCCAGGTGTTAAAGCTCAATCGCTCCTCGTTTTATAAATGGGTCCAAACCCGTGAAAAGCGCAGGTTAAAGATGTATTCTGATGCCGTTATTGGTGCAAGAATCAAGACCATCTTCGATGATGAGCACGGGCTTTATGGTGCTAAACGCATCGCTGCAAGCCTCAACAGTGATACGGATTTCGGCCCGATAAATCACAAGAAGGTCGCACGCATA
>NZ_NOVQ01000006.1:0-321258 GCF_008042215.1 Corynebacterium sp. LK14
GAAGGAGCACAACCCACCACAAGGGAAATGCTCCTTCTTTTCGTCTTTCTGGAGGGCCCGTTCCTGACTACAACGTCAGGGACCAGCCCTCTTTTGAACGTTTTGCCAAAGTTGACCACGGCCTTAGCGATGAGCAGTGCATCAGTACTTGGACGTCTTCTGGTTCGATCCAGGTGCCGGCACTCGGAACGATATGCACCGAATGATTTGAATTTTCTCTCCTACGACTCTCTTAGAAGGGGCGGGTTTGAAGAAGGTGTTAATGACGGTTGAAAAGTAGCCCAGTAGCAGCGGTCGAATAGTAGCCCATTCAATCAAAATTGGAAAGGTGATTTCCATGGATAATTGGGCGCAGATTCGAGTACTGCGCGCGGAGGAAGGCGATTGGTTGTGCGCGTCGGCTATATGTTTCCTCGTCTTATTCTCTGATATCGGTCGGCCTAGCTGGTTGTCTTTTTCTCCATTTGGGCTCCAGGGGTGGATCGGGCCGGGTTTCTATAACTCCGTATTCAGTCTCTTCTGTTTCAAATCACATCATTCCTTTGGCCCGGCGTGGTCTCGTTTCAAGTCTGGTGTCGTAAGGGGAATGCTGGAGTGTTTGTATTGAGGTCGCCCGTAGCCTTGGGCGGGGCATTTTGTCGATCCGATAGGTTTTAATGCCTGGGAGCGGGAACGCGACTAGTGGTTTCCGCTTTCTGTTGTAGCGTCGTGGTCGAGTCTTTGGGAGCTGCGTGGGGTTAGGCCTCAGATCGGCGGGGCTTGTTTTGTTGATATTCCTATCGCGCGTTGGTGCATGGGGCGCCTTCGTGTTGGTGTGCTCGGAATTGGGGCAGGATTTGATCCTGGGTGTTGATCGCGGGTGGAGGTGCATGCCACCTTATTGGCTGGGGCTCTAACCTATGGACACAGTGACGTTAAAGTTTAGTCCGGTAGGCGAGCTAGGCGAGCCTATTTGCGTCGTGCTCTATCCCGCTGCGTGCGATTAGGGCCAAGCGTTTGTCGCCTAGAAGTCGTTGTTTGCGACTTTAGGTGAGGCCAACGTCTCCGTTGATGGTCTGATTTTCTCGTTATTTTGGGAAATTAATCTTGGGCAACTGGGTGTTTATTGCTTGTTTCTGTGTTTGGGCGTATCAATAGCCGTGTTCGGTTTGGATCATTTCCGCTGCTTATTTTGTCGCTGGGATCGACGTACGAATTACAACATTTATGGGTGGAGGAAATGATGGGCTACTAAAGGTAAATTCGAAACGAATTCCCTTGGTTTTCCAATCAGAGGATCGATGAACTCGATGCGTGTCGCGGTGAGATGCATTGGTACGCGCATGTCTTCGGCGTCGGCGGGGAAGGTAACCGGGTAGACGGGGTCGCCAAGGATCGGCACACCGGCATCCCACATATGTAGGCGAAGCTGGTGCGTCTTTCCGGTCTTCGGCTTGAGCGTGTACTTAGCCAAAGGCGGCTGCGGACCGTGAATAGCTTCGTAGGGTTCGTTATCCACGGGGTTAACGCCGGCAACCTCAGTGAAAGCATTTGGTTCGCCCGCTACCAGCCTGCCCTGGATCTCACCCGGGGTTTTCTCAATGCGTGACTCCCACATGGCGCCGACGGGGACGTCGGAAAGTGGGGCGATAGCCTCGTAAGTCTTGTGGACTCGTCGTTCCGCAAACAGTGTTTGGTAGGCGCCACGAATTTCTTTGGTCTTTGTAAACACGAGGATGCCTGACGTGAGCCGGTCTAGCCGATGCGCGGGCGACAGGTCATCGATGCCCGTGATGCGCCGCATCTGAACCGTGGCGGACTGCACGATGTGCTTGGCACGCGGCATCGTGGCCATGAAAGGTGGCTTGTCCACCACCAGCAAATGCTTGTCTTCAAACAGGATCGGAATGTCGTAAGGCACCGGCGCCTCCGGTGCAGGAATCCGATAGAAGAAGACGTCCTGGTCCTTGGTGAGCAGTGTCTCTGGTTTCAGCACGGTTTGATCGCGCAAGACCACTTCGCCTGCGTCGAAGCGTGCTTGGAGCGCCGCCGCGTTGTCGTTTGGGTGCCGGTGGCGTTGAGACTGAATGAGGTGCTCAAGAAAAGCCCAGGCTGAAATAGAGCCTTCCGGTACACGTGCACGGGTGGGGTTCAACCCATCTTTAATCGGCAACGGGCTGAAGCCTTTGCGCATATGTACTAGTCTGTTCTCCATGGATTTTGACTCTCTTCTTGCACCGGTAATTGAATTCTTCTCCACCGGCATTGGCGCTGTAATTGCCAAGGTCGCGGAGTTTATTTACAGCGTACTTTTCCCAGCTAACGCAGGCGCTGCAACAACTGCGGAGATTGGTTAATACGTACTACACTTGATGGTATAACCACCTGAAAGGAAAGAACATGGCCAAGGAAGACATTGTTGTTGTTGCCGTAGATGGTTCGGAAGCCTCCAAGAACGCTGTTCGTTGGGCAGCAAACACTGCCCTCAAGCGTGGTATTCCTCTCCGCATTGCCTCCAGCTACACGATGCCACAGTTCCTCTATGCAGAAGGCATGGTTCCCCCAAAGGAGCTCTTTGAGGATCTGCAGGCTGAAACCCTCGAGAAGATTGAAGAGGGTCGCGCGATTGCGCACGAGGTTGCTCCAGAGCTGAAGATCGGACACACCGTCGCAGAGGGTTCCCCGATTGATATGCTCCTGGAGATGTCCCAGGACGTCACCATGATTGTCATGGGCTCCCGCGGCATGGGTGGCCTCTCCGGCATGGTGATGGGTTCTGTTTCCGCTTCCGTGGTTTCCCACGCTGCCTGCCCGGTTGTTGTTGTCCGTGAGAACAACAACGTCACCGAGCTGAACAAGTACGGTCCGGTTGTTGTCGGTGTCGACGGTTCTGAGGTTTCCCAGAAGGCCACCGCGTACGCTTTCAAGGAAGCTGACGCTCGTGGCGCAGAGCTGATTGCGGTTCACACCTGGATGGACATGCAGGTTCAGGCTTCCCTCGCCGGACTGTCCGCAGCCCAGGCTGAGTGGGCAGAAGTCGAGAAGGAACAGGCGGAGCTGCTGACCGAGCGCATCGCTTCCTTCCAGGAGGAGTACCCGAACGTTCAGGTAAAGAAGCTCATCGCCCGTGACCGTCCGGTGCGTGCGCTTACCGACGCCTCCGATGGCGCCCAGCTGCTCGTCGTTGGTTCCCATGGACGTGGTGGCTTCAAGGGCATGCTGCTCGGATCTACCTCCCGTGCACTGCTGCAGTCGGCGCCTTGCCCAATGATGGTTGTGCGCCCAGACTCTGCTTAATAGCTGGCAACCAGCCGAATTGGCTGGCAATCTACTAACGATTGAGACACGATTTTAGGAGCGACCTGCGGAAAGACAGATCGCTCCTTTCTTTTCCCAAAAATGCTGGAACCATGGTACCTGTAGCTGAAACAACTGATACTAAAAGGAGAAGATTGCTATGGGTATGGGTCTAGGATTCTTTGGTTCGATTATCGTGGGTATTATTGCTGGCTGGTTGGCTGAGAAGATCATGAAACGCGATCACGGCCTGCTGACTAACCTTATCGTCGGTGTGCTTGGCGGTCTCTTGGGCGCAGGCATTATGTCCTTCTTCGGTTCGAGCTCCCCGAATGGCTGGATCATGATGATCGTCGTCGCCACCTTGGGTGCTTGTTTGCTTCTGTGGATTGTTGGTCTCGTTACCAAGAAGTCGGCGAAGTAGATCCGAATCTAATTCGCAAACATACCGGTTTGTCTATATTGTGTAGATGAACCGGTTTCGTCGTTTTAGGAGAGGATATGCCAGAAAAGAAGTCGCGCAGGAATCGTCCGAGCCCGCGCAGCCGACTCCTCGAGTCCGCGACCAATCTCTTTACCACTGAGGGCATTCGTGTCATCGGCATCGACCGCATTCTCCGCGAAGCTGACGTGGCTAAAGCATCCCTTTACTCCCTCTTCGGCTCAAAAGACGCACTCGTCATTGCGTACGTAGAGTCCCTCGATGAGAAGTACCGAGCTGACTGGGAAGCGCGCATTGAGGGGCTTACGGATCCGCACCAGAAGGTGCTTGCGTTCTTTGATAAGGCAATCGAGGAACAGCCCGATATGGAATTCCGCGGCTCGCACTTCCTCAACGCAGCGGGCGAATACCCGCGCCCCGAAACTGATGCTGAGCGGGGAATCGTTGCAGCCTGTATGGAGCACCGCAATTGGATGCACTCCACTATGACGGCACTGCTGACTGCGAAGAATGGCTACCCCTCGGCAACACAGGCTAGCCAGCTACTTATTTTCCTAGATGGCGGCATGGCGGGTGCTAGGCTGACCCGCGAAATATCGCCTCTTAAGACGGCGCGGGAACTCGCTATTCAGCTTCTTTCTGAGCCGCCTGCTGACTATTCAATCTAATTTGCTTGCGCGCCTCACCTAGGATCTGGGCGTGGTGCTTGCGCTTTGCACGTAGGTCTTCCTTGCTGAGTCCCTCGGGATTCTTATTCTTTTTAGTCTCCTTGTTGCGCCAGGCGCGGAAGCTATCACGCCGCAGCTGTATCACGGCGTCGGTAAGCGGGTAACGGCGGTACATGATGTATTCGTAGACCAAGGTCTGGACCAGTGTGTAGAGATAGGTCCAAGCCCAATAGAAGATGATGGCGACAGGGATTGGTCCACTCATTGCTGTGCTCCACAATATCCATGGCAGCAAAATGATCATCGCGAACATTAACCAGAACACGCGTCGCGGCACCTTCTCATCGAACTGCAAGGTGAGGAAGCTGCGGTATTGGGTGATGATCATGTTAAGAACGGTGAAGCCGATGGCCAGCACCAGGAGGGGAACTACGAGATCACGGTGGTCACGGGCAAAGTCCGTAATCGGCACGCCGTTGAGTAGCGCAGCGCGAAATGACGTGACATCGCCAGGCGTGAGCAGGCCGACGTGGTCCACCTGCCCGATGCGCGAGGCACGCAGCACAACTTGGTAGAGGCCGAGGAAGAAGGGCACAATGATGAAAACAGGTAGACAGCCCACGAGCGGGTTGTACTTATAGCGCTCGTGTAGTTCTTTTTGATCCTGTAAGGCTGCGACAGCCTCTTCTACCGTGGTTGCAGCGTTAAGTCTATCTCTAATTGCATAGGCTTCGGGGCGCATCAAAGCACTGATGCGACCCGAGCGAACGGACAGCCAGTTCAGTGGTGCGATGAAGCTGCGAACAGTAAGAACGAGGAATACGATCGCCACGAGCCAGGCCATGGATTCATCAAGAAAAGAGGCAAAGAGCAGGTGCCATAGTTTCAAGATGCCGGAAACGGGGTACATGAAAACTTCGAGCATGATTGTCCTTTGCGATCCATGGATAGGGCACTCTTACTGTACAGCGGTTAAGGTAATTCCATGACTAAGACCGGAGTGAGCACCGTCATCGGTGAGTTGATGCTGACCGCTGGCGTGATCTTGCTGCTTTTTTCCTTCTATGAGGCGTATTGGACCAATCTAGAGTCCGGGAAGTTGCAGGACAAAGCCAATGAGAAGCTCGATACCCAGTGGCACAACCCTCGCGGTAAACTAAAACCCGAGCTTGGCGAGGCTTTTGCGCGTATGTATATTCCTACCTTCGGGTCCGATTTCCACTTTGCCATCTTGGAAGGCACGGAAGATGAAGACCTCTTACGCGGACCTGGACATTATGCCGACACCCAGATGCCAGGCGAGTTAGGAAATTTTGGTGTGGCGGGTCACCGCGTGGGTAAAGGTGCACCTTTCAACGATTTGGGCAATCTTGAGACCTGCGACGCCATTGTGATTGAGACCCAAACAGAATGGATTACCTATCGCGTCATGCCAATCGATGGCGTGCAAGCCGATTGTTTTACCCCGGAACAGCAGGCTAAGCCCGAATACCAGGGCATCAATGGCCGCCACATAACGCTGCCCGATGATGGTGCCGTAATTAACCCCATCCCAGGGATGGATACGCCAGTGGAGCAGGCATCAGAGGCCTTGCTCACCCTAACCACTTGCCACCCGCAGTTTTCGAATGCAGAACGCATGATCGTCCACGCGATGGAAGTCGGGCACGAGCCGAAGGTAAAGGGACAGACCCCGGCCGTACTGGAGGAGAGTTAAATGTACCGCGCACTTTGGAATCTTTTGCCAGGCCCCACAGTGGTCAAGGTGATACTCGCGATTGCGATTGCGGTTGGAGTGTTCTTCCTTCTTATGGAAGTTGTTTTCCCGTGGGTCTCGACGATGATGCCGTACAACGACGTCGCAGTCTAACGTCGCTTCAACTCCTGAGGGCTTAGAGTGCCAAGTTCTTAATCGTTTCCTTGGTAATAAGCTCCGCCTTCAAGGTCTGCGCCTGGTTGGACCAGACGAGCACGGCCTTGTTGTCCTTTTGCACCGCGAAGACCGAGTAGGAATCCTCGAAGACACCACGTCCGCCGGACCAGCCATCGAATTCCGCAGGCTCTGTGGAGTCAACGGGCGCTGCCCAGTCAACCACCGCACGAGCTTCTTCTACCGAGGGCATTTCGCGAACGATGACTGTGGCCTGTGGGTCCTCTGGGTAGGACCAGAAGATGCAAGCGGGCGTCTTAAAGCGCTGATCGACGGCCACACGGGTCATTCTCTGGCCGTTGGTATCGGCAACCCACTGGGAGTCCAGGTAAGGGCAATCCTGGTCGGCGCTGGCCTCTGCGGTGGTATCGATGGGCAAACCGTCGTTGGGTAGTGCCGCGGCGGTGGGGGAGGCGTCGTCAGGCGCTGCCGAAAGTTCGGGGGAAGATAAGCCTTGGGAATCGCAGGCAGATAGGGCGAGCGTGACGACCATGAGGGAGGACAGTAGGCTTTTTCGCATGATGTCCACAATAGATCAGCGCTCGCCAGATACGGAGGCCTTGCGCAACGGCATCCATATTCTTACTGCAACGTTGCTTATCGTTGCGATTTTTACCACCGTGCGTTTGCCGCTGTGGCAGGCAGTCATCAACCTGTTGTTGTTGACCGCTTTTGCAGTGGTTTACTTCGCGGGTTCCGTCTACGTGGAGCAGTGGCCGCGTGGGGCGCGGTACCTGTGGCTCGTCATTCTGACGGTGGTGTGGCTGGCGGACATGTTCGTAGCTCCGGCAGCTATCTACTTGGTCTTCGCCCTTTTCTTCCTCTACCTTTACGTGCTCGACTTGTATGCGGGTGTGGTCTGCGTAGTTATCGCGACGATCATTTCCGTTACGGTGCAGATTCCTGGGGGTCTGACCTTCGGTGGCGTTATGGGCCCAGCGGTCTCTGCACTGGTGACCGTGGCGATCTATTATGCGTTTCGTGCCTTGTCCCTGATGAACCGTGAGCTGATTGAGACCCGCTCTCAGCTGGCAGAGTCAGAAAGGGAGAGCGGAATGATTGCTGAACGCCAGCGCATTGCGCACGAAATCCACGATACTCTCGCCCAAGGCCTGTCCTCCATCCAAATGCTGCTGCACGCAGCGGATCGAGATCTCGACACAGAAGACGTGCCGCGCGCCAAAGAGCGTATCGAACTTGCACGCCGCACCGCAGCAGATAACCTGCATGAAGCGCGCGCCATGATTGCAGCACTCCAGCCGCCAGCGCTTGCTGAGGCCTCCCTGGAAGGGGCGCTCACGCGCATGGCGGAGAACTTCGCTGCCACGAGCGGGCTTGACGTTGAAGTCGACTCTGAGGGCGACGTGCTCAAATTGCCGATGAAGGTCGAGGCTGCCCTCTTGCGCATCGCGCAGGGAGCGGTGGGCAACGTGGTCAAACATTCGGAGGCAACACGTGCGCGCATTACCGTAACTTACGCGCCGGGTGAAGTGCGCGTGGACGTAGTCGATAACGGGCACGGTTTTGACGTAACGGCAGTACAGAACAAACCGGCGGGGTTGGGGCACATTGGGCTCTCGGCGATGCGCCGACGCGCGGAGGAGCTCGGCGGCGAAGTGATCATTGAGTCCACCCCGGGGTCAGGTACCGCGGTGTCAGTTAGTATGCCCTTAAATAACCCTGTAAATTAAACTTTTGGATGATTTTCTCAACCACTTTAGGAGGAAGAGCACGTGATTAGGGTCTTGCTGGCAGATGACCACGAGATCGTTCGCCTCGGGCTGCGATCTGTGCTCGAAGGCGCAGAGGACATTGAGGTTGTCGGCGAGGTAGCAACGGCGGAGGCTGCGGTTTCCGCGGCGCAGGCCGGCGGTATCGACGTGATCTTGATGGATCTTCGTTTTGGCGCAGGAATCGAGGGCACGCGCGTGATGGGTGGCGCTGAGGCAACCGCGGCCATTCGCTCCTCGATGAGCACTCCACCAAAGGTCCTGGTGGTAACAAACTATGACACGGATGCAGATATCCTCGGCGCCATCGAAGCAGGCGCTGTGGGATACCTGCTGAAGGATGCGCCGCCGCACGAGCTGCTGGCTGCCGTGCACTCGGCCGCGGATGGTGACTCTGCGCTTTCGCCGATTGTGGCGGACCGTCTCATGACGCGTGTGCGCACCCCTCGTACCTCGTTGACTCCACGCGAGCTAGAGGTACTCAAGCTCGTGGCCGCGGGCGCGTCAAATCGCGAGATTGGACAGGACCTTATGCTTTCGGAAGCCACGGTGAAGTCGCACCTGGTACATATTTACGACAAGCTGGGGGTGCGCTCCCGTACTTCTGCTGTAGCAGCAGCCCGCGAACAAGGCGTTCTTTAGAAGGGGCTTTTGTCGGAACTTAGTCCTGTAAACGCTTCTGGATTTCAGCAGTGATGTTATCGATCTCGCCCTCGATGGTCTTGTGAACACGGCGGCGCTGCTGATCGGTCATGAACTCAGCGTTATCGATGGAGGCTTCCACCTCGGTCAGGCGCTCCTTGATGTCGCGCTTAAAGCCAGCCGGAAGGTTGGATTCCTTAAGGGAGTTACGGATACCTGTGGTGCGTGCCTTCAGGGAAGCTCCATGGCCGGAGAAGGAAGCGAGCTGGTCAGTAGTCAGGCCTGCCTTTTTGGCACGGTTGGCCTCCAGCTGGCCTTGAGCGGCTACGACGCCGCGGTAAATGAGCGGCAGGAGCAGCGGCGCAGCGGTTCGCAATGCGCCTGCGTAGCGCTTGACATTGTTCTTGTTTAGACGGCCATTCTTGAGCTTATCCAGCTCCAGCTGTGCCATCTTCTTTTCATGCTTGCGGCGCTTCTTTAACCCCTTTTCCTCGGACTTGATGAGTGCCTTCTCTTGCTTTGCCAGCAGCTTCTGCTGGCGCTTCTGTGCCTTGGAGGCTTCCTTAACTTCCGCCTTTACGCGGGTTTTAGCTGCTTTGAGCTCCGCGCGTGCTTCGCGGCGGGCCTTCTTAATCTTCTTAATAATGCTCATTTTCATCCTTTGCTTTTTGTCTGGGTTCAACTTTACCTTGCTGTTCTATTAAGCTCACCCGTTGTGAAGGATGTGCTTGGTGCTGCGGACCTCGTGGGGTGTCGTTATAGGCTCGTGCAGCGGCGTGCCCACCCGGAGATTCCGCGCACGCATGCTTCGCTGGCTAGGGCCGAGCGGCATGCTGCGGCTGTCGACGCAGCCTTGGCGAATTTGCCGGTTAAGGCACCCGGGCGTTTCCGACGCATCGATATTGAAGGGGATGAGTGGGAACGCTCCATGGCCACGCTGGAGGCGCTGGCTTATGGCTACACGCACATCACTAATGCCGTCTTTGCCACCGATGAATGGAAGGTGGAGGTAGATCTTCTCCTGCAAGAGGGCGAAAAGTACACACCAGTTATCGTGTCGAATCACCGCGTCGCTCGGCGCAATGAGAGGGCACGCACTCTGGCGGTGCCGACTCATCGCATCGGTTTGAGCGAGCCGCTTGAGATGCCGTATAAGATTCGCCACCATGCCGTGGATGGTTACCGGCTGGCATTTGCGGCGCTGGCGCTGGAGGAGTTGGGCTTGAACTCTGGCCGGGGCGGCGCGATAGGGCAGGATCGCTCCCAAGCCTTTTTTACTGACACGTCCCGTTACAACGTTGAGGGTGCGCTAGCGCAGCCTCTGCCGACGGGGCCGCGTCGGGTAAAAGAATGTGCGACGTGCCGTTTCTGGCAGCTTTGCGAGCCTGAGTTGGTAGAGCGCGATGATATCTCGTTGTTCTTGCCGGGCGATCGTGCGAACCCATACCGGGAGCGCGGCATTGAGACAGTGCAGGCGCTTATCGATGCCCACCTTGGCGAACCCTCTCAGTTGGCCCAGGCCTGGCGGGAAGGGCAGCCGCTGCTGCGGCGCGCGGCGGCGTCGCCAAGCGTGGGCATCGAAGTGCCCCGTGCCGACGTGGAAGTAGACGTGGACATGGAGGCCTATCTCGACCAAGGCGCCTATCTCTGGGGTGCTTGGTACCAGGGCGAGTATCGCGCATTCGTGACGTGGGAGCCGCTCGGTGGCAGAGCTGAGGCGGCAAACTTTGAGGAATTCTGGTCCTGGCTCATGGGCCTGCGCGCGGAAGCACACGCTGCGGGTAAGACCTTTGCTGCGTATTGCTACTCGGCGCACGGGGAGAACCACTGGATGCGGATGTCAGCGAAGCGCTTTGGCAGACCTGCCCTGGCGGAGGTGGAGGAATTCATCTCTTCGGGCGAGTGGGTCGATATGTTTGTGCATGTCAAGCGTAATTTCGCGGGCCCTTATGGCCTGGGGCTGAAGACGGTGGCGCCGCTGGCCGGATTTGAGTGGCCGGAGGACTTCGACGGCGAGGAATCCGTCAACGCAAGGCGCGAAGCTTTGGCAGGGGATATGGAAGTTCGCCAGCAGATCCTTGACTACAACGCAGGCGATGTACAAGCCACCCGCGCAATCCGCGAATTCATGAGCGCCGGCGCGCCAGGCGTGCCCAACCTTGGAGCCATTTCCGTCCCCTAAGCCTTAGACCTCTTACCTTGACGGTGAGCCCTGTCTGGCCCACCGACGACAGTGAATACGACTCTGACTACGAGCCCGAGACTGGTACGGGCTTTTAGAGGAGCAGAAGCGGGGCCAAGATGACGAGGCCAAGTGCGACCTGCTCCCAGGGGACAGTGGTCTCTGGGGCTGGACCCTCGGCCTTTTTCTGTAGAACGGCTTTTTGCGCCTTCACGGCCCGGACGATGAAGATGGGGTAGACCGCGAGCGAGCCGAGACACAGCAGCGCTGCCAGAATCATGGCCCACGAGCTGGAGGTACCCATCCAGATGGCCACGCCGCCATTGATGAAAGTCGCGCGCAGCAAGCCCGCGCGGTTAAGCTCACGCAGGCCAGCGCGGGTAGCAGCGGGTCCGCCGCCCATCGTGGTGGGCAGCAGGTAGCTCATCACACCGAACAACAACTGCGCGGCGAAGCCAATCACCAAAGCTAGCGTTGGGATAGCCGGCTCAGAACTAAAGAAGTGCTGCACCGTGTAATAGGTCAGCGCGCCCACCAACCAAAAGGCGGCAGCCAGTATGGAGACAGACGGGTAGTTGATGCGCCCGCGCGGATCTTTGGCCACAGTGAGGACATTGCCTACCCAGCCCTCGAGGCTAAGTATCCAGCCCAGGCAATAGACGATGAGTCCGGCTTCAGGGTGGTTCACAATCGTGCCCAACAGGGTGACCATAACGCCCACCGCCAGCAGCGTGAAGCTCGAGCGCATCCGCTTGTTGACGCCCTTGGTGCGCCAGATGGAGGGGAACAAGATGGTCAGCGAACCTGCGGCTGCCAGCCCAACGAAACCGCCAACGTTGGCGGTGACGTGCGCGATGAGTAGGCGTGGATGTGCCGGATAAACCGAAAGTAACGCGCCCAGAGTAGCGCCCACCGCCAAGAAGAATGCCGAGGCTACATAGGCCGCAATCACCGGACGGAAGCGCTTGTCCTTTGCCCCACGCCATTGCCCAAAGAGGGAAACTCCATGCCAGGCCACCATTGCGGCAACAATCGTGGCGCCCACCTGCGTCAGAATCCAGTGCTGCTCCCAAGCCTTGTGGAGGAGTTGGCCGATGAGGACCAAGACAATGCCCGCATTGAGGGTATAGATGCGATAGAGCTGGCGCGGCCGGGCGGAATCAGGAAGGCGTGCTTGGACGAACTTCTCAGTCAGGTGCTGCGACCACACCACGATGGAATTGGTCAGGATGCCCAGCGTAAACAGGTGAATGAGCACCCAGCGGGTGTTAGGGGTGAAAGTATGGATCGCACCCACGATGATGAAGACCATCATCCATACCGTCACGGGACGAGAAGCCCGTCGATGCCACGTGCGTGCTGACCACTTATCCATAAAACACGAGTTTATTCGTTTTTTCTCAAGGTCAAAGTCAGCACAGTAAGCACCACCGCGAGTCCCGTATAGACTACGACGAAACCGGCCCAGGGGAGGGCGTCGAAAAGCAGCCCTGCCACCGCGCCCACCACGGAAGAGCCGAAGTAATAACAAAACACGTACATGCTTGAAGCCTCAGCGCGGTCGTGCGTGGCAAGGTGGCCCACCCAGCCTGAAGCCGTGGAGTGCGCTGCGAAGAATCCCACCGTCAGTGCCACGATTCCTACCAACACCACCGGCAGCGGGCCGGCGCATAGCGCGATGCCCACCGCGAAAAGCAGCGACGAGGCGAACAACGTCTTGCCATGACCAATCTGCTGCACCAACTTGCCCGCGCGTGCTGAGGACCACGTGCCGGTGAGGTAGAAGAGGAACACCGAACCCGCCAACGCCGGGGCGAGACCGAAATGCTCAATGAGCCTAAATCCCAAGAAGTTATACATGGACACGAAGGTGCCCATCGCCAAAAATGCGACTAGGAACAGGGGTGCGAGCTGGCGATTATGCCAATGGGCGAAGATGGCGCGGAGCTCATTGCCCAGGCGGATGGACTTCGGCGTGAAGTTGCGCTGCGCAGGAAGCAGGATGATGCAGATCACCGCAAAGAGCAGGGAGACGCAGGCAGAACCGAATAGCGCCCAGCGCCAAGAACTAAATTCCAAAATTCCCGTGGGGATAAGACGCCCGCTAAGGCCCCCAATGGAGGTGCCGGCAATATAGAGACCCATCGCACGGGCAAGATCCTTGGCGTCGAGTTCTTCCGAGAGCCAGGCCATTGCCGTGGCAGGTGCGCCAGCCATCACTGCACCTTGGAGGCCGCGCAACGCGATGAGCGTGGCGGCATTCGGGGCTAGTGGCACCACGAGCCCGAGCACCGTCGCTGCGATGGCGGAGATGATAAGCAGACGCCCGCGGCCGAAGCGCTCCGACAGGATCGAGGCGGGGACCACGCATACAGCCAGCGAACCGGTCGCTGCAGAAATCGTCAGCGCGGCTTGCGTGGAGCTTAGACCCATCTGGGCGACCAAGGTCGGCAGCATGGCCTGTGTGGTGTACAAACAGGAGAAGATTGCGAGGCCCACGAAGAGCATCGCGAGTGTGGCGCGCCGGGTTCTGGTCATGCATCTAGGATGCTCGCTTCCAAAGCATGTGTAAAATGTGTGAAACCATATATTTCCATGCATGACATGCATGATGAGATGCGCATGGCGTGATATGCATGATTTTGCTCGGCAGGAAGAAAGTACAGGAAGAATCCAAGCGATGAATCTCGAGGATGTGCGCGGAGTAGTCGCCGTGGCCGAGCAAGGCTTGGTGGGTGCTGCAGCTGATGACCTGGGGATCTCCCAATCGGCGTTGACTCGGCGTGTGCAGCGAATTGAGCAGCAGCTCGGGGCGAGCTTGTTCTCCCGCACAGGGTGGCGGCTGGTCCTCAACTCCCGCGGGGTGGCCTTTGTTCAACATGCGCGGACTATGCTCAACGCGCAGACCGCTGCGCGCGATGCGGTGGCACGCCTTATGGATCCTGAGCGGGGAACCGTGCGCCTTGACTTCATGCATTCGTTGGGCACTTGGATGGTCCCTGACCTGGTCAAGGCCTATCGCGCCCAGCACCCGCACGTCGATATACGGCTGCACCAAGGAGCCGCGCGTGAGCTCGTCGAGCGCGTGCTTGCCGGTGAGTCGGACCTCGCCCTTGTGGGCCCGCGTCCGGCAGGGGTGGCGCAGTCAGGCGAATCGGCGCCTTCATCGAGCGTGACGGAAATTGGCTGGCACCAGATTGAGCTGCAGCGTCTCGGCCTCGCCGTGCCTGAGGGGCATTGGGCAGCGGGGTGGGAAAGCGTGGACATCGCTGATTTCCGCGATGAGCCATTCATCGGCATGTTGCCTGGCTATGGCACGCGCATGCTTCTCGATGCCCTCGCTGCCAAGGCGGGGTTCTCCCCGCAGCTGGTGTTCGAATCGATGGAGCTGACCACTGTGGCCGGGCTTGTCGACGCCGGACTCGGCACCGCACTGCTTCCCCTCGACGACCCCTATCTCCAAGCCCGCAACCTCATCCCGCTGGAGCCGCCTGCCTTCCGCGAACTCGGCCTCGTGTGGCGCCCCGGCGATGACGCCCCGCCCGTGGAGCAGTTTCGCGACTTCATCGTGGCGCGCTCAGTCTGACGGCTTAAGGGACATTTGGCCCTTAAGCCGTCAGACTGGGGCAAGAAAAAGACCGCCCGAAGGCGGTCTTAACTAATGCAAGCTAACGCGTATGCGGCTTACTTGGAAGCAGCAGCGAAGCGCTCTGCAACGTCATCCCAGTTGAAGACGTTCCAGACAGCCTTGACGTAGTCAGCCTTAACGTTCTTGTACTGCAGGTAGAAAGCGTGCTCCCACATATCGAGCATGAGCAGCGGGGTGAAGTTGATGGAGGTGTTGCCCTGCTGATCGGTCAGCTGCTCAACGAGGAGGCGGCCAGCGATGTGGTCGTAACCAAGCACTGCCCAGCCGGAGCCCTGCAGGCCAAGAGCCGCAGCGTTGAAGGCCTTCTGGAAAGCCTCGAAGGAACCGAAGTCACGGTTGATAGCCTCTGCCAGCTCGCCGGTTGGCTCGCCGCCACCATTAGGGCCAAGGTTCTTCCAGAAGATGGAGTGGTTGGTGTGGCCACCCAGGTTGAAAGCAAGGTTCTTGTACAGAGCGCGGAGGCGGTCTGCATTGCCCTCGCCCTTAATCTCAGCGTCGATAGCCTCGAGAGCTGCGTTTGCGCCAGCAACGTAGTTTGCGTGGTGCTTGGTGTGGTGCAGCTCCATGATCTCTGCGGAGATGTGTGGCTCGAGAGCGTCGTATGCGTAGTCGAGTTCTGGAAGTTCGTAGACAGCCATTGTTAATTCCTTTCTTTGGGTACGGTGCCCAATGATAGGAGCGCTGAAAGAATTCCGCCACAATTTATCCGGAACGAAATACACTCGGGGCGCGTTAAAACCTATATGGCCGTCATGGGGCGGTGTGCGAACGCCTGCCCCGTGGGCAAAGTTGCCGCCCAAATGCCCCCAGACAACGAGCAAGGAGATGTCATGTCGTGGTTGTTTAAGCCGGAACCAAAGATTGTGAACAGGGAAGATGCCCTTCCCGGCCGTGCGGAGCCGATCCTGGATCCACGCCCGCACGCGGTGCTCGGCACTCCGATCACTGGCCCGTGGAAAGAGGGACAGAAGTCCCTTCTGATCGCTATCGGCTGTTTCTGGGGCGCGGAGAAAATGTTCTGGGAAACCCCCGGTGTGGAGTCCACGTCCGTTGGCTATGCCGGTGGCACCACCCCGAATCCTACGTACTACGAGGTCTGCCGCGGCCTGACTAACCACGCTGAGACCGTGCAGATTACCTATGATCCCGCGCAGGTTAGCCTGCGTGACTTGGTGGTCAAGGCCTTGGAAGCCCACGATCCCACCCAAGGTTTTCGGCAGGGCAATGACGTGGGCACGCAGTACCGTTCCGCGTTTTACCCAGAGACTGAGGAAGAGCGTGCGGAGATCCAGGAGATCGTGGATTCCTACGCAGGCAAGCTTGCCGACGCCGGCTTCGGTGACACCACCACTGAGGTCAAGCTCCTCTCAGAGACGGACTCCGGTGCCTACTACCTCGCCGAGGACGAGCACCAGCAATACCTGCACAAGAACCCCAAAGGCTACTGCCCGCACCACTCCACTGGCGTCAAGTGCGGCTAGAACCGCTTCCTTACTTGGTGGCGGAAATCTGAGGGCTTGTTGAGCTGATCGCGTTCCACGAACACGCGCATTCTCTCCGCCAGCTCTGGCGTGAGCTGGGTGCGTGCTTGTGAACCGAGGACGCAATCCCAGTACCAGAATGTTTCCTCAAAGTAGTTGTGGCCGTGGCCGCCCGGCACATTGAGGGAGTTGAGCTGATCGAGGGCTACCTGCCAAAAAGTGATGAAAGGTACCCACGGCAGGCGTTTGAATGTATCGGCATACAGCGTGTTTGGTGCCGGTTCATGAATCCAGTCTGGGCGCATGAAGATAAGGCGGCGATCCCACCACACGATGGCATCGGATGCGTGCTGGCCAAAGACCACGCGGGGACGGTGCCAGCGCTCATAATCGCTGCCGAAGGCATCGTGTTCCATGTGCGCTGGGGTGGAGGCAAAACGCACGTGCTTGCCGGCGTCGATAAGCGGCAGGCGCTCCAAGGAACCGCGATCACGCCCGCGGGCCAGCCGCCGCGTAAACGTAGTCATGCGAGGAGGGCCGGTGAATACCGCACCGTCGCAAGACTGCAGGAGATCGTCTAGGTCACGGTAGTTTTCCACGATGCCGTAGCAGCCCAGGGATTCGCCGGCGAAGTACAGCTTCGGGCGATCGTCTTCGGGCAGCGTCGAAAGCCGCGACTGCACAGCGTTGATGAGCTCCCGCGCGGCGTCGACTGGCGCCTGACGGTCAACGACGTAGCAAAACACCGAAGGCAGATAGGAGTACTGCAGGGTGACCGTGGCGCAGTTGCCATGGGTTAAGAACTCGTATGCTGAAACCGAATAGTTGTTGATCCAGCCGGAGCCAGCGGGCAACTGGATGGCGATGGTCTCCCGGCGAAAAGCGCCGGTGCGTTCTAACTCGGCCAATGCCTGCTGAGCGGCGCTGATGGGGCCGCGCCCTTGGACTAAGCCGACGAAGATGCGGATGGGCTCATGGGCGCGGTTGCAGATCATCACCTCTTTAATGTCGTGCGCACGCGGGCCGCGGTCCAAGAAGGCGCGGCCTTGGGAACCGACTGCGGTCCACGGTTCAAGGGACCATGGGCTGCCACTTCGCTCCGGTTCCCATGGCATGACCGAGCCGGGATAAACCAGCTTGTTGAGCTGCAGTGCTTTTAGGGAGGCGTCGTGGATGAACCGGCGCCAGAGCATGCGATTGCTGAGGAAAGCAGCGGCGTAGCTGACCGCGGCACCGGCCAGCGGCCAAGCGACCCACCGGGGGAGCCACCGCTGGACCCCGCGGGAGAGCTGAGTGACAGTGATCTGTGCGGCTTCCCCGACGATGAGCAGCGTGCCGTAACCAACTGTTCCGAGGGCAATGCCGAGAAAGGCGGATTCAGGGCCGCGCTCGTTGTGCTTGCTGACCAGCTTTGCCTGTGCGCTCTGGTTGCGAAGGGAACGCACGCCTACGGCCAGGGTGATGGCGCCCAGGGCAAGGTGCGTACGGCTGCGCAGGGTAGGGCCAACGTGATCCTGGGGGCGTTTCCCGGTGTAGCGCAGGCCGCGTTTGGTGATGAACGCGGCCGTGGTCGCGGCCAAGTGGCCTACGCCTTGCCCGATGGCGACGTTGGCGGCCGTGACCCACCACGGGCGCGGAAGGAGCGAGGGTGAGACCGCCGCCCAGGTGGCAATCTCGGCGGCAAAGATGCCGGGCGCCATGTTCTGTGGCAAACGTCTCCTGCCAGTCATGCGTACACCAGGTGTAAGATCGCTGAGCACTTCCAGCCCAAAAACCGCAAATGACAAGGTACGAATCGCTGCGGCGCGGGCGAATTTGCGGGCGAGTTGGCGCATGGGCACCATTCAACCAGCTCGGAAAGCACCCTGCAGAGTATGTCCGATCGGACATTTTGTGTGTGAGATCAGACTGCCGACTATGTGAGATCGGGCGCACAACGGGCACAAATCAGAAATAGGGGGCACAATGGGAGCCATGGGAAATCATGTTGGAAACAAAGTTGTACTCATCGGCGCAGGCGACGTTGGAATTGCCTACGCATTCGCATTGGTAAACCAAGGCACCGTCGATCATCTTGCAATCATCGATATCGACGAGAAGAAGCTCGCCGGTAACGTAATGGACCTCAACCACGGTGTTGTCTGGGCGCCATCCCGCACCCGTGTCACCAAGGGCACCTACGAAGACTGCGCTGACGCCTCCATGGTCGTCATCTGTGCTGGTGCTGCACAGAAGCCGGGCGAGACCCGCTTGCAGCTCGTGGACAAGAACGTCAACATCATGAACTCCATCGTTGGTGACGTCATGAAGAACGGCTTCGACGGCATCTTCCTCGTGGCCTCCAACCCGGTGGACCTGCTCACCTACGCAGTGTGGAAGGCCTCCGGTCTGCCGCACGAGCGCGTCATCGGCTCCGGCACCATCCTGGACTCCGCTCGTTACCGCTACATGCTCTCTGAGATGGATGACATCGCCCCGACTTCCGTACACGCTTACATCATCGGCGAGCACGGCGACTCCGAGCTCCCGGTTGTCTCTTCGGCCAACATCGGCGGTGTGTCCTTGTCCCACCGCTCCGAGAAGGACCCGGGCTACAACGAGCGCATCGAGAAGATCTTCGAAGAGACTCGCGACGCTGCCTACACCATCATCGACGCTAAGGGTTCCACCTCTTATGGCATCGGCATGGGCCTGGCACGCATCACCCGTGCAGTCATCCAGAACCAAGCAGTTGTGCTTCCGGTTTCTGCGTACCTGCAGGGCGAGTATGGCGTTGAGGATGTCTACATCGGCACCCCAGCTGTCATCGATCGCTCCGGTATCAACAAGGTTGTTGAGCTGCAGCTCGACGAGCATGAGAAGGAGCGTTTCAACGCTTCTTACGAGACGCTGAACGAAATTAAGACCAAGATTTTCGGCTAGTGAAAATTGTCGCCCACAGGGGATACTCCGGTAAATATCCGGAGCTATCCCCGCTCGCATTTGCTAAGGCGCTCGAGCTGCCTATCCACGGCGTCGAGTGCGATATTCGTTTGTCCAGGGACGGAAAAGTTGTGGTCAACCATGACCCCACCTTGGATCGCACCGCAGGTAGGCCCGGCCGCATCGCGCAGATGGACTGGGACGAGCTGCGCCACGTCGACATCGGCGATGGGCAGAACATGCTACTGCTGGATGAGCTGCTAGAGATGCTGGGCGATAATCCGCACCATCTCTACATTGAGACCAAGCACCCATCTGGCCAAGGTGATGTCCTCGAGGAGCAGCTGGTGCTGCGCTTGCGCTACGCTGGGCTTCTCGACGACCCCCGCATCCACATGATTTCCTTCTCCCATAAAGCAATCCGCCGGATGCAGTCCCTTGCCCCTCAGGTGGACCGTTTCTACTTGCGGCGTGACTGGGAACGCCATTTCCCAGATATCCTTCTGTCTCGTCCGACGGGGCTGGGAATGTCACTGTTGCGTGCAAAAATGCGTCCCGATGACATTGGGGCGTTCGACCTGCCCACTTATCTGTGGACCGTGGATAGGTCCGACGATATGAAGTGGGCGTGGTCGAACGGCATCGATATCCTCGCCACGAATCAACCAGAAGTAGCCCTACACGCCATAGAACTGTAGGCAGCAGGTAAATTGGTGGGCATGGCCAAGAAGAAAAAGAACAACGAACAGCTGCCTGAGGGCATGTCCCGCCGTCAGGCAAAGCTCGCTGCTCGCGCCGCTGAGCGCGCTGCCCTCGAAAAGGATCCCCGCCCCTTCGGCGGTTTCGCCGCTGAGGCGTCCCTCGTTGCTATGCAGGAATTCGTTCCTTCCGCAACGGCAAAGCTTTCCCTGAAGGGCTTTGACAAGGACGTTTACGTTTCGACCGTGCTCCCAGGTGCATCCGCGGCCCTCATCCGTGATGAGGAGTTCGGTGGTGAGGCATTCGTGGGCCTGCAGGTCCAGTCCCATACCCACAACCCTGGCCGCGACCTCGCTTATGCGCTTAATTGGGTAAAGAACAACAAACCTGGCTCCACTCTGGAGTCCACCGCTGCGGACGGCTCCGAGCCGGCCTTGAGCGAGTTGCTTGAGGAATCCGCTGAGCTGGATATCAATGTCTACCAGGACTTCGCTTGGTGGATGCCGGAGGGCGCGCAGATCACCCCGCAGGTGGCGCAGTCCATGCAGATGGCCAACGATTCCGTCATTGAGTCCCACCAGGTGGGCAACGACATTGAGGGCATCGCATTCTGGGCTAACGCTGGCGGCGGCAAGGCACACATCCGTTGGGTCCGCCCTAACGATGATGAGAACGCTTTCCTCAACGCTCTGGCTCGCGTCGCTGCACGCGGCGAGCTGAACCTGGGCGAGGGTACCAAGTTCGCTGGTGTCTTCCGCACCCACGGCCTCGTCGCGCCGGTCTTCGACCTCAAGCCTGAGGTGGCCCACGACTCTTACGAGGTTGAACTTGCCCGCGTGGACAAGGCGCTGGCCGAGGAGATCAAGAATGACGCTAACCTCACCGCTGACGAGCGCAAGCAGCTGGAGAACATCAAGTCCCGCCAGGTGACCCTGCGCTAGAGGCAGCTTAAGATACTTAGCCTGAGCCTTAGTGCTACACGGCAAAGGGGAGAGAAACCAAGATGGCTTCTCTCCCCTTTTATTTTGTTGCGCAGCTTACTTCATCGAGTCCCACAGCTGCTGCGCTGCCTCGTCATCCCACAACACCACGTTGCCCACGGTGGTGTCTTGGAATCCGCCAATTGGCACGGTCTCAGTTTCCACGCCGCTGGCCATGGCTAAGGCCACGCGAGCGAGGTGCCACACGTGATCCTTTTCACCCACTATGAAGGAGCTTGCGGTGTGGTTGACCAGGGATATCGTGCGGAACGGGTTAATGAGCGTACCCGGTGAGGTGATCTTGTCGAGCAGCGCTGCGAAGAATTCGCGCTGACGCTGCACGCGGTCCAGGTCGCCCATTGCTGTGGCACGAGTACGCACGTAACCCAGCGCATCACGTCCACGTAGCTCCTGACATCCAGCCTGCAGGTTGATGCCCGCTAGTGGGTCGTCGATGGGCTCCTTGACGCAGATGTCCACGCCGCCGACGGAGTCGACCACGTTGGCAAGTCCGCCCATACCGATTTCCGCATAGTGGTTGATGCGCAGGCCAGTGGATTGCTCTACGGTTTCGGTGAGTAGCTGCGGTCCGCCGTAGGTAAAGGCGGCATTGATCTTGTCCATGCCAAAGCCAGGGACCTCAACGTAGCTATCGCGCGGGATCGAGATGAGCTTCGCCTTGCCGGAGGAAGGGATGTGCAGCAGCATGATGGTGTCAGTACGGCCCACGCCCACGTCACCACCGGTTCCGAGCTCTGCTTGTTCTTCTTCGGTGAGGCCTTGACGGGAATCGGAGCCCACCAGGAGCCAGTTGGTTCCGGCGGTTTTGGCCACCTGCTCAGCCGGCATGGCCTCGATGCGGGTCAGGCGCGAGTCCGTCCACAGGGTAAACACGAGCGTGAAAACGAGCAGAATAGCCACGGCCCAGCCAAAGCAGCCCAGGGATTGCCTGATGGGGTTGGCCTTTTTGCGGCGTCGGTGTGGGCGTTGCTTCGGCGCCGATTCGGGCGCACGATAGCTGCGTGGCACCTCGGGAGTGGGGCGGCGTGGGGCGGGAGCGGCCGGGGTGCTCCGATATCCGGTGTTCTGAGCAGGGCGCTGGTTGCGCTCCATGTAGGCGCCGACGTCGAAGCGAGTTTCCTCTGCGCGCTGTGCTGGGAGCGAGTTAGCCCGCGGCGTAGCACGCGACGCGGAAGGGGAAGAAGCGACGGCAGAGGCGCTGGAGGAACCTGCACGAGGTGGGCGCTGCTGCGCTTGGCGACGCCGCACCGGGCGGCCGTAGCGGTCCCTGATGGGTTTGCCGTCGGCGCCGAGGACATAGTCGGCGGGCGAGCTGGAATTCGAATCTGCTCCAGGGGCGGGGACAGGGCTATCGCCTGCGCGGCGCGCCTCGCGATGCGGGTCTCGTCCAGATTCAGTCATGCGCTCAACCTTACAACGAATTCACATCCGCCCCACAAGGCACACACCGCCCTCCTCCTCATAAACCAGGAGACGGGTGGCGCCGCGGAATGGTTCACAGACCTCGGGGTAGTGATGTGGGTCTTAGAAGAGGAAAGCGTATCCCACGAACGCTACCGCGTCGATGAGGAAATGCGCAATGACAAGCGACCAAACTTTTCCGGTCTTATGGAAGAAGTAGCCGTAGACCAAGCCCATCACAATGTTGCCGAATCCAGCGGATACGCCCTGGTAAAGGTGATAAGAACCGCGCAGGATCGAGGAGGTTGCGAGAGTTGCTGGCAGGCCCCATCCCGATTGACGCAGGCGCGTCATAAACCAGTAGACCACCACGACCTCTTCCGCAAAGGCATTGGCCGCAGACTTCACAAGCAGCACGGGCATCTCCACCCATGCATTGTCGAAGGAGGTGGGCACTACCTCCTTGGTCCAGCCAAAAAGCAGCGCGGTGTAGTATAACGCCAAACCCGGGAGTCCAATTAGCGCTGCTAGACCAGCGCCTTGCAGCCAATCCCTGCCCCAGGGGCGAACCCGAGTGCTCGGCTGAGCATCGCTTCCGCCGAGCATAGTGCGCGGCGGCATGTGCACGTGCAACAAGTACAAAGCCAACGCACCCCAGGCAAAGAGCACTGCAGCAGAGCACAACTGGAGCCCGATATCGATGAGCGGCAGGGTGGATTGGCTCGCGTTAATCGTCACCGACTGCTCGTTGAGCGGAGCCGGATTGAGCAGCGCATCGGTCAAACGTAGTGCGGAACGAACACCGGAAATGCCAAAGGTGATGACGAGGACTATCAGGATTTCGGTCCGGAGCGCCTTTCGCGTCTTAAGCGATTTTGCTGTGCTCATATCCTTGGTCATCGGTGGAGAGCCTTCGCTAGGCCGAGAAGCTCGGCGTCGTCAAGCGTGATGCTTCCCAACTGGACGCCAACCGGTGGGTGATCGCGTACCGGCCAGGGAATCGATACCGCCGGAAGCTTGGCCACATTAAACAACGAGCCCCACGGCGACCAGCGCGTCTGCTCGTCGAAGTTCTCCTGATGTTCCAGCGACAAGAAGGTGCCGCGCCGGGGAGGGTCGTAGGCCAGCATCGGGCTTAAAACCGCGTCTACCTGCCAGTACTGCGCCAGAAGCTCAGGCAGTGCTGCCGCATGTAGGCGCGCGGCCGTGTGCTCTTCCTTACTGATTAATTTGCCCCGTTGCCTGACCCAATCGGTGTAGCCGGCAGCATCAGGAAGCGTGGCCAAGCGCCACATGAACAGGCGCTGGAAGGTCTCGAAGGTCTCAGCTGCTTGCGGATATGGCGAGATAGCCACCGTCTCAAAGCCTTGCGCTTCAAGCGCGGTCGTTGCCTCTTTAACTGCGTGGAGCATGTGCGGTGCAATTTCCACGTCAGCAAAGAGCGGCTGCGTCAGCACGCCAATGCGGGCCCGCGGCGTGCGGGGAGTGAGGCCGTGGAGAAAAGCGGCGTCGGCAAGCGTGCGCGTGATGAAACCCTGCACCGAGAGATCCTCCCCCGCGGGCTTGAAGCCCACCACACCGCACGCGGCTGCAGGAACGCGGATGGATCCGCCGCCGTCGGAAGCGTGCGCGGCCCGGAGCAGACCGCGCGCTACCTGCACGGCTGCGCCACCAGAAGAACCACCTGGCGTGTGTCCCGGATACAACGGATTGTCTGGATGCGGCAGGCCTACCGGCTCCGTGTCCACGCGCAAACCCAACTCGGGGGCTGCCGACTTGCCGATGAAAAGCGCGCCCTGCGCCTCCAAGTCCGCGATGAACGGGTCCGTGACGTCGGGAAAATACGTGCGCGCCTTATGCCCCAGCGTGGTGGGCATTCCCACGACGTCGTTCAAATCCTTGGCCGAGAGAATCCAACCGCTCAGCCTTCCCTGCGTCTGCGGGCGGCGGTCCAAGTCGAGGTGGGTGAAACCATGCTCTTCTGCGGAAAGAGAAGACACAGACTCGCGCAGCTTTTCCAGGGTGAACTCCATGGCAGCACAGTCTAGTGGGCTAAGGTTTCCCCTATGAGCACCACCACAAAAGCCAGCACGAAGATTGCTTTCTTGGGCCCTGCGGGGACCTTTACCGAAGCCGCTATGCAGCAGTTGAGCGTGCACTTTGAACAGGTGGAACCCTTGCCTGTGAGCTCGCCTTCGGAAGCCCTGGCCGCGGTGCGCGCAGGTGTTGCTGACTTTGCTTGTGTGGCGATTGAGAACTCTGTCGATGGCGCTGTGACTGCGGCTTTCGACGCCCTCGTGGAAGGCGAGCGTGTGCAGGTCTACCGCGAGGTGGACCTCCCAGTGGTGTTTAGCATCATGGTGCGTCCAGGAATGCAGCTTGGCGACGTCGCGACATTCGCCACCCACCCCGTGGCTTATCAGCAGGTGCGTGGTTGGCTGAAGGAGAACCTGCCAGGCGTGAAGTTCGTGCCGGCTAGCTCCAACGGTGCCGCTGCCCAGGCGGTGGCGCAGGGGGAGATTGACGCAGCGGCCGCGCCCGCGCGTGCGGCTGAGCTCTTTGGCTTGGACACGCTTGCCGACGGCGTCGCAGACGTCGCAGACGCTACCACCCGGTTTGTGCTGGTTGGGCCTGCTGGCAAGCCGACTGCGCGCACGGGGCACGACAAGACCTCGGTGATTTTTACGCTGCCTAATGAACCTGGTTCGTTGGTCGGTGCGTTGGAGGAATTTGCTCACCGTGGCGTGGATCTTTCCCGCATCGAGTCGCGCCCCACCCGCAAGACCTTCGGTACCTACCGCTTCCATGTGGACCTCATTGGGCACATTGAGGACCAGCCGGTAGCAGAGGCGCTGCGCGCGGTGTGGCTACGCGCAGAGGAACTCATGTTTGTGGGCTCGTGGCCGTCTGTTGCGGAAATTGGTGAACAGCCGCGTGATCTCGATCGCTTGGTGGCCGCGGATGAATGGGTAGCGCAGGCGCGTCAGGGCAAATAATGTAGGTGCCATGTCCGGAAGAATCTTTCTTGTGCGCCATGGCCAGACGTTTTCCAACGTAGAGCGTCTCCTCGATACCCGCCCTCCGGGAGCCGAGCTTACTGAGCGCGGCCGTGACCAAGCCACTGAGGTAGGCCGCGAGCTCGCGGAGCTGACCGCAGGCCGCAAGGTGCGCTTCTACTGCTCCGTGGCACTCCGTGCGCAGCAGACTGCGATGCTGGCAGCTGCCTCATTTGCGGAGGCTACCGACCAGTTCCGCGTCCCGGTTGAGGTCAAGGCTGGGCTGCACGAGATCTTCGCAGGCGACTTTGAGATGGACGGCAGCGAAGAAGCGCACCGTTCTTACATGGTGGCGTTGCGCGGCTGGATTGACGGCGACGCCGCCGCCTGTATGGAGGGTGGCGAGACCTATTCCGACGTCCTGGCCCGCTACCAGCCGGTGGTTGAGGAGATCGCGGCGGAACTCGGTGACGATGACGACGCCGTGATTGTCAGCCATGGCGCGGCCATGCGCGTGGTAAGCCGCCATGCCACCGGCATCGATGCCGACTTCGCGTACACCGGATACATGCCCAACGGCAGATTTACCCTCATGGAGCCAGGCGGCAGGCCCTTTGGCCAGTGGACGCTCAAGCGCTGGGCCGACACCGATATTGATGAAGCCAGCGGTGTCGCACCGACCATGTACTAAACAGGCGATGGGGAGGAGGCTGACTAACCCCAGCCCAAGTGGTGGAGCTCGTGCTCTTCAAGGCCGAAGTAATGTCCCAACTCGTGGAAGACGGTTACTTCGACTTCATGCGCGAGCTCTTCTTCGCTGTTGCACCAGTGCTGCAGGGCGCCGCGATAGATAAAGATGGTATCGGGCAGAAAACCCGTGTGGTCGAAAGTGCGTTCAGGGAGTGCGACCCCTACGTATAAGCCCAACAGGTGGGGGTTGTCCTCGTTGTAATCCTCCACGAGGATGGCCAGGTTTCGCATGCGGTGCACGAATTCATCTGGGATCTTGTCCAGGGCATCCGTGACCATCTCGTCGAAGCGTTCTTCACTGACCAGGTACATAAGCTTTCCGATGTAGACCGAGGCAGACCGAGGCGTGAACCTACTGACCTGGTGCTACCGCAGGGGTTGGTGCTGCCGCGCCAGGGGCCGCAGATGGTGCAGCGGACGGCGCAGCCGAAGCGTTGTTGCGGATCGGGTTGCGCTCAGGCTGCTGTGCAGGTGGGGCACCATCGATGGTCAGCGCAGCGCGGCCACCCGTGGCCGAGCCCGTGATAATGGAGAAGGAACCATTATTAGGGTGCATCAGCGAGCAGTTCACTGAGCGGGAGCCACCGTTCCAGGAGGCCTCGCTGACAGAGCCCCAGAATGGCTGCAGCGTGGATTGGTAGAGGTTTTCTTCCCCGCCCAAGTACTTCTCAGCGGCAGCGGTGCAGGTCTCGTTGAGGTAGGTGTCGAGCTCCTCGCCGGCTGGGTAACCGTTAGGGAAGCGTTCGCCCAAGTTAACAACGGATACGGTCTCAAGCTGGTGCGGTTGAGCGCAGTCAACGGTGCGCATGATCTGCTTGTCATCGATGCTGCGGCACTCGCCGGCCTTGGCCACGACAGCTTGGTCCACTGCCTCCACGTTGCCGGTGCTCAGCTGCGGTACACCAGTTTCATCAGTGGTTTGTAGGCCGCACAGTAGGGTGCGGTCGCCCTTGTCCCAAGCGTTAGACGGCGGCAAGACTGAGGCGATGTCATACTTTCCTGCCGGATCCCATTTGCTGTTTAAGTAACCCAAAGTGCTGGACGCGCAGAGCTCATCGCGTAGCGCGTTCTGGCGGGTGACGTCGGGGCGTTTGGCGGTAGGGCCAAACTCGCTGGTGGGGTAGGTGCTGAGATCCTCGCGAGCGGCGACCTCAAAGCGGTGCGGTTCAGCGCAGGAGATGGATTGGAAGTTAGAGATTTCGCCCTTGGGGTCGATGTCCCATGTCAGGCAGGTTCCAGACTCGGCAGAGGTAAAGGAGGCAACTCCCATTTCGGAGGTCGGCGCGGTCTTATCCGTTGAGGTTTCGCCCGCGGTGGTGCCGGTGGAGGGGCTCCAAAATCCATATGCGCCCAAGAAAGCGGCCGCGGCGAGGGCGGCCACTAGGAAAAGGCGGACGGCAAAGGATGAGCGCCAAGGGGAAGTTTTACTCATAAGGCCTCCTATAGTACCCGCTAGTGCTGCATAGCTCGGAAATCCTGGGAGGCCGCTCGCCCATGCGGCCTGCGTGGAAGAAGGTCGCTAGTTCTCGAGGGCGCGGCTCACGCGGGTGGTGAGACGGTAGCGGTCGGTCCGATAAACGGAGGAACACCACTCGACGGGACGGTCGCCTGAGCGGGACTTGCGGATGATGTGCAGCAAGGGGGTTCCAGGTTCGACGTCGAGAAGCTCGGCGATCTCCGGGTCAGCCGCAATAGCAGTTACTGTCTGGTCTGCCTCGGTAATCGGCAGATCGAAATTAGAGTCCAAAATGGCGTAGACAGAGTTGTAAATATCATTTTCTAGGAGGTTGGGGACAAAAGAAGAGTTGTACCAACCGTCGTCGATGGAATAGGGTTCCCCGTCGCCCAGTCGCAGGCGTCGAAGGTGAGTGTGGGTCAAAGTGGAATCGGTGCCGAAGAACTCGGATACCTCATCTGGGGCTGATGCCCGCCCGCCTAACAAGATTTTGCTCGAAGCGTGGACGTGCTGTGCGCCCATTTCGTCGGAAAAAGAGGCCAAGTGAAGGCGTGAAACGAGGGGATTAGGGGCCACGAAAGTGCCTTTTCCGCGTACTCGCCGTAGGCGACCAGCGGCCACAAGATCACCGATGGCGCGGCGAACCGTGATGCGGGAAACGCCATACGTCTCCTCCAAAATGCGTTCACCAGGGAGAATGTCCCCTGGCTTGAGCGTTGTGTTGCACAGCTCAGTGAGGATGTCACGAAGCTGGGCATGCTTGGGGACTGGTCCGTCGGTGATGATTTGTGCGGTCATATTCACATAATAATTCGCTGGTTATTACCACTGCAAGGCTCATGTAGTGCGGTAAGCTTTTCAACGTGATTGATCTTAAGTTCCTCCGCGAAAACCCAGACGTTGTCCGTGCCTCCCAGGTCACCCGTGGGGAGGACCCAGCTCTTGTCGATCAGCTCCTGGCTGCCGACGAAGCTCGCCGTTCCGCTATCTTGGCGGCAGACGAGCTGCGTTCCGAGCAGAAGGCGTTTGGCAAGAAAATTGGACAAGCTTCCCCAGAAGAGCGTCCTGCTCTTCTGGAGGGCTCCAATGAGCTGAAGGAAAAGGTCAAGAAGGCCGAGGCTGAGCTAGCTGAGGCTGAGGCAAAGGTTAACGATCTTCAGTTCCAGATCTCGAACGTGGTCGAGGGAGCACCAGCGGGCGGCGAGGATGACTTCATCGTCCTTGAAGAGGTTGGCGCTATCCCAGAATTCGACTTTGAGCCGAAGGATCACCTCGAGCTCGGCGAGTCCCTTGGACTTATAGACGTCAAGCGTGGTGCCAAGGTTGGTGGCGCTCGCTTCTACTACCTCACCGGTGACGGTGCCTTCCTGCAGCTGGGCATGCTCATGCTGGCCGCGCAGAAGGCGCGTGAAGCAGGTTTCCAGCTGATGATCCCGCCAGTTCTGGTTCGCCCAGACATCATGGCTGGCACCGGTTTCTTGGGCCAGCATTCCGATGAGATCTACTACCTGCCTGCTGATGATTTGTACCTGGTTGGTACCTCCGAGGTCGCCCTCGCTGGCTACCACAAGGATGAGATCCTGGACCTCAGCGATGGCCCTCTGAAGTACACCGGTTGGTCCTCCTGCTTCCGCCGTGAGGCTGGTTCCCACGGTAAGGACACCCGCGGCATTCTTCGCGTCCACCAGTTCGACAAGCTGGAGATGTTCGTCTTCTGTAAGCCAGAAGAAGCAGAGCAGATGCACCAGATGCTGCTGAATATGGAAAAGGACATGCTTGCTGCGATGGAGCTGCCATACCGCACCATCGATATCGCTGGTGGTGACCTCGGCTCCTCTGCCGCCCGCAAGTTCGACAACGAGGCATGGGTTCCTACCCAGGGCTGCTACCGCGAGCTCACCTCGACCTCGAACTGCACCACTTTCCAGGCGCGCCGCCTGCAGACTCGCTACCGCGATGAGAATGGTAAGACCCAGTACGCTGCAACACTCAACGGCACCTTGGCCACCACCCGTTGGCTTGTAGCCATCCTTGAGAACCACCAGCAGGCTGACGGCTCCGTTGTTGTTCCTGAGGCACTGCGCCCATTCGTGGGCAAGGATGTTCTGCGTCCGAAATAAGGGACTGTAAAAAGTATTGATTATGTACGCCTCTCCCCCGGGTTCTTGCAGCCCGGGGGTCCGTGTATCCCAGACCCTTTAGCGCTTTGATTTCACTGCTCTATCCAATCCGCCACTCGTCAGGGGACCATGATGAACGCAATTAAAGACTTCTTTTACCAACGAATTGTCACCCTGGCCCGAGGTGTCACCATCGCGCAGGGGTTGCAGATCCGTACGTGGGGCGAAGAGAACATTCCTGACAAAGGCGGCGCAGTGTTGGTGGTCAACCACACTGGCTACATGGACTTCGTATTCGGTGGCTTCATTCCGCATCAAAAGAAGCGTCTGGTGCGTTTCCTCGCCAAGGCCGCCATATTCAAAACCCCAGTTGTGGGCCCATTGTTGAACATGATGGGTCACGTTCCAGTCGATCGCATCGACGGGGGCGAATCCATCCGCTGCGGGATCGAGCTGGCGAAGGCGGGCGAGCTTGTCGGCGTTTTCGCCGAAGGTACGATTTCCCGCAGTTTTGAGATTCGCAGCATGCGCAGCGGCGCGGCCCGCATCGCCTATGAAGCGGGCGTCCCCGTCATTCCCATGGTGGTCTTTGGCTCGCAGCGCATCTGGACAAAAGGGCAGAAGAAGAACCTGGGCCGCAGCAACACCCCGCTATTGATCCGGGCACTGGAGCCATTTACGCCGACTGGCGACGTCGAGGCAGACACCGCCGAAATCCGTCGCCGCATGCAGGCCGGTGTTGAGGGCCTGTGGAAGGATTACGAGGCCGAGTTTGGCCCCATGCCCAAGGGCGCTTTCTGGGTTCCTGCCCGCATGGGTGGAGGAGCGCCCACCCTGGAGGAAGCCGAGCGCGAGGACAAGGCCGTGGAGTCGGAGCGCTACCGTGTGCGCCGCCTCCGTGACGATCTGATGGGGCTCAAGACCCGCATCACCGAGGCAACCTCCGAGCTGCTCAGGGAACGTCTTGCTATCACCGCCAAGCCTTCGACGGACGAACTCGAAGAGCTTAAGCATACGGCCCCAGAGACACTTGATTGGGTCAAGGAGAACTTGAACTCGGTCCTCGAGGAGGCTACCCGCGGGCTTGAGGAAGGGCGCGACAAAGTCACGGAGATCATGGCCCAACTCAAGCTCGACGTTGCAGAAGCTCAGGCTAATCTTGCGACAAGCAGCAAGGAGGTCTTCGCCGGTTCTGTCGTGGAGCAGGGCTTGCTCAGCGCCGCGACGCAGTCGCGCCTTATCGTCTCCCGCCTGCCGCATCGCATGAAGGCTAACTTCACGCAGATCCCGCGCATCGTTGTGGCCGATGAGTCTGCGATGAACTATGACGGCGACTCCATCACCACGCGTCTGCACGATGCATTCGCTGGAATCTATCCCGAGTCGGAGATCCTCATCTTGGTGTCGCCGCAGGCGGCGCAGCATCCTGACTCGACCTTTGATCCGATCCAACAAGAACTATGGAGGATTGAGCATCAGGGAGGCGTCGTCAAGCACGGCTCCGAAGTGATCGCCGTGCATGCGCTTGACGACGCCACCGTCACCGCCATCGAATCCATCCCTCACATGGTCGTCGAGTGGTCGCGTGAGGGCGATGACATTGTTTCCGGTCATATCAAGCGCGAGCTGAATGAAGTGGCGGAGCAGCTCGGAGAGGTGCCAGGTATCGGCCTCATTGATACTCCTGCTGGTCTCGTCGTGGTAGCAGCTGAGGTTAATCGCTGGAATGCAACGCAACGTATCTTGGACACCGTTGCCGCTGAGCCTAAGGACATTACTGTCTTTGCAGGAGAGGATGGCGACGAGGTCTATCTCGACCATGCGCAGGTAGTGGCCCTGGAGACCGCACCGATTGAGCTGGTGAAGGAGGCGTCCTCGGTGACGTATTCGGCGGATCGTGCCGGCATTCCTGAGGTGCTCGAAGCAATGGCGAAGCTTAATACGCGCCGTTAGTACCACCCGCATCAACCAAGGGGCTCTGGATATGACCAGACGCCCCTTCTTCTATGTCCACTACTCCCCCTTAATTGGGGTGAAAGAGCTTTGTTTCCTTTATAAAAACTCGTGAAAATTGCTGGTGGCCCACGCGAAAGTTACGGGTGAGTAGCTTCACATTCGCGACCACGCCGTGACCTTTAACATGAATCCCAGGAGAAAAGATCTTCAAGGCCCGAGGCGGGGAATGGACCACTTTGGGCGACGATGAGGCTCCATTAGCCACCGTAGCGTCCTTGCACAAGGTGGCGCCAGGGGCAAGAGAGGAGATGAGGTCAGTAATGGCCACGCTAAGCAATCAAAGTTTCAATCCGGAGTACTACGAGAAGGCTTGGGAGAACTATTCCACTGAGGAATACGACGTTGTCATCATCGGCGGCGGTTCCGTGGGTGCGGGTGCTGCCGTTGACGCCGCAACCCGTGGCCTGAAGACGGCAGTAGTGGAGACCCGCGATTTCGCAGCAGGTACCTCCTCGCGTTCCTCAAAGATGTTCCACGGCGGCCTGCGCTACCTGGCCATGCTCGACTTCCGTCTCGTAGCCGAGTCACTCCACGAGCGCGAGCTCAACATGTCGACTCTCGCGCCGCACCTGGTTAAGCCACTGAAATTCATCTTCCCGCTCACCCACCCAGTCTGGGAGCGCGTCATGATGTTCGGTGGCTTTACTTTGTATGACCTCATGGGCGGTGCAAAGAGCGTTCCTATGCAGAAGCACCTGACCCGCAAGGGCGTGCTCAAGGTTGCGCCGGGTCTGAAGGACGACGCTGTCGTGGGCGGAGTGCGCTACTACGACACGCTTGTCGACGACGCCCGCCACACCATGACCGTCCTGCGTACCGCCGCCGAGTTCGGCGCCAACGTGCGTACCGGCACCGAGGTTATCGGCTTCGAAAAGGATCGTGGCGGCCGCATTATCGGTGCGCATGTTCGCGACCTCGCAACCGGCCGCGAGGCCACCATCAAGGGCCGCGTCTTCATCAACGCCACTGGCGTCTGGAATGACAAGATTCAGGAGATGGCCGGCGTGGAGGGCAAGTTCACTGTTCACGCCTCCAAGGGCGTGCACATCGTTGTGCCGAAGGATGCCCTCGACGCTGACGCAGCCCTGTGCTTCGTCACCGAGAAGTCCGTGCTCTTCGTCATCCCATGGGGCGAGTACTGGATCATCGGTACCACCGACACCGACTGGGAGAAGGGTCTGTCCTTGCCAGATCCAGCACCGACCAAGGCTGACATCGACTACATCCTCGACCAGGTCAACCAGCGCGTTACCCGTACTATCACCCGCTCCGATATCGTCGGCGTCTACTCGGGCCTGCGCCCGCTTTTGACCGGTAAGTCCGACACCACCACCAAGCTGTCCCGCAACCATGCCGTGGCCAAGGTTGCTCCGGGCCTCGTCTCCGTTGCAGGCGGCAAGTACACCACCTACCGCGTCATCGGTAAGGACGCCGTTGACCTGGCCGTCAAGGAGCTGTCCTTCGACGTCCCAGAGTCCGTCACCGAACGCACCCCAATCCTGGGTGCCGAGGGCTACCATGCGCTGGCTAACCAGGTACCGTCCTTGGCTAAGCGCTACGGAGTGCACCAGGACGTCATCGAGCACCTGCTCGGCCGCTACGGTTCCCTGCTGGGCGAAGTCCTGGCTCCAGCAGAGGACGACCCTGAGCTGCTCAAACCGCTGCCGAATGCGGAGCACTACCTGTGGGCCGAGGTGCGCTACGCCGTCACCCATGAGGGCGCACTGCACCTCGAAGACGTTCTCTCCCGCCGACTGCGCATCGCCATTGAGTACGCCGATCGCGGCGTCGATTCCGCCGATGCGGTGGCCGACTTCATCGCGCCTTTGCTGGGCTGGGATGAGGCTACCAAGCAAGCAGAAATCGCTGCATTCAAGGAGCACACTGAGGCTGAGCTCCAGGCTGAGGCAGCACTTACCGATCAAGAAGCAAACGACATCCTCGTGCGCGCGGCAGGTAAGCCGCAGGTATAAGGACCATTCAAGAGAAAGACTAAAAGCATGACCGCAATGGATGCTTTCCTCTGGGAGTTCATCGGAACTGCCCTGCTCCTCCTGCTGGGTAACGGCGTGTGCGCCTTGGTCAACCTGCGCACCTCCGGTGCTAAAGGATCTGACTGGATTGTCATTGCCCTGGGCTGGGGCATGGCAGTTTTCGTGGGCGCCAGCGTGGCGGACCCATCCGGCGGCCACCTCAATCCGGCCGTGACCTTGATGGTTGCCATCAACGGCGGCCTTGAGTGGAACCTCGTTCCTGCCTACATCGCAGGCCAGCTTTTGGGCGCAATGCTCGGCGCCTTGCTGGCCTGGGCGGCCTTCAAGCAGCTTTTCGACGCCAATAACCTCGACGAAGCTGGCAATGAAACCGGTGCGAACGCCTCCACTGGTGGCATCTTCTTCACTGGCCCTGCTCACCCGAATAATTTCTGGAATGCGGTCACTGAGTTCATCGGTACCTGCGTACTGTTGATGTTCATTGCCTTTGGTCCTTCCGGCGGTGAGATTGGTGCACTGAAGTATTTCGCAGTCGCATTCGTCGTCGTTTCGGTCGGCCTTTCCCTGGGTACCCCAACCGGCTACGCCATCAACCCGGTCCGTGACCTGGGCCCGCGCTTGATGTACGCATTCGTCCTTCCCATCAAGGACAAGGGAAGCGCCAACTGGGGCTATGCCTGGGTACCAATCGTCGCCCCGATGCTCGCTGCAGTAGCCATCGGTTTCCTTTCCATGGCTTTGGCTTAAATACGCATCTCACCGCATCTTTAGAAATACGCAAGGAGTAAACCCATGAGCGAAAACAAGTTCGTAGCAGCAATCGACCAGGGCACTACGTCCACCCGCTGCATCATCTTCAACCACGACGGCGAGCAGGTCGCTGTCGGCCAGTTCGAGCACGAGCAGATCTTCCCGGAAAAGGGCTGGGTTGAACACGACCCGAAGGAAATCTGGGACAACACCCGCCGTGCTGTCGGCGAGGCTTTGGCCAACGGCGACGTCGCCGTCGAGTCCATCGTTGCACTGGGCATCACCAACCAGCGCGAGACCACCGTTGTGTGGGATAAAAACACTGGTGAACCGGTCTACAACGCAATCGTCTGGCAGGACACCCGCACCACCCAGATCTGCAAGGAGCTGGCGGGGGAAGAGGGCCCGGACAAGTGGCGTCGCCGCACCGGCCTGGTCATCAACTCCTACCCGGCAGGCCCAAAGGTCAAATGGATCCTCGATAACGTCGAGGGTGCTCGCGAGCGCGCCGAGGCTGGTGACTTGCTCTTCGGCACCATCGATACCTGGCTGCTGTGGAACCTCACCGGCGGTGCTGAGGGCGATGGCGATGAGCCAGCTCTGCACGCAACCGACGTCACTAATGCGTCCCGTACCCTCTTGATGGACATCGAGACTCTCAAGTGGGACGAGGAACTGTGCAAGGAGATGGGAATTCCTACCTCCATGCTGCCGGAGATTCGCCCGTCTCTGAGCGACTTCCGCACCGTGCGTTCCCGCGGTTCGCTGGCGGGCGTTCCGATTCACGCCATCCTCGGTGACCAGCAGGCAGCTATGTTCGGCCAGGGCTGCTTCCGCCCAGGTTCTGCAAAGAACACCTACGGCACCGGCCTGTTCCTCCTGCTCAATACCGGTACCACTCCGAAGTTCTCCGAGAATGGCCTGCTGACCACGGTTTGCTTTCAGCGTGAAGGTGAGAGGCCGGTCTACGCACTCGAGGGCTCCGTCTCCATGGGTGGCTCCCTGGTTCAGTGGCTGCGTGACAACCTGCAGATGATTCCTAACGCTGCGTCCATTGAGAACATGGCTCGTTCCGTGAAAGACAACGGCGGCGTCTACTTTGTTCCTGCTTTCTCTGGTCTGTTCGCACCGTACTGGCGTCCGGACGCACGCGGTGTCATCGTTGGCCTGACCCGCTTTGCAAATCGCAACCACATTGCACGTGCGGTCCTGGAGGCGACTGCCTACCAGACCCGTGACGTGGCAGATGCCATGGTCGCTGACTCCGGCGTGGAGATTACCGAGCTGCGCGTGGATGGCGGCATGACCCACAACGAGCTGCTGATGCAGTTCCAGGCCGACATCCTCGGCGTGGAGGTCCACCGTCCGAAGAACGTGGAGACCACCGCAACAGGTGCGGCCTTCGCGGCTGGCCTACAGGCCGGTTACTTCGAGGACCTGAAGATCCTGGACACCGGCGCCGGCGAGTTCAAGGTCTGGAAGCCGCAGATGGAAGAGGGGGAGCGCGCTGGCCTCTACAGCGAGTGGAAGCGCGCCATCAAGCGCTCCCTCGACTGGGAGGATTCGGACGAGGATGACACCATCCAGTAGTCGCAGTTAGGTACTGAAACTGCTGACTGTAGTTAGAACAAAACCTCCGTGGCTCCACATCTTAAGATGTGGAGCCACGTCCTAAGCTGTGGGGCACGTAGACTATGAGGCATGGTCCATCCCCAGTCGGCACCGCGCCTTATCGCCAGTGACATTGATGGAACTCTTTTGGACAGGAATCACCGTGTCACGCGGCGAAACCGTGAAGCAATCGCCCGCGCAGTTAGTGCGGGTGCCTACTTTGCGCTTTCGACTGGGCGGCCTTTCCGCTGGATTGCGCCCGTTCTTGAACAGCTCACCGTGCGCCCTGTATGCGTGACGTCGAATGGCGCCGTGATTTATGATTCCGCCGCCGATACGATCCTCAGCGCACATGAATTACAGCCCGCCGCCATCAGTGATGTTATCGCCGTGGCCCAAGAAGCCTTGGCGCCTTATGGGGGAGTGGGGTTTGGCGCCGAGCGCACCGGTTCCTCGTTGGCGGACCCAGTCGAAGAGCTCTTTGTGGTGGAGCCCCACTATTCAGAGAATGCGCTCTTTGACGGATTCGGCCTCGTAAGCATCGACGAGCTTGCCTCCCAACCCGCGGTAAAACTGCTGGTCCGCAACACTCACTTCACTGCTCCTGAGCTGTATTCACTCATCGCCCCACGGGTTGACCCAACGGTTGCGCATGTCACCTACTCGATGAACGAAGGAATCCTCGAAGTTGCGGCGCCGAATGTAACCAAGCGCAAAGGGGTGGAGTGGCTCGCCGAGCGTTTCGGTGTGGCCCGTGAGGACATCATCGCGTTCGGGGATATGCCCAACGACATTGAGATGCTCTCCTGGGTGGGTCACGGCGTGGCGATGGATAATGCGCATCCCTACGTCAAAGAGGCCGCAGATGCAGTGACCGTGGCCAACCACCAATCCGGCGTCGCCAAAGTCTTGGAGCAGTGGTTCTAAACCGATAGCAAAAGGAGCCGTCTCCTCCTCAACTCCGGTGAGGTAGGAGGACGGCTCTTTCTATGCTGTCTGCGGCGCCTTAGTTGGTGAAGACGTTAATCTTCTCAGTCGCAGGGTCGTACTGAATGTAGCCGCCCTGGAAGTTGACGCGGATCTCGCGACCGTTGCCGGTGGAAATCTCATCAGTCGTCGGCAGTCCGAGTTTGGTGGAGTTGTCGTTCTCAGCCCAAGTCTTGGCGACCTTGCCCACCAGCGCGTGGGTGCCGGTTTCCTTGGAGGAGAGCACCACGCCGTTTTCGAAGAGCTGCGAGACAACGCCAGCGTTGACATCTGGGCCGCCTACTGCCAAACCGAGAACCGGTCCGAAGGCATTCAAGATGGCGGTCCAAGACTTCTGGAGACCTGGGGTGCCGGAGAGCTGGACGACCTTGTTGACCACAGTCGGAACCTCAGCGGCGGTGAGACCGCCGACGACTTTCTGACCGCCATCAATGCTTGTGCCTGAACGCCTGAGCAGGACGGCAACCAATGCAGCGGCAATGCCTGCGACGGCCTGGATGACGGCGACCGGAACCTGTGTGCCGCCAAGGGAAGACTGGACGCCGGCTGCCGGCGGCGGGGTGTTGCCGCCAGTATTGCCGCCAGCGTTGCCGGTGCCCGGGGTGACCCAGGAGCCGGTACCGGAAGAGCCGCTCTTTACAGCCTGGTACTTCTTGTAAGTCGCATTACGGATCTCATTCCAGTGCTGAACGGTGTAGTTGCCTGGACAAGTGTGATAGTGCAGGTCGCGGTGTCCGTGGAAGACTGGAACGTGAGCTATCTGTCCCGCGGCAAACTTGGAGCCGCTGAAACCGCCGGAGCGTAGGTCCGCGTAACCGCGAGGGTCGATGTTGGAGATAGCGGCCTTCCAGCCAGCGATCTCAGCCACGGAGTTGAGCATTGCCTGGGTTGGTTCAGCCTGATCGTAGTTACCAATCATGGAGATACCCCAGGTGTTCGAGTTGAAACCGCCGACATGTGCGCCCTGGACAGCCTTGTCGAGTCCGCCGTAGCGGCCCTCATAGATGGTGCCGAACTTGTCCACGAGGACGTTGTATCCGATGTCACACCAGCCGAGGTTCACGGCGTGGTACTGGTAGATGCCGCGCATCTGTGCAGCCGCGTCAGCCTTGGTGTAGTTGTTGTTGCCCGCGGTGTGGTGCAGGGTCATGGCCTTGACGCCGTTGTCGTAGGTCGGGCCCATGCAACGCTTGGACTCGTCAGCACCCCAGCCCGCGCGGGAGACAACCTTCGGCATGCCGTCGGTAACGGCGGTCTGCTCGATAGCCTCGCCAGCTTGTGCGTTGCCGTCGATGAAGACAGCTTCCATGCCCTCGACGCTGGTGTTAGCAGCGTCCGCCGGCTGCCCTGCCGGTTGCTCGGGGCTTTCGGCACCGAGCTCCTCGACGTCAGCTACAGGAGCGATGGCGCCCACGTTGTATGGCAGCGGAGCCGGACGAGGGTTGGCGGCCTGCTCGGCGGCTTGTTCGGCTGCCTGGTCGAGAACGGAAGTCTCGGAAGGTGCGGCCTCAGAAGGTGCCGCTTCGGAAGGTGCAGCAGATTCGGTTGGAAGGGACTCCGCGGCACCCGGCTCCACCTCGGTCTCCTTGAAGCTCTCATCCAGGTTGGAACCAGAGACGAGGTCCACATTGCTGATGGAAACCTGCACGTCGTTGGTGGTTCCGGTGTAGATCAGCTCGGTGCCGTTGACGGCGTTGGGGTCGTCGTTGTTGTAGCTCAACGAATCCATGTCGTACCACTGCGTCCACGAGCCGTCGGCCTGCTTTGCACGCACGAATGCTGCCACGTCGCGGGGGCCCTTCCAGGTCACGGCGAACATAGAGAAAGGCTCGTCGCGGTGGAACTGCTTCACGGCGCGGGGGCCGTCGCCCTCGCCCTGTGCGGAGATGGCGGCGTCTTCGACAATGACGGTCTCGCCATCGCCAAAGCTGGTCGAGGCCGAGGAAACGTCAATTGGGCCGGAGCCGTTTTCCTGCGTGCGCAGGACCTGATTGCTGCCGAAGGCAGCGGCCGCGACCATGGAGATCGAGGTGACTGCGGCGATGAGCGGCGTGGACCACTTCGACTTGGTGGGAACAATGCGGCGTCGTAGTCGTAATTGCACGTTTTCTCCCTAGGGTTTTGCGTAGCGTGTGTGGACTGCACGTGATGGATGCTCACGCACCGAGAGCGCTTAGCGCACTACGCGGGGAAAGCTGGAAATGGCAGTTAACCAGTGCAGGAGGTTTCGACAGCTAAAAACCGCATACAAAAGTTAACAGTTGGGCAAGATGTTACTTCTGTTATTGCTGTGAATTTTGTTGCGACACGCATCGAGAGTGCATTCTTGGGAAGACTTCTAATGCGTGTTATCTGGGTGTCCTCCGCGGTAGTGAGCGGGATCTGCAATAAGGTGGTGGCATGACTTCTTATGACCTCATCGTTGTTGGATCTGGATTCTTCGGCTTGACCGTGGCCGAGCGTGCTGCCTCGCAGCTGGGCAAGAAGGTGCTCATCGTCGAGCGCCGTAACCACCTAGGCGGAAACGCCTACTCCGAGGCCGAGCCAGAGACCGGCATCGAGGTGCACAAGTACGGTGCGCACCTGTTCCACACCTCTAACGAGCGCGTGTGGAACTACGTCAATCAGTTCACTGATTTCACCGACTACCAGCACCGCGTGTTCGCCATGCACGATGGCACCGCTTACCAGTTCCCGATGGGTCTGGGCCTTATCAATCAGTTCTTCGGCAAGTATTACTCGCCGGATGAGGCGCGTCAGCTCATCAAGGATCAGGCAGGCGAGTTCGATGTCGATGAGGCACAGAACCTGGAAGAAAAGGCCATCGCACTGATCGGCCGTCCGCTGTACGAGGCTTTCATCCGCGACTACACCGCCAAGCAGTGGCAGACCGACCCGAAGGAGCTGCCGGCCGGCAACATCACCCGCTTGCCGGTTCGCTACACCTTCAACAACCGCTATTTCAATGACACCTACGAGGGCCTGCCAGTAGACGGTTACGCGGCATGGCTGGAGAACATGGCAGACCACGAGCTTATCGACGTCCAGCTGGACACCGATTGGTTCGAGGTTCGCGAACAAGTTTGCGAAGAGAATCCGGATGCGCCGGTTGTTTACACCGGCCCACTGGATCGCTACTTCGACTTCTCTGAGGGCGAGCTGGGATGGCGCACCCTGGACTTTGATCTTGAGGTCTTGCCGACCGGCGACTTCCAGGGCACCCCGGTGATGAACTACAACGATGCTGACGTTGACTACACCCGCATCCACGAGTTCCGCCACTTCCACCCGGAGCGGCAGGATAAGTACCCGAAGGACAAGACCGTCATCATGAAGGAGTACTCGCGCTTCGCTGAGTCGGGCGACGAGCCTTACTACCCAATCAACACTCCAGAGGATCGCACCAAGCTCGAGGCTTATCGACGCCGCGCTGCGGCCGAGGCGAAGGAGAACCAGGTTCTCTTTGGCGGCCGCCTGGGCACCTACCAGTACCTCGACATGCACATGGCGATCGCCTCTGCGCTGAGCATGTTTGACAACAAGCTGGCTCCGTTCTGGAACGAGGGCAAGGCGCTTGAGCAGGAGCGCGGCCACTAAGCCGAACTCCGTCAACAGAACACTTAACACTCAACACACCACCCAACACTCCACTCAACACACCACACTATGGAGTGTTGGGTGGTGTGTTGTATGTGGTGTTGTGTAGTGTTGTGCAGACCGGGAAAATATGATTGACCTGCGAAATCATCCCGTACTGTGAGAATTTCGGACGAGGAACGCGCATGAACATTACACACAACACCCCACAGTGTGTGTAGTGTTGTGTGTAGTGTTTGAGGGTGTTCAGGAGCGTTGAGCGCTGATAGGGGGTGAGTGATTGTGGTCTGGGACGATGACCAGGCGGAGATCGCCGAGATCATTGGAAGCCTGCGATCTCAGGACACCGATACGCGCGCCGTCGAGGTCAAGGCAGCTGCGGGAGGTTTTCCCAAGAAGCTCGTTCGCTCTATCTCTGCCTTTGCTAACGGGACCGGTGGAATCATCATCTTGGGGCTGGATGAAGACAACGGGTTCGTTACGGTATCAGGCTTTGATGCTACTGCCATGGCGGATGCCCTGGCTGGCGCATGCGCAGACCACGTGACCCCGTCGGTTCGCGCCCAGATCGACATTGTTGAGTGGGAGGGCGCGAGCATTGTCGTTGGCACCATTCCCGAATGTGCTCCTTTTGAGAAGCCTTGCTGGGTCGTTTCCCAGTCGAAGTATCACGGCAGCTATATCCGGGTCCATGATGGGGACCGCGTACTAAAGCCATACGAGATTGACCGGCTGGAGGAAAACAAGACCCAGCCGGAATGGGATCTGGAGCCGGTTCCGGCTGCTGACATCGACGATCTGGATCCTGACATTGTGGCCGAGATCTTGGCCCGCGAGCGCTCCATCCATGAACGCATTTTTGGACGGTTGAGCGATGAAGAGGCGATGTTAGCGCTCCACCTGATTACCCGGAATGACAACGGAAAACTAGTGCCAACTCTGGGCGGACTTATGGCAGCGGGCACTTACCCGCAACAGTTTTTCCCGCGGCTCAACGTGACCTTTGCAGCATATCCCGGCACCGATAAATCGGCCGGAATAGGCAAGCAGCGCTTCCTCGACAACGAAAGTCTGGTGGGGCCCATTCCGGTGCTGGTCGCGGATGCCGTGCGGGCAGTCCGACGCAATATGCGCGTCGGAGGCGTAATCGAGGGAGTCTTCCGTAAGGACTTGCCGGACTATCCACCGGAGGCTGTGCGTGAGGCAGTCGCTAATGCGCTTATGCACCGTGATTATTCGCCGCAGGCGCGGGGCACGCAGGTACAAGTGAACCTGTATGTCGACCGGCTGGAGATCCTTAACCCCGGTGGTCTTTATGGAACGGTCACCGTTGATCGGTTGGGCACTGCGGGTATGTCTAGCGCGCGCAATCAGCATTTGTCTGCGTTGCTGGAGGTGACTCCTGCCGGTGGCGGAGATGGGTACGTTGCGGAAAACCGTGGTACCGGATATATCGAGATTCTCGACCAACTGGAGCGGCAGCTGCTGCCGCCGCCGGTACCACGGGATTCATTAACCGAATTTGAACTCACCTTTGCGTGGCGAAATCCGACTACCCCGGAGCGCACCGCGGCGTTGGGCGGCGGAACCCGCGGGCGCGTGCTCGACTATCTTCGCGAACACAGGACAGCGTCCAGCCGCGAATTGGCAGGGGCTGCAGGGCTGTCCCTCAACGGCGTGCGCAGGACCATCAACGGACTTGTTGAGGAAGGCGTCATCGTGCGCACTGAGCCGCTGAAGAGCCCGAAGCAGCGCTATCGGCTGCAGGGCTAACCACGGTGTTCAACGTCACCTTGTTCGCGTGCCGCCGCTGAATACCTTGGCGCGAATTTCTCCATCTGTTCAAGCACGAGCTTGATGGCCTCCGGCGCCTTGTCCGGTGGATACTTGTAGTCGCGTAGCAACCTGCGGACCGAGCGGCGTAGTTTCGCACGCACGTCATCGCGTACTGTCCAGTCGGTCTTCGCATCGCGGCGCAGCATGGAAACGAGCTGGCGTGCGATTTCAGCAAGAACTTCGTCGTCCATGAGCTCGGTTGCGGATTCGTTTGTCGACACCGCGTCGAAGAAGGTGAGCTCGTCATTGCCTAGTGGCGGGGTGAATTGTTCACCGCGTTTGCTTTCCTTGACAATCTCCTTGGACAGGCGGATGAGTTCGGCGATGATTTCAGCGGCCGTGAGCTGCTGATTGGTGTACCGATTCATCAGCTCGGTGATCCGCTCGGAGAATTGCTTGGAGCGCAGCTCGTTGTTTCCTGTGGCGGTGCGGGCTTCCTGCTGGAGCTGGCGGCGCAACGCATCGATCAGCAACGAGACCTCAGAGGGGGATTGTTTGTCCTTGAACAGGTCGACGGTGAGATCTTGCAAGTTCGGAATCTCAATCCCGGCCTGGCGGTAGATGTCGATGACACCGGTGGCCTCAGCCGAATCAACGACCAGCTTGCCTAGGGCGTTGCGGATGGAGTCGCTAATCGGCTCGCCATTGGCCACACGGTCGCTCGCATCGAGCTTGATGAGCCAGTTCTTGACCTCGGAATAGAACTGCACGCTCGGACGGAATTCATCGGCGGCAGGGCTGTTGGACGCAAGCGCCCATGCACGCGCGAGCCTTCCAGCCTGACGCTTGAACTCATCAGCGACGGGACGCGCGTTTGGCTTCTCGGGGTCGTAGTTGCCTTCGGTTCTTGGATTGCGAAGGAAACCAGTGACATCGAGCAGGGCACGACGAAGGTTGGCGTCATCGATGAAAGCGGTGTTCTTCCATTCGATTCCCACAATGTCGTCGAGACGAGCCAGGAATCCCTTCGCCAGAGTTAGTGCTTCCTCAACGTCCTGGCCTGTGACCTTGGTTCCGTCGTCGGAAGGGTTAAGGGTGAACTCCGCAAGAGCTTTTTCCAGGTTCTCGACCAGCGGAGCATAGGCGACAAGGAGGCCATCCTGCTTGTCCCGGAACGTGCGATTCACACGGGCGAGCGTCTGCATCAGCAGCGCGCTCTTGAGCGAGCGGTCAATGTAGAGCGTGTGCAGGGGCGGCGCATCGAAACCGGTGAGCATCATGGACTGAACGATGGCGATTTCCAGCTCGTCGTCGACGTCCTTGATGCGGTTCTTCACGGCCTTGAGCGCGCTCGGGCGGCGCATATGAACCTTGAGCTCTTCAGGATCCGAAGGCGCGGCAGAGTAGATGACCTTGATTTTTCCCTTGTCATCGGCATCCGAATGCCACTCAGGGCGCAGCGCCACGATCTTGGAGTAGAGGCGTGCCGCAATGGAACGCGTGGCGGTGACAATCATCGCTTTGCCCGGTGCACCGATGAATTCCCGCATGTTTTCGCGCCGGTCTTCCCAGTGGCGAACAAAGGCCTCAGCGAGCGCATCCAAGCGGTCGTCGGAACCGTAAATGATTTCCAACGCGGCGACGGAGCGCTGAATCCGGTCGCGCTCCACCTCGTCGAGACCCGTGAGCACTTCCTCGGCAGAGTCATCAATATCGTCATCCGTGATTCCAGCAATGCGCTTGAGTGGGATGAGGCGCGGCTCGAAGTAGACGGGCACCACGGCACCGTCCTCGACGGCGCGGTTCATGTCGTAGACATCTACGTCGTCACCGAAGACCTTGCGCGTATCGCGGTCCCACTCCTTGAGCGGGGTACCGGTAAACGCCAGCATGGTGGCGTTCGGTAGTGCATTACGCAGGTGCTGTGCGTAACCATCAGCCGCGGTATCGCCAAAGCCATAGTGGGAACGGTGTGCCTCGTCGACGATGACCACGATGTTGCTGCGGTCAGAGAGCAACGGGTGCTCGGTCTCACGCAACTCACCCTGCCCGTTCAAGCCAAACTTCTGGAGCGTGGAGAAGTAGATGCCGCCGGAGGTCTTCTGCGAGAGCAGCTCACGCAACTCAGCACGCGACTCGATATTGCGCGGTGCCTCCGGCAGGATGGTGGACCGGTTGAAGGTCTCAAAGAGCTGCTCATCCAGCTCCGTACGGTCATTGAGCACAATGACGGTCGGGCTGAGCATCTCGGACCGACGCATAATCTTGGCGGTGTAGAGTTCCATCTCCATGGACTTGCCGGCACCCGTCGTGTGCCAGATGACGCCAGCGCGCTTGTCGCCGCGCGCCGCCGTGATCGTGGAACCCACTGCCTTGGTCACCGCGAAGTACTGGTGCGGCTTCGCTATGCGCATGACTAGCCCCTCGGCCGTGTCATCGAACGCCGTGAAGTCGCTGTAGAGCTGCCCAAAACGCTCCACATTAAACAGGCCATCAAGCAACAGGTCCAGCTGCGTGACCGGCTCGCCAGCCACAACCATGTTGTCGGATGGGACAGGACGGCCGTCCTCATTCACGTTCCACGGTGCGAAGTGGTTCCACGGAGTAAACGGCGTGCCGTACTTGGCGCTGAGGTCATCCGAAGGAATCACAATATTGGCAAAGCGGAAGGCCATGCCGAATTCCTTGACGTAGGTCTGCAGCTGGTTGTGGGCGCCTTCGATTGAGGTATTAGCGCCCGTCTTCTTCAGCTCGATGAATGCCAGCGGCATGCCGTTGACGTAGCAGACCACATCAAAGCGACGCTCTCCATCAAGGTTCGCAACGGTGACCTGGTTGAGCGACAAATAGTCGTTCATGTGCGGCTGCGAGGACAGGAAGATGATGGTTGGGTTCTGGATATTGCCCTCGTGGTCGATGTACTCGATACCGCGGTAGCCTTCCACCAGAATCTGGTGAATGCGCCTGTTCTCCGCAATCGCGGACTGCGACTTCGGCGTGATGACCTCACCGATCGCCTGGTCGAGGTACTCCTCCGGCACATCTGGGTTGAGGTTGCGCACGGCGTTGCGCAGACGCCCGCGCAGCACGATGTCATTCCACGTGTCGCGCTCGCCGGAGCCCGGCGCAAAGTCCGGGCCGTGTCCAGCCTGCCATTCCAGTTCAGCCAGGTGGTCCTGGACAATGAGTTCGAGGGCCTCTTCACTCAACATGATTATCTCCTTTGATAGTTGTAGGGGGATAGGGGCTGCTTAGCTTTCCGACGCCGCCTCATCCGCAACGTCCTCCGCCTCACCGACCGTAATGCGGCCGCTCATGAGGAGAGGAAGGAGCTCGTCGCGGGTCCGGGCGAGGGCTTGGTTTTCCAATTCGGCAGCGATGATGCGGCTTTCAAGGGTATTCAGCAGCGTGTGCAGTTCATCGAACTGAGGATTGAACACGTCGGGAACCGTGCACTCATTGATTTGGTGCTTCGTGATCGTCGAAAAAACGGAGCCGTACGATTTCGCCTTCAATTCTGCAACCACGTCCGATAGTGCGAGTCGTAATGCTGGTCCATAACCTTCAGGCGGAACGAAACCGTATGCAGATTGATTGAAAGACGTTGGCTTAGTTGTGGAAACAATACGTCCGACGGTGCCGCGCGCGGACATCAATATAGCCCCTGTTGGTAGCGGTGAAAATCGTCGAGTCTGAATTGCATCGTCGCTGATCTTTTCCGCAGTGTCGACCAGATGAGAGTGAGAAGCTTTCGTCATGTCGGCGACGGATGCCCAGAGGTTGGTTCCTTCCCAGAGTGCTTCATCGGAGCGCTTTGGTGTACCGCCCAAAACCGGTGAGGTGATCTCAGAAAGATCGATGCTAGGAACGCCGACTAAGGCTTTTAGCCAATGTGCGCGTTGGAGCTCGAGTGTGCAGTCTACGATTCTATTGTTCGCGTTGATTTTGTCGTCGAGCGCTCCTAGAACCTTTGCAATCTTCTTCTGAGCTTTTAAGTCGGGAATTTCAAACGAGAATTCTGAAATTGTTGAGGGAGAGGTGTGATGGACTGTCGAGCCAGTAGAGGTTCCTACTATGTAATCGTGATAGTCAGCGAGTTGCAAGCGGTAGTAGAGCCAGGTTTTATTGACTTCAGGTGAGAGATTGGTGATCTTGCCGATTCTCTGGTTGTGTAGCAGCGAGTAATCGGAAGTAGAAGGGACCAAAAGGGGGGAACCGAGTGTGTCGATACCTCGGCTTAAATCTGTCATTAGCAGAAGAAGTTCACTCGGATTTAAGACAAATTCCATAGGAATCGGGCCGGCGAAATATTTTGGCTTATGTGGCCGGTAGCCTCCCCGGGGCTGAAAGTTGCCAGGGGTTAAGAGCATATAACTGCCCTTTTCTTCCGTGAAATACTGGCTCTTAAAGGCGAAACCATGCTTAATTTTTGCAACTTCGCCCAGTCGGATAGTTGTCATTTTTACTTCAACCTCCCCAGCTGTTCGCGCACAACCTTGTCGAGGCGGGCGGCGTCGTCAAGCGCGGCGGTGAGCTCGTTGGTGAGGCGGGTGATTTTCTCGTCGATGGGCTCGTCGTCTTCTTCGGCTTCGGCGAAGCCGACGTAGCGGCCGGGGGTCATGGCGAAGTCGGAGTCGCGGATGTCGTCGAGGGAAGCGGACTTGCAGAAGCCGGCGATGTCTTCGTAAGTCTCGTCCTTCGGTGCGGAGGTGCGGCCGCGCCAGAGGCGGTAGGTGTTTGCAATCTTCTCGATGTCGTCGTCGCTGAAGGTACGCTCCGTGCGGTCAATCATGTGGCCGAGCTCGCGGGCATCAATGAAGAGCACCTGGTTGGTGCGGTCGATGGTGCCCTTGGAGCCAGCTTTCTTGTCCTTGGCGAAGAACCAGACGCAGACCGGAATCTGCGTGCCGCGGAAGAGCTGTGCAGGAAGTGCGATGACGCAGGAAACGATGTCGTCTTCCACCATGGCCTTGCGGATGTCGCCTTCACCGGAGGAGTTCGACGTCATCGTGCCGTTGGCCATGACAACACCGGCCTCACCTTGAGGGGTGAGCTTGGAAATGATGTGCTGCATCCACGCGAAGTTTGCATTGCGCTTGGGCGGGACGCCGTACTTCCAGCGAGTGTCTTCCTCGTTGCGCGACCAGTCCTTGATGTTGAACGGTGGGTTGGCCATGACATAGTCCATCTTTTTATCCGGATGGATGTCGCGAGCGAAGGTATCGGCCCAACGCTCACCCAAGCCAGCAGAGCTAATGGCGTGGATGGCCAGGTTCATCTTGGCCATGCGCCAGGTGCGTTCGTTGAGCTCCTGACCGTAGATGGCCAGAGCAGTGCGGTCCTTCTCCGTGGTCTCGAGGAACTTCTCTGCCTGCACGAACATGCCGCCTGAACCACAGCAGGGGTCGTAAACACGACCCTGGGTCGGCTCCAGGATTTCTACGAGGGTACGTACGACAGGGCGGGGAGTGTAGAACTCGCCGCCACGCTTGCCCTCAGCACGGGCGAACTTCTCCAGGAAGTACTCGTAGACCTCACCCAGCAAATCGCGTGCGCGTTCTGGCCCCTCCGCGGTGAAACGCGTGGTGCTGAATAAGTCGATGAGTTCGCCCAAACGACGCTGGTCAACGCTTTCCGAGGCGAAGTTCGTGGGCAGGGTACCTAACAGCGACTCATTGTCCAGCATGAGCTGCTTCATCGCGTTATCGATGAGCTTGCCAATGGACTGGTACTCCTGGCCGGCGTCGGCCGACTTGCCCTTCGAGTTGTCACGCAGGAAGGTCCAACGAGCGATGGGGTCGACCCAGAAAACGTTCTTCTCACGGTAAGCGTCGATATCCTCCAGGTCTTCCTGGATGTACTCTTCGCTATCCCCGCGCTCCTCGCCTTCAGCACGCAGCTCCGCGCGCCGGGCATCGAAAGCATCAGTGACGTATTTGAGGAACACCAGTCCTAGGACGATGTCCTTGTACTGGGAGGCGTCCATGGAACCGCGCAGCTTGTCTGCTGCCTTCCATAAAGTGTCCTTGAGCTCTTTGAGGGTGGTGGCGGAGGCAGCCTCTACGTTCTGCTCATCCTTGACTGAGTTAGTCATTTTTTCTCCTTACATATAACGGTGTTTGTGTGTTTGAATGTTGAACTCTGTTATTAGCCTGGTGGGGATTGTGCACGAGATTCAGCGATGGTGACAGCACCGGTACCTATCGACATGACGAGGCCGTGCTCAAGTTCATCGAGGCTATGTAACTGTTCTAAGAGCTGCTGGCGTCGTGCGCGGAGCTGTTGCTCGACTGTGCTGAGGTGCTGCGCATTCTTGCGAGGCAATACGGGGAAGTACACCGATCCCAACTCGGAGGAGACAGCTTCGTTGATAGCCTTCTCTACGAGGTAGGGAATGCAGACCTGTTCCAAGGGAGTGTGGCTGCGTCCACGGAAGGTGCGGCATCGTAGTGCTTGAGCCGGTGCAGTGACTAGCTTGCCGCCTTCCTCATCGATGAGTGCGCGTGGTCTTGGGCTCTTGATGAAGACCACGTCCCCTGGTTCTGTGAGGGTGCCGCGCGGTGCAATGTCTTCCAGCCGGAGACGATCGATGCAACGTGCGCCCTGTGGAATGCTCCCCAGAATTTCGGGCTCACCGATGAGTTCCAGTTTTGCTATTGCTTCAGGGGCGAGATCACGTTCGGCAATGCGGGAGCCGCTGAGTTTCTGCAGTACCCCAGTGCGAGCGTTGGTCGCGGCCTTCCACGGTAGGTACTCAAGGCGTGTTGCCCCCGACTCAGCGCGCATACCAATCTTTGGCTGCGCGTCCTCCAACCCTGCTGAACTGATGTCTAACCCTGCCTGATGCGCGGTGTGCATGAGATCGGCGGCGGAAGACGTCGACGTAGAAGAAAAGACCGAGTCATCGAGAGAATGAGTACGACTGCGCCAGGCATCAGCGGCGCGAAGAATACGACCGCGGACAAAGGTGTGCTTGCGCGCTTCATCCGGTGTGGTGAGCATGGTTGCCCAGTCTGAGACGAGACCGGGTGTCTTAAGGTCCGGCACGTCAGCGATAACGGCAGCAGCATCGGCAGGGTTGCCTATGGCCTCGCGATTAGGGCGCTTGAGAATCCATAGTGCGCCCTGCTGCTGTCCGCGGTCCGGAAAAATGCCTCGGGGCAGCCGTGCGCTGTAACGCAGCGGTGCAATCGCGCCGGTTTCAGTCGGTGCGAGGAAACGCCGTCGGACGACCTCCGCTAAAGAGTCCTCGATAAGCATGTCTGCGGTGGAAATGCAGAACATCGCGCCGCGCTCGTCCAAGTTGTCGAGCAAGTCCTGGAGGTGCTCGAAGTATTCGGGCGCATTCTTGGCAGGGGAAGGAGCAGCGTGGACGATGAGAGAATTCGCTGGGATCTCCTCGCTAGCGTCGATGAATTCCACGTTTCGGCACGCTAGTTCCGCCCAATAGAGAGAGTCTGGTGCGCAGTCCTTTCGGTATCCGATGTTGAGCGCCAGCGTTTCTTCGAGTTCCCGGGCGAGTCCAGTGACGAAACCTAGGCTGTATTCATCAGTAGGGATGATAGGTGGAGTTGGGTTCTCTAACGTGAGGGCTTCCGATACTGCTTGCATAGCGCGGGAAGTAAAACGGGAAGAGAGTGTTACCTGGCGCTGAGCACTGAGGTCATCTGCAAGACGGGCGAGCGCGGTCGCGGGCCCGAAAGCTGCCTCGGCTACCTGCTCTGCTGCTTGTGCGATGTCAGCTTCAGAGGCATCAGAAGGAATGTTGTCTGCTGCGCGCTGGTACGCCGCGGTAAGAGAGTCGATTACTGCAGCAGAGGGCGAAAAATCCTGAGGGGAGGAAGCCGTGTTGCAGTTCAAAAGGCCCAACGCCGCGCGTGCCGGATTGCGGAGCAGCATTCGGTAGAGCGAAGAATAAAAGAGGGCATCTTCAACGGCTGTGTCGCGGCGGCCGAGCTTAGTTGCTCGCAGCCAATCTTGAATTTCGGTGATGGCGTAGTAGGGGTGGCCATCATGTTCTCCGCAAGGGGAGGGGAAGGGCGCGATGGATTCTGAGTTAAAGCGCTGAATCCACTCGTTGACCGCGGGGCGCGTAACGCCGGTCAGCCGGGCGACATCGGCGAGTGTCAGTGTTGCGGTCACTTGAGGCCTCCTTTCATAGGGTAGTGATGGGGAACAAGGGCGAGCGGTCATCGCTGATCGCTCTGTCCAATACGTTAAATGAACTCGATTAAAGTACCCAGCTTTTAGTCTGTTAATTATCCTGAAGGGGGCTTAAGGCCGATTAATTAATAATAAAAGAGTGTTGCCCAAGAGTGGTTTGGTTTTCGTGGGGATCGGGCCTCAAAGTCGACATGCACATGGCGATCGCCTCTGCGCTGAGCATGTTCGACAACAAGCTGGCTCCGTTCTGGAACGAGGGCAAGGCGCTTGAGCAGGAGCGCGGCCACTAAAACAGCTTGCCTGCTTCAATCCCCGCCGACGAGGAGCTTTGAATCTTCTTCGGCGGGCTTTTTGTGTCTGTACGCCGGCGCTTTGCCGGTTTACGCGTGTCGCGAGTCGGTGTTGAAACCGGTGGCAAATCTCCGTAAGGTTAACATTAGGTTAACAAACAGAGAACAGAAAGTAATTGGGTGAGTACCATGACGCATCTCAATGATCACCGCCTCGCGACCCTGCGCCAGGACCTCCACGACCTGTACGGCAACACTCACGCTGCCGCGGAAATCGACGCCGAGGTAGACGCGGCAATCGCGCGCCATACTGCCGGTGCAACGGTCGAAGAATTCATCCCTGTTCTGGTTGAACGCGAGGTAAAGGAATACTTCGGCGGGCACCGCATCCATGTCCGTTTCTCTGCCGGCACCAACCACGCCCTTGCGGAGAAGGTTGTTGAATTGACCAAGGAACAGGCCGGCGACGCCTTGCTTGCCGACGCCGCTCATTTCCACACCGAGGTTGACCCCAACAACCGCATGGTCAGCATGCCTGACTTCATCGTGTACCTAGGCCGCGAGATCCCACGCGACGAAGCAGGCAAGGACGTCAAGATTTGGGATATCGCTGCGGCCAATACGCCAGAGGAAGAGCGCGAACTTATTGATGACCTCGGCGCCCGCGTGCTTTACATGTTGGGCAAGCTGGGCATCGAGCCAGTAGGCGATAAGGCCCCTGTCGAGGCCTAATCTCCCAACTAGAAGCGATAGGCCGAGTGCCTCCGATTCTTGGCGCAGAGTTGATTCATCCGAGGGCGAAAGCAGATGACCTTCATCGAAAGATAGAAGGCTCTGCTTTTTAATAGATGGAGAATGCGAGCGCCTTTATGGCCTTTTCGGTGCGGATTAATCGTCGTGCTCACGGCCAGATTGTGTTAAATGCGCGTCACTGCAGCCATGAATCCGTGTGGAAGCGAGGTTATCGGCCACAAACCACTAGGCTGTTTGACTGAATATTGTCATAAAACCGTTTGGAGAATCGAAGTAATCGTGACTGCCAACAATTCCTCCGCCAGCGCCGCTGGCAGCGAAACCCGCGTTTTCGAACCTGTTCAGCGAATCTTGCTGCCCAAGCGCGGCGAGCCTTTTGACGTCCGGATGCTCTATCTCATCGAGTCTGAGCAAAACCGCGAGCGCCTGAGCTGGACCAACCGCACCGCGGTGACGATTCCAGCGGGTGAAGAGGCTTCTTTCGAGACCTACTTCAACGCTTTCCCTGCCTCCTACTGGCGCCGCTGGTCCCAGCTGAAGTCCATCGTGCTCTCCCTCGAACTCGAAGGCCAAGCCAACGTCTCCATTTACCGCTCCAAGCAGGACGGTCAGCGCATCTCCGTGGCTAACCATCTGGTCGGCAGCGGTCACCACGACTTCGAACTGCCGCTGAAGAATTTCGAAGACGGCGGCTGGCTGTGGTTCGACATCACCGCAGAGAAGGAAACCGTCCTTTCTAATGCGGCATGGTGCGCTCCACACGAGCCAGGCCCGCAGATCATGCCGGACGGTACGGAGATCCCGGCGTCGGAAAAGCGCGTTGCCGTGGGCATTCCTACCTTCAACCGCCCAACCGACGCCGTCGCAGCGCTGCAGGCTCTCGCCGAGGACCCAGTGGTCGACGGCATCATCGACTACGTCCTCATGCCGGACCAAGGCAACCAGCACCCAGCCGACGAACCCGGCTACGAGCAGGCCGTCGAGCACTTCGGTGAGCGCTTCCGCGAGTTCCGCCAGGGCAACCTGGGCGGTTCCGGCGGCTACTCCCGCATCATGTACGAGGCGTTGGAGAACACCGATTCCCCGTTCATCCTCTACATGGATGATGACATCGCCATCGAGCCGGACTCCATCCTGCGCGCAGTGCAGGCCGCGCGATACGCCGCCAAGCCGATCATCGTTGGTGGCCAGATGCTGAACCTGCAGGAGCGCTCCCAGCTGCGCACCACTGGCGAGCAGGTCAACAAACACGACTTCATGTGGGGCGGGGCGCCGCACGCGGTCTACGACCACGACTTCGCCAAGTACCCATTGCGCGCTATTGGCGACGCCCAGTCGCACCTCGACCCACGCAAGTACGACTCTCGTGCTCTCCATCGCCGCGTCGATGTCGAATACAACGGCTGGTGGATGTGCCTCTTCCCGCGCGTCGTAGCTGAGACCAACGGCCAGCCGCTGCCGCTGTTTATCAAGTGGGACGACACCGAGTACTCCCTGCGCGCAGCGGCTAACGGCTTCCCAACTGTCACCTGGCCGGGTGCCGCAATCTGGCACATGGCATGGGCGGACAAGGACGACGCCATCGACTGGCAGGCGTACTTCCACCTGCGCAACCGTCTCATCGTCGCTGCGATGTACCACGACGGCGACGTCAAGGGCATTACGAAGTCCATCTTCAAGTCCACCCTCAAGCACACGATGTGCATGGAGTACTCCACCATGGCTATCCAGCTGGAAGCTATGAAGGACTTCCTCGCCGGTCCGGATCACCTCTTCGACATCCTGGAATCCTCCCTGCCGCGCATCGCGGAAATCCGCAAGAACTACTCCGATGCCGTCATCATCGAATCCGCCGACCAACTGCCGGCTCCGACCGGCGCGCCGGGCGTGCCAACCCGCAACATCGGCGGCCGCCTCGGCAAGGTCAAGAAGCTGCCATGGCTGCTGAAGTCCGCGAAGCACCTGGTCACCAAGGAAGACCGCGCGCACCACGAGGCGCCGCAGCTCAACCTCACCCCCGACGAGGCGCGCTGGTTCACCCTGTCCCGCGTGGACTCCGCAACAGTTTCCACCGCAGGTGGCACCGGCGTGGCCTTCCGCAAACGCGACCGCGATCTGGCCACCGACCTCGTCAAGCAGACCCGCGGCCTGCTCAAGGAAATCGAGGAGAACTTCGACGATCTGAAGGCGCAGTATCGCGCTGCGATGCCGGAGCTGACTTCCCGCGAATCCTGGAAGAAGGTATTCGATGCCCAGTAAGCTTTCTGTAGCTGAATCACATGTTCTGGAAAGCATCCAGAACGCAGCTTTCGACGTCCCTGGTGTTGTACCTGCCGCCCGCGGCCTTAGCCACTTGGGTGAGCATGCCCTGGGCTGGATGGGCACTTCCGCTCTCATGTACGCGGTCAATCGCGCGGACAAAGCGCGGCGTCGCCAGTGGGCATACGTCGGCGCGAGTGCTTTTACCGCCCATGCGGCCAGCGTTGTAATCAAGCGCATCGTGCGCCGCAAGCGCCCTGACTACCCCTACGTTCGCGTCGGCGTGGGCACCCCGTCCAAGCTGTCGTTTCCTTCTTCCCACTCGACGTCGACAACCGCGTTCCTCGTGGGCGTCGCACACCTAACCGGCAATCCGTTGCCGCTCCTTGGTGTGCCTGTGATGATGGCTTCGCGTATGGTGCTCGGAGTGCATTATCCAACGGATACCGCGGTTGGAGCTGCGATCGGTGCAGCCACCGCAGAGGCATTCACTCGCTATGAAAGGAAGACCGCGTGAGCGAGACACACCACGAAGACGGTTCGCAGCGGGTATTCCACTCTGAACCGCATACCTCAGGCATCGACACCGGCCGCAAGCGTAAGCCACCGAAGAACCTCGTCGACGGAATGATCAAGGCGCTGCGCCCAAAGCAGTGGGTCAAGAACGTCCTCGTCCTCGCCGCTCCAGCAGCAGCGGGTGCGGACGCACTGTTCCATTCGCGCGTGCTTCTCGACGTCCTCCTTGCCTTCATCGTCTTTTGCATGGGCGCGTCCTCGATTTACCTCATCAATGACGCTCGCGACGTCGAGGCTGACCGGGCTCACCCGACCAAGCGCTTCCGTCCCATCGCGGCCGGCGTGCTGCCGGTGGGCCTGGCGTATGCGATGGCAGCACTGCTCATTGTCGGTTCCATCGGCTTGTCCTTCTTGGCCACCGCTGGCCCACAGCTGGCAATCGTGATGGCTGTGTACATCGCTTTGCAGCTGGGCTACTGCTTTGGCTGGAAGCACATGCCGGTCATCGACATCGCGCTGGTTTCCTCCGGCTTCATGTTGCGCACAATGGCCGGTGGCGTGGCAGCGGGCATCGTGCTTTCCCAGTGGTTCCTGTTGGTGGCGGCATTCGGTTCGCTGTTCATGGCTTCCGGTAAGCGTTACTCGGAGATTCTTTTGGCCGAGCGCACTGGTGCGAAGATCCGCAAGTCCCTTGAGGGCTACACGCCGACCTACCTACGCTTTGTCTGGACCCTTGCGGCTACCGCTTTGGTTATGTCCTACTCGCTGTGGGGCTTCCAGCTTTCCAACGCCGCCGATGGCCCAGCTGGCGTCTGGTACCAGGTTTCGATGGTTCCGTTTACCATCGCTGTGCTGCGCTATGCTGCCGACGTCGACCGCGGCAATGGCGGCGCACCTGATGAAATCGCGCTCGAGGATCATGCCTTGCAAGTACTCGCCCTTTTGTGGCTGGCTTGTATCGCAATGGCGGTTTATATTATCCCAATGTTTTAACGCCGTGAGCGCCGCGAATACGGTCAAATCTAAAGGGGGATGTTAAACTTTTTCCCCATGAATAACACTGATAACAGGAATCTGCTTCGGTATAGCGCCGGTGCGTCAGCTCTTGTTATTGGTGTTTTTGCGTTTTGGGGTGGCTTCGCCCGCCGGTGGATTTCCGATGACGGCCTCATCGTCCTGCGCACGGTCCGCAACCTAGAAGCTGGGAATGGCCCAGTGTTTAACGCCGGCGAGCGAGTAGAAGCCAATACCTCGGCGCTGTGGCAATACCTCATCCTTCTCGTGCGATGGGTAACAGATGCGGATCTGTCAGGTATCGCCATCTACTTGGGCTTGTTCTTTTCTGTCGCCGCGATGTTCATCGGCGCTTGGGCTACGAGCAGGGCCCACCGCACCGCCGTTCTAGCTCCGGCGGGCGGCCTCGTTTATCTAGCGCTACCGCCCGCGCGTGACTTCTTTACGTCCGGTCTCGAATGGGGCTTGTCCATCTTCTATCTGGCGGTGCTGTGGTGGATGTTGGTCAAGTGGTCCCGCGGCGTCGACAATGCAAAAGAGTGCGCTAGTGACTCTATGCCGTACTGGCTAGCGCTGTGGGCGGGCATTTCCTGGCTTGTTCGACCTGAGCTTGCGCTTTATGGCGGCCTGGTGGGACTTTTGCTGCTCGCTACCCACCGCGGGTGGAAAGCCTGGCTAGGAATCGTGGCCTCCGCGCTGCCCTTGCCGGGCGCATATCAGATTTTCCGCATGGGCTACTACGGCCTTTTGACTCCCCACACTGCGGTGGCTAAGTCGGCGTCGGAAGCTGCATGGAGCCATGGTTTCCGCTACCTTGGTGACTTCGTCCTCCCTTATGCCCTCTATATTCCAATCCTCGTGTTGGGCGGCTGGGCCCTGTGGACCTATCGTTCTAGCCTGCGCCCAACGCGGCTTCGCTCCCAAGCCAGCATTACATACTTGTTGGTGGGCGCAGCGGTTTTGCACTTTGTCTACATCTTGCGCGTCGGCGGGGACTTCATGCATGGTCGGATGCTCTTGCTACCGCTTTTTGCGATGTTGCTGCCAGTGTTTGTCCTCCCGTTGCGCTCCGCAGTGTCTATCAGTGCGGCACTCTTTTGCGCAGTTTGGTCCGTGGTGATTATCCTGCGCGGGCACCCCACGGATTGGAATACCTACCAAGGGAAAATCAATATTGTCGATGAGCGCGACTTCTGGACCTATTCCGTCAAGCGGGAACCAGGCGATCCGCCTCGCTCTGAGAGGGACTTCCTTCCTATGCGGCAAATGGAGGCCTACCAAGAGGGCATCGATGATCTTGAAAAAGGTGATGCTCTCGCTGTTCTATATGCGGTTCCACGCGAGGAGAACAAGTATGCGTGGAAAGGCGTTGCTCGCGAACCCGGCCGGGACGAGCCGCCTACTTTGTACTTCATCAACATGGGCATGACTTCGATGAATGCCCCGTTGGACGTGCGCGTGCTCGATAACATTGGCTTGGCGACGCCCCTCGCCGCCCGCCAGCCACGCATAGAAAACGGACGGATTGGCCATGACAAGGACCTGCCTTCGTACTGGCAGGCTGCTTTGACGGGGGTGGATATCGATTCGCTGCCACAGTGGTATGACAAGAAGGAAACTGCTAAGGCTCGTCAGGCGTTGCAAACGTCAGATTTCCAAAAGCTCTTTGCAACCTATAAAGACCCGCTTGATGCGCACCGTTTCTTTGAAAACATCAAGTTTGCATTGACGGATGGGCGGACTCTGACTTTTTCGGCGGATCCTGACGATTACCTTGTGAAATAGCGGAGAGTTTTCCCACACTTCGGCGTGTCGCCACCTATAGACGGATCGGCCACCGTAGTGCGCGGGGGGTACAAGGTGGGAGAAATCGGGCTGAGTGGGTTAAGCTGCTAAAGATTCCTCGTTATATTTCCGTGACGTTAACGTTCAGGCATGTGGCGACGATAAGTGTGAATAGCACTAAAAATTTTTCTTGATCTCGAAGTTGAGAAGTACAAAAGGAGAGACATGACTGCACTGAGTTCGGGTCTCAAAGCGCGTATACTCACAGTGGTAATGACCGTTGCGGTCGCGCTTGGCCTCGTCGTAGCTACAGGCACCCAAGAAGCCGCGGCAGCAAACCGTGACTGGCTGCGTGCCGATGCCACCGGTTCTTGCGAATGGGACGGCGTGGGTTGGTGGGTTCAGCGTTGTGACGTTTGGTCGCCAGCAATGGGCCGCAACATTCCAGTCCAGATCCAGCCTGCGAAAAACGGTGGCAACGCTGGCCTGTACCTGCTTGACGGTTTGCGTGCTACCGACAGTACCAATGCTTGGGTTAACGATGTGAATGCTGCCCGTACCTACGAGCCTCACAACATTACCCTGGTTATGCCGGTTGGTGGCGCAGGTTCTTTCTACGCTGACTGGAACGGCCCGGCTACCTATGACTTGGTTACGCCGACCAACTACCAGTGGGAAACCTTCCTGACCTCTGAGCTGCCGGGCTACTTGGAGCGTAACTTCGGCGTTGCCCGCAACAACAACTCTATTGCTGGTCTGTCCATGGGTGGTACCGCAGCCATCACCTTGGCCGCCAAGCACCCGGATCAGTTCCGCCAGGTTCTGTCCTTCTCCGGCTACCTGGCTACCACCTTGCCAGGTGCGCAGACGTTCATGCGCCTCGCGCTTCTCGATGCCGGCGGATTCAACATCAACGCAATGTACGGTTCTTTGATTAGCCCGCGCCGTTTCGAAAACGATCCTTTCTACCAGACCGATCGTCTGCGCAATACTGACGTGTACATCTCTGCTGCAACGGGCATTCCGGGTGCCGGTGACGCTGGTTATCTCCCGCAGCACCAGCTTTCTGGCGCGGTCCTGGAGATGTTCTCACGTGCAACCACCCGCATCTGGGAGGCTAAGGCTCGTGCAACTGGTCTGCGCGTGACCACCAACTACCCGATGCAGGGTCTGCACAACTGGGCACAGTTTGGCTACCAGCTGGAGCAGTCCAAGCCACAGGTTCTCAACGTAATGAACGCTTGGTAGACGCCGCTTGGTAGACGCCAAGGAGAGTGTCTAGAGAAGCTCTAAACAAACCGGCCGTAGGAATTCCTACGGCCGGTTTTGTGGTTTTGGGCGTGTTCCTCTTTCAAAAGTCTCAAGTTCAACTTAAACTTGAGTGCACAATAGACAGCACTTCGTGGCCTAGTAGCGTCGTCCGGAGGAGGGGAACCTTCGGAAACCGTATTACTAGGGCGCTCCCTCGACATACCTACAAGGACTCATCCATGCGTAAAAATGCGTCTGCCCCTAACCTGCGCTCTCCAGGTTCCCCGACCAAGGCTCGCAAGGGTCTGGCCATCGCAGCTCTGCCGACCGCTGTAGCAGTTGGCCTCGCTCTCCTGCCGAACGCAACCGCTCAGTCTTCTCTCGGAGACTTGACCCAGAACTTGGGAAGCTCCGGTCTTTCCGACTCCTTCGCACCGAGCAACCCGCCGCAGCGTACCCCGCTCAACACCGAGTACCCGACCATCGAGGGTCTGCCGGAGGGCGTTGCTGTCTCCCGCGTGGAGTACCTCTCCAATCGCCACCTCAAGGTCTACATCAAATCCGCAGCTATGCCGGATAAGGAGCAGATTGTTCAGATCCAGCTCGCCCGCGACTGGTACTCCAACCCGGAGAAGAAGTTCCCGGAGGTCTGGGCACTCGACGGCCTGCGTGCGCGCGACGATGAGTCCGGCTGGACCATCGAGACCAACATCCTGAGCCAGTACGCTGACCGCAATGTCAACGTCATCATGCCCGTCGGTGGCGAGTCCTCCTTCTACTCCGACTGGCAGCAGCCAGACAATGGCCGTAACTACAAGTGGGAATCTTTCCTGACCAAGGAACTCGTGCCAATCCTGGACAAGGCATACCGCTCCAACCAGAAGCGCGCCATCACGGGTATCTCCATGGGCGGTACGGCAGCCGTCAACTTGGCGGAGCGCAACCCGCACCTGTTCCAGTTCGTCGGTTCCTTCTCCGGCTACCTGGACACCACCACCCGGGGCATGCCAGAAGCAATTGCTGCCGCGCAGATGGATGCAGGCGGATTTAACTCCACCAACATGTGGGGCCCGCACTACTCGCAGGACTGGATCGACCACGACCCGAAGCTGGGTATCGAAGCCCTCAAGGACATGAAGGTCTACGTTTCCTCCGGCTCCGGCAAAGACGACTACGGCAACCTCTCCTCCGTGGCCAAGGGCCCGGCTAGCGCTGCAGGCGTCGGCCTCGAGGTCATTTCCCGTATGTCCACCCAGACCTTCGTGGATTACGCCAAGCGTGCAGGGGTGCCGGTCGTGACACGCTTCCGCCCATCCGGCGTCCACAGCTGGGAATACTGGCAGTTCGAGATGAACGAGGCTTGGCCGACCATCGCTGACGCCCTCGGCATCCCGAAGGAAGACCGCGGTGCAGACTGCACCCCGATCGGCGACATCGCAAAGGTGACCGAGTCCGGAATCCTCGGCAAATGCCTTAACAACGAATACGACGTCGCAGGCGGCAAAGCTGAGGACTTCCAGGTTGGCACTGCCTACTGGCACCCAGAAACCGGCGCTCACGCCATCTTTGGCCGCATCGGCGCCCGCTACTCCGAGATCGGCGGCCCGACCTCTTGGCTGGGCTTCCCAACCACCGGCGAAGAGAAGACCCCAGACGGCAAGGGACGCTTCGTTCACTTCCAGCACGGCTCCATCTACTGGACCGCCGAGACCGGCGCCTGGGCAATTCCTGCCGACATGGTGAAGGCATGGGGCGAAAACGGCTACGAAAACGGCGACCTCAAGTACCCGACCGCTGCAGTGGTCAAGGTCGGCGAAGGCTACGCTCAGGAATTCCAGAATGGCGTCCTGACCCGTAACCCGGACGAGTCCAACTCCGTGGTCCACGGTGCAATCGGCGCCAAGTACAAGGAGCTGGGTGGCCCTGCCTCCAAGCTAGGCTTCCCGAAGGGCGGCGAAAAGCCAGTCAAGGGCGGCTTCTTCCAGGAATTCGAGCACGGCAACATCTACTGGTCCGCAAACAGCGGCGCGCACTACATCCTCTACGGAGACATCATGGACGAGTGGGGTAAGCGCGGCTTCGAACAGGGCGAGTTTGGCTGGCCAACCTCCGATTACACCGAAATCGCAGCGGGCGGCCTTTCCCAGGACTTCCAGCACGGTGTAATCCGGCAAATCATGGGCAACGTTCAAGCGGAAAAGAGGTAACCATGCGCATCAAGGTTCCCGCGGCGTGTGCAGCCTTGATGGCTGCCGCGCTTACGCTGGGCGCCTGCGGTTCCGCCACGGTCGAAAGCACGGACGATCCAACGGACACCAAGGTAGCCCCGCTCGAGCGTTCCGCAACCGCAACTTCCGACGGCGCGTCGAGCTCGGCGTCTTCGAACACGGCGTCGTCAAGCGCATCTGCGTCCCGCGAGCCGGCTTCTGACGCCCCGGAAGATAGTGGCGCGCGTGAAATCTCTGCCATCCCCACCCCGGAACAAAGCCAGGGTCCTGAGCAGGAATTCATAGCCGCTGTCCAGAAAGCAGGAGTAGACACGAATGGTGCCGAAGATCAGATCATCGGCGCCGGCCAAGCGGCATGCCGCGAAGGCGATGCCGTGACCATTCCCGCAGTGGCAGGTCAGCTCATCGAGCAGGGCCGTGCCGCACTGTCGCACGAAGAGCTCACCGCTGTCCTGACGGACCAGGCGCGCGGCACCCTGTGCGCTAACTAAGATAGAGAAGTTTTTATGCGTAAAACACTTACGGTTGTTGCCGTACTCGTCGTACTTGCTGTCATCGGCGCCGGCGCGGTTCATTTCTTTAACGCCAATCAGGCACAGGAGAAGAACAACCTGGGTGAGCCGGCACCAGAGTCCGGGGGAGTCGAGGCCCCCGCACAACCCGACTGGTGCCCGCGCGTAGAAGTTATCTCTGCTCCTGGCACGTGGGAATCCAAGGCCGATGATGATCCCATCAACCCGACCGCAAACCCCAATTCTTTCATGCTCTCCATCAGTAACCCGCTGAAGGAGGCTTATGTGCCGGAGGACGTAAAGGTCTGGACGCTGCCGTACACGGCGCAGTTCAAGAACATCAACGCCCAGCAGGAGATGAGCTACGACGAATCCCGTGATGAGGGAACCTCCCGCATGGAGGGCGAGCTCATCACGATGCATGAAACATGCCCGGCTACCAAGTTCATCATTGCGGGCTTCTCACAGGGAGCGGTGATTGCTGGCGACGTCGCTGACCGTATCGGTGGCGATAACGGTCCGATTCCGGCGGATGCTGTCTCCGGCGTTGCTCTGGTGGCTGATGGTCGCCGGCAGGACGGCGTGGGTCAGAACCCCGGCGTGAACGTGGCGGGCGTGGGCGCAGAAATTGCTCTGGAGCCGCTCAATTTTCTGATTCAGGGCATCGTTCCGGGTGCTACCATGCGCGGTCCGCGTGCAAATGGTTTCGGTTCTTTGGCGGACCGCACGTTCCAGATTTGTGCGCCGGATGACTCTATTTGCGATGCGCCACTCGACGGCCCGAACGGACTCGAGCGCGCCCGCGGCCTCATTGAAGCAAACGGCGTGCACGCGATGTATGCCACGAATCCGAACGTGATTCCGGGCACCACGGCGAACCAATGGGTTACCGATTGGGCGCGGGATATTATCGACCACACCTAAAAAATCCGCGTGATGTAACGTATGAGACCCCGGCTCTGATATTTTTAATGTCAAAAGTAAACAATCTAAACCCAAAAGGAGATTAGATGGACCTCAATGCGTTGATTGGCCAGTTCTTTGACGAGAAGGGGCAAATAGCTCTTCCGCCACACCTGACCTTGGCAGGACTCAGTGAGCATGTCTATGGAATGGAAAAGCAGGCTGGGGTTCCGGACCGCCCGGTCCTACGCCAGTGGGTTTACTCCGAAGATCCAAACGGCGTTCCACGCGACTTCACGCGTTCCCAGGTCAACACTCGCATCAAGGTCGTGGCTGCGCGCTTGCAACAAGTCGGCGCGATGGGGGACCGCGTGGCAATTCTCGCCGGCAATTCCCCGGAGTACATCTTCGGCTTCATGGGGGCGATGTATGCGGGTATGACTCCGCTGCCTTTGTATGACCCGAACGAGCCAGGTCATACTGATCATCTGCGAGCCGTATTCGGTGATTCGAATCCATCCATCGTGTTGACGAACAACGTCTCTGCTGCGGCCGTGCGCAAGTACTTTGCCGACCGTCCCTCTGCGGAGCGCCCGCGCGTTATCTCTATTGATTCGCTGCCGGACTCTTTGGCGGCGTCGTGGGTGAATCCGTTGGAGACGGAGGCTGGCCAGGCCGCTGCTGCGAACCTGCAGGGCGCACCTATCGATCAGCCGGCGTTCCTGCAATACACTTCTGGTTCCACGCGAACTCCGGCGGGCGTGTTGCTGACGAATCGCTCCATCATGACCAATGTTCTGCAGATTTTTGCCGCAGTGCAGCTCAAGCACCCATCGCGAATTGTTTCTTGGCTGCCGATGCACCACGACATGGGCATTATCCTGGCTTCCTTTGTCACTATCATGGGACTCAACTTCGAGATTATGACTCCGCGTGACTTCGTGCAGCAGCCGAAGCGCTGGGTACGCCAGATCAGCCGACAGCCGATGGATGAGAACTTCGCCGCCACTTACTCGGTGGTGCCGAACTTCGCGCTCGAGCTCGCGGCTCGCTACGGTGCGCCGGAGGCGGGCGAGGAACTTGATTTCTCCAATGTCGATGGAATCATCATCGGTTCCGAGCCAGTTACCGAAACCGCGGTGGAGAGCTTCTTGGAGGTATTTAGCACTCTCAATCTTAAGCGCGAGGTGTTGCGTCCGTCCTATGGCTTGGCAGAGGCGTCGCTCATGGTGTCTACCCCGCAGGTGGGCGAGCGCCCGTTGATTTCTCACTTCGATCGCGAGCAATTAGCTGCTGGCAAGGCGGTCATTTCAGAAAAGTCTGCGGACACTGTAGCTTTCGCGTCGAATGGTCAGACGGTTCCGGTCCAGTTCCTGACCATCGTGGACCCGGAGACACGGGCAGAGCTTGGCGACGCCCAGATCGGCGAGATCTGGCTGCATGGCGAAAACATGGCTGCGGGCTACTTGGGTCGCGAGGATGAGACCGCCTCCACTTTCCACAACACTTTGGGTGAGCGCCTCGCCGAGGGCTCCCGCGTGGAAGGGGCCCCGGATGACAACAATTGGATGGCCACGGGAGACCTCGCTACCATCGTGGATGGCCAGCTCTACATCACCGGCCGTCTCAAGGACCTCATTGTGGTGGCAGGTCGCAACCACTATCCACAGGATATCGAGGGCACCGTCCAAGAGGCGTCCGAGCACGTGCGCCCTGACTCTGTGGCTGCCTTCTCCGTGGAGGGCGACAACACCGAGCAGCTGGTGCTGCTCATCGAGCGCGCTGACAACGCCGACCCGTCTGGTGACGAAGCTGCAACTGAAGTTGTCCGTACCGCCGTCTCGAAGCACCATGGTCTGACTCCGGATATCATCCGTTGGTTCGGTGCGAACGAAATCAACCGCACCTCCTCGGGCAAGATTGCTCGCCGAGTGGCGAAAAAGCACTTCGAAGTCTAACTTCTTGAAGTCTAACTTTTTCAAGTCCCCCTTGTTCCCGCGTGCGCAAGCTCGGTGGGAGAAGGGGGACTTTGTGTCTCTTGGGCAGCTGCCTAGCGCAGGTGAGTTGTAAACGTGACGGAAGTTAACAAAATGAGACAATGAACCGATATATATTGCATGCGCCGATTTGTGCTGCGCAAAAACTTCCCAATTAAAGAAAGCTAAATTAGATGACTGTTGAAGAACTAAGGGGCTGGCTGCGCAACTGGGTCGCGCAAACGACCGGCTTGTCCACAGACGAGATCACGGATACCAAGCCTTTAGAAAACTTCGGCCTGTCCTCCCGCGATGCAGTTGTACTTTCCGGTGAACTGGAAAACTTGCTGGGTATGAAGCTCGAGCCTACTGTCGCTTACGAGTACCCCACCATTGCATTGCTGGCGGATCGTCTAGTCAACGGTGGTGGGGCAGCTTCGCTTAGCGACGCCTCCAGCTCCGCCACTCCCCGCAGCACCGGCATCATCGGTGGCGACATCGCAGTCATCGGTGAGGCTGGACGCTTTCCGGGCGCCGAGAATATTAAAGAGTTTTGGAACATGCTGGTGGAGGGCCGTTCGGGAACCGGCCCGCTGCCGATGGGCCGCTGGTCAGAGTATGCCTCGGAGCCGGTGGTGGCGGAGAAGATCGCTAACCAAAACACCGACGGCGGCTACATCGAAGACATCGCGGGCTTTGATGCTGAGTTTTTCGGTTTGTCTCCGCTAGAGGCTGCCAACATGGACCCGCAGCAGCGCATCCTCCTCGAGCTGGCATGGGAAGCACTCGAGGACGCAGGCCTGCCTGCCAACCAGCTGCGCGGCACCTCCACTGGCGTCTACATGGGCTCCACCAACAACGACTACGGCATGCTCATCGTCGCTGACCCAGCAGAGGCGCACCCGTACGCCATGACCGGCACCTCTTCCGCGGTGGTGGCCAACCGTATTTCTTATGCCCTGGACCTGCGCGGCCCGTCCATCAACGTCGATACCGCGTGCTCCTCCTCGCTGGTGGCCGTGAGCCAGGCCGTCAACGACCTGCGCACCGGCGCTTCCGACGTCGCCCTCGCCGGCGGCGTCAACATCTTGGCTGCACCGCACGCCTCGACCGGCTTTAGCGAGCTGGGGGTTATCTCACCGACCAGTGCTATCCACGCTTTCTCGGACGACGCTGACGGCATCGTGCGTTCTGATGCAGCGGGCGTCCTCGTGCTCAAGCGCCTTGCCGACGCCGAACGCGACGGCGACAACATTCTCGCCGTCATCAAAGGCACCGCGGTCAACTCTGACGGCCACTCCAACGGCCTGACCGCCCCGAACCCAGACGCGCAGGTCGACGTCCTCGAGCGCGCCTACGCCGACGCAGGCGTTGACCCGCAGCTCGTCGATTACGTCGAAGCCCACGGCACCGGCACCATCCTCGGCGACCCAATCGAGGCCACTGCCCTTGGCCGCGTGCTGGGTTCTGGCCGCACCATGGCTGCCCCGATGCTGCTGGGCTCCGCAAAGTCCAATATCGGCCACTCCGAGTCCGCAGCGGGCGTCGTGGGCATGATCAAGGTCATCGAGGCTATGCGCCACGGCGTCATCCCGCCGAGCATTAACTTCTCCGCGCCGAACCGCTACATCGACTTCGACAACGAGCACCTTGAGGTCGTCGAGGACCCACGCGAGTGGCCTGAATACTCCGGCCAGAAGGTCGCGGGCATCTCCGGCTTCGGCTTCGGTGGCACCAATGCGCACGTGGTCATGACCGATTACCGCGGCCTGCCAGCAGAGACCGCCCCACAGGTAAGCGTGGGCGACGATGCCCCAGTCTCCCTACCGATTTCCGGCCTGCTGCCTTCCCGCCGCGCCGCCGCGGCTGGCCAGCTCGCCGACTTCATCGAGCAGGAACACCCTGACCTCCTCTCCCTTGCGCGTACACTTGCGCGCCGCAACCACGGACGCTCCCGTGCGGTGGTGACGGGGACGAACGAGGAGGACGTCGTCAAGCGCTTGCGCCAAGTAGCCGAGGGCAAGGTCTCCATGGGCATCGCCTCCGCGGACTCGCCGTCCGTGCCGGGCCCTGTGTTCATGTACTCCGGCTTTGGCTCGCAGCACCGCAAGATGATCAAGGACGTGCTGGAGATTTCTCCTGCGTTCAAGGATCGCCTAAAGGAACTCGATCGCATCGTGCAGTTCGAGTCTGGCTGGTCCATCCTGGACATCGTTGCTGACGACGCTCAGACCTACGACACTGAGACCGCCCAGGTCGCGATTACCGCCATCCAGATTGCGCTGACGGACCTACTGGCTTCCTTCGGCGTGCGCCCGGCGGGAGTTATCGGCATGTCGATGGGCGAAATCGGTGCAGCTTACGCTTCGGGTGGTCTGTCGGCTGAAGACGCCATGCTCATCGCCGCACACCGTTCCCGCCTGATGGGCGAGGGCGAATCCTCCCTGACCGAGGAGCAGCAGGGCGCGATGGCCGTAGTGGAGCTGACCGCCGAGGAGATCGAGGCACTCGACGGCAACATCGAGCCCGCCGTCTATACCGGCCCCGGCATGACCACAGTGGGCGGCCCGCGCCCTGAGGTCCTCGCGCTGGTGGAAAAGCTCGACGCAGAGGGCAAGTTCGCTCGTGCACTCAACGTGAAGGGCGCAGGACATACCTCGGCTGTGGAGCCGATCCTGGGTGAGCTCTATGCAGATATCGCTGGCATCGAGCCGCGCCCGCTGCACACGACGCTCTACAGCTCCGTTGATCGCGGCGAGATCTACCGCCCGGGTGCGGTGGTCCATAATGAGGATTACTGGATCCGCATGACTCGCCAGCCGGTGCTGCTGCAGGACGCCACGGAAGCGGCGTTTGCCTCCGGTCACACGCAGATTGTGGAGATCTCCCCGAACCCGATTGCGCTAATGGGCCTGATGTCCACGGCTTTTGCGGTGGGCAAGTCCGATGCGCAGTTGCTGTTTAGCTTGAAGCGCAAGGTCGACCCCACGGAGTCTTTGCTGGATCTGTTGGCCAAGCTGTACGTGGCAGGTGCGCCGGTTGATTACGCTGCGGTCTTTGGTTCGGGCGCGCTTGTCGACGCCCCTCACACCCAGTTCAAGCGCCAGCGCTTCTGGACCAACGCTCGTCCGTCTTCGGGTATTTCTGGCCTGCCGGGCGCACGCGTGAATCTGCCGGAGGGCAAGGTGGCGTTCTCCACGAATGCTGACCAAGCGCCGTCTGCTCTGGCCATCTTGGAGGCCGCTGCGGAGGCAGTGAGCCCGGGTGCGCAGATTGTGGCTTCGGAGGAGCACGGGGACCTGCCGCCGCAGGGCGAGGTGTCCACGGTGGTTACGAAATCGCTGGGTGGACTGTCCATTGCGGTGTACTTCGTGAATGGTCCGTCGGCGCAGCTTATCGCGGAGGGGTTTGCATCGGCGCTGAGCTTGGGCGATTCCGGTATTCCGGGCGTGGCAGAGATTCCGGTGCCGGTTGAGGCTCCGGCTGCGTTCACTGAGGCCAACGACATCGCGGCCGTGCGCTGGGACCCAGCGACGGAGACCGTGGAGCAGCGCCTCTCGCTCATCGTCTCGGAGTCCATGGGCTACGACGTCTCTGACCTGCCGCGCGAGCTGCCGCTCATCGACTTGGGGTTGGATTCCCTGATGGGTATGCGCATCAAGAACCGCGTGGAGAATGACTTCCAGATTCCGCCGATGCAGGTGCAGGCGCTTCGCGACGCCTCCCTCGCCGACGTCATTACCATGGTCGAGGAGGCCGTCGCTGGCGGCTCTACCGAGCTGCCGGAGCCTTCTGTCGACGCAGCGGCTGACGTGCCAGCTGCCGCAGAGTCTGCGGATTCTGCAGGCGACGAGGCTGAAGGCGTGGGCGTCGCCCCTCGTGATGCCTCGGAGCGCATGGTCTTCGGCACCTGGGCCACCTTCACCGGCAAGGCCGCAGCGGGCGTGACGTCGCCGCTGCCGGAGATCGACGAGGCGACGGCCAAAGGCATTGCTGAGCGTCTCACCGAGCGCGCCGGGATTGAGGTCAGCGCCCAGCAGGTCCTCGAGTTCGATACTCTCGAACCACTTGCCGACCTCGTCCGCGAGGGCCTCGAAACCGAGGTCGAGGGCAACATCCGCGTGCTGCGCGAAGCCGACGGCCCCGCCGTGTTCATGTTCCACCCAGCCGGCGGCACCACCGTGGTCTACCAGCCGCTGACCCGCCGCCTGCCGGAAGACGTGGCGGTATACGGCGTCGAGAGGCTCGAGGGCTCCCTGGAGGAACGTGCGGAGGCTTATATCGAGGACGTCGTCAAGCATGCGCGTGGCCGTAAGATCGTGCTCGGCGGCTGGTCCTTCGGTGGCGCCCTGGCGTATGAGGTGGCTTATCAGCTCGCCCAGCGCAAGGCCCGCGGCGAGGAGAGCGTGGACGTGGCGTTCATTGCGCTTCTGGATACCACCCAGCCTTCCGACCCAGCACCAGACACCCTCGAAGAGACCAAAGCCCGCTGGGGTCGCTACGCAGCGTTTGCGAAGAAGACCTACGGCCTGGACTTCGAGCCGCCTTACGAGATGCTCGAGACCATGGGCGAGGATGCCCTGATGACGATGCTCGCCGAGTTCCTCTCCACCACCGACGCCTCCGAGCACGGACTGGCAGCGGGCGTGCTGGAGCACCAGCGTGCTTCCTTCGTGGACAATCAGATTCTGGGCAAGCTCGACATGCGCCGCTGGGCCGAGGTCGACGTCCCGGTCTTGTTGTTCCGCTCCGAGCGCATGCACGATGGCGCCATCGAGCTCGAGCCGCGTTATGCGGAGATTGATCCCGATGGCGGCTGGGGAGTTATCGTTAAAGATCTGGAAATTGTGCAACTGCAGGGTGATCATCTTGCGGTCCCTGATGAGCCGGCCATCGGTATCGTGGGCAAGCACATGAACGATTGGATCGAGGAGAAGATTCGGTAGTGACTACCACCGCTCATAAACTGGACGACCTGCGCCAGCGCCTTGAGCGCGCGCAGGACCCAGGCAGCGAGCGCTCCCGCAAGCGCCGCGACGACGCTGGCCGCTCAACCCCGCGCCAGCGCATCAACGCGCTGCTGGACGAGGGTTCCTTCGTGGAGACTGGCTTGCTGGCCAAGACCCCGGGTGACCCAGACGCGATTTACTCTGATGGCGTTGTGACCGGTTACGGCCGCGTCAATGGCCGCCCCGTGTGCATTTACGCGCATGACAAGACGGTCTATGGCGGTTCGGTGGGCGTTATCTTCGGCAAGAAGGTCACCGAGATCATGGACATGGCCATCAAGATTGGCTGCCCGGTAATCGGTATCCAGGATTCCGGCGGCGCCCGTATTCAAGACGCCGTGACCTCCCTGGCGATGTATTCAGAGATTGCCCGCCGCCAGCTGCCGCTTAGTGGTCGCAGCCCGCAGATTTCCATCATGATGGGTAAGTCTGCAGGTGGCGCGGTGTATGCGCCGGTGACAACTGACTTCGTCATCGCTGTCGACGGCGAGGCAGAGATGTACGTGACTGGCCCGAACGTCATCAAAGAGGTGACGGGCGAGGAAATCACGTCCCACGACCTTGGTTCGGCGCGCCAGCAGGAGCTCAACGGTAACGTGAGCGCGGTGGTTCCGTCGGAGGAGGACGCGTTCGATCTCGTGCGGGACCTGCTGGATCACCTGCCTTTGACCTGCTTTGACCCGGCACCGGAGTTCGATGCGCCTTCCGACGCCGAGGTGGTCGAGGACACCGAGCTCAACGAGTTCATGCCGGACGACACCAACGCGGGTTACGACATGTTGGAGCTTTTGGCGCAGCTTGGCGATGACGACGAGCTCATCGAGATCCAAGAGAACTACGCCCCCAACATGATTACGGCCTTCGGCCGTATCGACGGCAAGGCCGTGGGCTTTGTGGCGAATAATCCGATGCATTTGGCGGGCTGTATTGACGCCGATGCTGCGGATAAGGGCGCCCGCTTTATCCGTATTTGCGATGCTTACAGCATCCCGCTGGTGTTCGTGGTCGATACGCCGGGCTACCTGCCGGGCGTGGAACAGGAAAAGGCTGGTCTGATTCACCGTGGCGCGAAGTTCGCGTTTGCTGTGGTGGAGGCGACTGTGCCGAAGGTGTCGCTGATTGTGCGCAAGGCTTATGGCGGTGCGTACGCGGTGATGGGTTCGAAGAACCTGACCGGTGACATCAACCTGGCGTGGCCCACGGCGCAGATTGCCGTGATGGGCTCGGCGGCGGCTGTGGTGATGATTGCGGGCAAGCAGCTCGACGCCGCGGAGACGCCCGAGCAGCGTGCGATGACCAAGAAGATGTTCATGGACTTCTACGACGAGACCATGACCGCGCCGTATGTGGCTGCCGAGCGTGGCTACTTGGATGCGATGGTGGAGCCGAATCAGTCGCGCTTGGCGCTGCGCCAGGCGCTGCGTCAGCTAGCTGGTAAGACGCAGCATGACCTGCCGAAGAAGCACACCATCTCCCCGATGTAAGTCCCTAGGTTCAACAGCTATGGGCTGTTGGCGCGCGGGGTGTTAAAGCGGCGTCGTTGAGCAAGTGTGTAACGCCGAGCGGTGGGCTGCACGATATCTTTAAGTGAAAACATCCTCGGAAATAAGGAGTAGGAAAAATGCTGTCCAGCATTCTTGACCTCAGCGGCGACGTTATCAACCTCGTTATCATGCTGCTCAACCGCGTCGGCGTGACCATCTCTGGTTCGTCCCTGAGCTCGAAGTAGCGTTCGCGCGCACCCCTCTGCACGGCCTCTTCTGGCCGTGTAGAGGGGTGCTTCGTTTTACGCTCGGTTGGCGGTTTCTGGTGTACACGACGGCACTAGACGTATGCTAGGCGAACTCGGGGCGGATCGGAGTTTGCCGGGCGTTATTCTGTCCGTCGAAGAAGCTCAATCCATGGTTTCGTTCAAGATAAATAAAACAAATCGCGTGTAATGATGGACACTAGCTACGACGAGATGTAAGGTACATCACTGTCAAAGATGTTGTTAGAGAGATGGGGAGAATGCCTCATGGCGTTAGACTTGACAGCTCGTATTCAGCAGCGAAAACCTGATCCGCGCTGGAAACGCCCTCCGCGTTTTATTGCGGGGGCGAATGTATAAATTGTCAAGAATGTGTTAGACGTTGCCCAGTTGCTTTTGCGGCAATCGTGGTTCTTGATCATGGACCTGTGATAATCCCCGAACTCTGCTCAGGTTGTCCGCAGTGTGTGAAAGCTTGCCCGATGGATTGCATATATGAAGATTTGGAGGGTCAGCGCAACGGTACCCCTGAAGAGCTTTGGAAAAAGGTAGAGCAACGTGAAAACGAATTTTAGCCGGCTTCCAAGCCGAAAAGGCGTGCAAGCCGGCGCATCAGAGCCGAACTGTTTGGACGTTGAGTCGAAGTTTCATTCACTCTGGTCTGCTATGGAACGTCAAGTAGGGGAAGGAATCGAGGTTTCTCGCTGGATAGACAAATTGCTTTCGTTTGATGGACGTTTGACCGGAAGTGAGGCGTTGATCAGTCTTTCCCCGCGTGAGAAAGTCTTACGACGATTGCTTCGCGATTCTGATTGGAACCCTTGTGGTGAAAAAGACGATCAGGTCGCGCTACGAATCTCCCTTCTAGTGCATGGAAAGATCAAGCTAGAGGTTTTCCCAACTGAGGAGAAGGTAGATTGCCTCCGTGAGGATGAAATCGGTTATCGAACTGTATTTTGTCCTGACCTGTCCCAAGCGGTTGAACGTGAATTAGAGAGCTGTCAGAGCAGTTCGATTTCCATTAGTCGTCGCGTATCGCTTGTGATCAAGGAATATCATCAACGAGGAGAGCTCGCCCGAAGGGTTCGAAGTGTGAATCAAGCGCTCCGGGAAATTCCTCCGGTTTGTTGCTATTGGAATGGCGAAGCTGTTCAGGATTTCAGGGAGCCTAGGTCTCTGCCGAGCCAGCAAGACTGCTCAGCTCAAGTTTTAGACTTTACTGAAGAGGAGGTCCTAGGCCCGGTTACTGCACGAGTCCTGTATTTTTTCTGGGCCTGTGAGCTCTTGAAAGCTGGCGGTCCGAATTCGCTCGAAACTCTCAACGGTCAAGATCTTGGGAGTGTAACGAAGCGTCGGCTTCCGCAAGGTTTAGAAAATGAGAAGTGTCGACGGATCGAGGGCGTTACCCGTCGCAAGATTGTATCGGAAGTGGACATTACTAACTCTGCCGAGGGAGACACGAACCCCTCGAAGCTCTGCGAGGACCGAGAGTACACGCTCGCAGGTTTTGTCGAGCTGGCCTCTGAAACTATTGAACAGATAAAGTTTCAGACGCGAAGCGACGTTGTCATGACCAGGGGATTTCGGGAGATCGGGGCGCTAAGGAAGGCTCTTGATGAGGGGACGATTGAAGAGCTTTCCCGCTTTGACATGTACTCACATTACTGTTGGGTACTAGGCGGGGATCGGCATACTGAGGACGAGCTACACGCAATTTCGTCTCGAATGCGATACAACTCGTGGCATCTTCAGCCTTGGGGAAACACTTCGCCGGCGGAAATGTGTCCAATGAGGTATCACCCAGCTACTCTGCCAGATATTTCGTCTAACCTGGACTTTCACCATACTGGACACATTCGATACTCCGTAAGGCATGCGATTCAAGCCCCCTATTCTCTGAGCCATGGAGGAGAACAGCTTCTTGGTTTCGGTGATATTAGAGCAATGCGACAATCCGGAGAGCGCTATACCGATGAGGACCTCATGAATTGTGTCACGGCTTCGCGCCGAATGGGGGAATACCTCAGTGCACTGTTGGAACAATCATCTGTGACTGAGTTTTCGGCTGAAAGTTGTCGTTTTCCTGAATCCTTGGGCGATCGGATAGCAAATGGTTGTTGACGCACGTGTGACGCGGCTGGCTCGATATAGTTTTGTGTTTGACTATTTTCTGTCGCATCTCGGCTACTTCGCTGTGATGCCGATTCTGGCGCTCTGGCTTCCCGATAAGGTTTCTCCGTTCATCGCTGGTTGTGCGATGGCTGCCTTTGGCATTTCGGTAAGAGCATCAACCTTGGTGATGGGGAGACTCCTACGGTTGCTCCCCTTCGCTGCGGCCATGCAGATTGGTCTAGTTGCCGCGTCAGTTTCTTTCTTTGTTATCGGATTGCAGCCTAATGTGGCGATACTCGTCGTTGCCTTGCTCTTGGCTGGAGCAGGAATAAACATGAATGGATCGAGTATTCGGCACTACCTTGTTGAATCTGAAGCATCTGAGACGACTAAGTTAGAGATTTTTGGATCGATCAATATTGCGGTGAACGTCTCGGCAGCGGTCGGGCCAGTCATCGGCAATGTCTTGTTCTCATCGGCGTCGAATGTGATCTTTTTTTATACCGCTGCGTGTTACTTGGCCGCTGCAGTTGTACCGGCGTTGACGTTGTCATACAAGCTAAGACCTCGGAAAGCTGACGTCCGGGGTTCCTTTGCTCGTAGGGTAATTCAGCCCCTAGGCAAGGCACCTGTGCGTTGGGTTGTTCTCGGCGTGGTGGTTGGGTACATGCTTTATAGTCAGCTCTTTTCTTCCATAGCGGTAGCAGTCAGTGCGCATTACACGTCGCCGGTCATCCGAGGAGCGGTATTTGCGGTAAATGCCCTTTCGGTGGTACTGCTTCAGCCTCTGGGTACGCGATTGATTAAGAAAGCACGAGATAGCGGACTATCGAATCAGACGTTGGTGCTGGTTTCTCCTTTAGTTTTTGTAATTGCCCTGGTCGCGGTGAAAATTAATCCATTTCTTGGGATCATCATTTTTTCTTTCGCGGAGACTCTTTTTATTCCGCTAGTGGATGCAGCGCTTCTTTCGTTACCAATGACGGGTTCTTTAGAAGCGGTTCAGGCGCGACAGTTAGTGGTTGCCACTGGGGAAGGAATCGGTCTTGGGCTTGGTGTCATCGTTGCTCCTCAATGGATCGCGTTGTCTGCTGCCGTGCTTATTGTCTGCTGCTTTGTTGTGCGCTTAATGAGTGGAGAACATGACGCTAAACAATGCGACAAGGGTCCATCCTCGGCTAAGCATTGAGAGCGCGGCTATTGACACTGAAACTGACAAACCAACAAACAGATCAATGAAAAAGGCGATGAATATGAAATTGAACGAACGCTTTGCAGATGGTTCCGGCAGTTCTCCTCGAACGCTGACGCTAGTGATGTTTGGCTATAATCACGAGGCACTTTGCGCTCTTGCCGAGGCAGACACAGAATTCTGCGTCATCGTGGTGGAGGAGCGTTCACTGTATGAAAAGAAGGGACTCGAAAAGCGATCTGCTGATCCTCGAATTCGATCTGTTCTTTCGCGGTGGGAGTGGTGCGAGTATCAGAACAACTCTGATGCAGCTGTTGAATGCATCCGTGAGCTTTTAAAGGATACGCATATCGATGGCATCGTGCCGGGCTTGGAGTATGCCGTAGGTGCTGCCAATGCTGCAGCTCGCGCCGTCGGCCTGCCGCATGCAGGGGAAGATGCTCCCTTACGAGATAAAATTGCGTTCCGCCGCTGTGTGGGCGGAGTTCAATGGACTGAGGTTAAGAGCGAAAGCGACATCTTCGAGCCTCCCTGTGTGATTAAGCCAGCGAACCGTCAAGCCTCACTTGGTGTCTCAATCATTCGTTCATCAGAAGAAATTTCGTCGGCGTGGACTCATACGTCGACCGCACGCGAACCTCGCCAGGAAGCGGGCCGACCATGGGATACTCGCTACATTTGCGAGAGCTTGATAGAGGGAGATGAGACGTCGGCCGAATGCCTCGTAGTCGATGGTGATGTGGTGTTTCTGAACATTACGAGCAAAGAGACTAGCGGTGCCGTGGAATTAGGACACGAAGTAGGACAGCACAATCCTGGGGTGGAGGAGGCCATGCGGGACTTGGTGTCGAAATTGGGGGTGCAGACCGCTCTACTGCATGCCGAATTCAAGGGCACCACACCCATCGAATGCGCAGGCCGCCCACCAGGCGACCGAATCATGCTTCTCATTGGTCGGGCGTGGGGAGTAAATCTCTATGAGCAGTGGGCACGTGCTATGTGCCAATATGCGGTTTCAGTGCCACAACAACCTAGTTCTTCAGCAGCTATTCGCTTCATTCATGCGCCGCGGGGTTTGGTACGGGGCATTGAAGATCCAACGGGACATGGCGTTATCACAGTTGAACCGAATACCTGGGTCTCCGAACTAGCATGTTCGTGGGACAGAGTAGGTTTCGTGGAAGCTGATACGCATGCGGACGCAGTTCGCCGCGCATCGCAGGTTCGTTTCAAGATGGCCAACGATGTAGTTCTCTATCTCAACCACCGGAGGACTGCAGCGGAATGGACACCAGCGTTCGAAGCATCTGATGGTGCGGTGCTTCTCACTGACAAGGAAGTTCGACCTGCCGGCATCGTAGAGACAGTGCAGCTCGATACCAATGACCAAGATGCTGTCACTGCAACAGTGGATGAATTGTCATCCCGCTACGACATCCGTGGAGTTGTCACTTTCAGCGACCGTGATGTAGAGACGGTGTCCTTGCTTGCCGATAAACTCGGCCTTCCTGCACCATCGCAGGCCGCTGCTCTGAAGGCACGGAACAAATTTGAGATGCGAAAGGCCGTGCAAAGTATCGCACCGCATATGGTTCCTTCCTTTTCGTTTATTGAGCCGGGGGATAATGCACAATCGGTAATGGAGGGTGCAGGAATCACGGTCCCGTGTGTGGTTAAGCCAGTGGATGCTTCTGGATCTCGAGGGTTTTCCCTGTGCCATACGGCGGACGAAGTCTCGGCTGCGGTGTCCCGATGGGGCGGACCGATGGTAGTGGAGGAGTTACTGACCGGAAGTGAACACAGCGCTGAGGGATATGTGTACGAGGGGGACGTTCATCTCATAGGCGTGACAGATAAAACGACTACAGCTAAGTTTCGATTGGAAATTGGGCAGGTTTTTCCATCGGCCGTAGAGGGCATTCAGGATGCGGTGAAGCCGCTTCTACAAGCGACAATCAAAGCCCTCGGAATCAATAATTGTGCGTTCCATATGGAATTCTTCTTTGATGCTAGAACATCAACAGTTAAGTTGGTCGAGATTGCTGCTCGACCAGGTGGAGACTACATTGCCTCCCACTTGGTACCGCAGGTAACCGGTGTATCCTTCGCTCGTGATTTGGTACGCATTGCAACGGGGCAAAGACCTTCATTTGCAGTGCCCCGTGATGGCTATGTGGCGGCAACATTCAAGCTACATACTGATAAAGAGGGAGTACTTAAATCTATGGGTCAGCTTCCTACTGCTCCTATCGTCGTAGAATCCCAACAACACGTGCATGTCGGCGATGTGATTACGCAACCCCCTGCCGACACATTGAGTTCAATCCTTGCGGAAGTTGTAGTAGTCGCGGCGTCCCGGAGAGAGATTGAAGCTTTTGAATCGAGACTTCGGGAAGTGGAGGTCGTCGTTGAATAAGCAACGAATAGGCTTGGTCGGCGCATTCCCTCGGATGCCGCACGGTCATCATCAGCTAGGCATGCTTCGAGATGCCGCTGCTCGCCAAGGCGTAGAGCTCATCGAATTAGACGGGAAGAACCTCGACGAGGCGCTCGCTCGGAAGGAATCAACTGGATACAGTGACTGTGAAGGCTACGTATGCTTCCGCGAAGACTACACATATCAGACCGCTCTTCTCGACGATTCTGGTAACGCTCCAGAGTACGTAGCTAGATTGAAGCGGAAGGATGAGGCTCGTCAATGCTTGCGCGATGCTGGTTTCGAACAACCGGCGACGGCAGAGGAACCGCGAGATATACCAGGTCCTTGGGTCGTGAAGCCCCGCAGCGGATCAGGTAGTGCTGGAGTGAGTGTTCACACTGATCTCGAGAGTGCGAGGGAGGCGCTCCGAACACTGTCGGACGGCTTCGTCGAAACATTCGTCCAAGGCACTGAGTTTTCAGCGGAGGGATACTTCTACGCCTCCGAACCTGTCGTAGTCGGTATCACTGATAAGAGGCTTGAGGGCGTGGTTGAAATCGGCCACCGTTACCCTAGCGTCCTTCTCTCCGATCATGAAGAAGAGATAGCCGCATCTGTCATTTCTGCCCTAAACACATGGGGACTGAACGCGGGGCTCTTTCATGTCGAGGGCTGGTGGGTGGACGGCCAGGGGGTGGTTCTAGGTGAAGGGCATGTGCGCCCAGGCGGCGACTTCATTCACCTACTTGTCAGTTCTGTACATGGTGCAAACATTTTTGATCCTCTCATTGCAGATGCTTTGCGCCAGCACGGTAGAAAAAACGCTCTTAACGATGGATTTGTCTTTCCTCAACGGCGCGATGGTCACAGTAGCGCTGTTCGCTATATCCAAGTCCCTCCCGGAACTATCACAGCCGTAAGTGGGGTCGAAGAAGCGCTATCGGAGCCAGGAATTCTTGCTGGCTATTGCACAGCGGAACCTGGTGTAAGGGTGGAGACTGCGAGTTCTTCAACAGAGCGACTTGGTTGCCTCGTAGCGCATGCCTGCGGTGGAGAAGATCCGGAAGATATTCTGGATCGCGCAATGGGTAAGTTGCGGATTACCGTGAGCAATTAGGCACGCGAGCGGGACGCAAAGGCCGCGATGGCGCGCCAGCCAAAGAAGAACAGCGCCGACATCACGGTGGCCACGATGAGGAAGGACCAGTGCGGCAGGCGGCCGTTGACCAGCATCCACAGGGCCATGCCGCCGATGACGGCGCTCAGCCACACGACCGCGCCCTCCTTCCACAGGCCGCTTAGCTTCGTGGCCATGATGATGACCCAGCCCACGAGCGCGCCCACGGTCCACGGCCAGAAGGCATCAACCCAGGAGCTAAAGCTCAGGCCACCATGCGCCAGGCGGGCGAGGATGGCGAAGAGGGCGAGGGCGAGGATGTCGATAAGCGGGGCAACGCGCATTTAGGATTCCTTCCGGTTCAACGCCGCGTAAGAAAAGCCATCGCGGGCGTAGTGGGCGAAGTAGATGACCCATCCAATGATAGTGATGAGTGCAAAGGAAATAAGCCGGTAGATGATGGCCGCGGAGGTGGCGTGCACCACGGTCAGGCCTGTCGCCACCAGAGGGGTGATGAGCGCGGCCTCCACCGTGCCCAGACCACCCGGGGTGACCTGCGCGGAGCCAGCCAGCTTCGCGGCGAGGAAGGCCAGCGCAACGCCGGCCAGGGTGGTGTCATCAGCACCCGCGCGCAGCCACGGAATCTCCCCGGTCACCGCCCACACGGATGCCCACAGCGCGGCCATATCGGCCAGGCGGTGCACCAGAGACGCACCAGCAACCACAGCAAAGGGGCCGCGCGAAAGGTGGACCTCGCCGAGGTTGCGGACCTCCTGAATCGCGCGGTCCCGCTTCGGGCCGGGCCGTAGCTTGCGCAGCCAGCCCTCAAGGGTCACCGGGTGCGAGGTCAGCCAGAAGATGCCGCCGAGTGCCGCGAGCATGAGGACAACCGTGGTGATCAGCGATCCCAAGGCCATATCGGCATTGAGGAAAAACACCCCGCCGAGCCCAATGAGCGCGAGGAACATCGAGCTAACAATCGAGGACAAGAACAGGAAGTAGCTGCACAGCGCCACCGACGCGCCCCAGCGGCGCTGCACCTGAAAAGTGAGCAAAGCCGAAAAGGCGGGGCCGGCGGGCAGGGTAGTGGACCACGCGTTGGAGGCCAGAGTAATGGCGTAGGTTTCACGCAATGGGACCTTGACGCCGCCGGCGCCGATGAGTCGCTTCATCACTTCCGCCATGCCCGCGATGGACAGCAGCGCGAAGAACACCACCAGCACCACGGGGAAAGGTTTGGCGTGGCGCAGGCGGCGCAATCCCTCGGAGATGAAGTCCAGCTGGTCGCGGAAGAACCACGCCAGCGCGGCCAGAATCAGCAGGGAGATTATCCAGGTCAGCCAGTTCTTCTTCATCGACCATCCGTGGAATTGAGGCGCTTGACCAGCTCGGAGAAGGGGATGAGCTCCTCGTCAGTATCGGCACTGCGGTCCCCGCGTACGGCGGCTTCGTTCGCCGTGCTTGGCGACGTCCCCTCTACCGGGGCGGTGGGCGTCGGCGCGGTAGCTGGGGCGCTGTCGCCGCCCAGGCGATGGGTCAGGCGGGTGAGGAAGCGCGGTGCCCACCAGTTGTCCTCGCGCAGCAAGTGCATGACGGCGGGGACGAGGAGCATGCGGACGATGGTGGCGTCGATAAGCAGTGCAAAAATCATGCCGAAGGCGATGTACTTCATCATCACGATGTCGGAGAATCCGAAGGCCCCCGCCACCACAATCATGATGAGTGCCGCGGCCGTAATGATGCCGCCGGTGTGTGCGGTGCCTGCTGCGATGGCCTCGTCGGTGGAGGCACCGCGGCGGCGGGCTTCCACCATGCGCGAGACCAAGAAGACTTCGTAGTCTGTGGACAAGCCAAAGACGATGGCGATGATGAGCACCAGAATCGGGCTCATCAGCGGGCCGGCGGTGAAGTTGAGGAGGCCGGAGCCGAGGCCATCGACGAACATGATCGTCAAGATGCCCAGCGTGGCACCCAGGGAAAGCAGCGTCATGATGATGGCCTTCAGCGGCAGGATGAAGCTGCCGAAAACGAGCGCCATGAGGATGAAGGTGGCCAGCACCACGTAAAGAGCCATCCACGGCAGGGTGCCAAAGAGCGCGTCGAGGGATTCGACCTCCATGGCCGGGGTGCCGCCGACGTAGAGCTCCACGCCTTCGGGTGCCTCAATGTTCTCGAGCTCGTGGACGATGCGCGCGTAGTCCTCGCGGACCTGGATTCCGGCGCCGAGGACGGTGGTGCCGTCGACGGTTGCGGTCTTCGGGCCCATCGGCTCGGTAAGGCCCTGGATGGAGCGGGCTTGCATGACGACGTCCACAAGCTGCTCATTCGTCGCATTCGTCACCACGAGCTTGACTGGCTCCGTGCGGAAGGAGGGGAACTCCTCGTTGAACTTGTCCTGCGCCATGCGGGTCTCGTGCGTGGGCGGCAGGTAGGTCTCGTTGATGCCGCCGAACTTCACGCCGAGGACCGGCAGTGTGAGCGCGATGAGCAGGGCGCAGATGCCTACGGTCATCAGCTTCGCGTGGCGCATGGCCCAGCGTGGCAGCTTGTACCAGAAGGTGTCCTCGATGCGGCGCGCGCGGCGAGAGGTCTTGCGCACGGAGAACTTGTCGATGTTCTTGCCCAGCAGGCCAAACAGTGAAGGCAGCACGGTCACCGAAAGCAGCGCCGCGAGGCCGACCGCAGAGATGGAGCCGTAGGCCACGGACTTTAGGAACGCCTGCGGGAAGAGGAACACCCCAGACAGAGCCACGGCGACCATACCCGCGGAGAAGACCACGGTCTGGCCCGCGGTGGCGGTGGTGGTAGCCACGGCCTCGCGGACATCGCGGCCTTTGTCGAGCTCCTCACGGAAACGGGAGACCATGAACAGGCCGTAGTCGATGGCCAAGCCCAAGCCGAGGAGCGTGACGACGGCCTGTGCAAAGACGTTGACCTGCTGGAAGCCGGCGAGGACGGACAGGATGCCCAGGGAACCGAGGATGGACAGGCCGCCGACGACAAGCGGCATAAACGCCGCCACGACAGAGCCGAAGACAAAGAGCAGCAGCAAGCCCACGAGGGGCAGGGCGGCCTTTTCGGCGCGGGAGATGTCGTTGGCCATGCCTTCGTCGAGGGCGTCCGCCACAGCGGTGGCGCCGCCTACTTCGAGGGGGACGTCGGTGGCAGTGAGGTCGTCCTCGATGGCGCGGAAGTCTTTGAGGGTCTGCTCGCCGTCGCCCTTGAGGCTGATGGCGGCAAACGCCGTGGTGTGGTCGCGGTTGACCAGGTTGGGGTTCTTGGTATCGAAGTAGCTGGTGATGCTCTCGATTTCCTGCGGGTGGTTGGCCTTGAGCTCGGCGAGGTGCGCCTTGGCGGCGTCGAAGTTCTTGTCGGGATCAGCAAAGAGCAAGACGACGTCGCCCGAATTGTCACGGCCGAACGTTTCTTGCTCGATTTTCGCCGCGCTTGTCGACGCCGCACCCGGGTCCTCCCAGCCCTCCTGGCTCATGCGCTCGCCTAGGCGGGTGCCGAAGCCGAAGAAGAGCAGCAGGATAAGTCCCACGATGACGAGTGGGACGACCTTGCGGTGGGCGTAGGAAAAACGGCCCCAAGCATAGAACATGGTTCTCCTAACGCTGTTTGAGCAGGGCGGTGAGTGGGCGGAATGGCTGCAGCCAGGCGCCGCCTTCGGGCAGATTGTCCAGGTTGATGCGCGGCAGCGGCTCGCGGAAGACGCCCTCGATGTCCTCGAGGTCGACGAACTCGATGTCTTCGTGGGTCACGGCCCAGGAGGCGTGCTCGTGGAAGCCGAGGACGCACACCGGCTTGCCTTCGGCGGCGAGTTCCTCGAGGAGGGACTGGAAGTTCTGGCCGTCGGCGGAGGCGACGATCACGCTGTCGAGGTTGTCGCGGTTTTCCTGGATGTAGGCGATCATGTCGGGATCGACGTCGTCGTCCTCGTGCAGCTTGGGCTTGGCAAAGACCGCGAAGCCTACGTTGCGGATGGCCTCGACCCAGGGGCGGATGACATCAGCGCCACCAGGGGTGACGTTGGTGAAGACCGCGGCCTCTGGGCGGGCGTCGTTTTGCAGGGCGATTTCTACGAGCCAGCGGCCGATGGCGTCGAAACGCGGGCGGTGCGCCGCGGTGGGGCGGCCGCCCAGAATGGCGCCGAGCCCCATGTCCATGTTGGGGGCGTCCCAAACAAGCAGATAAGAGCCGGCCATTATTTCTTCTCCCACAGGTACTCGGTGATGACGTGGTCTTTTTCGAGGCCTTTGCCCTCGAACTTGGTGATGAGCTGGCGGTCGGTCAGCTGCGGGCATTCGGGCCAGGGCCAGCCCTTGAACTCGAGGCTGGGCTCGACGTCGACAAGCTCTGTGATCCACTCGGCGTAACCGGCGTGATCGGTGGCTACGTGCAGGACGCCGCCCTTCTTCAGGCGGGAGGCGAAGAGGTTGAGCGTGCCGGACTGGATGATGCGCCGCTTGTGGTGGCGGGCCTTGGGCCAGGGATCCGGGAAGAAGACGCGAATGCCGTCGAGGGACTCTGGTGCGAACATGCGGACCATGACCTCGATGCCGTCGCCGCGGATCATGCGGATGTTGTCGATGTCGTTGCGCACAACGGAACCCAGTAGCTTGGCCAGGCCAGGTTTGTAGAGCTCAACGGCGATGATGTTGGTGTCCTGTTCTTTCGGCGCCATCGCGGCGGTGGAGGTGCCGGTGCCGGAGCCAATCTCAACAATGGTTTTGGCGCCGCTGCGGCCGAACCATTCGTCGAGGTCGATGCGCTCGTCGGCGAGCATCTTGCCCAGGCGCGGCCAGTGCTCTTCGAAGAGGGCGTTCTGGTTGTCGGTGAGGGTGCCGCGGCGGAAGGTGACGTTGCCGAGGCGTGGGTAATCAAGATCGTTGCCGAATTCAGCGTTGAAGTCGGTCTGCAGCGGGCGGCCGTGTGGCATCTCACCAGCTGGGGAGTTTTGTGGATTATCTGCAGTATTCATTGCCCATATATTGTTCCCTGTGTCTGGGTAACTAACAAAGTGCCGCGCCGCTAGGCCAGGGGGGCATTCGTACGCATATTACGCACCGGATATAACCGGGTTGAGCTGCGAGGGGGTAAGTTCTTCCGTACAAAATAACGCGGTACTCGCGACATTTCAGCCCCATATTGGGGTGGGTAAAAGTCACATATGCTTAATGTCACACCGGCGTACGCTTGGTTAAGTTGTGGTGAACGGTGTGGATATAACCACATTGGCTTTGAATGCCAAAGTTTAGCGGTAATTCACACCGACGTGGGGTTAATCTTGAGGTGAATGACCCATGGGGGACGTGTGCTCTGCCTGTGTGCAGCGCATAGCCCTTGGCGATATACAACCTCACGAACCGGACCACTAGGAGATTCTTAGATGACCGCCACCATTAAAGGCCTCGTTGGCGAGCTACCAACGAGCAACGAAAAGCTCATTTCTTGGATTAGCGAAAGTGTCGAACTATTCCAGCCGGAGCGAGTGGTCTTCGTCGACGGCTCCCAGGAAGAGGCAGAACGTCTCACAGCGGAGCTTGTGGAAAAGGGCACCCTCATCAAGCTGAACGAAGAAAAGCGTCCGAACTCTTACCTCGCTCGCTCTAACCCGTCTGACGTCGCACGTGTTGAGTCCCGCACCTTCATCTGCACGGAGACCGAGGAAGGCGCTGGCCCCACCAACAACTGGGCACCGCCGGCAGCCATGAAGGCAGAGATGACCGAGGCATTCCGCGGCTCCATGAAGGGCCGCACCATGTACGTGGTTCCTTTCTGCATGGGGCCTATCAACGATCCTGACCCGAAGCTGGGTGTCCAGCTCACTGACTCCGCGTACGTGGTCCTGTCCATGCGCATCATGACCCGTATGGGCGCACAGGCGTTGGAGAAGATTGGTGCTGAGGGCGATTTCGTCCACGCACTGCACTCCGTGGGCGCTCCGCTGGAGCCGGGCCAGGAGGATGTGACTTGGCCGTGCAACGACACCAAGTACATCACCCAGTTCCCAGAGACCAAGGAAATCTGGTCCTACGGCTCTGGCTACGGCGGAAACGCCATCCTGGCCAAGAAGTGCTACGCGCTGCGCATCGCTTCTGTTATGGGTAAAGAAGAGGGCTGGATGGCTGAGCACATGCTCATCCTGAAGCTGACCAACCCGGAGGGCAAGAACTACCACGTCGCTGCTGCATTCCCGTCTGCTTGTGGCAAGACCAACCTCGCCATGATCACCCCGACCATCCCGGGCTGGTCCGCGGAGGTTGTGGGTGACGACATCGCGTGGCTGCACCTGCGCGAGGACGGCCTTTACGCCGTGAATCCGGAGAACGGCTTCTTCGGCGTGGCGCCAGGCACCAACTACGATTCCAACCCGATCGCCATGAAGACCATGGAGCCGGGCAACACCCTGTTCACCAACGTCGCGCTGACCGACGACGGCGATGTCTGGTGGGAGGAGATGGGCGACGCTCCTGCGCACCTCATCGACTGGCACGGCAACGACTGGACCCCTGAATCCACCACAAAGGCTGCACACCCGAACTCCCGCTACTGTGTCCCGATTTCTCAGTGCCCAACTGCGGCACCGGAGTTCGACGACTGGAAGGGTGTCAAGATCGATGCCATCCTGTTCGGCGGCCGCCGCGCGGACACCGTTCCGCTGGTCACCCAGGCATTCAGCTGGAACCAAGGCACCATGATCGGCTCCCTGCTCTCCTCCGGCCAGACTGCCGCAGCAGAGGGCAAGGTCGGCGCACTGCGCCATGACCCAATGGCGATGCTGCCGTTCATCGGCTACAACGCTGGTGACTACCTGCAGCACTGGATCGACATGGGCGTCAAGGGCGGTGACCGCATGCCGTCCATCTTCCTGGTTAACTGGTTCCGCCGCGGCGAAGACGGCCGCTTCCTGTGGCCGGGCTTCGGCGAGAACTCCCGCGTCCTGAAGTGGATCGTGGACCGCATCGAAGGCAAGGTCGACGCCGTCGAGACTGTCGTGGGCAACACCGCTCGCGCTGAGGACATCGACATCGAGGGCCTGGACTTCGACATCGAGGATGTCCGCGAGGCGCTGGCCGTCAACGCCGCTGACTGGGCTGGCGATATGGAAGACAACGCCGAGTGGCTCAACTTCCTGGGCGGCCGCGTTCCGTCCGAGGTCTGGGATGAGTTCCGCGCACTGAAGTCGCGCGTCGAGAACGCCTAAGCCAAAACTTAGGGCCTTCCCGCCCACCATCATGGTGAAGCGGGGAGGCCCTTTTGCATGCGAGAGAACTCTAGGCGCGCAGCACGATCACGAGGTTCGAGGTTAAGAATTCGCGCAGCACAGGCACGCGCGTTACCCACCACGCCCAGCTGGGGTGGTAGCGCGGAAAGGTGAGCAAAGCGTCATGCGCGGTGGCCCAGTCGAGGCCCTGGCGCGCGGAGACGTCGAAAAGCGAGGTGCCAAAGACGTTCTTTGGCGGGTGCCCGTGGCGGCTGGTGTAGCGATCGCGGGCGAAGGCGCCGCCCACGTAGTGCTCCCACAGGCCCGTCTCGTGGCCGCCGAAAGGCCCCAGCCACACCGTGTAGCTCAAGATCACCAGCCCACCGGGCCGGGTCACGCGCAGCATCTCTGCTCCCATATCCCATGGATGCGGGATATGTTCGGCCACGTTGGAGGAGTAAGTGACGTCGAAGGTGGAGTCGGCAAAGGGCAGCTGCGTGCCGTCGCCGCGCACCGCGTTGGCCAGCTGGATTCCCGCGGCCGACATCTCGCCCGCATCGGGCTCAACGCCAAAGTAGCGCGCCCCGCGCCCAGCGAAGGCCTCCGCGAAGTAGCCTGGCCCGCCGCCCACATCGAGCACGCGCGCGCCGGAAAGGGGGAGGCCGAGGTCGGTGCAGAGGGCGTCCACAAGCAGGGCGGTGTCGGAGGCTAGGCCGCCGTAGAAGACGTCAGGCCGGGTCTGTTCGAAGCGGAAGGAACGCAGCAGCTGCCACGAACGCGCAAGCGTGGCCATGGCGCGGGTTTGTTTCATAACCCACTAGGCTAGTAGCTCGACATGAAAATTCTTTTACTGTGCTGGCGCGATTCCACCCACCCGCAGGGCGGTGGCTCGGAGCGCTACCTCGAGCGAGTGGGTGAGTACCTGGCGGCGCAGGGCCACGAGGTGGTCTTTCGCACCGCCCGGCACATGAACGCCGCCAAGCGGGAGCGCCGGGCGGGCGTGCTCTACTCCCGCGGGGGAGCGAAGTTCAGCGTGTATCCGCGCGCGTGGCTGGCTATCCTCGCCGGCCGGCTGGGGTTGGGGGATCTGAAGGGCGTGGACGTCATCGTCGATACCCAAAACGGCATTCCTTTCTTCGCGCGCTTGGTCTCGCCAGCGCCGACGGTCCTGCTCACGCACCATTGCCACCGTGAGCAGTGGCCGGTTGCAGGCCCCCTGCTGGCGCGCTTGGGCTGGTTCCTTGAGTCGAAGGTGGCGCCGCGGGTCTACCGTAATAGCCCCTACGTGACGGTCTCGCGGGCCTCGAAGCACGACCTCGAGGACCTAGGCATCAGGGGCGCGCGCATCATCGAAAACGGTGTGGATCCGCTGCCCGCGCACGTGCCGACGCTGGAGCGTGAGACCGCGATTCACCTGGTCACGCTCTCGCGGCTGGTGCCGCACAAGCAGATTGAGCATGCCATGGACACCGTGGCGCGCATGCCGGGCGCGGTCCTCGACGTCATCGGTTCCGGCTGGTGGGAGGCGCAATTGCGCGAGTATGCCGCGTGCATCGGGGTGGCCGAGCGGGTGCGCTTCCGCGGCCAGGTCACGGAGGATTACAAGCACGCTTTGCTCGCGCTTGCCGACGTCCATCTCATGCCCTCGCGCAAAGAAGGCTGGGGTTTGGCAGTGATGGAGGCCGCGCAGCACGGCGTTCCCACGGTGGGTTACACGTTTGGCTTGCGCGATAGCGTGGTCGCCGGGGAGACCGGCGTGCTCGTCGATACCGAGGACGAGTTCGCCCACGCCGTGCAGAAGCTGGTGGAAGACCCAGATGAGCGGCGTCGTTTGGGCGAGAATGCCCGGCAACTGGCGGCTAGGTACTCGTGGGAGAAGACTGGTCAGGCTTTCGAGAAGCTGCTTGGCGAGCTAGTGGAAAAGCAGCGCTAGCAAGCAGGAGCCAGAGCGTGGTCAGAGCCCACGGCACCGCGGGGGCAGGCGCGGCGGTCTCGGCGACGATGCGACTATCGACCACCACGGCTCCCACCCCGAGTTCCTCTAGGGCGTCCATATCGCGGCGCTGCCAGGCATCGTGGGCGGCGACGTAAGCCGGCTGGGCTTGGTCCACTACCACGCCATCGACGATGAGCTCGCCCGACTCGAGCTTGTTTAACGCCTTGGAATACGGGTCCACGGCCACGCCGCCGCCGCGCAGGCTCACCAGCGAGGGACGGTCGGGGAAGAAGGCGACGCGGCCGTCGAGGGCGTCGACAAGCTGCTGGTCCACCACGGGTTGTTCGGAGCGCGGGGCGAGCACGGCGAGGTCGCGCGGGGCGCCGGGGGCTTGCAGGAGGCAGGCGAGGAGCCCTACCGCGGCAGGCAGATTCGGCAGCGCCCCCAGCCCCGCGACGTAGAGGGGGATGGCGAGGAGGGTGAGCTTGGAGGCGTCGCGAAGCAGGCCCGCGCCAGGAACGTGCGCGATAAACCACCCCAGCGCGCCGGGGAAGAGCCACGCCCCGCAGGCCAGGCCGAGGCCGAGGGCGGCGAGGAGGTAAAGGGGGCGCCGACAAGCATGCTCTAGGTGCCGGGACCCCATGAACGCCAAGGCCGCGACGGCTAGGCCCGCGAGCGCGAAGCGGGAGGCAGGCACGGCGTCGGCGCTCCAGATTCCGCCCAAGCCCAGCAATGCGCCCCCGGTGCCCACGAAGCCTTCCGCGCGGGGAGCAAAGGCGGCGACCTGCGCGGCTGCGGAACCAGGTGCGGAGTTGTTAGACAGCGCCGGCACCAGCCACGGCAACCAGAGCAACACGCCCCCTGCGGCAATCCAGAAGCGGCCGGTGACCAGCGCAATCACCACCCCGAAGACCCCGCCCGTGGGAGTCAGCGAGGAGGCCCAGAGCGCGAGCCAGGAGACGGCGCGGCGTCGGTTAAGGCAGGCCCACGCCAGCACCGGCGCGAGCCACGCGGCTACCGCCAGCGACCACTGCCCCTGCAGAAGGCGCTCAAGAACGAAAGGATTGGCCACCGCACACGCCATCGCGGCAGCAGCCGCCAGCGGAGTGTGCGCCCACTTTGCCGCCCCCCACGTACTCGCCAAGGCGCTGGCCAGTACCAGAACACGCGCGAACCAATCGCCGCCCAGCAACGCCAAGACCCCATCTTGCGGTGCGTTGCGGGCAGGCAAGGTACCCAGCCCAAAGTTCGTGGCCGTCAGGCCCGGGTGGTGGAGTAACGCCATGTCACGCCACAGCAGCTCGCCCGGCACCAGGAAAGGCCAGCACACTGCGCCGACGAGCAGGAGACCCCACGCGACAAGGACGCGGCGGCTCCAGCTATGCGCGGTCACGGTGGCGGCGCATGTACAACGAGGCAGCATAGGCAAGCAAAACCACGCCGATAACCTTGCCGACCCACCCTACGATGCTCAGGATCTTCACGCTTTCAATCGTGGTACGTACCGAATCGAGGCGCTCCTGCTTGGTGGCCTCGGACCACGACATGTCGGCCTGGAAGAGCGCGCGGTCTGCGGTGTCATTTTCTTCCACCATCTGGCGGGCTTGGTCGGCGTCGGTGGCGAGGAAGATCTTGATGTCCTCGTGCACGTCCAGGATGGTGCCGGTGGTGGGTTCAACCCATACGTCGCGCTTGACGGTGTAGAAGGGCTCGAGGATGACATGCTCGGTGGGGCTCAGCCCGAAGCGCTCGAGGGACTCCGGCTTAAACATTGCCTTCGCGGGGCCCGAGCGGCGCAGCTGCTCTAGGTTGTCCTGCTGTGCAATGCTCAGCGAGTTCACCACTGAAACCGGGTCGATTTCCTGGTGGAAGGAGTACGTGGGGATGGTCTCCCGCTTCTCCGTGCCCGTGAAGTCGATGGGCGCGGCCGTCTGCGTCATCGGGTCGAAGTACGGGTAGCTGCGCTGTTCTGCCTTGGCAGGGAAGAAGTAGCTGATGCCGTCGCGCTCGAAGTCCATGGAAGAAGCACCCGTGCCCAGCGTCGTGATGTTGAACTGCTGGGAGCTATTTAACCCTGGGATGGGATAGGCAGATTCGCGGTTGAGCAGGGAACTCTCGTTGAACTCCGCGATGGTCTTACCGTCGGCCTCGACCTTGAGCGAAGAATTTGCGGAGGCCACGGCGTCGTCGTTAGTAGCGGAGGTGGTGGTGACGCGCTCGAGCGTGGTCACCCGGTCCTCGATATAACAATAAAGCGGAGCCTGCTCCGATTCGCAGGCCGGGTCGCCGTGGGGATCGGCAGGCTTCTCGTGGTGCAGCGCGCGCAGGATGTTCAGCGCGGGCCCGGTGGCGGGCTCGGTGGTGACCGTGAAATTAAGGTTGAGCGGCAGCGGACGGGCCTGATTCTTATACAGCGGCGGGAGGACGGATCCAAGTAGAAGGAAGACAGTCGCGGCGACGATCACCCTCGTCATCCGCGAGCTCCAATTAATCAGCCGCTTCATTACAGTAAAGTTCCAATCAGTTCGCTTGTGGCGTCATGGCCCTATGAATCTTAGCCGGAGGAAGGAGAAAACCGTTTTGGCTTCCTCAAAGACTGTACCCTGCCACCTTCCCGAGCTGGATGGATTGCGCGGATGCGCGGCCTTGGGGATCGTGGTCACCCACGTTTCCTTCCAAACCGGCACTGGATGGGGGATTGCGGAGCGCTTCGATTACTTCGTGGCGGTCTTTTTCGCTTTGAGCGCTTTTTTGCTGTGGCGCCGCCGCCATCTGCACACTACCCGGGATTATGCCTGGTCACGCGTGGCGCGCCTGGCGCCCGCCTACCTGGTGTGCGTGGTGCTGGTGCTCGCTTTGCTTCCCGACGCCCACTCCGTCACCCTCACCCAAGTGCTCAGCAACCTCACGAGCACGCAGATCTACGTGGTCGATGGCCTCGCGCCGGGTCTGACCCAGCTGTGGTCGCTGTGCGTGGAGTTCGCGTTCTACCTCGTGCTGCCGGCCCTGGCCTGGCTCATGAGGGGATGGAACCGGAAGCAGCGGGTGGCGGCCTTTTTGGCTGCAGCAGTGCTGAGTTGGGGCTGGGGTTTTGTGCCCTTCGTGGCGGACTTCGACAAAGGTGACGTCAATTCGCAGATTTGGCCGCCGGCGTATGCGTCCTGGTTCGTGGTGGGGTTGCTCGCTGCAGAGGCGGAGGGCCTGCGCCTTCCGCGCTGGGTGGAGCGTGCCCTGCGCATTCGGTGGGTGTGGTGGCTGCCGGCGGCAGGTTGCCTGTGGCTGGCCAGCCGCGAGTGGTTTGGCCCGCGGGGGCTGGAGCATCCGGAGCCGGGCGAGTTCGCGCGGCGCATCATTGTCGGTGCGGTGTTCGGTGCGTGCGTGATGGTGCCGGTAGCGCTGGCCCCGCGCACGGAGAAAAGCATGTTGGCAAGCGAGGTTTTCCAAGCGCTGGGTCGCTGGTCCTATTCTCTGTTTCTGTGGCACGTTGCGGTGCTCGCGGTGGTCTTCCCGCTGCTGGGTGTGCCGATGTTTAGCGGCTCGGTGGTCCACTTTGGCGTGGTCCTCGTGGCCACGGTGGTGCTGAGTCTGTTGGTGTCGGCGGTGAGCTATGCGGTGGTGGAGGATCCGGGGCGTCGGTTGTTGCGCGGCCACAGCACGCAGGCCAAGGCTGCGGCGCACAGGCAGGTCACCAAGACGGAGTCGCCGGCATAGGTGCCGCTTGCCCAGGGGGCGCGGGCGAGCATGGCGCCCGCGGCCAAGGTGAGGGAGGCCGCCAAAGGAGCCGCGCTTAACGACGTCCACCTCAGCACCGCCCATGCCGCCACCCCCGCCAGTACGGCGGGTAGCCCCAGCAGGGCGAGGGTGCCCAGCCCGCATAGCGCCGCCACGGTGTGCGAGGATGCGGTGTCGGCGGGCAGCCAGGGCTCGCGGGGAGGGCGGCGAAGTGCGAGCAGGCAACCGGCTACCGTGAGCAGTGCCAGCGCTCCGCCGAGACCCAGGGCCACCTGGTAGGTACGCTCGGCGACGAAGCTTTGGCGGAAGCTGCCGCTCGCGCCCGCCGGAATGACGTAGGCCTGGCCGCCGGCGTTGATCTCCCGGGGCTGCAGGTCCACGCTGCCGGTGGGGGAATCGAGGTGACCGCGCAGGCCCTCGTTGAAGGCGTTGCCGGTGATGAGGAGGCGCTCGGTGGAGGCGGCGGTGATGTCCCGGCCGGTGGCCGGGGTGGTGCTGGGCGGATTCCAGCCCTTTTCGCGCAGGCTTATCCACGTGCCCGTGGTGCGGACGCGGTGCTTGCCGGGGCGCAGGGTGAGGGTGTCGCCGGGGTTATAGCGCGCGCCGTCGACCAGCACGGTCTTTGTGGAATCGAGCGTGACCTGCATGGAACGCGGTGCGGTGAAGTCGCGGATGAGGATGCGGGAGTCCTGGAGCAGCTGCTGGAAGAAGAACTGCCGCACGTCCGGTGAGGTGTCTGGGACGGTGACCACGCGCTCTATGGGCGAGCCCATGACCTGTGCATTGGCGATTCCCACCCGCTCTTTGAGTTCGATGCGGATAGAGTGCGTCGCACCGCCGGGCACACGCACCTGGCGGGAGCGATAAGGCTTGAGCTTGACCTTGACCTTGGCGCTGCCCGAGCGCACGGTGACCTCGGTGTGGCCAGTGGCCATGAGATCGATGACGGGGGCGTCCCAGGCGGGCGTTTGGGGGTCCTTGTTGAGCTCGAGCCAGCCGGTGTCGCCAGGCGCTGGCCACCAGGCGGTGGAGTTCTCCCCGTCTACTGCGGAGGTGATGGAGCGCGCCGGATTGGCGCCGCCGAAGGAGTCGGCGTCGGCGGCAGACGAGGAGGCGCGGACCGTGCCGCCGTGGGACTCCACGGTGGTCAGCGGGCCTGTGGAGGGGTAGTCGCGCAGGCGGTTGTTCACGGTCGAGGGATCCTCAGCGCCCAGCGGGGCGGAGATGGGTCCGTCGAGGGTGCCGTAGTTGCGGTCGCTCAGGGTAGGGGTATCGGTGACGATGTCGGCCTTGCCCTCCACCAGCTCATACGCAGGCCGGTTGGCCGAATGCGCATCGAGGAAGGCCAAGGACTCGCCGCCGCCTGCGACGCGTACGGGCTCAGTGGTGCTGAGCGCTCCCGCGGAGTCTTGGTGCGGCAGGATGATGACCTCAACCTCGTCATTGGGGCCGAAAGCGTGGACCTGGCCGCCGTAAGAGGAGGCGTTGCGCCAAGCGGCTAGCTGCGAGTCGTCGCGGCCACTGGCCCCCTCGGTGGAGGCGAGGTCGTGGCGCAACAGGATCGCCCCGATACCTTGGCGTTGGAGTGCAGCGGTGCCGGTACGGGGATCATCGTGAAGCGCGGCGACGATGCCATCGAGACCGCGGATGGCCTCGGGCGGAACCAGAGGGATGGCGTCGCGGACGGCCCAGGGGACGTCGAGAAGCGCCTGCGCCGGCTCATCGCGGGTCCAGCCCCAGTCTTGGCGCGCGAAGGAGGACTCGGGGAAGAGCAGCGTGCGGGTATCGCGGGCGGTGGCGTTGAGAAAGTCCGCGGCCTCGTGCCAGTAGTCGGGGACCGCGGAATAGGCGCCCTTGGGTAGGAGGCGGCCGGTCCACGCGGGCGAGAAGGAGGCACAGGCGAGCGCCGCCACCAGCACCGCCATCGCTTGGCGACGCCCCGGCCGCAACCACTCAGTCCTCCCTCGTGGCAGGGGTAGGGCGGCGGTGGCCGCGGCGAATCCGAGCAGGAGCGGGATGCGAACTAGGGGGTCGAACTTGTGGAGGTTGCGCAGCGCAGCGAGCGGGCCGTCGAGAGCATGCAGGTACCACGCGGCGTGGGTGCCTAAGATGGCGATGCCCACGCACAGCATCACCGGCCATACGTGGGGCAGGCGGCTAAGCCCGTACAGGCCCACGGCCGCCACCGCGATGGTAACCAGAACGAAGACAGGCTCGATGGCCAGGGCATATCCGGCGCTGCGCTCCGTGTCGACGAAGGGCGCCCAGCTGGTGGTGCCGCGCAGAATCTCCGGCAGGTTGAGCCAGCGGGTGGTGACAAAAGAGGACTCGATGAACTCGGTAAACGGAGGGGCGTAGCGGCCGAGTACTAGCAGCGGCACGATCCACCAGACCGATACCGCGGCGCAGCCGGCGAGCCAGGCCAGCCCGGGGCGCCAAGCGCGGCGATAGAACAGGACCACGGCGGCGGGCACGCAGGCCGCGAGCGTAGCCGTGGCATTGACCGCACCCATCAGCGCCACGGGAATGATGGCGGCCGCGGCGTCGCGCCAGTTCAGCTCGCGGCGCAGGAAAGGCAGCACGACCCAAGGCGCGAGCATGACCGGCCAAGTCTCCGAGGAGATGGCCCCCAGCGTGGTTAGCGCGCGCGGGGAGAGCGAGTAGAGCAGCGCGGCCAAGAAAGGCCACCAGCCGGGCGCTTGCCGCAGCGACGGCAGAGCGGCGAAAAGGAGCCGATGGAAGCCCCAAAAACCCACTCCGAGGACGAGCCACCACCACAGGCGCTGGGCTATCCAGTCGGGGAGGAAGTCAGTGAGGAGAAAAAACAGGCCCTGTGGAAACAAGTAACCGTAGGCCTGGTTCTGCAGCTGGCCCAAGGTGAAGACCTCGGTGTAAGCGTGCAGGGCGCCGCGCAGAAACCCCAGTGGGTTCGCGGCGAGGTCATGTTTGGTGTCTGCGGCGGTCAGCCCAAAAGGCTGGCTAAAGACAATAATCGCTAGCACTAGCAGGCCGACAAGGCGCCAGCGCAGCTGCGGGCGGAGGGCTATGCCGCGGGAGAAAAAGCCACGCACATTAGTTGCGGGAGCCGTACTCCGGGCCACCCATGACGGCGTCGGAAGTAGACACAGCGTTGCCTGCCGGGACCACGTCAGCGTTGGAGAACTGCGCGATGCCAATCACCGTAATGACGCCGAGGGCGATGCCCACGACGGTGCTGCCCACGGCTGGGCCGAGGGTGCGCTTGTTGAGGGAGTCCGTCTCGAGTGCCATGGTCCTAGATACTAGCAGCTACACGGCGCAATTCCTGTACGAATCGCGCCGGGGATGCGGCTAGCTGTGGGCCTCGGGTTCCTCGTCGTCCTCGTCGTCGTCAAGCTCGGGCGGAACAATGAACACCGGAAGGCCCGCATTACGCACGATGTGCTCGGCAGTGGAGTTGGTCCACCAGCCGCGGAAGCCGCTGAGCGCGCGGGTGCCGGTGACGATGACGTCGACGTCGAGTTCTTGCGCGGCGTCGACAATGGCGGAAGCAATCGTGGTCACCGACTCCACCAGGTGAGCGCGGCCGCTCAGCCCCAGGCTCTCGGCGACCTCGATGCCCTGCTTGCAGATGCGCAGCGCCTCCTCGTAAGCGGGATCGTCCTCGACGTTATCCGGCGCTACGGTGGACTGGTGCAAACCCGTGCGGCTCACGGCACGCGCGGCCTGGCGGGCAACCGGCTCCCACGCCGTGAGGATTTCCACGCGGCGCGGGCGCAGCAGGCGGGCCGCGTGCTCCATGGCGCGGGCAGCGCGAGTGGAGCCGTCGTAAGCAATCAACATGGTCTCTGCGTTACTCATAGGGGCCATAGTAACCCCCTTCACGGCCGCTGCGTGGCCAATCGTGCACACTGGAGGGCATGCATCTTTCCCATTGCTTCCGTCCCGCGGCTGAATCTGCAGCCGCTTTTTCGCGTCCGCAGGTACGAGTGCGCGCAGCTGCTGTACTCGCCGCGGTGGGGATCGGAAGTACCTTGGTGGCTTGCGCGGATGAGGAGGTCGCGCCGCCGGAAAACGCGGCGTCGTCAAGCGTCAGTGCTACCCCACAGACCAGCGCCGCGCCCGCCGCAACGGACCGCCGGCAGCTGGCGGCCTCCCTGCTCATGCCGCCGGCCGTCAACTACGACGACGCACGCCAGAAGCTCGAAGCCGGCGCGGGCGGCATCTTCATCCCCAGCTGGGCGGACCCAAATCTGCTCACCGAAGAGGGCCGCAACATCGTGGCCCTGCGAGAGGAACTGGACCGCGACTTCAAGGTCTCCATTGATTTTGAAGGCGGCCGCGTGCAGCGCTTCTCCGAAGTCCTCGGGGCATTCCCGGCCCCGCAGCAGATGGCCGCAGACGGCAGCCCGGAGGATGTGGAGAGGATCGGCGCGGAGATCGGCGGCGTGCTCAAGGCACACGGCATCAACGTGGATTTCGCCCCGGTCCTCGACGTCGACGGCGGCGGGCTCGAAGTGGTGGGGGACCGCTCCTTCTCCACCGATCCGGCACAAGCCGGTGAGTATGGCGCAGCCTTTGCCCGCGGCCTTGAGTCGGCCGGCGTCGAAGCCGTGTTCAAACACTTCCCGGGCCACGGGCGCGCCTCGGGGGATACCCACCTGGCTGAGGCCGTGACCCCGCCCCTAGAGGAGCTCTACACTCACGAGTTCGTGCCCTTCGAGAAAGCCGTCCCCGCGGCCCCTGGGGCCGGCCTGATGATGGGCCACCTCGCTGTGCCGGGCCTGGGCGATGGCCAAACGGCGGCTTCTATCAATCCGGCCGCTTATAAGCTCGCGCGCGAGCATCTGCATTTCGAAGGCCCCATTTACACCGATGACCTGGGCGGAATGGCATCCATCGCGGATACGATGGACGTGCCGCAGGCGGTGGTCGCTGCGATTGGGGCGGGTGCTGACATGCCCTTGTGGTCCACTGACGGGGGCTTCGACGCGGCTATCGACGCCGTCGTGGCAGCCCTCGATGACGGCACCTTGAACGAGGAGCAACTGCAGGCTTCCGCCCGGCGTCTGGCGGAGTAAACGGGACCTTACTCGGAATGTTGCAGCTCGAACGATAGTCTTTAAGGCGTGAAAAAGGCAGTAGGACAGCAAACTGGCAAAGGCTGGCGCATCACCCTCGGCGTGATCGTCGGCCTTCTCCTGATCGCGGGCATCGCCTACACGTGGGACGTTATTGCTAATCAGGGCAAGGTTCCGCGTGCGACGTCCGTGGGCGGTGTGGACATCTCCAGCATGGAGCGCACCGCTGCGGTAGAGAAATTGGAGCGCGAGCTTGGCGACGTCGAGACCAAGCCCGTCAACGTCACCTCCGGGGAGAAGTCTTCCCAGTTAGTCCCTGCCGAGTCAGGCCTGACGCTGAACTACCAGAAGGCCGTGGACGGCATTCCGGATGCTTCCTATAATCCGGTGACTCGTCTGTTTAGCTTCGTAAAGGCCACACAGGAAATCCCGGTCGCCGTTGATATTGACGACACTGCGCTGGATGGTGCGCTGGAGCGCGTGAAGAACGAGCTCTCCTTCGCACCGAAGGATGGCATGCTGGAGCTCAACAACGGCCAGCTTAAGGTGACCAAGCCAGTGCTGGGCCAGACGGTGGAGCCGGATGATTTGAAAAATAGCATCACCGAAAACTGGCTCGACCCAGCGGGCGTTGAGGTAGAGCCTGTCGAGGTGGAGCCCGCTATCAACGACGACGCGATTGAGGCGATGCGCACTGGCGACGTCGCCAAGGCCCTCGACAACCCGCTCACCATCAACGGCGAGAACAACGTCGCGGGCACGCTGCGCAAGGACGAAATCGCGCAGTTCGTCTCCATTGAGGCGAAGGACGGCAAGCTGGAGCTGAAGGTGGATACGCCGAAGGCGCAGCAGCTTTTCGAAGAGCGCATGGACGGTGCCTCGGTGCCGGGTGAGAACGCCAAGATTGCCTTCAACGGCGGCCGCATGGTGGTCACTCCTTCTGTCGACGGTTCCGTCATCGACTGGGAGAAGACCATGAAGGACTTCGACAAGCGCGTCAAGGGCGACGAGCGCACCTGGGACGCGGACTACAAGCCGGATCCGGCGGAATACACCACCGAGATGGCGGAAAAGGCCACCTTCAACGACACCGTGTCGGAGTTCTCCACCGGCGGCTTTTCTGGCGCATCGGGCGAGAACATCCGCCGCGTGGCGGCGCAGGTCGACGGCGCTGTGGTCAACCCAGGCGAGACCTTCTCCCTCAACGGCTACACCGGCCCGCGCGGCACGGCGCAGGGCTACGTGGAGTCCGGCATCATCATCAACGGCCACTCCGGCACCGCAGTGGGCGGCGGCATCTCGCAGTTCGCCACCACGCTCTACAATGCCGCTTACTTCGCCGGCTTCGAGGATGTGGCCCACACGCCGCACTCTTACTACATCTCCCGCTACCCGGCCGGCCGCGAGGCTACCGTGTACGAGGGCGCCATCGACCTGCAGTTCAAGAACACCACGAACACCCCGGTCCGCATTGAGACCAGCTTCGGTGGCGGCAAGATCACCGTCCGCTTCAAGGGCGTGAAGACCTACAACGTGGAGTCTGTCAACAACGGTCGCTGGGCCACTACCCAGCCAACCCGTATGTCGGTGGGTGAGGATTGCTCGCCGTCGTCAGGCGCGCCGGGCTTTACTACCTCGGATACCCGCATCATTAAGGACCTCTCCGGCCGCGAGATTTCGCGCGAAACCACCACCACGGTCTACGACCCGCAACCAATCGTTTCCTGCGGTTAGGCAATGGCTCGGCCGATGCACACCGCGGTGAAGGACCCGGCGGACGTCGATCAGCTGGCTCAGCACCCGGTTGCCTTTCGCCGCGTGGCCAGCCTGTTCGCCGCGCACCGCGGCACGCTGTTGCTGTGGCTCGTCGGCGGCATGCTGGCCATCACCGTGGTGTCGCAAGCCATCGGCGTTATCCAGTCCTTTTATCCGCGCGGGTGGGGCACATCATCATGCACGAGGTGCGCACCCAGGTCTTTGCCAACCTGCGGCGCCAATCGTTGCAGTTCTTCACCAACAACCGCGGTGGGGAAATCCAGTCCCGCCTGACCAACGACATCGCGGCCATGCGCGGCACGGTGACCACCACGGCGACCTCCGTGGCCAGCAACCTCACCATGACGGTGGCCACTCTGGTGGCGATGGTGGCGCTCACGCAAATCATTTTTGGCGTCATGCCAGCGCTGATCTATCTCGTCGCCGGCTTGAGCCCGGGGATTACCATTGGCACGCTCATCGCGTTTAGTACCCTGCAGACTCAAATCTTCCGCCCCATTACCGGCCTGCTTAACGTGGGCGCGCAGTGGGTGGCATCCATGGCGCTGTTTAGCCGTATCTTCGAGTACCCAGACCTGGAGCCCGAGCTCACAGAAGCCACCGAGCCCGCCCAGCTTGCCGACGCCTCCCTCACCATCCCCGCCCACACCACCACCGCGCTAGTGGGGCATACCGGTTCCGGCAAGTCCACCGTAGCCACACTTTTGGCACGCCTTGCCGATCCGACCGAAGGCGCCGTGCTCTTAGGCGGAGTTGACCTGCGCGATATTCCGCCGGAGCAGCGCGCGGAGGCCATTAGCGTGGTTTCGCAGGAGACCTATCTGATCCACGGCACGGTGCGGGAGAACCTCCTCTTTGCGCAGCCGGGTGCGAGCGACGAACAGATGCGCGCGGCGCTTAACGCCGCGCGCGTGGACGGGGTCATCGCCGCGCTGCCGGAAGGCCTGGATACCGTGGTGGGCTCGCGTGATTACCGCTTTTCCGGCGGTGAGCGGCAACGCCTCTCGCTGGCCCGCACACTGCTGCGCCGCCCGCGAAACCTCTAATAGGCTCTCCTGCTTTGGTACTTCGATGCCTGCATGGTGCTCAAACGTGCTGATTCCTCGTGATTCTGGCGACTGTAGATCAGCGGTTTTGAATTTACTGTGGGGTGGTCTTGGTGGTCAGGGCTTCGCTGTTCATGAGTCCTTGGGATATGTGGCGAGACGCCATCCGCAACTGCGTTGATTCTCAGGTTGGGTGAAGCCTACCGATGTCCTAGTAAGGGCGGGCGTATCGCAGATAGCTCGGTGTTACCCCTGCTCTGGAGGCTGTTCATGATGCGGACTTACCTAAATTGTGTAAGGAGGTTGGGAACGTTATATTTATTCTCAGGAGAATCTAATCTGTTTCCCTAAGATCTATGTTTAACACCTGCATGTGAGGGGCCCTCTGCCTATCGGGTGTTAGCTTCAAGAAAGGCTTTTCGCTCATGAAGAATTCTGCACTCGTTCGTTCCACTGGTGCTGCGGCCATCCTCGGGCTGGCACTGTCGGTGGGGGGCATTGGTGTAGCTCAAGCTCCGTTTGCTGTCGCACAAGAGTCCACCCAAAAGCCCACCATTGATCCCGATGCTGATGTCACCTTGACCATCGATAAGCGCCTCAATCCGACCTCCATTGGTGGTCCGGGCACTGGTGAGGCCGACCCAAACGTCTCCGGTAATCCCCTGCAGGGCGCTACCTTCACCGGTACTTTGCTTAACGTCGACAACGTCAAACCAGAAGATCTTGGCAAGCTTACGGCTTCGAACTACAAGCAGCTGGGTGCCACTGAGACCGAGAAGACTGTCACCGGCACCACGGGCAACGATGGCCGGCTAGTCCTGGGCAAGAGCGATGGCCTGAAGCAAGGCATTTGGCTGTTTACTGAGACTATCAACGGCGAGGTCACCGACACTGAAACCGGAAAGACCTACAAGGCCTCGGAGATCGCCCCCTCCACCCCGTTCATCGTATCCCTGCCGTACACCAACGCGGCAGGTGACGGCTGGAACTACAACGTCACCATTCAGCCCAAGAACACCACTTCCGGCATCACCAAGGAAGTTAAGGACGCCGATAAGAATGTTGGCGATGACATTCAGTACCTGGTGAAGGGCAGCATCCCGGTGATTCCGAAGGGTGAGAAGCTCAAATCCTTCCGTGTCACCGACAAGCTGGACACCAAGAACCTCGAGAACATCCGCGCCAAGGTTGCGTTGTCCGATGGTAGCGCCATCGCTGAGGGCGCTGACTACACCCTCAACATCAATGAGGCTGCTGGCACCGTCGAGGTTGCATTCACTGAGGAAGGCCTGGATAAGCTAGCGAAGGCCGCAGCGGGAAGCACCGTCAATCTGACCATCGATGCCAAGGTGAAAGCACTCACCGGCACCGATGGTATTGCCGTGAACGAGGCTAAGCAGTTTGTCCACTACCCGGGCCAGGACAAGGAGACCGAGACCACGTCGAATAAGGTCAAGTCCTACTGGGGTCTGGTCAATGTGATCAAGACTGAAAAGGGCAAAGAGACCAAGCTGAAGGGTGCTGAATTCGAGCTCTACCGCTGCGAAGGTACTGAAACCAAGAAGGAACAGCTCAAGGATCAGAACAAGATCAAGATCGGCGATACGTCCACCTGGACCACCGGCGATGATGGTTCCGTCATCATCGACGGCATCCATGTCACCGACGTCGAGAACCACTCTACGAAGATTGACAAGTCCTACTGCTTGCTGGAGACCAAGGCTCCACGGGGCTACGTCGCTACCGCCGAGGTTTACCCCTTCAAGCTTGTATCCAACGAACAGAAGCTGAACACGACCACCCCTGTTCAGTACGACGCAAAGATTGAGAACAAGCGTTCCGAGATGCCGAAGCTGCCGCTTACCGGTGGTATGGGTATCGGAATCTTGGCTGCGCTCGGCGCCTTGATTGCTGGCTTGGCAGCTTGGACCGCCCGCCGCGCCAACACTGAGGCTTAGGACCTCAGCCTGACTGAGCGTATAGATCTCAGTTTATTCACCCGCGCCCTCTTCAGGAGGGGGCGCGGGGCCCACACTATTTTTCAATAACCACCGGATAGGGCGCGCTGCGTCCAGCAAGGTAGGAATTTATGGTTCTGCGTGATACCGCATCCGCAGCGGGGCCAAAAGACGCATCGAAGTCGCTTCTGAGGAAGCTGCTTCCTACGGTCGTCCTGGCGCTGTGCGCCATCGTTGCGCTGCTCTACCCAGTGGTAGTTACACAACTGAATAATTGGGAACAAATGCGCGTCGCTGACTCCTATACCAAGGAATTGGATGTGGCTGATCAGGAGGAAATCACCCAGAAACTTGTCTCTGCGCAGGCGTACAACGAGTTTCGCACGACGGGTCCTATTTTGGACCCTTGGTTAGCTAGAATTTCCGAAGATAACGCTGACTACCAGGCCTATCTTGCTGAGCTAGACACCCACGAGGTGATGGCGCGCCTCGTTGTGCCCAGCGCGGACATCGACTTGCCTGTTTACCACGGGACGAGCGAAGAGGTTCTGCAAAAGGGAGTCGGGCATCTCTATGGCTCCGACCTACCAGTCGGAGGAGACAGCACTCATGCGGTGCTCACAGCCCACACTGGCCTGACCAACGCCACGCTCTTTGACCACCTTACCGACGTGGAGAAGGGAGATCCGATATATATCGGAGTCTCTGGGCAGAAGATGAAGTACGAGGTTACGGACATTCGGGTTGTGCTCCCGCACGAGACGAGCAGCTTGCGTTCTACGCCCGGCAAGGATCAGATCACGTTGATCACTTGTACTCCTTACGGGATTAACTCGCATCGCCTTCTGGTGACGGCTGAACGAGTTCCCCTCGATGAAGAGGCCGCAGCAGCCTTCGCCCCCAGCAAGCTTCACTGGTTCTGGTGGATGTGGGCGTTGATGGCCGCGGCATTGCTCATCGCCGTACTGCTGGTCCTGTGGATTGCGAAGATCACGCGTAAATACAAAGAGGCCCACCACCCGTCATCCTTGGTTAAGGAATAGATTGCACATGTTCAGCACACAAAAATTCTCCCGCGCAGCGGCCGCCCTGTGCCTCGGAGGAATCCTATCGGTTTCTACGCCGGTGGTGGCAGATGCCAAGGTTATCTCGGGTTATGCGGGTGCCTCCGTCCACGTAGATCCGACGACGATCGGGGACGAACCCAACAGTCTGACTATCACGCTGCCGAAGGGCAACCCCTTCGATGAGCTTCGCCCGGGGGAGCTTCCTCCAGGTTCTCTGAGCGGTTATACCTTCACCCTTAAGCGGGTCGCAGACATCGATATCCGGACCCGCGACGGCTACGACAGTGCTCTCCGCCTGACCGTGGACAAGGCACGGGACCGTGGTTTCACCGACCCGACGCTCTCCCGTGTCAGCGACGAACAGGGCAAGGTTCGCTTCGACGGCCTCCCCGCCGGGGTCTACTTGATAGAGGTTAAGCCGCCTGCGCGCGCGGGCGAAAAACACGAAAATATTCGCCCGATGCTCATCATCCTCCCTGCGACTAATGAGGATGGCAGCTGGCTTCACGAGCTCAGTGTGAAAGCCAAGACTGAGGACGGTGGCGGCGACGTCCCGCCACCCACCGATATTCCCAATCCGCGGCCAACTCCCACTCCGACGCCAACCCGGGATCGACCAATCACCTCAACCTCGAGCACACCCGGCACCACCACGAGTCCGGTGCCCAACCCTTCCACCGACAAGCCAGGGCACCCGTCATCTGGCCGGTTGGCGCAGACCGGTGCCTCGGTCCTAGGAATCGTTGCGGTGGGGGCACTGCTATTGCTCCTCGGAGGCTACGTAATGCGCAGGAATAACAAAGGTGATCAACGATGAAGAGAATGGAAACGATGAAGAAGTTGCGCAGCGTGGCCCGTAAGAGCGCAGCGGCAGCCTTTACGCTTATGCTAGTTCTTGGCGCCGTCCCGTTGGTCGTAGAGAACAGCGGTTCTGTGCTGTCAACTCCAACAGCCGAGGCTCAAACTACGGTTCAAGCCCCGGTGACGATCAGCAGCGTGAAGACCGAATACAGCAACGTTTTCTCGGTTCATTTGGTGGCAACCGAGACGATGTTGATGAAGCGGCTGACTATAAATACCACGGAGAAGTTCGCTAGCAACACTGACGCCGGGGATCGAAAGCTGACAATCAACGGGAAGTCTTATCCAGTATCGTCGATCTCGTCCACGGTAAACACTTTGACCGTCAGCTTGCCAGACGGAGTCGAAGTAGAGCCTGGTACTCCCATCGTGGTCCAATGGAGGGCAGGTCAGCGCTATGCCCCGAAGCTATCGAGCATGACGGCCACTATGGAGGGAACTGAGCTAGTTTCCCCGGAGCCGCCAGCGGAAGGCAACCCAACGGAGGCGAAGAACTATCGCCCGCTCGGAAATAAGAGGGATTACGATGCCTGTCGGGCCAACAATGGTCTTCTTTTCTCGAAAACTTGGTGGGATAATACGCAAAACACCCGAAAATTTGGGGGCAAGGACGTCGGTATTGTCGAGGTTAAAGTAGAGGGAGTCGCTGATCTCACCAACGCGATTAACACCGCTGATCCTCGCCTGCAGTTGCGGTTCGGCTCCGCTCAGGCGGGGTGGACTGCGTTAAAGAAGGACGTTGACTACACGCTTACAGTGAGCGGCAATAGTGTCTATTTCAAGCTCAACGAAGACCACCAGCGCGCTGATTCGAGTGTCGTATCTTACGACGTGGAGGCACGCATCCCCTTGAACACCACTTCGAACGGATGCCAGATGACCTTGTGGCACCAAGGGCCTGAGTGGTTCGACCGCGATGCGAAACGAATTGATGTCGATGCGCCAGAGACACCGCGCGAAGAACTGGGCTGGCTGCCCGCTTCTTCCGAGAACCCGCCCCTGCCTCAACGCTGCGGTGGCAAGTTCGCGCTTGTATTCGATACCTCCTCCTCGATTGCTAGGGAACAAGGCCGTGGTATCTTTGCTAGCCGAGACGCTGGTCTAGGGGTCATCAACGCGCTGCAGGGGACCGGCAGCCAGATGGCGATTTATAACTTCGCTTCGGCACCCAAATCTATCCCCGGTATGTCGACGGACAAACTGAGCCTGAACAACGAAGGCGACGTTCAGAAGCTTCGCGACGCCGTCAATGCCATCGCCGAGCCTTTCGACCGTGACGGCCGTGGCGGCACTAACTACGAGGCTGGACTCAGCCAGGTTCCTTCCGGCGAGTTTGACGTGGTTTATTTCATCTCCGATGGTCTGCCCACTACAAGTAAGCGGGATTATCCCCTCGGTTTCGATTTCGGTACCCTGATCAACCAGAGTGACTTGTCGGCTGCGGTGAACGAAGCTAATCGACTGAAGGAATCGGGCACCAGGATTGAGACTGTCATGGTTGGTTTCGAACCGGTCAACGAGCATATCCTCAAGGACGATTACTTCGGACTCGGGACCGTCAAGAAGAAGAAGACACCGAATACGCCGGAAGCGCCGACAGGAATCGATAAGGAGTGGCCGAAGCTGGACGGTTACGGTTACCCGAGCTACTACGGTGAGACGGACTTTGTCCGTGATATCGTCACGGACGGCGAGGTACTGATGTGGGATACCCCGGATGAAAGCACCGCGACACAATATGTCATCACGAACCAACCCGAGATTTGGCGCGCGGCCGTGCGTAACACTAAGTCTATCGGTGAGGACATTTCCAGCAAGGACGCTGTCACTACCGTTAGCGACTTTGATCAGCTGGTGAATAAACTTAGCGATCTTGTGCTCAAGGATTGCTTTGGCTCAATCAACGTGACCAAGCTAATATACGGCGACGGTGATACCCCGACCCCGGGTAAAGACTGGAGGTTCGATACCTCCGTGGACAACGGGGAGAAGGACATCATTGACGGCGACGATGGTAGCGGGCGCGAATCCAGTGTCACGGACGTGACCGGTGAGGACGGAAGTTACGGTCGTTCGTTCGACCAGTCGGACGGCAAGGGCCAGAAGGTTACCGTGGTTGAGCACCAGCAGGACGGCTATAAGCTGCGTCCAGTGGGCGAGAAGAATGCCGTATGCACAAAGAAAGAGTTCGACGCTGCGAAGGGAACGTGGATTTCCTCTGATGCCGAAGTCCGAAACAATAATGACGATCCCAGTAAGCCTGGCTTTGGTGTGGACGTTCCTTTCCGCGCTATCGTGAACTGTACAATCGCAAACGAGACTGTAGCGGTGAGATTTGATCTTTCCGTAGAAAAGGTTGGGTTCGACAACAAGGAACAAGCGCTCGAAGGTGCGGAATTCAGTCTCAATAAGGTGAATGCGGACGGAACAGAGGAGCTAGTAAAGGTCCTCAAAGGCACCGATCTACGCGTCGAGGATCTTCAGGTGGGAGCGAAATACAAGCTCGTGGAGACGAAGTCTCCTCAGGGCTATCAGTTGCTGACACGTCCTGTGGTCTTCTATGTCAAGGCGGGCGCTGATGGTAAGCCCAAGATCGAACTTGAAGGAGGCGCAGCGCAGTACCCAGAAGTCTCCATCCGCATCGATGAGAAGGAAGACAACCACTCCATCATGCAGGTGGCTGATATTCGAAAGGGTGACCTTCCGGTTACTGGTGGCCAAGGACTCGGGTGGTTAGTGCTGTTTGGCAGTTTCTTAGCTGTAGCAGCCGCGTTTACTGCTCGAAGAGTGCGCATCTAGCCTGTAGAGGTTTATTTGCGAAGTTTGGTGAGGGTGGTGGGCCGCCCAAAAGGCGAGGCCACCACTTTGCTGTGAAGACCTCAAGTATGCGAGGACACTTCCGGCTTTCGTTGCGATGGTGAATCATCAGCGTCGGGGATCTATCAGCGAGCTAATGACGTAGCGGAAGGTGATTCTCTCGTAGCGATGTTCATCCCCGCATACGTGGACAAGGTCATCGCCGCGCTGCCGGAAGGCCTGGATACCATGGTGGGCTCGCGTGATTACCGCTTTTCCGGCGGTGAGCGGCAACGCCTCTCGCTCGCCCGCACGCTGCTGCGCCGCCCGCGGGTGCTCATCCTGGATGAGGCCACCTCGGTCCTCGACAACGAAACCGCGCGCGCCATCCAGGACGCAGTGCTCGGCTCGGATGCTACCCGCCTGGTCATTGCGCACCGACTATCCACCATTCGTGACGCCGACGAAGGGAATTAGCCACCATTCGGCGGGCGTCGATGTGAGGCCATTTTGGTCTATGTCTGTGACGGTATGGCTAAGCTTTCGAAGAACTTCGACGCCGAATTCCCTAATCACAAGTTCGACTACATCCTCTGAACACACACGGAGGGGATGCGGGCGAAATCTTGGAGGATTTCCCGTATGACTAATGTGCGCTGAGGCCCCGGGAAGCCCCCAGCGTTTGCTCTTGGCGGAAATCACTATTGCTGTCGTGGCGTTTCTTGCGCCGCGAACACTTCGCGCAGCAGTCGCGTGAGGGTGCTGCGCTCGGCGTCGGAAAGCGGTGCGAAAATCTCCTGAGCGATCTCCGCGCGGGCGGCCTTGGTGGCGGCGATGTACTCGTGGCCGGCGTGGCTGAGGCTGACCAGCTTGGCGCGGCGGTCGGCGGGGTCGGGCTCCACGTGCACTAGGTCCTCGGCCTGGAGGGCGTCAATGACCTCCGTTGCGGCGCGTGGGGTAACTTGCAGAATCTCCGCCAGCTTGCCGGGGCGCAGGCTCTCGCGTGCGATGATGCGCAGCGCGCGGTTTTGATGCGGGGCCAGGGGGAGCTGGCGGCTGCGGCGGCGGATCAAGTGGCTCAGGCGGGTGATGAGCTCGCCCAAATCCTCGTCTTTTGATGCCTGCGTATTCACACCGGGAATACTAGCACCCTTTCTGTGGTTTACTTCATTGTGAAGTAACTACATTAATACGGAAAGGGGGTGTCGCTATGCATCCACCGATGTTCACCGCCACCAAGAACCCCGACGACGTCGACCAGCTCAGCGCACACCCCGTGCGCTTTTCTCGCGTCGCCCAGCTGTTCCGGCCCCACCGGGCCACGCTGGCGCTCGTTATCGCACTCATCATCGCCACCTCTGGGCTGACTGTTGTACAGCCTTTCCTTGTCCGCGAAACCGTGGATGTGGCCATCCCGCAACAAAACGTTCACCTGCTCGTCTGGCTCGTGCTCGCCATGATTGGCTTGACCATCCTCTCGCAGTTTATCGGCGTAACCCAATCGTGGTTGTCCTCCAAGGTCGGTCAAAACATCATGCATGAGCTGCGCGTTAAGGTCTTTGGGAATCTCCAGTGTCAATCCCTTCAGTTCTTTACCCGCAACCGCGGCGGCGAAGTGCAATCGCGTCTTACCAACGACATCGCCGGCATGCGAGGCGTGGTGACCACGACGGCGACCTCCGTGGCCACCAACCTCACCATGACCATCGCCACGATCATCGCGATGGTGGCGCTCTCGCCCACGCTGTCCCTACTCTCCCTCGTGGTGCTCCCGCCAGCCGTGTGGCTGACCCGCCAAACCGCGCTCATGCGCCGCCGCATCATGGAGAAGAACCAGCAGGCACAGGCGGAGATGCAACAGACCATCACCGAGAATTTGTCCGTATCTGGTATGCGCCTGGCCAAAACGTTGGGCGCGCAGGAGCGCGTTCACTCGAGCTTCGCCCAGGTTTCCTCCTCGCTCATTCGTCTGGAGCTGGAGTCGCAGCTGGCCGGTCGCTGGCGCATGGCCACGATGCAGATTATCTTCGGCATCATCCCAGCCCTGGTTTACCTTGTGGCGGGCCTGCCTTTTACCGGTGAACACATCACCATCGGCACGCTGATTGCTTTCTCCACGCTGCAAACGCAGATTTTCCGCCCGATTACCGGCTTGCTCAACGTGGGCGCGCAGTGGGTGGCCTCGATGGCGCTGTTTAGCCGCATCTTCGAGTATTTGGACCTGGAGCCGGAGTTAGTGGAGCCCACCAAGCCGCGCACGCCCGCTGATACCTCGATCTCGCTTGAGCATGTGCACTACCGCTACCCGGATGCGCACGCAGATGCGCTTGTCGACGTCTCCCTCCACATCCCCGCCGGCACCACCCTCGCTTTGGTGGGGCATACGGGCTCGGGCAAGTCCACGGTGGCCTCTCTGGTAGCCCGCCTCGCGGACCCGACGAGCGGAACAGTGCGCATTGGCGACGTCGACCTGCGCGAGCTATCCGCTACCGAGCGCGCGAATCTCATCGGCGTGGTCTCACAGGAGACCTACCTGTTGCATGCGACCATCCGGGAGAACCTGCACTTCGCCAAGCCCGAGGCCACCGACGAGGAACTGTGGCACGTGTTGGAGCTGGCGAATGTGGCCGAGGTGGTGCGCGCGCTTCCCGACGCCCTCGATACCGTCGTCGGTTCCCGTGGTTACCGCTTCTCCGGTGGTGAGCAGCAGCGGCTTACCTTGGCGCGCACTTTGCTGCGTAACCCGCGCATCCTGATCTTGGACGAGGCCACTTCGGCGTTGGATAACGAGACCGAGCGCGCTATCCAAGATGCGGTGCTCTCATCGAAAACCACTCGCCTGGTGATTGCCCACCGACTGTCTACCATTCGTGATGCCGACCAGATTGTGGTCCTCGACGAAGGCCGCGTGGCCGAGAGTGGAACGCATACGCAACTGCTGGCTCGCGAGGGTGCCTATGCCGCGCTCGTGCATGCGGCAGAGCAGGAGGAAAACTAAGAAACCCGCCGGTTAAGGCATGAAACCTGCGGCGGGAAATGGAGCCGACGACGGGAATCGAACCCGCGCCAGCAGCTTGGGAAGCTGCAGTTCTACCATTAAACTACGTCGGCGCAATGCAATAGATGCATTGCCGAAAAGCATAGCACTGCGCATAGTTTCTAAAGCAAATGCCTTGGCAGATGTATCGGTAGAAGTGCAAGACGCGTAAACTCTAGGCTGTGCTTCTTTCAGATCGTGATATTCGTGCAGCCATTGACTCCGAGAACCTAGCCATCGAGCCATACGACGCCGAGATGGTCCAGCCCTCGTCTATCGACGTGCGCCTAGACAAGTTCTTCCGCGTCTTTAACAACTCGCGCTACACGCACATCGACCCAAAGGAAGAAATGCCGGACCTCACCAGCCTGGTGGAGGTCGAAGAAGGCGATGCTTTCGTGCTGCACCCGGGCGAGTTCGTGTTGGGTGCGACCTTTGAGAAGTTCACCCTTCCGGCAGACCTGGCAGGCCGTTTGGAAGGCAAGTCCTCGCTCGGCCGATTGGGCTTGCTGACGCACTCGACTGCGGGCTTTATTGACCCAGGCTTTTCCGGCCACATCACGCTGGAGCTGTCCAATACCGCGAACCTGCCGATTACGCTGTGGCCGGGCATGAAGGTGGGCCAGCTGGCTATCTTCAAGATGTCCTCGCCAGCTGAGAGCCCCTATGGCACCGGTGCGCTGGGCTCGAAGTACCAGGGCCAGCGCGGCCCGACCCCGTCGAAGTCTTACCTGAATTTCCGATAGTCTTCACGCACCGTTTACGTAACAGGCCTACCATTTCCGTTTATGCGTATGACGGTTATTGGCACCGGTTACCTCGGTGCAACGCATGCCGCCTGCATGGCTGAGCTCGGTCATGAGGTATTGGGCGTGGACGTGGATGAATCTAAGATCGAATCCCTCAAGAACGGCGAGGTTCCCTTTTATGAACCAGGCCTGCCGGAGGTCCTAGAGCGCAATATTGCGGCCGGGCGCCTCGATTTCACCACCGATTACGCGCAGGCAGCGCGGTTTGCGAACGTCCACTTCCTCGGCGTTGGAACGCCACAGCGGCATGGCTCTTATGCCGCAGATATGACGTATGTAAAGGCCGTCATTCGAGACCTCGTGCCGCTTCTGGAAGGCGAGCACGTCATCCTTGGTAAGTCCACCGTTCCGGTGGGTACCGCGGCGGAGCTGCAGGAGATGGCGAATGAGTTGGCCCAGGAGGGCAGCCACGTGGAAATTGCGTGGAACCCAGAATTCCTGCGCGAGGGCTACGCGGTCAAGGACACTATTACCCCGGACCGCATCGTGTTGGGTGTGCGGGGCGTGCAGTCCCGCGGCGAGGCTGTAGCCCGTGAAGTCTATGCCAAGCCGTTGGCGCAGGATACGCCGTTTATTGTGACTGACCTGCAGACCGCCGAGCTGGTGAAGGTCTCTGCCAATGCCTTTCTGGCCACTAAGATTTCCTTCATCAACGCGGTCTCTGAGATTTGTGAGATCGCAGGCGCTGACGTGGTCAAGCTTGCCGACGCCATCGGATACGACGATCGCATCGGCCGCAAGTTCCTAGGCGCGGGCCTGGGCTTCGGCGGCGGTTGCCTGCCGAAGGACATTCGCGCGTTTATGGCTCGCGCAGGCGAGCTCGGCGCGGACCAGGCCCTGACCTTCCTTCGCGAGGTCGATGCCATCAATATGCGCCGCCGTGATCGCATGGTCGATATGGCTAAGAATGCATTCCAGGGCTCGCTCCTAGGCCACCGCGTGACGGTGCTGGGCTGTGCTTTCAAACCCAACTCTGACGACGTCCGCGATTCGCCGGCGCTGTCCGTGGCGGGTTCCTTGTCGCTTGCGGGCGCTGCCGTCACCGTCTATGACCCAGAGGGCATGGACAACGCCCGCAAGGTCTTCCCGACGCTGAACTACGCGGCTAACTGCGAGGAAGCACTACGTGAGAGCGAGCTGGTTATCCTCGCAACCGAATGGCAGGAATTCCGCGATCTCGACCCTGCGGCCGTGGCCGGGCTGGTGTCGAGCAAACACATCATTGATGGCCGTAACGTCCTCGACGTCGCCGCCTGGCGTGCGGCCGACTGGACCATCGAGGCCCTCGGCCGCGCCCTCGAAGGCTAGGCCGGTTCTGCCTCGTGGGTGACCGCCACTGGGCGACGCCGCGGGATGGTCAATGCAGCGATGAACGTGGTCATGGGCACCGCGAGAGTCAAGGCCATGGCACCGAGCGCCGAGCGCAGTAACTCCGTGGACACCAAGTCGCTGGAGAGGATCTGCGTGGCCGGGCGCTCGGCTGCAGTAATCAGCATGAGAAGCGGCAGCGAAGCGCCGGTGTAGGTCAGCACGATGGTGTACACCATCGATGCGATGTGGTCGCGGCCCACCTTCATAGCGGACAAGAAGAGATGGCCCGGCCGCGCCGTGGGGTCCAAGTTGTGTAGCTCCATCACCGTGGAAGCCTGGGCCACCGCGATGTCGTTGAGGCTGCCCAGCGCACCGATGATGAAGCCACACAGCAGCACACCAACGATGGACACGCCTGGCATGTAGAGCAGCAGCTTGAGGTTATCCTCGGAGCTAAGGCCCTGCAGCTGCGTCGAATCGATTGAAGCGTGTGCCAGGAAAGAGGCGAGCAATAGCGCCAGCAGCGCGCCGCCCAGGGCGCTCGCTGCCTTCCAATTCAGGCCATGCACGAGCGGGACCACCACGAAGATGATGGCCGCCGAGGTCACCATGGCCACGAGCAGCGGGCTGTGGCCCTCAATCAGCGACGGGATGAGGTAGTAGAAGATTGCGGCCAAGCTCAGGCCTAAGCCGATGAGGGAGCGCACTCCGTGCCAGGCCGCGAACGCGATGATGACAATCGCGGCGACGATGGCCCACAGGACCAAGTTCCCGGTGCGCTGGTAGTCCGCAAAAGAATAGTTAACGGAGGCGTCCCCGTCGTTGTCCGCGGTGGACTCAGAAAGCACAATTTTGTCGCCCACCTTCAGCTGTGGGTCGCCGGCCACGCCGAAGTGCACGAGCTGAGTCTGCTTGCCTGCGTTGCGGCCCGAAGTGATGTCGATGAGCGCACGGGTGCAGTCGCCGCCCGGATCCGCCGGAATCAGCGGTGGCTTGTCGAATGCCTTGCCCGTCTGGTCTGACTGGCACAGCGCGTGGTCTACCGTGGTCACGGTTCCGTGGACCTCCGGGTGATTGAGCGCGTAAGTTTGCGAGAACTCCGCACTGGTGTGCTCGCTAGTGGGCGTCGTCGGACGCAGCAAAACCAACCCCACCAGCGTCACGAGGAGCGCTAATCCAAGAAACCCCATGAGTCCGATGCGCCACGGATTGTGCAGCGATGGCAGCGTGACGGGGCGACGTTGGAAAAGCGAAGAGCGGCTTCCCTGCGAAGCCGCTCTTTGATCGGAATGTTTACCCATGCCGCTTATTGTGAATGATGACCATTACAAATAGCAACTGGGCAAGTCTCGGTGTGCTGGACATTTGCGCAGCACAGTCGGGCCTACAAGCTACTGACGGTAGCTCGCCAGGAAGTTACCCAGGCGCTCAATAGCGTTCTCTAGCTGGGATGCCCAGGGCAGAGTAACCACGCGGAAGTGGTCCGGGTTTGGCCAGTTAAAACCAGTGCCCTGGACCATCAGAATCTTCTCCGCGCGCAGGATATCCAGCATCAGCTTGGAGTCGTCATGAATCTCATGGACATTCGGGTCCAGACGCGGGAAGCAGTACAAAGCACCCATCGGCTTGGTGACGGAAACGCCCGGGATCTCGTTGAGCTTCTCGTAGGCCACGTTGCGCTGCTTGAGCAGACGTCCGCCCTCACCAGTCAGACCATAGATGGACTGGCGTCCACCGAGCGCCACCTGGATGGCGTGCTGGGCTGGGACGTTTGGGCACAGACGCGTACCCGCCAGCAGATCCAGGCCCTCGATGAAGCCGCGTGCATGGCTCTTCGGACCGGTGAGAACCATCCAACCAGCGCGGTAACCAGCCACGCGATAAGCCTTGGAAAGACCGTTGAAGGTAATCGTCAGCAGATCCGGAGCGAGGGAAGCGATCGAGATGTGCTTCGCGCCGTCGTAAAGAATGCGGTCGTAAATCTCATCGGCGAGGATGAGCAGATTGTACTCGCGTGCGACGTCGACGATATTCTGCAGCACCTCGCGGGAGTAGACGGCGCCCGTGGGGTTATTCGGGTTGATGACCACGATGGCCTTGGTCTTCTCAGTGACCTTGGCGCGGATGTCCTCGATGGATGGGTTCCAGTCATCCTCCTCGTCGCAGAGGTAGTGCACCGGGGTGCCGCCAGCCAGGGAGGTTGCGGCAGTCCACAAAGGGTAATCGGGAGCTGGGATCAGTACCTCGTCGCCGTCGTCAAGCAATGCCTGAGTGACCATGGTGATGAGCTCGGAGACGCCGTTGCCCAGGTAGACGTCGTTGACGTCGAAGTGCGGGAAGTCCTCCAGCTCGTAGCGAGTGACGATCGCGCGACGCGCCGGAATGATGCCCTTCGACGTGGAGTATCCCTGGGAAGTCGGCAGCGCTGCGATCATGTCGCGCATGATGACGTCCGGGGCATCGAAGCCGAACACGGCAGGGTTGCCGGTGTTCAGCTTGAGGATGCTGTGGCCGTCAAGCTCCATGCGCTCCGCCTCCGCAGAGACCTCACCACGGATGTCATACGCGACGCCCTTGAGCTTGGTGGATTGGTCGAAAATGCGTGAGTTCGGTGTAGTCATGGAAAGTATTCTGCCACTTACAGGCGATTAAGTTCTCAACTAGACTACTTTTTGTTCCACTGATCGAGCTTGCGCTTGGCAAGGTTCATGGCCTCGCTGGTCAGCTCGCCTGCTTGGCGACGCCGCTCCGCCCACTGCGCCTGCTCCAAAGCTTTCTGTTGTGCGCGTTCCTGGGCTGTCTGCGCGAGGATCTCGCGACGCTGCTGCCGCTCGATTTTGCGCGGGGAAGGCTGGTGCCAAGACTCGGGGCCGACCTTGGCCACGTAGAGCATAATCCACAGGATCGGAACCAGGAAGAGCGCGCCGACGCCTCCGAGTATGGCCACAGCGCCTGCGGCATCGCTTGCCACGAAGCAGGCGATTGAGGCGAAAGTGAGGGCAATGGTGCCCGTCATGGCGGTGGCCAGACGCGGCTTTTTGCCGGCTTTGTATGCACGCTCGACCTCGCCGCGGGAGTAGATCTTTATCTCCGTGGCAGAAACCGCCGGGATGTCCGTGAACAAGGGGACCAGCTCGCGGCGGGTGGTGGCGCGCATGACGTCGTCGGAGCGCTCCTCGAATTCCTCCATGGTCAGGCGACCCTCGCCCACGGCGCGGGCGAGATCGTTGATGGCGTCGGTTTTCTCTGCGTCGGATAGGCGCATCGAATTCGCGGGATCAAAAGGGGAGGCTCCGAAGCTATGCGTCATGGTTTTACTATAGGAAAACCAGCGGACACATGCGTGTGCTGCTAGCGATCATTTCTTCTCGGCGCCTTTTTGTTCAGCGCCCTCTCGGCCCTCTTGCTTGGACTCGGCGGCCTTCGCCTTGGACTGCGCGTTTTCTTCCTTGCCCTTAACGAGGCTGGACAGGAGCGGGAAGATGGCGACGGTTAGCGCGCCACCGGCGATGAAGATGGAGGAGGTCTCTTCGTCCACGATGCCGGAGCCGACTGCGATGGTCATAACAGCGACGATGATCGGTAGACCCGTTGCTGCGTAGAGGGCCACCTGGAGACGCTCGCGGGTGGTCTCGATGTCGGACCCTGTGTGGTGGATGTTCTCGCGCAGGAACACGGGCAGGCCACGGGTGACGAGAATGAGGGCGGGGATGCCAAGCACCTTGAGCGGGTTGTTGACGATGACCTGCCAGTCGATGGACATGCCTGAGACCACGAAGAAGACCGGAATCAGCATGGAATAGCAGACAACGTCGAGGCGGTTCTCGAGCCCCTTGTGGAACTCGTCGGGGATGATGCGGTTGAGGATGATGCCTGCCGCGAATGCGCCGAGGACGATGTCGAGCTCGAAGACCGAGGTGACGGCCATCAGGATGGCCAGGATGAGGATGATAAGGCGCAGGATGGTCTGGTTCGTGGAGCCAGCGCCGGAAAGGAATGCGGTCTTGAGCCACGGCACTGCGACGATGAGCGCGCGCGGCATGACAGCGACGCCGACGGCGATGACGATGAACGCCAGCAGGATGAGCATGGTGCCTAGCGTGGAGCGGGTTCCCAGCAGGAGAGCCATGGCGGTGATGGGAGCGACCTCGCCGATGGCGCCGTGAATCATGACCGAGTCGCCGACTTTGGTGCCGATGAGTTTGTCCTGCTTGAGCATCGGCGTAATCGTGCCGAGCGCGGTGGAGGTTAGTGCGATGGCCATGACGATGGCACCAGGGATGTCATTGAGCAGGAAATAAGCACCCACGAGACATGACACCATGCAGATGAGCCAGGTGGAAAAACCGGTAGCGGCTTGTTTAGATTTCAGCGTCGCAAGATCGATTTCGAAACCCGCGAGGAGGAATAAAGCGCCGACGCCCAGCTCTTTGAGCATGCCGATGCCGGGGTCCTCGTGGGCGAGGTCGAGCATCGAGGGGCCGATGATCATGCCGAAGATGATGAGCAGGGCCACGGCGGGCATTTTGTTCTTGAGCACGTAGGAGACCAACGGGGCCAGGAGGGCGGCGGCCATGATCCATGCAAAGGAGACGAGGGAAGGAGTGTAATCGGCTTCCCCCGAAGCGAGCACCACGGTGTTGGCGGCGCTTAACGCGTCGAAAATCATGAGAACAGCGTACGCGGCGAGAACCCCGACTGCCTATTCATCCAGCAAGTTTGGCTTACTCGTCGCTTAGTTGTGGCTCACTTGTGGCTGACTTGTGATTCAGAAGGTCTTGCCTGGGCTCCGTTGTTTCCTGCACTCGTCGTGTTGCTGGGCCCGCTGTATATCTGGCCACGCTGTATCTCTGGGCGCGTGTTTCATGCCGTCGTGGCGTTGCTGTTTCGCGTTTCTCCGTCTCCTCGCAAAAGCCCAGACCTGGAACCCCACACCTGGATATTCAGACCTCCAGGTCGCGGATAGTTTCATGGCTAAACTTTTTAATCGCGACCTCAAGGTCTGGTTTTCCAGGGGTGCACTTTTAAAAACGCCCTCAGAGTCCACACACTTCCGGCACCCCAAAATACAAAATCTGGAGCAATTCAAAGAAGTCGTTGCTCCAGATTCACGAAATTAGTCAGCGGCCGGCGGTGCAGGCGGTGCAGGCGGTGCAGGCGGAGTTGGTGGCTGCGGCGTATCCGCACTCAACTGTGGTGCTGCTGGCGGAGTTGGTGCCTTTGGCAGTGAAGTTGTGCCAGGAGCAGCCGGTGCACTTGGCGGCGCCGGTGTTGGAGCCTTCGGTGCTGCTGGTGCAGGTGGCGGTGTGGCGCCCGACGCGGCTGGCGGTGCGGGCGGAGTTGGTGCTGGCGCTGCTGGTGTTGCCGGCGGCACTGGTGCAGCTGGCGCGGCGGGAACTGCAGGTGCAGGTGGCGGTGTGGCGCCCGACGCGGCTGGCGGTGCGGGCGGAGTTGGTGCTGGCGCTGCTGGTGCTGCCGGCGGCATTGGTGCTGCTGGCGCGGCGGGAGCTGCAGGAGCCGGGGGTGCGGCCGGAGCGGGAGCGGCCGGAGCAGCAGCCTTGGTGGTAGGTGCGCTGGCGGTTGTTTCGGTCGGCGCAGCGGGGTCGGCGGTCGTTGCAGCTGAAGACGCAGGAGACGCGGGAGACGCAGGAGACACAGGAGAAGCCGGGGAGGCCGGGGCAGCTGGCTTTTCGGGCGCACGCAGGCGGGTAGGCGTGCCCAAGAAGGCCTTCGGTCGCGGCTGCGGCAAGGTGCCGTCGGCGTCGGCAATGGACGAGCGCAGCATGAGGGCGACGTCGGAGACGTTGGGGGAGGGGGCGTCGGAAAGTGCTTTAACGCCGCCGGTGAACATGACGTTGCAGAACGGGCAACCCGTGGCGATCTCCTCCGCGCCGGTGGCGATGGCCTGCTCCGCGCGGAACTCGTTGATGCGGGTGCCGAGCTTTTCCTCCATGAACATGCGCGCGCCGCCAGCGCCACAGCAGAAGGCCTCGTCGCGGTTGCGGTCCATCTCTCGGAGGGAAACGCCAGTGGCTTCCAGCAACTCACGCGGCGGGTCGAAGACCTTGTTGTGGCGGCCTAGGAAGCAAGGGTCGTGATACGTAATAGGCTTGCGGTTCTCCGGCGTACGCGGGATCGGCTTGAGCAGGCCCTCACGCACTAGGCGGTTGAGCAGCTGGGTGTGGTGGAAGACGTCGAAGTGCCCATCGAAGTCTGGGTATTCGTTACGCAGCGTGTTGAAGCAGTGCGGGCAGGTGGTGATGATCTTGCGCTGGCCTTCCGGAACGCCTTCGAAAGCGTTGTTCAGGGTCTCAACGTTTTGCTGCGCCATCATCTGGAACAGGAACTCGTTGCCGGCGCGGCGCGCGGGATCGCCGGTGCAGGTCTCACCAGTAGAAAGCACGCCGAACTTCACGCCCGCCGTGTGCAGCAGGTCCACCACGGCGCGGGTGGTCTTGCGGCCCTGTTCGTCGTAGGCACCGGCGCAGCCGACCCAGAACAGGTATTCCATGTCGGAAAAGTCCGTGGCGTCCTCGCCGATGACAGGCACCTCGATACCGTCGGCACGTGCCTCATCGATCCAGGCGCGGCGCTCAGAGTTATTGCGGCCCCACGGGTTGCCCTTGGTCTCAATGTTCTTGAACAGTCCGGTCAACTCAGAGGGGAAGTCGGATTCCGCCAAGACCTTGAAGCGGCGCAGGTCAGCGATGTGGTCGATGTGCTCGATATCGGTCGGGCACTGGTCCACGCAGGCGCCGCAGTTGGTGCAGGACCAGAGGACGGCGTCGTCAATGGCGTTTGCCAGAGCCAACACGTTGACGCCCTCGTGCGGGTTGTAGTTCTCGACCGCGGCATCGCGCATGTCCATCACGAACTTCTTCGGGCTCAGCGGCTTCTCGGTGTTCCACGCCGGGCAAAGGTCCTGGCAGCGGCCGCACTCGGTGCACGAGGTGGTATCAAGCAGCATCTTCCAGCTGCCGGGGGCGATGTCTTCTTCGAGGTCCGGGGTCGGAAGGGAGCCGAGTGCCTTGTCGCCGCTGACGTTGCGTTGGAAGAAGATGTTGAAAAACGCCATGAAGCGGTGCCACATGACGCCCCAGGTGAAGTGGCGCGAAATCAGGAAGATGAAAATCAGGCCGGTAAGCAGCTTGAACAGCGCGAAGAAGGACACCAGCGCCGGCGAGGCGGGAAGCAGCTTGGCCAGGTGGATGGAAAGGAAATCCGCCCACGGGGAGCCGTGGCCAAACGCCGCGATTTTCGACGCCTTGACCAGTAGCATTCCAAGCCCCTCCAGGAAGACTACGGCCTCGACGATGCGGGCGGGGCCTGCCTGAGAGTTGTAGAAACGGGAGCCGCGCTCGGTGTGTCCATACTTGAGGCGAACACCGATGAGGAAGCTAATGCCCACAACGGTGGCGATGCCGAGGACCTCTTCGATGAAGTGATAGACCGACCAATGCGATAGCAGCGGCCAGCCTCGCGACGGCGCGAAGGTCTGGATATAGGCTTCAAACCAGACGAGGATGCCGAAGAGGAACCCCACCATGACTGCCCAGTGTGCCGCGTTGACGAAGGGGCGGCCCTTGAAGTGCGTGTGACCGAATACTTCCACCACGACCCTCCACAGGCGCTTGCCGAGGTGGTCGAAACGCTGCAGCAGGGTTGGCCCGCCGGAGCGAATGAAAGCGAACATGCCCCATGCCCGGTACGCAAAGTAGCCCCACACGGGGATCGAAACGAGGATGGCTAGCCAACCGAAGACGGCTGTCATTTCACGGACTCCTTATAAAGTTGCGCGCAGATATAAACAGCCTAAACGGTGGGCGCGCAAAGATGGGAGTTGGTATTCATCGCGGTTTTCGAGCCGAGCGCGGCTGAGTTCTTAGCGCGGCGCTTCCATGACTAGGATTTGGTCGGCGTCCATGAGGGAGGACACACGCTGGGCGACGGCCACCATCGTGGCGTCGTCAAGCAGCGGGCTCTCGTGCAGGGCCTGACGTACGTTCGCGGCGGTGACCACGCCGAGGAGAACCGCCACGGAGACCCAGACCAACCAGGACAGTCCGGCATCCTCGCGCACCGTCATGACGATGCCGCCGGTGTGCCAGATGTAGTCAATGTCCACCTTGGCCACGCCGTTGTCGATAATGTCAGCGTTGAGCGAGAGACCAGAATGCGAATATGAAGAACATGACTAGCCGCGTACAGGTGGTATCGGCTGAATCACGTTTGGTCGCTAAAAACAGACTGGCGCAAGTTGCGCGCGGCGGGTGACGGTGGCCCAGTCTTCGGGTTGCTCGGTGGGCCGGTATAGCCCTTCCCAAGAGGTAAAGGCCACGCCGCGGGCAGCCAGTTCTAGGGGGAGAAGGCGGCGGTCGCAGTGTGCGGCCAACTGGCTGAGCTCGCGGGCGGTGATGTCTGCCTCGCGGCCTTCGCCCACGCGCACGTTGCCGAAAAGGCGCAGGCGCGGGGCGGTACCGGCGGGGCAGGGGCTGGCGGCGGCCTCATGGCGGACACCGGCTAAGCCGGCGAAGCGACGGAGCAAACCGAAGGGGGCGGGCTTGGCGCAGACGAGGTCCACACACATGCCGGCGCCGATGAGCCTTTCAGCTGTGGATAGCGCCGCCGGGCCATCGCCGACGATTGCGACACGCTGCATGGAAACCTCCTTGGTTTATTGTTTATAGACTGTTTTGTCTAATAATCTAGTCCGAGCTGTTCAGTTCTGGCAATTTTTATTCTTGCATTGCCCCAAGCTCATCGGCCTATTCGCGTGCTCAGCGCGCAACTTATGCTGCACGAATGCGCCGCCTTGCCTAAAGTGAGTCGGCATGACCCAATCGTTAAACCTGCTGGACGGCGACAAGCCCTACCGCGACCCCAGCATTAGCCCGGAAGGCACGCGCGATACCGCGCCGCTCAACCAAGATATTGCCGCGAAAAACGAGCGCCTTGTCGATGAATGGGCGGACAAGCTCTATGCAGAATCCGCCGAAAACATCATGGCGTGGGCCGCAGAGCACGCGCCGGGCCGGCTGGCAGTAACGATGTCGATGGAAAACACGGTGCTGGCGGAGCTCGCGCACCGCGCACAGCTAGACGCAGACCTGCTCTTCATCGACACTGGCTGGCACTTCCCGGAGACGCTGGCTGTCGCCAACGAGGTTGAGGAGCGCTATGCGGACCTCCCCCTAGTCCGCGTGAAACCGCTGCTGAGCCCGGAGGAACAGGACGACATCTATGGTCCGAGGCTCTACGCACGTGATACCGGTGCATATAACCGTATGCGCAAAGTAGAACCGCTGAACATGGCGATGGACCCATACGTTGGTTGGGTGACCGGTCTGCGCCGCGCGGATTCTGAACATCGCGCCACGGCCCCGGCGCTGAGCCTGGACGAGCACGGAAGGTTAAAGATTTCGCCGATGATTACCTGGGATTTGGCAGATACGGATCGCTATATCGCGGACAATGATCTGATTATCCATCCCTTGACGCTGAAAGGCTATCGCTCTATCGGCTGTGCGCCCTTGACCTTTCCGGTGGGTAAGGGCGAGGACGCTCGTTCCGGCAGGATTTTTGGAGACGGCAAGACAGAATGCGGGTTGCACGAATGACACAGAAAAACACACTTTCGCCTCACTTAAAGGACTTAGAAAATGAGTCCATCCACATCCTGCGCGAGGTAGCGGGCCAGTTCGATAAGGTCGGCCTGCTTTTCTCCGGCGGCAAGGATTCCGTGGTGGTCTTCGAATTGGCGCGCCGTGCCTTCGCACCGGCAGTGGTGCCTTTCGAGCTTTTGCACGTTGATACCGGGCATAACTTCCCGGAGGTCATCGAATTCCGTGACCGCTTGGTTGCTGAGACCGGTGCGCGCCTGCACGTGGCTAAGGTGCAAGATTGGATTGACCGCGGCGAGCTGCAGGAACGCCCTGATGGTACACGCAATCCGCTGCAGTCGGTGCCGCTGGTTGAAACCATCGCGCAGCGCCAGTACGACGCCGTGCTGGGCGGTGCCCGCCGTGACGAGGAGCGGGCACGCGCGAAGGAACGCATCTTCTCCATCCGCGATTCCTTTGGCGGCTGGGATCCGCGCCGCCAGCGCCCAGAGCTGTGGGATCTCTACAACGGCGGCAAGATGGCCGGTGAGAACGTGCGCGTTTTCCCAATCTCCAACTGGACCGAGTCCGATATCTGGGAGTACATCGGCGCACGCGAGCTGCAGCTTCCTTCCATCTATTACTCCCACGAACGCGAGCTGTTCAATCGCAATGGCATGTGGCTGTGCCCAGGCGAGTGGGATGGCCCGCGCGAGGGCGAGGAGCTTAAAAAGAAGACCGTGCGCTATCGCACCGTGGGCGATATGTCCTGCACTGGCGCCGTTGAATCCACGGCCTCGACCCCGGAGGAAATCCTGGCGGAGATTTCCGTTTCCACCCTGTCCGAGCGCGGCGCGACCCGCGCCGATGACAAACTCTCCGAGTCCGCCATGGAAGACCGCAAGAAGGAAGGCTACTTCTGATGACTAATTCTTCACTCGTCGAACGCCTCACCACCCGCGAGACGCTGCGCCTGTGCACGGCGGGTTCTGTGGACGACGGTAAGTCCACCTTCGTTGGCCGCCTTCTTTATGACACCAAGTCTGTGCTGGCGGACCAGGTAGAATCCATGGAACGCTCCTCGGCGGACCGCGGTTTCGACGGCATGGATTTGAGCTTGCTTGTCGACGGCCTGCGTGCCGAGCGCGAGCAGGGCATCACGATCGATGTGGCCTACCGCTACTTTGCGACGGACAAGCGCACCTTCATCTTGGCGGATACCCCGGGCCATGTGCAGTACACGCGCAACACAGTCACCGGCATGTCCACCTCCCAGGCAGTGGTGCTGCTTATCGACGCCCGCCACGGCGTCGTCGAGCAGACGCGTCGCCACCTCAACGTCGCGGCACTCCTGGGCGTGCGCCACGTCATCCTCGCCGTGAACAAGATCGACTTGGTCGACTATGACGAGGCGACCTTCCGCGCCATTGAGGAGGACTTCCACTCCATCGCCAATCGCCTGGGCATCACCGACTCCACTGTCGTACCCATCTCCGCGCTCAAGGGCGATAACGTTGTCGAGCCGTCCACCACTATGGACTGGTACACCGGTCCCACGGTGCTGGAGGTCCTTGAGTCCATCCCCGTCACCGGTGGCCGCGCGGAGGAGCTCGACTTCCGTTTCCCCATTCAGTACGTCATCCGCGAGCACGCCTCGGACTACCGCGGCTACGCGGGACGCATCAAGGCGGGCACGGTTGCGGTCGGTGACGAGGTGACCGCGCCGCATGGTCGGACGACAACGGTCACTCACATCGACACCACCGACGGCGAACTTGGCCCCGAGGAGCGCGCGACCGCCGGTGATTCGGTGGTGCTGCGTTTGGCCGATGAAATTGACCTAACTCGTGGCGACCTGCTGGCGGGCAGCGCCCGCCCGGCCGATGCCCGTGAGTTCGCTGCGACTGCGGTGGTGCTCACGGAAAAGGACATCACGCCGGGGCAGATGCTCAAGCTGCGCTATGGAACCTCGCTGGTCAAGGCCCGCGTGGCATCGGTAGACCGCATCCTGGACTTGGATGGTGTGGCTGACGATGAGGCGCCGGAGAAGGCGAGCCTCAACGACATCGCGTACATCACCGTGCAAACGCAGGCTGAGCTGCCTGTTGAGGACTACGCGGCGCGCGGCGCGGTGGGTAACTTCTTGCTCATCGACCAGGCCAATGGCAACACTCTGGCCGCGGGCTTCGTGGGCAAGCGCCTGCGCGGCTAGGGTTTTACTGGTGTAACGGTAGAGTTCTTTAATGTGATTGATTACAGTGCCCGCATTTTGTTTGTTGCTGCCGTCGATAAAGAAGCAGCCGCTCTTCCGGAAGGTACGCCTTTACTCGTTACGGGGATTGGTACTCTGCCTGCGGCAATTTCGCTCACTGAGTACCTCACCGTCGCGCGTGAGGAGGGTACTTTGCCGGAGCGCGTGGTCAACATCGGCACGGTGGGCGCGCTGCGCGATGACCTGGATGGGGTCTATGAGGTTGACCGCGTGGTCAAACACGATTTCCAGCTCAAAGTGCTAAGCGATATCTCCCGCTACCTGCTGCCTGAGGTAATTGAGCTTCCCACGAGTAGCAAGTTCCCGGTTCAGGGACTGGCCACTGGTGACATGTTTGTTTCCGACACTGCTACTCGTGACCGCTTGGCTGTCGACTCTGGACTTTGTGACATGGAGGGCTACGCCATCGCAGCAGTGTGTCAGCGATTTGGCGTACCAGTCACCCTGTTGAAGCAAGTATCTGACCCAGCCAACGAGTCCTCCGTTGGCGCCTGGGATGATGCGCTTCCCCGAGCTGCACATGAGCTAGCTGATGCTGTGCGGGAATTGGGCTTTCTACCGCGCTCCTAGCTCGGCGAATTTGGGGCTGGTGCTTCGATGGGCCCAAATGGTGAGGAACAAATGGTGAGGTCACGCAACATGCGTCCCAGCAGGTAACTGTAGCCGCAGGAGTTGTGGGGCGACCTCACCATTTGGAGAGCGGGTCCGCGAAGAGGGCTATGCCGAAGGGCGCGGCGCAATCATGTTGTAGAGCTCGCGGACCTTGGCGCGTGGGGAATCCGGGTCGAGTTTCTCCACGGAGCGGGCGGCGTCGAGCTCTAGGCTGTTGCCGGAAGCATCGATGTGGGCCTCGGCGTCTTCCTTCTGCTTCTGCAGGCGGGCCTTACGCTTCGGCTTCGGGGCGCCGGTGACAATCTCCGCCTCGTTCGGGTCAACCTCACCAGCGCGAATGGAGGTAACCAGTGCCTGGTAACGGAAGATGACACCAATGGTCGCCGCCACCGGCACCGCGAGGAATGCGCCGACAATGCCAGCCAGCGCAGAGCCCACCGTGACAGACAGAAGGATGACCGCAGCGTGCAGGCCCATAGCCTTGGACTGCAAGATCGGCTGTAGGACATTGCCCTCAATCTGCTGGACTGCAACGACCACGAGCAGGGCAAGCAGTGCGGTTGTCAGGCCGTGGGAAACCAGGGCCACGATAACGGCGAGGGCGCCGGCGGTAATCGCACCGACCAGCGGAATGAAGCTCGCGAAGAAAGTCACGACACCGATGACGAATGCCAGCGGTACCTGCAGGACCATGAGGCCGAGGCCGATGAGAACGGCGTCGACAAGCGCGACGGTGGCCTGAGCCTGGATGTAGCCCGAGAGCGTCTTCCAAATGCGGTTGCACAGCTCAGTCATGTGCCAACCGGCTGGGAATCCGGTGTACTTGCGCATCCACGGTAGGAACTTCTCGCCTTCCTTAATAAAGAAGAAGGTCAGGAAGAGCATGATGACGACGGTCACCACGATGGAACTGACCGTGGAGAAGCCGCTCATGACGCCGGTGGCGATGTTGGAGGCTTGGCCCTTGGCCGCGTTGGTTACATCATCGATGAGTTGCTGAACCTTGGTCTCGTCAATATCGACAGGGAGCTTCTTGCCGAGCTTGATGAGCTCATCGATGCCGCCTTGGGCCTGTTGGATTAAGTCCTGGCTCTGGCTTTTCACGGTCGGCGCCATTGCGGCGAAGATGCCGGTGACGATGGCGAAGAAGCCCAGCAGAGTCGTGGCTGCGGCCAGCGCGCCGGGGAAGTGCAACTTCGTGCGCATCCAGGCGGTCACAGGGTAGAGGACCGTGGTGACCAAGATGGCCAGGATGACTGGCAGGAGGCCGGTCCACAGGAATTTCAGCAGGTAACCAGCAATGGCCGCAGCCGCGATGATGAGGATAAGGCGGCCAGAGGCCTTTGCCAGCGTGCGGAAATCTTTTGCTAAGACCTCCGTCTTCAGGTCCTCGCGAATCGGCTTCGGCGCATCGGAGCCCACGCCCTCGGCGTCATTGCTGACGATCGGCTGCGGTAGCCGGTGCTCGGCATGTTCCGCGCCCTGTGGGACTGCCACGGGGTCTTTGGCAGATGAGGCAGATGTATCTTTGGATTTCACCTGAACTATCTTGCCATATAAATACATCCGCCCGTCTCCCAAAAGTGCAGGAGACGGGCGATTGCCACGCAGCCACGGTTGGCTGCTGGTAGCGGCTGGGCGCTGGGTTAGCGCTCGATGCCGGCTACGGAGCGGATGATGCCGAAGCGGTGCATGGTCACCGATACGGCCTGCTCCAGGAGGTACGGCAGCAGCTCCCGACGGCCGTCGGCCAGAACTGGCCGGTCAAGAATTACGGAGTTGGACTCCACGGCTGCCTCGCGAGTGGTGTCCGCGACCTCACCGAGCGTGCGTACACGGGCAGACTCGGCGCGGGAGAGCTCGGAGGCGAAGGCGGCATCGGAAAGCTGGCGCACCTCGATGCCCAGCACCGCGAGCTGCTCTGCGACGGCCGGGGTAGCGGAGTACTCCACCGTGGTTCCGGTGACTGCGGCGGCGAGCACCTGGCGGATAACGTCGCGCAGTGCGAAGCCTTCGCCGATGCGCACGTGCAGCTTGTCCAGCAGCGGCACGTAGCGGAAGATGTTCGCCTCCGAAATCAGGCCGGTGCGGTCATGGTCGCGACCAAACTCTTCCATCCAGGCCAGCTGGTCGAGCTCGGCGGCGCGCCAGAGCCATTCGACGTCGGCGTCGGAAAGCGCGGCGCGGCTTGCCAGGTTACGCAGCTCGTTGGCTACCGCCGCTGGGACGTCGACCTCGCGTGGGCGCAGCTCGCCGTCTGCCCAGGTGCCCATCTGCGGGACGTAGTTCGGGCCGCCTGCCTTGGCGCCTGGGCCCATGACGGACTTCTTCCAGCCGCCGAAGGACTGACGCTGGACAATTGCGCCGGTAATCCCGCGGTTGACGTAGACGTTGCCAACCTCGACGTTGTCGATCCAGTACTGGATCTCATCGTCGTCGAGGGAGTGGATGCCGCCGGTCAGACCGTAGCCGGTGGAGTTCTGCCACTCGATGGCTTGCTCGAGGGTCTCGGCGTGCATGATGCCGAGCACTGGGCCGAAGCACTCGTTGACATGGAACCAGGAGCCGGGGCGCACGTTATCGCGGATACCCGGGGACCACAGAGTCCCGTCCTCGTTCAGCTTCTCCGGTTTCACGAGCCACGTCTCGCCCGGCTCTAGCTGGGTCAGGCCGCGCAGAAGCTTCTCGCCTGGCGCCTCGGCCAGACCATTCATCGTGGTCGTGATCTCGTAGCCGGGGCCTGGGATGAGGGTCTTGACGGCGTCGACAAGCTGCGAACGCAGACGCTGTGATTCGCCGGCCGCGCCCACGAAGATGACCAGGGAGGACGCGGAGCACTTCTGGCCGGAGTGGCCGAAAGCGGAGAGGTACAGGTCCTGAATAGCCAGGTCTGGATCCGCGGACGGGGTAATGATGAGCGCGTTCTTGCCGGAGGTCTCCGCCATGATGTTGAGCTCCGGCTTCCAGGAGCGGAAGAGCTTGCCGGTATCGGAAGCACCCGTGAGGATGACGGCGTCGACATCGGCGTGGGAGACCAGCGCGCGGCCGGCATCGCCCTCATCGGTGAAGACAAGCTGGACCAGATCCGGGTCGAGGCCCTGTGCCTCCAAGCCGGCGCGGAAAGCCTTCACGACGAGCTTCGCGCAGTGTACGACCTGCGGCGCGGGCTTGATGATGACGGCGGAACCCGCAGCGAGAGCCGCCGCAATGCCGCCGGTGGGGATGGCCACTGGGAAGTTCCACGGCGGGGTCACCACGGTGACGCGGTAGGGCGTGAACTCGGCGGCGTAGCTATCCAGCAGGCGTGCGGACTGGGCATAGTAGGTGCAGAAGTCGATGGCCTCGGAGATTTCCGGGTCGGTCTGCGTGACGGTCTTGTTGGCCTCGTAGGCGGCGACGGAAATGAACTCGCCGCGGCGGTTCGCCAGCTCATCGGCCACGGCCTCGAGCGCGCGGGCGCGGTCTTCGGCGGGGCGGGCACCCCACTCGGCGCCGAGCTCGGCGGCTCGGGACACGTGCTTATCGACGACCCCCGCATCCGTCACCTCCTCCACCCCGTGTTCACCCGGGTCGGTGGCCAGAGCCTTGAGCGCCCATTCGCGGTTAGCTTCTAGGGCTGGGTCGGTGTCCGGTTCGTTGGCGAAGCGCCCGGTGCGCGGTGCTTGGCGGCCGGCTGCCTGCTCGGCCTCCTCCAGGCGGTTTTGGGTGCGGCGCGGGCCGGCGAAGGTATCCCAGCGCTGTGCGACGGCCTCGCGGAAGACCTCCTCTTGGTCCTTCAGTGCCTGCTCCTCCGGTGCGAAGAGGGCGTAGAGGAAGTTCTGCGGCGCAGAGTTCTCCTCCAAACGGCGCACCAGGTAGGACACAGCGACGTCGAAGTCCTCCATGTGCACCACCGGGGTGTAGAGGATTTGGCGGCCTTCGAAGGCCTTGCGGACCGCGGTCTGCTGGGCCGGGGACATGCCCTGGAGCATCTCGGAATCCATCATGCGCATGACACCGCGCTTGGTGCCCAGCTTGTAGGCAAAGGCCGCAGTGTAGAGGTTGTGCGTGGCTACACCGATGCGCACGCAGTCGGCGAACTCGGGGCGCAGGATGTAATCGAGCAGGCGGTAGTAGTTGGCATCCACCTCATCCTTGGTGGAATAGGGCGCCGCCGGCCAGCCGTGGATCTCACCTTGGACGTGCTCCATGGAAAGGTTCGCGCCCTTGACGATGCGAATCTTGATGTGGGAGCCGCCCTCGGCCACGCGCTGCTTGGCGAATTCGGCGAGGTGGGCCAGGGCGTCGAAGGTATCTGGCAGGTAGGCCTGCAGCACGATGCCGGCCTCGAGGTTGGTGAACTCCGGCTCGCTGAGCAGTTCAGTAAACAGGCGCACCGTGAGGTGGAGGTCGTGGTATTCCTCCATGTCCAGGTTGATGAAGACCCTGTCGGGGCGGCGCGCGGCGGCCTCATAGAGCGGGCGCAGGCGCTCCTTGAGGCGGACCAGGGAACCCTCGATATCCCACGGGTTGAGCTGGGCCACCATGGAGGAGGCCTTGACGGAGACGTAGGTCACGCGCGGGTTCTTGATGAGCTTGAGGGTGCGCTCGGCGCGGGAGCGTGCTTCGTCGTCGCCCAGCACCGCCTCACCGAGGAGGTTGAGGTTGAGCTGCTCGCCGGACTCGGCGGCTTTGTCCAGGGTCTTGTTCAGGGCATCGCTCTCAGCGTCGAGGACCAGGTGGCCCACCATCTGGCGCATACGCATGCGTGCCAGCGGCATGACCAGGTTGGGCAGGATGGGCCCGAAGAAACCGCCCAGACCTACGAGGGAACCGTTGATGAGGCCGAGGAAGGAGGCGTCATAGGTGGTGGTGACGGACTTCAGTGCGTGGGCGGCTACCTTGTCATCTTCGGGGCGCATGACGCGGTCGACGAAGTCCATGGTGAAGGCTACTCCGTCCGGGTTGCGCAATAAGTCGGCGAGCTGTTCTGTGGCCGGGTCCTGCTCGTCGGCGGTGGAGGCGAGCCAGGAGTGGGCCTGGGCCGCGGCGGCGTTGATCAGCGCGGCGTCGATGTCGGTGGATTCGGGCACGGGGGTGTGAGCATCGTTAGTCATGGATTACAACCTTTATGGGTCTTAAGGCGCACTGGTGCAGCCTGGCGGAAAGGTTACAAACTATCGAGTCCAGCACTCGCTCAAGTTCTGTGCGGTGCTGATTAACCTGTTCAGTCTGTGTGAAAAGAGGACCTATTTAACGTTGGCGTGCACAACTGGCGGCCGGTCGGAAGAACGACGCTGTTTAATGAAGTAAGCATTCATATGCGACCACCCTTCTTGCGTGGGGAACGGCCAGGCGGTGGCCTGGCCGGATCAGCGAAAAATAGGTGTCCTTAACATGGTCCGCCACACAGTCCAGGTAGACGTGTAACCCATCTCGCTTACATGAAAGCTAACCCCTTATGTTGGGGTGAGTCAATCCCACAGGTGTTGCTTTGAGGGTGGTCAACTACCCCCGTGTTAGTGGCTGAGATACTGTGCGAGATCAGCGGCGATCGTCTGCGCCCCCAGGGGGCCTAGGCCAAGGCCCCACGCGTCATCACTGACCTCGATGGCATGGCCATTTTTGACGGCGGGAAGCTGCTGGAACGCTTCAGTGGCAATGGCGGTGTCTTGGCCGGTAGCGGCAGGATCGCCGTAGCTGCAGTAGAAGATGTAGTCAGCGTCCGCTTGGTCAATGTTTTCCGGTGAGATTTCTGTAGCAAGCTCTTCGATGTTTTGGTTTGCTGGGCGGGCGAGGCCGGCGTCATCAAGCACGGTTCCAATGAGGGAAAGGCGGCCATACAAGCGCACTTTTCCTGGCAGGAAGCGCAGGATGGAGACGGTGGTGTCTTCGGTGGCAGGTCCTTCCTGAATGACCTTCTTTACTTCTTCGATTTTCTTGTCATAGTCGGCCATGACTTGTTCCGTGCGTTCTTCCTCACCGAGGGCTTCCCCGATCAGTCGGAAGTTTTCTTTCCACGTGTATCCGGGTCGAATCGAGAAAACAGTGGGGGCGATGGAATTGAGTTGGTCGTAGTATTTATCCATGCGCAGCTGCGAGCCAATGATGAGGTCCGGTTGTAGGGAAGCGATCTTTTCCATATTGACTTCGTTGATCGTGCCAACTGTGTCGATGCCGCTTGCTTGGTCGGCCATGTATTCAGGAATGGGGTTCTGCCCCTTAGAGGTGGTCATTCCGACGGGCTTCATGCCAAGGGCTAGGACGGAGTCGAGCTCGCCGCTTTCGAGAACGACTACCCGTTGGGGTTTCTTTTTGAGCTCGGTTGTGCCGCGAGCGTGCGTGACTGTGCGGGGGAACTGGCCGGGGGCGGCGTCGCTGCCGAAGGATCGGGTCTTCTCTCTGGCTCCGGCAAAGCCTTCGCCACCGGTTGCCACGGAGTCATTTCCTGCGGCGGAGTTGGATTTTCCTGTTTTCTTCTCTGACGGTGAGGATGCAGAGTTGGAGGCGTCAGCGTTTGAGTTGGTGTTTTCGAGGCTGGCGCAGCCGGTGAGAGCTATTGCTGCGGTAAGACCAACAGCGGTGAGTCGGAGAAGTGGGGTGCGAGGTACGATTTTCTTTCGAATATACATAAAAGGTAGTCTAACCTAAATTAGGTCGAGCGGACCTGACCCCTGTTTGGTGGACACCTGATATCCAGCCCGGTTGGGTTGGGAAGAAAGGTAATCTACCACCATGCCTAGGTACTCCGAACAGTTTAAACGTGATGCTGTGGCCCTCTACGAAAACAATGAGGACCTTTCACTTCACGCGGCTTCAACAGAGCTTGGAGTCAATCGTTCCTCGCTTTTCTCCTGGCTTCAGCAGTACGGCACCGGCAAACGTGCCCGCACGAAGGCCATGCGCGACAAGGCCCAGGCGACGACTGATTCTGAGCGAATCCGCCAGCTAGAAAAAGAAGTCTCTAAGTTGCGCGAAGAACGCGATATTCTGCGCAAGGCTGCCAAATATTTTGCCGAAGAGACACGCTGGTGATCCGCTTCCAGTTTGTCTATGACCACCGAACCGAGTACTCGGTTAAGCGGATGTGCCAGGTGTTAAAGCTCAATCGCTCCTCGTTTTATAAATGGGTCAATACCCGCGAAAATCGCAGGTTAAAGATATACTCTGATGCTCTTATTGGTGCACGAATCAAGGCCATCTTCGATGATGAGCACGGGCTTTATGGGGCTAAACGCATCGCTGCAAGCCTCAACGACGATACGGATTTCGGCCCGACCAATCATAAGAAGGTTGCACGCATCATGAAATCCATGGGGCTGAAAGGCTTTAGTAAACGGCGTCGATGCATCACCACTAGGCGCAAGCCTGGTCACCGTGTCATGCCAGATTTAGTAGGCCGTACATTCACAGCTGACAGGCCGAACCGCGTCTATGTAGGCGACATCACCTACCTGCCGTGTAAGGGCGGCAAGAACATGTACCTTGCCACGGTCATTGACGCCTATTCACGCAAGCTCGTTGGTCATGCGCTAGCCGATCACATGCGGGTATCTCTGGTTATCGAGGCTTTGTCTCATGCCAGGAAAGTCCGCGGAAGCCTTAACGGGGCAATTTTCCATTCTGATCATGGAAGTGTGTACACTTCACAGGCATTTAGGGACCACTGCACCCAACTTGGTGTACGCCAATCCATGGGCGCGGTGGGAACTAGTGCCGATAATGCCCTGGCAGAGTCATTTAACGCCACCTTAAAACGTGAAGTTCTACGTGATCGGAAAGCCTTTGATAATCCCATTATCTGCCGGCAGGAAGTATTTCGATGGTGCATGCGCTACAACACGCGCAGACGGCACTCCTGGTGCAACCTTCTAGCCCCCGATGACTTCGAAGCACTCACATCAGCTACACTGACCCAAGCAGCATAGCTAACCCCTGACGTGTCTACTTTCCGGGGGTCAGGCCCAGCTAAGGAAACGTGAGCGTGTGAAGGTATTTGGGTGGTGTTGGTGATTGAGCAGGGGGTGTACGCCGGCAAAGGAAGTGCCCGGCGTCTTGGTTGGGTAGTGGTTGCTGGCGTTGCCATTATCGGTATCGGTGTTGCGCTGTCGCTGGCGTTGGGGGCGCGTAGCATTCCTTTCAGTGACGTGTTGGCTGCCCTTCGAGGGCAGCCTGGTATCGCTTCCTCGATCGTGTGGGAGAGGCGGCTTCCCCGTACTCTCGTTGCCGTGTGTGCGGGCAGTGCTTTGGCTCTCGCTGGCGCAGTCCTGCAGATTATGACTCGCAATCCGTTGGCAGATACCGGAGTCTTCGGTATCAACGTTGGCGCTAGCTTGGCCGCGGCCATTGCTCTGGGCTGGTGGGGGTGGCAATCACCTTTTGCTTTTTCGCTCGCAGCCATCATCGGTGCGGCAGTGACCATGTTGGTGGTCACCGCGGTAGGGCGTGGCAGAGCGGGCGATGTTGATCCGCTGAGACTGATTCTTGCAGGTGTAGCCATCGGGGCGGTATGTGAGGGCCTGTCCTCCGCGCTGATCCTGATAGATCCTCACGCCTTTGCGAGAATCCGTGCTTGGGTGACGGGCTCCGTTGACGTTGCTTCGTGGACGCCAGTGGTGATTGCCTCCGGCGGGCTAGTGGTAGGCGTGGTGCTGCTGATTGTCTTTGCTCGCCACTTGCCGCCCCTTGCTCTGGGGGATGACGTTGCGGCGAGTCTCGGCATCAATCTCAAACTGACTCGTTTGGGGCTTGTCGCGGCGGTAACGGTGTTGGCTGCTACCGCTACCGCAGCAGCGGGAGTGATTGTGTTCGTTGGATTAGTCATCCCGCATGTTGTCAGGCTGTGCGGGGTATATGAAGAGCGGGCACAGCTTGTCGCCGCTGCCGTGGTGGGGCCTTTGTTTTTGTTGGGCGCCGATATTGTAGGCCGCTTCCTCACCGCGGCTGAGTTGCCGGCTGGCGTCGCGGTATCGCTCATTGGTGCCCCAGTATTGATCGCGTTGTCCCATCGCGCTGGAAGGAGGTTGTGATTGTGAGCGTGAGAAGTGCTTTGTCCTTTGCAGGCATTGTGATCGTCGCGCTAGCCATTGCTGCCTATTCGCTCTTCTCGCCTGGTGCCGGGCAGGATAGCGCAGCGTTGTGGTCCGTGGCTACGAATCCCAATAGCACTGACTTTGCGGCCACCGTCGTGTGGCAATGGCGTGCTCCGCGGGTGGTTGCCGCGATTGTCGTAGGAATGTGTTTGGGCATAGCGGGCGCCATCTTTCAGATCCTCACCCACAATCCTCTGGGCTCGCCCGACATCATCGGGTTTAATACCGGTGCCTATACCGGTGTCATCGCGGTATCCTTGGCGGGCTTTAGTTCCGCAATCAATATTGTGCTAGGCGCGTTGGTGGGTGGGACTGTCACTGCGTTACTCATCATGGGGCTTTCATTTTCCGGAAGGCTCACGGGAGCAAGGCTGATTGTGGTGGGGATTGGAGTGACGTTCTTTCTTTCAGCAATAAACAAGTGGCTGATTCTAAGCGGCGAGTTGGAGCAATCCTTAGGTGCGGCGACTTGGGCGGCTGGAACATTGAATGCTGTGTCCTGGGGCTACGTTATCCCCTTGGGGGTGCTGGGAGGCGTGGCGTGCGTCGCTGGGTTGCTGCTGCGTGGCTGGTGCGACGCGCTTGCCCTGGGGGATAGCACGGCGAGTTCGTTGGGGTTGAACGTGAATCGTGCACGTGTGGTGATGGTTCTGGTTGGCACAGTTCTTGTCGCTGTATCGACGGCGATAGCGGGCCCAATCTCATTTATCGCCCTCGCGGCCCCGCATATGGCTCGGTTGCTCTCGCGTCCAGACAGGACACCGGTGTTGCTTTCTGGAGTCCTCGGTGCTCTTTTCTTGCTCGCTGCCGACTTGGCAGGGCAGCGGCTGTTTTTCCCAATTACTCTGCCTGCCGGCCTTATTACGGTCTGCGGCGGTGGCATCTACCTGGCGGGTCTGCTGCTGTGGCAATCCCGAGCTGCTGGAATGAAAGGTCAGTAAAGTGAACCAGCTAAAAGTATGTGGCAGTGCGCCGAGCGTGCGGGCTGAGGGGTTGAGCATGTCCTATGGGAGGACTGCCCCGTTAATTCTCGACTCGGTGGATGTGTCTTTTCCAGCCGGGAGATTCTCTGCCATTATTGGTCCCAATGGTTGTGGAAAATCCACCCTGGTGAAGGTGTTGGCGCGGTTGGAAACGCCGAACGCGGGCGCGGTACGCATTGGCGAAGAAGATGCAGCCGCATTTTCGCGGCGGAGTTACGCTCGGCGCGTCGCCGTGATGTCGCAGCAATCCATAGCTCCAGAAGGGATCAATGTCAGGGAACTGGTTGCGCGCGGGCGCTTCGCCCACCAAGGATTTATGGGGTGGAGGAGTGAGGAGGACGAGCGTGCCGTTAGTCGTGCGCTAGCAAAGGTAGGCCTTGAAGAACTGGAGACGGCCGAGGTAGCGGCATTGTCTGGTGGTCAACGCCAGCGTGCTTGGCTGGCTATGGCCCTCGCTCAGGAAACGCCTGTGCTCTTCTTGGATGAGCCAACGAGCGCTCTTGACATCGGATACCAGCATTCCTTCATGCGGCTGATGCGGCAGCTGGCAGGAAGTAAAACTCTCATTGCGGTCATTCATGATTTGGCGCATGTATTGCGCTATGCGGATCACGTTGTGGCGATGAAAGATGGAACGGTGTGGGACGCGGGCGTGCCGCGCGAGGTCATTACCCCTGCCCTTATTGAGGAACTCTATGGGCTGACGGTCCGCGTTGTAGATGTGGACGGTGAGCCGGCAATTGTCCCTGTGGGGTGAGTCTCCACTAAAGCGGGTTTGTTTTCCCAGCGTGCTGGCAATAAATAAAAAAGTTGAGTCGATTGGGAACAACTTTGCGTTTGTCCGCGTTGTGTAGGTTGAGTGACCGGCGCTCAGGTTTGGATGACTTTGGGCGGTGCTTCTGTTAGAGTCACTGACTGGACGCGGCAGAAGTTGAGTCGCGCACTATCAACTTAAAACAAACCCCAACACGCAAGGAGAAATGATTATGGGACGCGCAGTAGGAATTGACCTTGGTACCACCAACTCGGTCGTATCCGTGCTGGAGGGTGGCGAGGCCACCGTTATCGCTAACTCTGAGGGTTCTCGCACCACCCCGTCCGTCGTGGCTTTTGCCAAAAACGGCGAAATCCTCGTCGGTCAGTCCGCCAAGAACCAGGCGGTCACCAACGTTGACCGCACCATCCGCTCCGTCAAGCGCCACATCGGCACTGACTGGACCATCGATATCGATGACAAGAAGTACACCCCGCAGGAGATTTCGGCCCGCACGCTCATGAAGCTGAAGCGCGACGCCGAGGCTTACCTAGGTGAGGATGTTACCGACGCCGTTATTACCGTCCCGGCTTACTTCGAGGACTCCCAGCGTCAGGCCACCAAGGAGGCTGGCCAGATTGCAGGCCTCAACGTCCTGCGTATCGTGAACGAGCCGACTGCCGCTGCGCTGGCCTACGGCCTAGAGAAGGGCGAGCAGGAGCAGACCATCCTGGTCTTCGACCTGGGTGGCGGTACCTTCGACGTCTCCCTGCTGGAGATCGGTGACGGCGTGGTCGAGGTTATGGCAACCGCTGGTGACAACCAGCTCGGCGGCGATGACTGGGATCAGCGCATCGTTGACTGGCTTGTTGAGAAGTTCAAGTCCGCTAATGGCATCGACTTGACCAAGGACAAGATGGCCCTGCAGCGTCTGCGCGAGGCTGCTGAGAAGGCAAAGATTGAGCTGTCTTCCTCCCAGTCCGCAAACATCAACCTGCCGTACATCACCGTTGACTCCGAGAAGAATCCGCTCTTCCTGGATGAGACCCTGTCCCGCACCGAGTTCCAGAAGATCACCCAGGATCTGCTGGACCGCACCAAGGCTCCGTTCAACCAGGTCATCAAGGACGCAGGCCTGTCCCTATCCGAGGTTGACCACGTCGTTCTCGTTGGTGGTTCCACCCGTATGCCGGCTGTTTCCGAGCTGGTCAAGGAAATGACCGGCCGCGAGCCGAACAAGGGTGTTAACCCGGACGAGGTCGTTGCAGTCGGCGCTGCTCTCCAGGCTGGCGTTCTGCGCGGCGAGGTCAAGGACGTGCTGCTTCTCGACGTCACCCCGCTGTCCCTCGGCATCGAGACCAAGGGCGGCGTGATGACCAAGCTCATCGAGCGCAACACCACCATTCCGACCAAGAAGTCCGAGACCTTCACCACCGCGGAAGATAACCAGCCTTCCGTTCAGATCCAGGTCTTCCAGGGCGAGCGCGAGATGGCTTCCGCTAACAAGCTGCTCGGCTCCTTCGAACTCGGCGGCATCGCTCCGGCACCGCGCGGCGTCCCACAGATCGAGGTCACCTTCGACATCGACGCCAACGGCATCGTCTCCGTTTCCGCTAAGGACAAGGGCACCGGCAAGGAAAACACCATCAAGATTCAGGATGGTTCCGGCCTGTCCCAGGAGGAGATCGACCGCATGGTCAAGGACGCTGAGGCACACGCCGAAGAGGATAAGAAGCGCCGCGAGGAGCAGGAGCTGCGCAACCAGGCAGAGTCCACCTCCTACCAGACTCGCAAGTTCCTGGATGAGAATTCCGACAAGGTTTCCGAGGACGTTAAGACCCAGGTCACCGAGGCCGCCGACGCCGTCGATGAGGCGCTGAAGGGCGACGACATCGAGGCAATCAAGTCCGCAGTGGAGAAGCTGGGCACCGTCTCCCAGGAGATGGGCAAGCAGATCTACGAGGCACAGGCTGCTGAGGCCGGTGCTGAGGGCGCCGCAGCTGGCGCCGAGTCCGACCCAAACGTTGTTGACGCAGAGGTAGTCGACGAAGACGAGACCAAGGATGGCGACAAGTAATGACTCAGGACAGCGGAATGCCGCAAAACCCAGGCGACCCGGACAACACCGATCCGGAAGCAACCTCGGCGGACCGCGCTGAGGCAGCTGCCGCAGAGGCTCAGGAGGCCCAGGCTGCGCAAGATGCGCAGGCTGACTCCGCCGAAGAGGCAGTACTCGATCCCACCTTGGACGCTGACCTTGAGGCAGCGCTTGCCGACGTCACTGAAGACGACGCCGCCGCAGAGGCTGAGGCTGATGCCACCGCCGATGCTGCGGAGGAATCCGGCAACGGCCTCGAGGCGCAGCTCGCCGAGCGAACTGAAGATTTGCAGCGTCTGAACGCGGAGTACACCAACTACCGTCGCCGCACCGAGCGCGAACGCCAAGCTGTCATCGAGACTTCCAAGGCCAAGGTCCTGGCAGAATTCCTGCCTATCCTTGATGACCTAGAACTCGCACGTCAGCACGGTGACCTCGAAGCAGGTCCTTTGAAGGCAATCGCGGACAAGCTGGTCGGCGTGCTGGATAAGAACAACCTCGTGGCCTTCGGCGCAGAGGGCGATGCCTTTGACCCAGAGATCCACGAAGCCGTTCAGGATCTGTCTAACGGTGGCGAGCAGGCAGTGGGAACTGTCCTTCGTCGCGGCTACAAGGTCGGCGAGAAGCTGGTGCGCACCGCGATGGTGATCATCGCAGATGCACCTAGCGCGACCGACGCTTCCGCGGACGGTACGGGCGGTAGCGATACCGCGAACTCGGAATCTGATTCCGAATAGGGTGAGGTGGCGTCAGGGTCTTATACCTTGGCGCCATTTCAGTCAGTAGCCCAGAAGCTGGCAGCCCCGGAGCGCGGGGCCGCACTGACTCTTGGCCGCTTTTAGAACACTTAAATAGAATTAGAACAACTTTTTTAGAAGCTCTAGCCCCCTAAAATCCACCGCAGTGGTGGTTTCAAGAAAGGAGGGGATGCCCAGTGAGCGCTAAACCCGAATGGGCAGACAAAGATTATTATGCGGATCTGGGGGTCTCCTCTTCCGCGTCAGCAGAAGAGATCAAGCGCAGCTACCGCAAGCTAGCGCGTGAGAATCACCCGGACACTAACCCCGATAACCCGGCGGCAGCAGAGAAATTTAAGCGTGTTGCCGAAGCCTATGACGTGCTTTCCGACGTCACGACGCGTAAGGAATACGACCAGTTTAAGGCCATGGTCCGCAGCGGCGGTGGGTTTGGACGGATGGGAGGCGCCGGCTTTCCCGGCGGGTTTCGATCTTCGCACATGGGCCAAGGAGCGGCGGAAGAATTCGACCTCTCCGACATCTTCGGAGGACGATCGTCTGGAGGAGCGTCTCAAGGCGGCGGTTTTGGGGATATCTTCGGTGGCGTTTTCAACCGCGGCGGTAGTGCTGGCCACACAGCTCGGCCGTCGCGGGGGGCCGACGTCGAAACGGAAATAACCCTCGAGTTCCGCGAGGCCGCAAAGGGCACCACGATTCCTCTGCAACTCACGGGTGAGGCTCCGTGCACCACCTGTCACGGTTCCGGTTCTAAGTCCGGTAAGACCTCGCAGTGCAAGAACTGCAAGGGCACCGGATTTTCCTCTGAAAACCGCGGGGCCTTCGCCTTCTCCGCGCCATGCACGGAGTGTGGTGGTACGGGCCAGAAGATCGAGGACCCCTGCACTGACTGCAACGGCTCTGGTACGGTCCATCGAACCCGTTCGATTACCGTCCGCATCCCTGCTGGCGTCATTGATGGCCAGAAGGTCCGGTTGGCGGGGCAGGGTGAGGCTGGCCCCAACGGCACACCGGCCGGCGACCTCTTCGTCGCCGTCAAAGTAAAGCCGGACAAGGTCTTCACGCGGGAGGGCGACGACCTGCACGTCACCGTGCCGGTATCCTTCGCCGAACTGGCGTTGGGCGACACCATTACCGTGCCGACCCTCGATTCCCCGGTCCGTGTCAAGGTTCCCGCGGGCACCTCAGACAGACGTACGTTGCGCGTGCGCAACCGCGGCGTCGCCAAGCGTGGCGGCAAGTCCGGTGACCTTCTAGTTACGGTCCAGGTGACCGTGCCAACGAATCTCGACGGCGCAGCAACCAGCGCTTTGCGCACTTACGCGCAGGCTGAACGGGACTCGGGCTTCGATCCGCGCGCTGGCTGGGAGGGCAACGTCTCCCACGGTAGTGCCGCGGGCAGCGCTTAAAGGAGGCAACGATGAGCAAGGAAAACCAGGCAGGCACCAAGGCGGTCTACGTGATTTCCGTTGCTGCCGAGCTCTCCGGCATGCATGCGCAAACCCTGCGCACCTATGACCGCATCGGGCTCGTTTCGCCCGCTCGTACCCAGGGCGGTGGACGCCGTTACTCGGACCGGGACATCGAGTTGCTGCGCAAGATTCAGGTCCTCTCGCATGACGAAGGCGTGAACTTGGCAGGTATCAAGTCGATTATCGAGCTCACCGAGGAGCGCGACCAGCTGGAGGCCGAGCGCGATGCTTTGCTCGCCGAGGTGCAGCAACTGCGCGAGCAGGCAGGCATGCGCCAACCGCGCGGCGAACTTGTGCACGTTCCGCGGTCCACCTCAGTTGTGATGTGGACGCCGCGGCGAAACCGTCGCCGAAGCGAAGCAGGAAACGGTTAGAACTACCCCCGCTATCTGGATTGGATATAAATCCGGGTACCGGGGGATTTTTCTATCTTCAGGAGAACCAGGATGGCGGCTCATTAACCCCGTTGTGAAGGTTTGAGGCAAGGAAACAACAACATTTTGCAAAGCTTGTTATGATGGCAGCCAGAAATTGTGGGATGTCACACATTCTCCAACAAGAGTGACGTCACGCAGTTGTATACAGCAACCCAACTTGTTGAAAAGAAAGGCTTCATCATGACCCACTACGCAAATCCCGGTACCGAAGGCGCTATCGTCAACTTCCGCGAGCGTTATGACAACTACATTGGCGGCGAATGGGTACCTCCGGTCGACGGCGAGTACATGGACAACATCACGCCGGTCACTGGTGAGGTCTTTTGTCAGGTAGCCCGTGGTAAGGAAGCTGACATCAACCTGGCTATCGACGCTGCGGAGAAGGCCTTCGAAACCTTCGGCAAGACCACTCCGGCTGAGCGCGCGCTGCTCCTGCACCGTATTGCGGATCGCATCGAGGAAAACCTCGAGAAGATCGCCGTGGCCGAGACCTGGGAGAACGGCAAGGCGGTGCGCGAGACCCTCGCGGCGGACATCCCACTCGCCGTCGATCACTTCCGCTACTTCGCTGGTGCCATTCGTGCGCAGGAAGGCCGCCTTTCGCAGATCGACCAAGACACCGTGGCTTATCACTTCCACGAGCCGCTTGGCGTCGTGGGGCAGATCATTCCGTGGAACTTCCCGCTGCTCATGGCCGCTTGGAAGATCGCGCCTGCCCTGGCCGCCGGCAATACCATCGTCATGAAGCCAGCCGAGCAGACCCCGGCGTCCATTCTTCTGCTCATCGATATCATCGGTGACCTTCTCCCCAAGGGCGTGCTCAACATTGTCAACGGCATTGGTGAGGAGGCCGGAACGGCCCTGTCCGGCTCCGATCGCATTGCCAAGATTGCGTTCACCGGCTCCACCCCAGTGGGCAAGATCATCAACAAGGCCGCAGCTGACAAGGTCATCCCCGTCACCCTCGAGCTGGGCGGCAAGTCCCCGTCCATCTTCTTCGCGGACATCATGGACGAGGATGACGCCTACCTCGAGAAGTGTGTCGAAGGCTTCGTTATGTTTGCGCTCAACCAGGGCGAGGTGTGTACCTGCCCATCGCGTGCGCTCATCCACGAAGACATCGCGGACAAGTTCCTCGAGCTGGCTGTCGAGCGCGTCAAGAAGATCAAGATCGGCCACCCGCTCGACACCGAGACCATGATGGGCGCGCAGGCCTCCCAGGAACAGATGGAAAAGATTTCCGAGTACCTGGAAATCGGCCCGAAGGAGGGCGCGGAGACCCTCGTCGGCGGCAACGTGAACAAGGTCGAAGGCCTCGAGAACGGCTACTACATCGAGCCAACCGTGTTCAAGGGCACCAACGACATGCGCATCTTCCGTGAAGAAATCTTCGGCCCGGTGCTCTCTGTGGCTACGTTCAAGACCTTCGAGGAAGCCATCCAGATTGCAAATGACACAAACTTCGGCCTCGGCGCCGGTGTCTGGTCGCGCCACCAGAACACCTGCTACCGCGCGGGCCGCGAGATTCAGGCGGGCCGCGTGTGGGTCAACCACTACCACGTCTACCCAGCGCACAGCGCGTTTGGCGGCTACAAGGAGTCCGGCATCGGCCGTGAGAACCACCTCATGATGCTGGCCCACTACCAGGAGACCAAGAACATGCTGGTGTCCTACTCCGAGGAGCACGCTGGTCTCTTCTAAGTCTCTCGTTTCGAGCAGTTGCTGCTTGGGTTAGCGCCGAGCAATCCTTCCTAGGCCCCGCAGGAATGCGGGGTCTTCGAAGTATGAGCTGTGGTCACCGGGCAGACGGTTAGCCCCTGGCAGGGGTGTGGCCCCGAAGGCCGCGGAGCTCGGGTCCGGGCCGTGGATTCCACCGCCTGGGCCTGTGGTGGTGCCGATGGGATCGTGCGCGTTTGTCGACGCCCATGTGCGCGCTCTTAGCTCGCTAGCTGTTGCGGCATCGGTGCCGGGGCTGCCGACGAAGACCACGTCATCCGCAACGTTGTCGGCGCGCACTGCCTTTCCCGCCACCACAGAACCGTAGGAATAGCCCACGATTATTCGCTGCGCGCTAGGAAAGCGCTGGCCCACGGCGCGCTGGAAGCGCTGTAAATCCTGCGCGCCGCGTGTAGCTGGTGCCTCGTGCAGTGCCCCGCTTAGGTTGCGTGGCGCGGAGTATCCCATCCACGCCACGGCTGGACCGCCGGTCGCGTGGGCGATTACCCGCGCGCGTTCGATGCCCCGCTGCCAGCCGCCGGGGTCCGAGGAACCAACGCCGCCGATAAACGTGGTGACGCTAGCGGCCGCGGTTCCCACCTTTGTCGGATCGACAAGCACCGCGACTCGGCCGGGACCTGCTTCGAGAATCTTTACGTCGGGATTGTTGGCGGCAAGGTCGGCTGCCTCCGGTGGGGCGGTGCTCAGTTGCATTTGGTGCAGGCTGTCTAAAGGCATCTCGGAGAAGTCTTCGAAGTAGTTGCCGCCCGGGGCGAGCTCCGGGGTGCATAGTGCATCGATTTGGGCGGCGCAGGCCCAGTCGAGGGCGTCAGCAAGAGCGTCAAGTGCATTCAACATTGTGCCCAGCTGATTGGACCACGGCTGGACCTCATCCATTCGGGTAAGCATGCCGATTGCCTGGGCGCGGAGTTCTTCGACGCGAGTAAGTAAGGGTTGGTAGCTCTCCAACACCAGTGCCGCGGCGCGCATGGCCTCGGCGGGAATCATGAGCTGGCCGGTGGTGGCCGAAAGCTGGCTCCGGGCGGCCTCCGCAAAGTCGCCGAAAATTGGCAGGCGTACCCAATGATCTAGCGAACCCTTAATAAATAAGTCGAGCTCAGCGCCTGAGTTGTGGAGGTGTCGTGCGCTCAGTGTGAGGCTTGCTGCACGATTCATTGCAGGCCCCCGTCCAGTGTCTGCGCCAGGTCTATGTCTAAATGCTGGGCATGGCCCAGGAATTGATCGAGGTTGTTAAGGGCGGCGTCGTGAAGCGCGGCGTTCTTGCTCAGCGTTGAATCCCACTTAGCCTGAATGCGGGCCAGCGCCGTTGCGGTGCGCGGGTACTCAGGCGGTGGGGGAGCCGTTGCGACGTGCCGGCGGGCAAGAAGGGAACTGACGGTGGAACGGGCGGAATCTGCGATAAAGAATTTCATAAACTCAGCCTTGCGGAAGATGTCAAGGGTTTTCCATACCCAAATTCTCTGCGAGGGCAGATCTGTGGATAACTCATCGCGACTTGCGCTATTTTGGGTAGTCATGTTGGTAGCTGCAGTGCAAATTCAGACCGGCGGAGACATCGAGGAGAACCTCGAGTTGGCCGTGGAGAAAATCCGTGAGGCCGCGGAAGGCGGTGCGCAGCTCATCGTGCTGCCGGAGGCTACCTCCCAAGCTTTCGGAGCGGGTCGCCTCGACAAGCAGGCACAGGGACTCGACGGCAACTTCGTGACCACCATTCGTGCGGTGGCGCAGCAGCTCGGTGTCACCGTGGTGCTGGGCATGTTCACCCCAGCGGACACCGTGGAACGCGACGGCAAGACCATCAACCGCGTCACCAACACGGCCTTGATCGCTGGCCCCGATATCTTGGGCGGTTACGAGAAGATTCACACCTACGACGCCTTCAATTACAAGGAATCCGACACGGTGCGCCCGGGTGAGGCGCTTGTGGCTTTCGACGTCGCCGGCATCACCGTGGGCGTGGCAATCTGCTACGACATCCGCTTCCCAGAGCAGTTCAAAGAGCTGGCTCGCCAAGGCGCCCAGGTCATCGTGGTGCCTACGAGCTGGGCTGATGGCCCGGGCAAGCTCGACCAGTGGCGCCTGCTCAGTGCGGCGCGCGCGTTGGATTCCACCTCGTACATCGTCGCGGCGGGTCAAGCCCGCCCGGGTGGCAAGGAAAAGGCCGGTGTGGATTCTGGCCCCACCGGCATTGGTCACTCCGTTGTCGTGGCGCCTGACGGCACCCGCGTAGTTGAAGCCGGCTACGAACCGGAGATCATCTATGCCGAAATTGATGCCGAGCTCGTGGAGAAGACGCGCAAGGCAATCCCTGTGCTCGAGTCTTAAGGCTCGCCCACCACGCTATTGCTTTGTCCACTCGGACTTTTTCCATGCGGCCCATGCGTCCCAGTCCTCCCAGCCGTCGAGATCGGCTGCGGAAGCTGCCCACTCATGTCCGCGCTGCCAGGACGTTTCTTCGATGTGCTCAGCTGGGACCCCGTGGTTGAGCAGCGCTTCGCGGGAAACCTCCACGCGGTCGGCTGGGCCAACCAGGATGAAGCGCTTGCGCTTAGCTGCCGTGCCCTCGTGCAGGAGGACAGCCCCCATAGGGTCTTCGGTGGACTCCACGCTAAAGCCCTCCGCCTGCGGCTGCGCGCCCAGCAACCACGGGTCTTGGGCGCTACGCGCGATGCAGTGCAGCGAAAGTCGCGGTGCAAGGGCTTGGACGTTGGCTTGGAAATGCGTGTCGTAGTGCTCGCCCGGGGAGGGCATCACGCTGTAGATGCTGAGTCCTGCGGGAAGGTCATTGGAGTTCAAGCAATCCAGCAGCGCTGCGCGTGCGGCCGCCCAGCCGGTTCCGAAGCTAATCAAGGCGGTACCTGCTTGGCCTGCTTGCGAAGCAGCTTTGGTACGCAGCTCAAGCGGCTCGCCGGCAGGCGCGCCCAAAGTCCACCAGTCCCCAGGTTTGGCCTTGGCCAGCATGGAGGAGGCGTCGCCAGCTAGCGCCACGTGGAAGGTCAGCTGCCCGGTCGCATCGGCGGGGTGGGCTGGAGTGAGCATGCGCCATGTGCCGGGCAGCAGCTGCGAGGTGACGGGAAAGTGCTGGCCGGTTTGGTAGTCAATGGGAGCGCCGGATTCCACCCGGATGATGGCGGTCTTGCGGTTGGGGTGCTCGACCGCCACGACCTGGGCGCTGTATGCGGGGGCGATGCCGGCGACGTCGTCAGCATGCGCTGCCTCCGCCATGGCTTGGCACACCATGTGGAGGGCGCGAGTGGCCACCTGCTGTTGGTGGCTGGTGAGTGCTAGGGCTTCGAAGCCTTTAATGAGGGAAGCTTCGAACTTGGGATAGATTTCCGGCGGGAAGCCGTGGCGGCGGTGTTCGCGGCCGAGTTGCTTGATGCGCTCGAGGGTTTCCGCAGGCACTGTGCCGTCGTCTTCGGCGGCGTCGAGTACCCAGGCCACGGCCGGGCCGAGCGCAGGGTGCGTATCGCACATGGACAGGGCGAAAATCTGGCGTGACTCCGCCACGGTGGCGAAGAAGTGCTCGTGCACCGCGTCGCGGTAATCGTCGGCGTGTCTGCGTACGTGTTCGCCCAATTCCTTCATGTCAGTCAATCCTACTTGGGACCTTGGAAGAAAGAGGACGAAGAAAGTGGATAGTCCCCCTCGGTTGAGCCTCGCTTCAGGCAATCTCGTAGCCAGTGACTGGGCCTTGGTCGTTCGGGATCCAACCGAGTTCCGGCGCTACGTGCTTGGCAAAGTTTTCCAGGATGCGCACGTTTACGTCCAAGCCCATGGTGGTGGGCACCGTGATGAGGAGCGTATCGGCGGCCATGATTGCCGGGTCAGCCTTGAGCTGTTCAATCAGCTTGTCCGGCTCGGCGGCGTAGGTGCGGCCGAAGGTGGAGGCGCCAACTTCTGGCAGGAAGCCCACCTGGTCGTGCCCGGTGGCCTGCATACCGAAGCGCTGCATATCTGCGCCATCGACGATGGGGAAGATGGAACGCGAGACGGAAACGCGCGGGGTCCAGCCGTGGCCAGCTTCCTTCCATGCGGCGCGGAAGCGGTTGATCTGGTCCACCTGAATCTCGCCGAGGGTCTCAGCGGAGGTTTCCGAAACGAGGGTGGAGGACATAAGGTTTACGCCATCCTTGGCGGCCTGCTCCGCGGTGCGGTGCGTGCCAGAACCCCAGAAGATGTTCTTGCGCAGCTCAGGGGAGTGCGGGAAGACCGGCAGCTGGGAACCCGGCTGATACATGTTGGGGTACTGGTTCTCCAGCGGGGCGGCGGTGGCCATGCCATAGCCGTCGATGGCGGCCATGAACTTTTCGAAGTTGGCGCGGGCCAAGTCCGCACCGTTGGGGGCCTCGGAATTGTAGCCGAAGGATTTCCAGCCGCGGTCGGCTACCTCGGGGGCGCCGCGGGAGACACCCAAGGCCACGCGGCCGCGTGCGATTTGGTTCAGGGAGGCTGCTTCCTCTGCCAGGTACAGCGGGTTTTCGTAGCGCATATCGATAACGCCGGTGCCCACCTCGATGTGCTTGGTGGAACCCGCCACTGCGCCCAGTAGCGGCATCGGCGCGGAGGCTTGCGGCACGAAGTGGTGGACGCGGAAGGAGGCGTTGTTGACGCCGATTTCGTCCGCGGCTTGTGCAAGGTCGAGGTGGATCTTGGCCATGTCCTCGGCTGAGGGGCCGCGCTGTCCACCGAAGGCGTAATGGCCAAAGCTCAGAAAGCCGAATGCTTTCATATCTAACTCCCTAATTTTATTGACGTAACAACAAAAGGTTAACACTTTTAGCTTGAAGCGTCGAGTGTGTGGAGAGCTTACACGGCAGCCCGCGCCGGGAGCCCGGCCTGACCGGCGCCGATGACGGCGAGGTGAAAGTGGGGCTGTGGGATACCGGCGTTCGAATTTACTCTCGCCACTGTGATACCTAGGAGGGGTAAGCTTGTTGGGCAATGATTGAATTCGACAACGTCTCGGTCCAGTATCCGGGAACCCCGACCCCCGCGGTGGAGAGCTTTTCCTACGCCCTGCAGCCGCGCAAGACCACCATTCTGGTAGGCCCTTCAGGCTGTGGGAAGACCACCCTTTTAAGGTTGGTTAACCGGATGGTGGAGCCATCCCAAGGTCGAGTGCTTATCGATGGCATTCCTGTGGCCGAACGCGATGCTGTGCATCTGCGCAGGTCAATTGGTTATGTAATGCAGAACTCCGGGCTTCTGCCGCACTTTACGGCGCTAGACAACGTGGCCGCGGTGGCCAGGCTGAATGGGGCCACTAAAAAGCAAGCGCGGGAACAGGCGGCCCAGTGGCTGGAGCGAGTCCACGTCGCCTCCGAATTCTTCGACCGCTACCCAGGTGAGCTCTCCGGTGGCCAGGCGCAACGCGTGGGCGTGGCCCGTGGCCTCGTGGCCGACCCCGACATCGTGCTCATGGACGAGCCTTTTGGCGCTGTTGATCCAGTGGTGCGCCGCGAGTTGCAGCGTGAGGTCCTGCAGCTGCAGGAGGACATAGGCAAGACCATCCTCATGGTCACCCATGACGTTGATGAGGCATTTTTGCTTGGCGACGACGTGGTGCTCCTCGGAGAGCGCGCCCACATTCGTCAGCACGGCAAAGCGGAGGAATTCATTACGAGCCCCGCCAGCACCGAGGTTGAGCACTTCGTGGGGTTGGAAGCCAAGCGCCTCCATGTTGAGACCTGCGACGGGCGCAAGGTGTTGGTGGGCGAAGACGGAACGGTGGCCGGAATATTGGCGGATGGTCCCGCATGAAGTGGGACTGGTTAAGCAGCAACTTTTCGCGCTTAGTGGAGCTGGGCATCGCGCACGCTAACTTGGCGTGGCCGCCTATCCTGCTTGCTTTGTTGGTGGCGCTGCCAATTGGCTGGGTGGCGCACCGCTACCGGCGAATTCGCGAGATCGTCGTGGGCGTGAGCAGCGCGCTCTACATCATTCCTTCGTTGGCGCTGTTTATCTTGCTGCCTTTGGCTATTGGAACTTCGGTGTTGTCGTCACTCAACGTGATCATCGCGATGACACTGTACGGGCTGGCCTTGCAAGTGCGCTCCACGGCGGATTCCTTCGACACCGTCCCAGCGGCGGTGGCTTCTGCGGCGACCGCGATGGGATACTCGCCGCTGCAGCGAGTGTTCCAGGTGGAGCTACCCCTTGTAGGACCTGGCATTATCGCCGGCCTGCGCGTGGTCTCTGCCTCGACGATTTCGCTCATCTCAGTGGGTGCACTGGTGGGCGTGCACTCTTTGGGCACGCTTTTTACCGAAGGGTTCCAGCGCAACTTTCCCACGCAGATCATCGCGGGTTTTGTAGGTACCGTGTTGCTCGCTGTGCTCTTTGACCTGCTGCTTGTCCTTATCGGGCGTGTGCTGCTGCCCTGGGCTAGGAAAGCGTCATGAACTTTCTTCTAGAGGCCTTTTCATTCATCGCTGATGGCGCGAATTGGAGCGGTGCAAACGGGTTGGGGCAGCGCCTGTTGGCACACTTGGGCTATACCCTCGCGGCAGTGACAATCGCAGCCGTCGTCGCTTTGCCCTTGGGTGTCCTGATGGGGCACATGCGTCGCGGCGTGAACGGCGTCGTTGCTGTGTCGGGCGCATTGCGCGCGTTGCCTTCTTTGGGTCTGCTGACCTGGCTGACCCTGGAGTTTAGTTTCGGGGTGCGCATGCCCGTAATTCCGGCGATTGTAACGCTCGTCATTTTGGCTATCCCGCCGATGCTGGCGGGTACGGTTACCGGCGTGACGGCCATTCCGCGCGGGGTGGTGGACTCGGCCCGAGCTGCGGGATTTAGCGAATCTGACATTGTGCGGCAGGTGGAGCTGCCGCTTGCCGCGCCTTCCATCGTGGGCGGCATACGCTCTGCGGCGGTCCAGGTGCTGGCCACCACGACCATCGTGGCTTATATCGGGTTGTCTGGGCTGGGTCGCTACCTCATTGATGGCTTGGCGCTGCGTGACTACCCGCAGATGCTTGTCGGCGCACTCATGGTGGCTCTTTTGGCATTTGCTGTCGACGGTGTCTTGGCGCTGTGCCAGCGATTGCTACGCCCGAATACGGGCATGCGGAACTAAGTCTGTGGCTGGAGGTAGCTACAAGAATTGGACTCTGAGGAGGCATATAAAGCAGTCATGACGGAATGAATCTGGGTACCGTGGAGTTAGTGCAGTTAAAACCTCAACAGTTTTGTCACTACGTCTAGATACAACGCTCCTTACTCCCTAGCCCGGAAGGTATGTCTCATGCGCTCATTTTCACTTCTTCACTCTGGCCTGCAGCGCGGTACCTTGCCTCGCGGCGTGGCCGCGGTTTGTGCAGCTGTCACCAGCGCGGCCCTTCTGGCGTCGTGCAGCTCCGCGGATCCTACGGCGGAGCCGGGGGCGTCGGAAAGCGCCGGCGATAGCAAGACCATCGTCATCGGTACCGCAAACTTCCCAGAGTCCGAGATCTTGGGCCAACTGTGGGCCGCGACCTTGGAGGATGCAGGCTTCGATGTCGAAGTGAAGTCCGGGATTGGTTCCCGCGAGATTTATATGAAGGCCCTGGAAGAGGGAACTGTGGACATTGTGCCGGAATACACCGGCAACTTGGCGCAGTTCTACAAGGCGAAACTTCCTAGCGGGGCTGATGAACAGAAGGTTTATGAGGCGCTCGAAGGCGTGCTGCCCGAAGCGCTTGCCGCTGGCGCATTCGCCCCCGCGGAATCGAAAGACGCCTATCATGTGACGCCTGAGGTAGCGAAGAAATACAAGCTGGCTTCCCTCGCTGACCTGAAGAACTTGGACGAGATTAAACTGGCGGGAAACCCGGAGCTTGCGGAGCGTCCGTATGGCCCACGCGGGCTCAGTCAAACCTATGGCGTGGACGAGGACAAGTTCACCATGCACGCAATTTCCGATGGTGGCGGCCCGCTGACTATAGCGGCGCTTTTGGAGGGTGAGGCCAACGTGGCAGATATTTACACCACCTCGCCCATCCTGGATCGTGATGGCAAAGAGGTAAAACTTGTGCGCCTGGAAGATCCCCAGAACCTGGTGGCCCCGCAGAACGTTGTACCTGTCTACCGCAGTGCGGATGTTCCGCAAAAGGCGGTGGAGGCACTCGATATGTTTGATGGAAACTTAAAGACTGAAGACCTTGTAGCGATGAACTTAAGAAATTCCGGTAATGAGAAGGCGGAGCCGGCTGCTATCGCCCGCGATTTTATTGACGCGTCTTAAAAATTCTCCCTTATTTGGAGCCGATTTTTCAATTCCTTCCTGACTTCCTGATTACCTGCACCGGCGCAAACTGGAATACCTACGCGGACTTGACCTCCGGGAGCGCGCTGAACATATTTATGATTCGCTTCCTGAGGATGCTTCCCTAATCTCGCGTACATTGGCAATGCCTGTGGCGTGTATCGACATGGCTGTTTCGCGCCCAGTGCTTCTGCCGATGTTTGTGTTTAACCTGGGAAAGGGCGGGCAGCGTGCTCGTAGTACGGCGACCTAGCTCTACTTTTGCGGTTTTCTCCTAATTTTCGGGGAAGGCCGCATTTCTTATGCATTGTGGTTGTGTAGGGTGGCTCTGCGCCCGGCATTCAAAACTTGAGTCTGCTACGCTCAGGCGGGAAAGATGGAAAAATTTGAAGTTGAGTGGAACAAACTCAACTTTATGTGCGTTGAGATAAGTAGCAGCGAAGGAAAAGTCCTTCGAGCTGTGGAAACATAACAAATCTAACTTCACAAACTCCGACTTAACTTCCAAGGAGGAAGCCATGAGTGCTTTCAACCCCACCACCAAAACCCAAGAGGCCCTGCAGCAAGCGCTGCAGACTGCCTCGTCCAATGGCAACCCGGACATCCGCCCGGCCCACCTGCTCGCTGCAATCCTTAGCCAAGAAGAGGGCATTGCGGCCCCGGTCCTGAAGGCCACTGGCGTGGATCCGGAGACCGTGCTCAAGGAAGCGCGCGGCCTTGTTGATTCCTACCCCAAGGCTGAGGGTTCCGGGATGGCGAATCCCAACTTTAACCGCGACGGGCTCAACGTCCTGACCCGCGCGCAGGAGCTCGCCGGCGAGCTCGGTGATGAGTACGTCTCCACCGAGGTGCTGCTGGCAGCTATCGCAGGGTCCAAGACGGATGCTGCTGAGCTGCTTACCTCACGCGGAGCCACTTTCGACGCCCTCAAGGGCGCTTTCCCCTCCGTGCGCGGTGCGGCCAAGGTGACCTCTGAAAATCCCGAAGAACAGTTCCAGGCACTTGAGAAGTACGCCACCGACCTGACCGCTCGTGCGCGTGAAGGCAAGATCGACCCGGTCATCGGCCGTGACCAGGAAATCCGCCGCGTGGTTCAGGTCTTGAGCCGCCGCACCAAGAACAACCCGGTCCTCATCGGTGAGCCCGGTGTTGGTAAGACCGCCATCGTTGAAGGCCTGGCCCGTCGCATTGTGGCTGGTGACGTACCTGAGTCCCTCAAGGGCAAGACCTTGCTGAGCCTGGATTTGGGCTCGATGGTCGCCGGTGCGAAGTACCGCGGTGAATTCGAGGAGCGCCTCAAGGCTGTCCTCGATGAGATTAAGGCTTCCGACGGCCAGATCATCACCTTCATCGACGAGTTGCACACTATCGTCGGCGCAGGCGCCACGGGTGAAGGCTCGATGGATGCCGGCAACATGATTAAGCCGATGCTGGCTCGTGGCGAGCTGCGCCTCGTGGGCGCAACCACCCTCGACGAGTACCGCAAGTACATCGAGAAGGATGCTGCGCTTGAGCGCCGCTTCCAGCAGGTTTATGCCGCTGAGCCTTCCGTCGAGGACACCGTTGGTATCTTGCGTGGCCTGAAGGAGCGCTACGAGGTGCACCACGGTGTGCGCATCATGGACTCCGCGCTGGTTGCTGCGGCCGAGCTGTCGAACCGCTACATCACCAACCGTTTCCTGCCAGATAAGGCAATTGACCTCGTGGACGAGGCTGGGTCCCGCCTGCGCATGGAAATTGACTCCTCCCCGCAGGAGATCGACGAACTCGAGCGCGTGGTCCGCCGTATGGAAATCGAGGAGCTGGCGCTCAAGAAGGAGACCGATGCTGCCTCCCAGGATCGACTTTCCAAGCTGCAACAGGAGCTGGCTGACGAGCGCGAGAAGCTCGGTGAGCTCAAGGCTCGCTGGGTCAACGAGAAGAAGGCTATCGATGAGGTCCAGCAAGCGAAGGAAGAGCTCGAGGACCTGAAGCGCCAAGCTGAGATCGCAGAGCGCGACGGTGACTACGAGTTGACTTCCGAGCTGCGTTACGGCCGCATTCCGGAGCTGGAGAAGCAGGTTGCCGACGCTGAGATTCGCGCCAACGCACAGGCCAACACCATGCTGACCGAGGAAGTCACCCCGGACACCATCGCTGAGGTCGTCTCCGCATGGACCGGCATCCCGGCTGGCAAGATGCTGCAGGGCGAGACCCAGAAGCTGCTCAACATGGAGGCCGAGCTGGGCCGCCGCGTGGTGGGTCAGAAAGAAGCGGTCAAGGCCGTCTCCGATGCCGTGCGCCGCGCTCGCGCGGGCGTTGCTGACCCGAACCGCCCGACCGGTTCCTTCCTCTTCTTGGGCCCGACGGGCGTTGGTAAGACAGAGCTGGCCAAGGCTCTGGCTGACTTCCTCTTCGACGATGAATCCGCCATGGTCCGCATCGATATGTCTGAGTACGGCGAGAAGCACTCCGTTGCGCGTCTTGTCGGTGCCCCTCCGGGATACGTTGGCTACGATGCCGGCGGCCAGCTCACGGAGGCCGTGCGTCGCCGCCCGTACACGCTCGTGCTTTTCGACGAAGTGGAAAAGGCGCACCAAGACGTCTTCGACGTTCTTCTGCAGGTCCTCGATGAGGGCCGCCTGACCGACGGCCAGGGCCGCACCGTGGACTTCCGCAATACGGTCATCATCCTGACCTCGAACCTCGGTGCTGGTGGCACCAAGGAGGAGGTCATGGAGGCCGTCAAGCGCAACTTCAAGCCGGAGTTCATTAACCGTCTCGATGATGTCGTGATGTTCGAGTCCCTGTCCTCCGAGCTGCTGGCCGGCATCGTCGACATCCAGCTCGATGCTCTGGCATCGAGGTTGCAAGGCCGTCGCCTCAACCTGCAGGTTTCCGACGCCGCCAAGCTGTGGCTCGCGGAGCGCGGCTATGACCCGGCTTATGGTGCCCGCCCGCTGCGCCGCCTAGTACAGCAGGCCATCGGCGACCAGCTGGCTCGCCAGTTGCTGGCTGGCGACGTCCTCGACGGCGACACCGTCCACGTCGATGTCGCTGAAGGCGGCGAGAGCCTCGAGCTCAAGGCACTCGGCTAAACGAAGTCGCGCGCACAACGCGCCTAAGTAGTAGCTAAACCAGGCACTGGAAGCCGCTGCAGCGGGGAAGACTCCATATAAGGAGCCTTCCCCGTGACGAGGAAATCTCGCGTGGTTGAGAGTTCCCGCATGGGCGGCCCCTCGGCAGGAAACTCCGCGTGCCCTTAGAATCAGGGACATGAGCAATTTGGTTTCTCCGAGCGAACTCCAACAATCCATCTATCGCGGCGACCGCGTCGCAGTTCTGGCATCCCTATGGGCTCCCGGTGAAGGGGAGGCCTACAACCAGTTCACGTCCCTCCACATTCCTACGGCTCAGTTTGCCGAAGCCGCACACTCCTTCGTTGGCCTTCCAGGTTCCAAGGTGGGTCGTAACCCGCTTGTTAACCCGGAGCGTCTTCAGGAAAGCTGCGAGGAATGGGGCCTGCGCCCTGATTGGCAGATCGTGGTCTACGACGAGGGCCGTGGTCTCTTCTCTGCCCGCGCATGGTGGACCCTGCGCTGGGCAGGCTTTAAGAACGTTCGCATGCTCGACGGTGGCCTAGCCAACTGGCGTCGCCAGGGCTTTAATACATTGACCGGCCCGGGCAACCTGGGCCTAGCCACCGAAGTTGAGATCGTCCCAGGCTCGATGCCTACCGCGACTATCGAGGATGTCAAGGCACACGACGGCCTTCTCATCGACTCCCGCACAGCTAACCGCTTCGCTGGCCGCCGCGAGCACCTTGACCTCAAGGCTGGCCACATCCCAGGCGCTGTGAACCTCCCTGAGCGCTTGTTCCACAACCCGGATCGGACCATCAAGAGCGACGAGGAAATCCTCGACATCCTCGATGCTGCCGGAATCACGCAGGACAACGTCCAGGACGCAATCATCTACTCGGGCTCCGGCAACCACTCCGCACTGACAATCGGCATCCTGGAGAACCTCGGTTTCACTGGCCTGCGCCACTTCGTCGGCGGTTGGTCCCAGTGGTCAGCTAATCCGGACAACCCAATCGAGCGCGGCGACCGCACCCACGTCTAAAAGCCAGCGCGCCAGCTCACGCACCCCAAGACTTCCTACTAAAGTCTTGGGGTGATGCCTTATCTAATCATTCTCCTCGCTCTTGCCTGCGGCGTCGCGGGCGTTGCCATCCTGCTTATAGAAAAGCGTCAACGTTCCGCTCAGCTTGGCGGCGTACCTACCCCTAATATCCCTGCCATCGAGACTGCCGAACCGGAAGCGCCGGAAAACCACCAGACCGCAACTCCAGCCCCGGTGGCGGCTCCGCATCCAGAACCTGAACCAGCCCCTGCCGCCAATATCGAGCCAGAACTGGCCGCCGAGCCGGTTGCCGAATCGGCACCAGAACCCACGCCAGAGTCGGGCGGTGGCCGCTCCCATGCCACACGAGCTCGCAGCTTCGTGCCGGGCTCCATGCGCCGCGGCCGCAGGGCGTGGGGCGAAGAGCATGGTTTTGAGTACACCAAGCAGGACGATTACCTTGCCGATGAATGGATGCGCGGAGCCGCCGCTTTGGGCGCGGCGCCGAAGGACATCGTCGCAGGCTTCGTGCACGGCCACGAGATGCTGATGATGGACCTGGGCGGCATCAGTGTCATGGCCATGCGCACTGGCGCTACCTCCGACATCGTGGTGGATTTCCGCCGCGTTGGGATTGAGGAGGAGTCAGCCTCGGAAGACCTATTCATGGTCGATGTAATCGAAGGCTTTGAAGTCTTCGCCACCGACGTGGGCGTCGGCAAGCGGCTCATCGATGAGCGCCTCGAAGTGGCGCTCCACCTCCTGCCCGCCGAAGTCACCGCTGTGTGGATGGAGTCCGAGTGGGTACTCGCGCAGACCACCAAACACGCACGTGCCGCGGAGTGGGACGCCATGCTCGCCCCCATGGCCAAGCTTGCCGACGTCGCGCGTGTCCTCCCGCCGCGTTCTTCCGCGGCGCAAGTCCTCCGCGTCGAGGAGCTCGACCCTAGCCGTGAGATCCCCGCCCCTCCGCAGGCAGAGCCGACCGGCCCCACCCTGGTCCCAGACCACGAGGAGATCCAGCGCCCGCACATCCAGCGGCCTGAGGAGCCTGTGGAGCTGCCCAGCCGCACGCGCAGCGAAGTCCGCGGCGTAGTTGACCACAGCGCACTTGGCGCTGATGAAGTCGACGCCATTGCTGATGGTCGCGAGCGCCCGCTGCCCGATAAAGCGCAGGCCCGTATGCGCCGCAACCTCAACCGCCGCTCGACCATCTTCGGTGACGAAGACTCGAACGAGTAGTCTTTAAATCGTCTAAACCTTAAAACCCCGCAAACAATCTAAAGCACTCAGCATTAACGCGAAGGAGCGCCATGAGCTTGGATTCACAGAAGAAGGCCCGTCTGGCAGAGCTGGTCAAGGAGCTCGCCGTTGTTCACGGCAAGGTCACCTTGTCCTCCGGTAAGGAAGCCGACTACTACGTCGACCTGCGCCGCGCGACCCTGCAGCATGAGGCTTCCCGCCTCATCGGCTCGCTGCTGCGTGAGCTCACCGCCGACTGGGATTACGTTGCCGTCGGTGGTCTGACCCTAGGCGCAGACCCGGTTGCTACCTCCGTGATGCACGCTGATGGTCGCGACATCGATGCCTTCGTCGTGCGCAAGGAAGCCAAGAAGCACGGCATGCAGCGCCGCATCGAGGGCTTCGACGTTGCAAGCCAGAAGGTGCTCGTTGTCGAAGACACCACCACCACGGGCAACTCCCCGCTGACCGCGGTGGCAGCACTGCGCGAGGCTGGCGCGGAGGTCGTCGGCGTGGCTACCGTCGTGGACCGCGCTACAGGTGCTGACAAGGTCATCGCTGAAGAGGGCTTGGAGTACCGCTACCTGCTGAGCTTGGAAGATCTTGACCTCGCCTAAGGAAGAACCCCGCGAGCGCTTGCAGGAGGAGACTTCTGCTAAGGGCCCTACCGAATGGAACGAAGGACGGCACGGAGTCGGCCCATGGGAAGGCCCGCTGCCGGAAGGCCCGCAGTACGATCCCGAGCTGCTTCGCGACGGCGATCACCGCAACGTGGTGGACGCCTACCGCTACTGGAGCAGGGAAGCTATTACCGCGGACATCGATAAGCGCAGGCATGCGCTCCACATCGCCATCGAGAACTTTGAGAATGACTCGAACATCGGCACCGTGGTCCGTACCGCCAACGCCTTTGCCGTGGATACCGTTCACATCGTGGGGCGTCGCCGGTGGAATCGCCGCGGCGCCATGGTGACTGACCGCTACCAACACCTGATGCACCATGCCACCGTCGCTGAGCTTCTGGAATGGGCGAGTGATAAGGGGCTTACTGTTGTAGCGATCGACAACACTCCCGGCTGCGTTCCCCTTGAGGCTGCGGAGCTTCCCGAGCGCTGCTTGTTACTGTTTGGCCAGGAAGGCCCTGGTGTCACCCCGGAGGCCCAGGACGCTGCGATGATGACGTGTTCCATCGCCCAATTTGGTTCGACGCGCTCGATTAATGCGGGCGTTGCAGCGGGCATTGCGATGCATGCCTGGATCCGTCAGCATGCTGACCTCGAGCAAGCTTGGTAAAAGCGTGGTAAATCACTGCCTGGAATGGATAGGATGAAGTAACAAGAACATAATCGGGAGTGATTAACCAACTGTGGAAGAGACATGGGCTCACCGCGCTGACCTCGCGGAAACTGCCATCAATGATCGCCATGCGCAAGCCGTATGGTCAATCCCGCGTACCAATCTCGCGGTTGTTAGCTGGCCGCCGACGAGCAAGGAAAAGCTCTTCGTGCACTGGCACTATTGGTGGCAAGCTCACTATCTCGATTGCCTAGTCGATGCCGCGCTGCGTAACAACACCAAGGTACGTCGAGCCCGCATCGCGGACACCATGCGCGGTATCCGCCTGCGTAACCTTTCTCAGCTGACCAAAAATCGCTACTACGATGACAAGGCTTGGCTCGCACTCGCCATGGGGAGGGCGGAAAACCTCAAGAAGGTCAAGGTACACAAGCGCCTTGGCAGCTTGCAGCGCAATATTCGCGAAGGCGTTGACCCAACCATTGGTGTGCTGCCGTGGCGCGAAGGGGAGACCTTCCTCAACGTGCCGTCGAATGGCCCGGGCGCAATCATGTTGGCTCGCATGGGCCGCATCAACGAGGCCCGCCACATCGTGGACTGGATTTATGATCACCTCGTTGATGATGACGGATTCATCATGGACGGCATCCGCATGCGCATGGATGGTCCAGAGATTGTGAAGGCAATCCACCCGTACTGCCAGGGCGTCGTGCTGGGCGCGTGCTTGGAGATCGCGCTTGCACTGCGGGAAAAGGCTGGTCTGACCTCCCTCGAGCGCATCGATACCGTGCAAGAGGCCGAGCTGGCTGCGGACATGATGCACTACATCACCAGCATTCGTGGCTTGGTCCAAGCGGTGGCGACGGGCATGGCGACTCCTTCCGGAGTCATCAACTGGAAGACGGGCGATGGTGATGGTGGCCTGTTCAAGGGCATCCTCGTGCGCTACCTTGCCGACGTCGCGGTGCGCTTGCCCGGCGATTCCCCGGCCAACCGGGCAACCAAGAAGCTGGCGGCGCGCATGGTGGTGGCTTCTGCGGAGTCGGTGTGGGAGCATCGCTTGGAAGTTGATGGTCTGCCGATCTTCGGATCCGACTGGACTGCCGATGCCCGCCTGCCGCACAACTATGGATTCGGGCCTAATACCCTCGGCGAAAAGGTCGGAATCATCCGCGTCGCTGAGCGCGATTTGTCGGTCCAATTGTCCGGTTGGATGCTCTTGGAGGCCTGCGCGAGGGTCACAAAGTACCAATCTGAAGAAGGATAAAAACGCATTACAAGCGTACTATTTTGTGGTTTTGCCTGCTTATTGCATGAGGCTTGGAACGCGCTAGCCTGCGTTAACTAACCTCACAAAATTTGTCGCGGCGAAAACGGACAAAAACAGGCATACTTGGGAACTGGAACGTGATTCTCCGAAACACACAAAGGATGGAACTTCATGCCAATCGCAACTCCTGAGGTCTATGACCAGATGCTGGACACCGCCAAGAAGGGCGGCTTCGCATTCCCGGCTATCAACTGCACCTCCTCCGAGACCATCAACGCCGCACTCCGTGGCTTTGCCGAGGCAGAGTCCGACGGCATCATCCAGTTCTCCACCGGCGGCGCTGAGTTCGGCTCCGGTCTGTCCGTGAAGAACAAGGTTGCAGGCGCTCAAGCTCTGGCTGCTTTCGCTTACGAGGCAGCAAAGCACTATGGCATCAACGTTGCACTGCACACGGACCACTGCCAGAAGGAAGTTCTGGACGAGTACGTCCGCCCGCTCATCGCCATCTCCCAGGAGCGCGTTGACCGCGGCGAGCTGCCTCTCTTCCAGTCCCACATGTGGGACGGCTCCGCTATTCCAATCGACGAGAACCTCGTCATCGCACAGGAGCTGTTGGAGAAGGCACACAACGCAAACATCATCCTTGAGGTTGAGATTGGCGTCGTCGGCGGCGAAGAGGACGGCGTTCAGGCTAAGGCTGGCGCAAACCTCTACACCTCCACCGAGGACTTTGAGAAGACCGTCGACGCACTGGGCACCGGTGAGAAAGGTCGCTACCTGCTGGCTGCTACCTTCGGCAACGTTCATGGCGTCTACAAGCCAGGCAACGTGAAGCTGCGCCCAGAGGTTCTTGATGAGGGCCAGAAGGCTGCCATCAAGAAGCTTGGCCTGGATGAGAACGCTCAGCCGTTCGACTTCGTCTTCCACGGTGGCTCTGGCTCTGAGAAGGAGAAGATTGAGCAGGCTCTGTCCTACGGCGTTGTGAAGATGAACGTTGACACTGACACCCAGTACGCGTTCACCAACCCAGTTGCTCGCCACATGTTCGAGAACTACGACGGAGTCTTCAAGATCGACGGCGAGGTCGGCAACAAGAAGGTTTATGACCCACGCTCCTACATGAAGAAGGCTGAGCAGTCCATGGCTGACCGTGTTGTCGAGGCCTGCACCGACCTGCACTCCGTGGGCAAGACCGTTTCCAAGTAAGGCTGACCACCAAACCCACACCACACAGAGCCGTTCCTCCACACCCCGCAGCCGCAGGGAGGGAGGAGCGGCTTTGCTGCGTTTAGCGTCAAAGAATGCCCCGGCAAAGTTCCTGGCAAAGTCCCTGGTCAAAATCCTCGCCCGAATCAAGACCGGTATCAAAACCCAAATGGTGAGGTCACCGTGCAACAAAAGGGACTAGTGTAAGCCAATGGGGCAAATGGGAACCGCAAATGGTGAGATCAGCTCACCATCTAGAGCGAACCCAGCCACGACCCAGGCCGACCCCAACCAGAGCCAAGCAATCCACACGGGCGAACTAAGATAGGGAAACTATGGCGGATGACAAAAACACAAGCACAACTCGGCGGGTGAAACTTAGCACTCGCGAACAGCTGCGCAGCGTCGACCGCTCGGTGAAGTCGCGGTTCGCACGCGTGAAGTCGCGCTTCATGTTTATCCTGCAGTCAACGCTGGGAGCGGGCTTGGCATTCTTCGTCGCCCACGTGGTCTTTGGCCACTCACAGCCGTTCTTCGCACCGATGTCGGTCATCATCATCCTCGGTCTTTCCGGCAGTGACCGTCTCAAACGTGCAGTGGACCTGTCTATCGGCGGCATTGTTGGCGTCATCGTGGGCACTCTGCTCGTCGACGGCGTGGGTACCGGCCCCGTCCACATGACCATCATCATCGGTTGCTCGCTGCTGATTGCCTCCTTTGTCACGAGTTCGCAGCTGGTCAGTAACCAGATCGCCATCGGCGCCATTCTGATTGCCACCATCATGCCGCCTGAAGAAATGGGTGGTCTCTCCCGCGCGATCGACGCCATCATCGGTGCGGTCATCGGTATCAGCATGGTTGCACTCATTCCTACATCCCCATTGCGTGCGGTACGCAAGGAAATCTCCAAGGTGTTGGGAGTGGCCTCATCAGTGCTTTCCGACGTCGCAGAAGGCTTGCGCGCCAACGACCCCCGGACGATTTTGGAAGCTCGTGATGCGGTACGTGGCACCCAGGGGGACATCAACAGCATGCTGAATGCCGCCAAAGGCGGGGCCGAAACCGTTAAGGTCTCGCCGTTTCTATGGAGCCGGCAGCGTAACGTGAAGTCGCTTGAACGCATTCTTACCCCAGTGGACAACGCGGTGCGCGGTGTGCGCGTGCTGTCCCGCCGTGCGTTGGTCCTTGCCGAGGACGGGGACCACGTGACCGACGAACAGATCGAGCTAATCGACGAGCTTTCCGACGTCACGATGGAACTCTCCGAGCTGTATGCCCATGAATCCTCCAATGAGAGCCGTGCCAACGAGGCTGTGGTGATTCCAGAGATAGTGCGGAAGCTGCGCATTCTTGGCGCGCGATCGACCATGGAAGTGATCGGCAAGGACGGGGTGCTTTCTGCCTATTCACTGCTGGCGCAAACGCGCTCTATCATCGTGGATCTGCTCATGGTGTGCGGCATGTCGCGTGAATCTGCGGTGGCGCAACTGGCGCCGACCTCCGACCATCCGGCGTATCCACCGGAAGTGTGGGACGGCGAATAGAGACGAGAAAGGGTCCGCTGCTACGGACGAACCACCTGCAGATCGCGCAGGTGACGGTAGAACGTTACACGGTTGACCGGGCGCTTGGCGCTGACGCCATCGACCACGACGCGCAGCTCAGGGCCACCCGCCTGAACTGCGCGGCCGGTGCATACGGTATCTTCATCAAGCTGTCCTGGTGCGGCCGGTGAGGAGAACTTCGAACGCAGCCAGGCGCCGAAACCGGATGGCTTAGCCGTGTCCGCAGCAAGGCCGAACGACGCCGACGCGGCAACGGGGGAGACGGCTTTTGCCGCGAGAATTCCCGGTGCATCGACCATGGGGACCAAGCGCGCACCGTACGTTCCGATCCCAGTGGTGTTGGTGGCTTCGTGGCGAACCACCACGTGGTCATCGACGATGATCTCCCCCGTGATCTCCCCGTTGCTCCACTCCGAGATGGAAGCGGAACCGGCGATGGCTAGGCCGGCGTCGTTACGGATGAGTGGTACCGGGCGCACTGGCGCGCTCAGCGCGACGCTCAATGCAGACTCGAAATCGGTGGGCAGGCCCCAGTTGCGGGCAACCGTCGACTCCTGCACGGGCACGAAACCCAGCTCGGCCCACAGGTAGTCGCTACGCATCATGCGAGTAAGCACGACGGATAAAGCGGCGTCGGTCCCCACCACGACGACGCGTAGCGGATCCTTAAGGTGCGGTGCTTGCGGCGCGAGCTCGGGGGTGCCGAGGTGGCGCACGTCTGGCTGGGCCGCGATCTCGTCGAGCGTAGGCGTGGGATCGTGGGGGAGTGCGATGGCAGCGGCGTCGTCAAGCGCGCGTAGCTCTTTACGGGTGGGAACCGCGCTGACGTCGAGAAGTGTGGCCTCAGGGGGCAGTTCTAAGGAGACGTCGCTGCCGCATCGAATAACAATGAGAGCCACCGTGTGAAACCTTGCCTTTCCAGGGACGTTGCCCGGCAGTGCGCGGGCCGTAACCCCTTCACCCTACAACGCGTAGTACCCCCATGAATAACGGCCGATTGGGGTGTACAGGGTCACATATGGCTATATTCTTATTCCGCATAACTTTCTATTTGGTGTCCAGGCACATGCTTGGGCGCAAAAGCTATTTTCCAAACAATTTCGCGGAGGCTCCATCGTGGCTATTGAATTCACCATGATCCAGTCCATCGGCATCGCTGTTGTGTTGCTTATGCTGGGTCTCTGGCTTAAGCAGCGCATCTACTTCTTTGAACGTTTTGCCATCCCCGCCCCTGTTATCGGCGGGTTCCTTTTTGCCATCATCAACCTGGTCCTACACCAGACCGGCATTTTGGACATCACCTTTGATACCACGCTGCAAAGCTTCTTCATGGTCATCTTCTTCACCACGGTGGGCTACGGCGCATCGCTGAAGGTGCTGCGCGCTGCTGGGCCAAAGGTCATGCTCTTCCTGGTTGTGGCTACGGTTCTGACGATTCTGCAGAACGTCGTGGCAGTGGGACTGGCGCCCCTCGTGGGCGTTGACGCGCAGCTCGCGCTCATGACGGGCTCCGTTTCGATGACTGGTGGCCACGGAGTTTCCGGCGGTATTGCTCCTCTCGTGGAAGAGGGCGGCGTGGCTGGTGCTGAGACCGTGGCCTACACTGCAGCGACGTTCGGCCTGGTTATTGGCTCGCTCATGGGTGGACCGTTGGCGAACCGCTTGATCCTGAAGAACAAGTTGATGGACAAGGAATCCGCTGAGGTTGACATTGACGAGTCCATCCTGCAGCACGTATCTCGCAAACTGCGTGGCGACGCCGTGCTGCACGCCTTTGTGATGATCCTCGTGGCGATGCTGCTGGGCAGCTTCCTGACCGACGCAATGAACTACCTCGTGGGTCTGCTCACCGACAAGGCTGCGTTCCCGCTCTACTTCGGCTCCATGATCGTGGCCATCATCCTGCGTTATATCAATGACAGCCGTGAACAGAAGATGTACAAGGAATTGGTTCCGACCCAAGAGGTGGAGATCATCGGTGTCATTGGCCTGAACTTCTTCTTGGCTATGGCTCTCATGAACATCAAGCTGTGGGAGCTGGCTGAGCTGGCTATCCCGATGCTTATTCTGCTGCTCGCGCAGACCATCCTCATGTGGCTCTTCGCCAACTTTGTCACCTTCCGCGTCATGGGCCGCGATTACGATGCCGCCGTGCTCACCGCTGGTCACTGTGGTTTCGGCATGGGTGCAACCCCGAACGGTATGGCCAACATGGACTCGGTGGTCACCAAGTTCAAGGAGTCCAAACTGGCGTTCTTCATTCTGCCGATTATCGGCGGCATGTTTATTGACTTTGCCAACATCGTGAACATCCTGGTGTTCCTCAACTTGGCATAAGCCAATCCATTAGGCCATCTCCCCGTCAATTTAGCCCAGCGTATTCAAGCTGGCAGGAGGCGTACTCGCTGAAGAATTGTCGGGATTTGGCACAAGCATGTCACATTAGCCACCGCTACCCATGGTCTAGGGGTAAAGTAGTTGCGTATTTGGCTTCAATCATTAGGAAGTGACTCCCAGAAATGGCAGCAATCGTCATCGTTGGCGCTCAGTGGGGCGACGAAGGTAAAGGTAAGGCCACCGATATCCTCGGTGGCAAGGTTGACTACGTAGTCAAGCCGAATGGCGGCAACAACGCTGGCCATACTGTTGTAGTTGGCGGCGAGAAGTATGAGCTCAAGCTCCTTCCCGCCGGCATTCTCTCTGAGAACGCAACTCCGGTATTGGGCAACGGCGTTGTTATTAATCTTGAAGCTCTCTTTGATGAGATCGACGGCCTTGAGGCACGCGGCGCGAATGCCTCGCGCCTGCGTATCTCCGCGAACGCTCATCTTGTGGCGCCGTACCACCAGACTTTGGACCGCGTGCAGGAGCGTTTCTTGGGCAAGCGCGCCATTGGCACCACGGGCCGCGGCATCGGTCCGGCTTACTCTGACAAGGTCGCCCGTATTGGCATCCGCGTGCAGGACATCTTCGATGAGTCCATCCTGCGCCAGAAGGTTGAGTCTGCGTTGGACATCAAGAACCAGATGCTGGTGAAGATGTACAACCGCAAGGCAATTGACCCAGAGCAAATCGTGGAGTACTTCCTGAGCTACCGCGACCGTTTGGCTCCCATGGTTATTGATGCTGAGCTGGAACTCAACAAGGCTCTTGAGGCTGGTAAGCACGTCCTCATGGAGGGCGGCCAGGCAACGATGCTGGACGTTGACCACGGAACTTACCCGTTCGTGACCTCCTCCAACCCATCTGCCGGCGGTGCTTCGGTGGGCTCGGGTATTGGCCCGACCCGCATTAAGACCTCGCTGGGCATCATCAAGGCCTACACCACCCGCGTGGGTGCCGGTCCGTTCCCGACCGAGCTCTTCGACAAGTGGGGTGAGTACTTGCAGACCACCGGCGGCGAAGTCGGCGTTAATACCGGCCGCAAGCGTCGCTGTGGTTGGTACGATTCCGTGGTGGCTCGTTATGCCACCCGTGTTAATGGTTTCACGGACTACTTCCTGACCAAGCTGGACGTGCTCACCGGTATTGGGGAGATTCCGATCTGTGTGGCTTACGACGTCGATGGCAAGCGCTACGACGAGATGCCCCTGACTCAGTCTGAGTTCCACCACGCCACGCCAATCTTTGAGACCATGCCGGCCTGGGATGAGGACATTACAGGCTGCAAGACCTTTGAGGAACTCCCACAAAAGGCTCAGGACTACGTCCTGCGCCTTGAGGAACTCTCTGGTTGCCGCATGTCCTACATTGGCGTTGGTCCTGGCCGCGACCAGACCATCATCCGCCACGACGTAATGAGTGATCACTAATCCGAATATCCAATTCGAGATACTTAACTTAGTTTGAGGCAGGGTTCCCTAACGGGGTCCTGCCTTTTTGCGTAGTTACCACCGTTTACGAGATACATTCCTATGTCGAAAGTTCCATAAACTATTCCTTAAATGGAAAATCCGAGATTAACCAAGTAGCCGAGTATTTGCATTTTCACCGTGGCAGCAATCACAATATTGTTTCCTAACACTAAATTAGAAGGATGTTCCTGGTAGGGGCGTGTATAGGAGTGCTTAATGGCCAAATTTAAGGGAGGATTGGGGGTTTATGGCATCAGCATCACTGGCGCACTTAAGTTGGTTTAATTTAAGCTGTCTCACGAGTTCAGAGTGAGGCCTCGCCCAATACTCTTACCTTGCTTGGCGGACCACGCTGGGCTGGCTCCCAGCCGTTTTCCTTAAATGGCTGGCTTCTTCTATGGACCATGCCATCCCTGAAACCCATAGTTAATTTCTCAGGGACTATTAGAAAGGACTTCTTGTATGATCAAGAAGGGCATTCGGTCGGCTGTTAAAGCGCGTCGTCGCGGCACCTCTATTGCCGCTGCTGTACTCTCAGTCGCACTTGTCTCCCCATTCATTCACGCAGTTTCTGCGCCGGTTGCTTACGCGCAGACCACAACTGGCACCACTGCACCGGATACCACCGCTGGCCCAAACGACCTTGATACCGACGGCGACGGTCTGACCGACGACCAGGAAGTCAACGTTCACAAGACTGACCCAATCGAGCCTGACACCGATGGCGATGGCCTGACCGACGGCCAGGAAATCCTCGACGGCACCGATCCGAACAACTCGGACACCGATTACGATGGCTTGATTGACGGTGACGAGAAGGCTAAGGGCACCGATCCGAAGAAGGCTGATACCGATGGGGACGGCATCAAAGATGGTGACGAGGTCAGCGGCAACAACGGCAACAAGGATTGGGACAGCGATGGAGAGCTGGATCCGACGAATCCTACCAAGCGTGACTCCGACAATGATGGCGTTGACGACAAGACTGAGATCGAGAAAGGAACCAATCCCAACGATCCGAACTCCAAGCCTAACGATCCGGACACCACCAAGGCTCCTGATTGGGACGACAAAGCCACCACCACCCCGGGCAAGAAAGTAGAGCTTCCTAACAACGGTGGCGCTGTTCAGGACGGCACCACCGTTGAGGTTAAAGGTCCGGGCAAGGCCGAAATCGGCGAGAGGGGCCAACTCGTTGTTACCCCGAGTGATGACGCTAAGCCGGGCGATACGATCACCGTTACTGTCAAGGCCAAGGACGGCAAGGTCGTCGACGCCGTTACCGTGACCGTCGTGAAGGAGAAGGGGGATTCTTCCAACGGCGGTTCTTCCAACGGTGACCTGGGTCGTTTTATCCTAGCTGGCCTGGCTGTAGGCCTGCCGCTGCTGTTCCTGATTCCGGGTGGCTTGGCTTCCCAGATCAAGGTTCCGGGTCTGTCCCCGTTCATCGAGCAGATTTCCAGCCAGCTTGGCAAGGCCAACATCGAACTGCTGAAGCAATTGGGCATCTACAACCCGGCTATTGCTAAGCAGCTTGCTGGCATCAACGCTTAGTTCAGTAAGTACGGCGAGTCAGCTGGTAAGGTTGCTGGCGGTGTCGCTCTGGTTGCCGCTGGTGCACTGGCTATCGGCCTGCTGGCAGATGCTTGCTCCCCGCAGAACTCCTTTTCCTCTAACGGTTCTTCCAACGGTGGATCCAGCAAGTAATCTCTCGCTGAGAAATGTCCCTACGAGCAGCTGAAGCTCCTGCTTAAGGCAGCCGGTTAATCCCGGTTGCCACTAGCTTTACCACCAAGCGAAACGCCTGTCTTCTACATCTTTCCAAGTAGAAGGCGGGCGTTTGGAGATCTCGCGGCCTTCGCTGTTGCCTGCGGCCTGCGGCGGCGTTAAATATCTTGCATCCTGGCTTTTCAGTAATAAGACTGTGAAGAACATGTGCAATAATTCAAGGATGGATATTTCAGGCGACATCGCAGGTTATATAGGTACCCCCCTTACCGGTAACGCCACCAAAGTGCTGTTGCTTGGCGCAGGCGAGCTGGGCAAGCAACTAGTTATTGCCTTCCAGAACTTGGGCCTTGAGGTACACGCCGTCGACCGCTACGCCGGAGCACCTGCACAACAGCTCGCGCACTTTAGCTACATCGCGGACATCACCGATGAAGCCAAGGTGCTCGAAATCGCCCAGCGCATCCGGCCAGACTATATCGTCCCCGAAGTCGAGATTGTGGCCGTCGAGGCGCTGTCGCGGCTTGAGTCGGAAACCCCCGCCGTCGTCGTCCCTAGCGCCCGGGCGTGCGAACTGACCCAGTCCCGCCAGACCATTCGTGAAACGGCCGAAAACATTGGCCTGCCCGTAACCGCATACCGCTTTGCCAGCTCCGCGGAGGAGCTTGCCGAAGCCGTCCATGAGCTGGGCATGCCGTGCATCGTAAAGCCGGATGTGGCAACCTCTGGCAAGGGCCACATGCTGGTCAAAGACGAGGAAGATCTCAAGGACGCATGGAACCTCGTGCGCCGCGTGTCCTCCGATGAAAAGCGCGTCATCGCTGAGCGCTTCGTGGACTTCGACTACGAAGTCACTCTTCTTGCAGTGCGCTCCATCGATCCTGTCTCCGGCAAGCTGTGCACGTGGTTTAGCGAGCCCATCGGCCACCGCCACGAGCGCGGTGACCTCATCGAATCCTGGCAGCCGCTGGCCATGAGCGAGATCGCACTTGAGAACGCACGCTCCGTTGCCGCGCGCATCTCCAACGAGCTAGGCGGACGCGGCGTCTACGGCGTCGAGCTCTTTGTCGCCGACGAGGACGTGTACTTCTCTTCCGTCTCCCCGCGCCCTTCCGATACCGCTATGCTCACGGGTTACACGCAGCGCTTCTCTGAGTTCGAGCTGCACGCCCGCGCCATCCTGGGCTACCCAATCGACGTCACCCTAACCTCACCAGGTGCCAGCGTGGTGCTGCATGCCGACGCCGCGACAGACGACGTCGCCTATAGCGGCGTTGCAGAGGCCATGGCCTTCGAAGAGACCGACGTCCGTCTCTTTGGCAAGCCCGGTGCCTACGTTGGTCGCCGCATGGGCATGGTGGCTACCACCGCAGAAGACGTCGAGACTGCGCGCGATCGTGCCGCGCTTGCCGCCGCCAAGATCAGCATCAGCCAGACCCCGAACGCGCCGGTTGTCGCCAACGCACAGGCCGTGGACCCAGTAGCTAACGATGCCGTCGACATCGATTTCATCGAGGTCGCTGAGCCCGTCGTCGAGGTCGACCCAGCTCTCAACCGTTCCGCAGACGATTAGCCCTCGCGGCGCAGGATCATCGGCTGGTGGGGGATACCCTCGTCGTCGAAAAGCTCGCCGCACACCTCAAAGCCGTAGGCACTGTAGTAATCCACCAGCGGTGCCTGTGCCTCCAAGTAGACCGGCTGGTCGCTCAGGGCCACTGCGGCATACTGCAACGCTGCTTCCATGACCTGCTTGCCCAGCCCCGTGCCGCGAGCCTGTTTATCCAGAGCAAAGCGGCCAAATTGGGCCACCTCCTCGCCATCTAGCGTGGAGGGGAAGACGCGCGCGGTGCCAACAATACCGCGGGTGTCGTCGTCGAAAGCCAAGATATGCACCGTGGAATCGAGCGCATCGGTGTCATCGATTTCGGCATACGGGCACTGCTGCTCATGCACGAAGACGTCCACACGCAGTTTGTAGAGCGCGTGGACGTCAAGCGGATTCATGTGGGTAATGGGCGCAGCAGTGAGCGTGTAAGTCATGCCCGCGATCTTAGCGGTGGTAGTTCGACTTGGTATCTACTCGGTGCTTACTTGGTCGCTTGGCTTAGGCGCGCAATGTGCAGGGCTAGATACGTGATTTCATCCGCGGTGAGACTCTCATTCATGCGCAGCTCGATGACGCCGGCGACCGTACGGGCGCACTGTGCGGCATCCGGGTATTGGTCGTTGATGACGTTGGATACAGGAGACCCCGGCGAATCCAGCTGCGAGTGCTCAGCCATGCGCACGAACAAGTAACGCAAGTGCGTGATAAAGCGGGCAACAGAAAGATCTTCGCTTTCAAGTTCCACGCCGTTGTGGCTGCCGATGATGTCCAGCAGCTGCTGGATAAGTCCTGTCATGCGGTAGGTGCCGGATAGGTCGCCCACCGTGAAACCGGCATTGACCAGGTGCAAGGTCAGCGCCACTGCCTCAGACTCAGGCAGTGGGGAATGCAGCCCTGTATTGATCTCCTGGAGCAGAGTGCTGGCCAGCGCGAAATCCTCAGCGTAGAGATGGCGGACCTCAGCCTCGAGCGGATACTCGATGCTTATTCCGCGGTTGACCGCCGAATGCACGTGGTCTGCTAGAGCCACCACTAGGGTGAGTTTGCCGCGCAGCGTATCCGGCACGTGAGCACGGTCCATGGCTTCCAGCACTAGCTGGATGAACTCACCCGGGACCGCGGCGAGCATGGCGGCAGAGTGATCGGGGTCCCGGCCTGAGGCCGGTACGAATACCTTGACCACTTTGGCTGGATCGACGGCGTCGCCAGCCTTTGCCTGAAAGCCGATTCCGCGGCCGGTCACGATGACGTCTTCTGTGTCCTCGCCTGCGGGAGTGCCAGCGTTGCTGCCGGTACGGCGCGCCAAGACGACGTTGTTGTTAAAGACGCGCAGGATCTGCATTGCTGAATCAATTCCTTCTTCAGGCGGTGGGCACGGATAAGGCCCGATAGTAGTTAAGACTATCGGGCCTATAGGGCACGCGCGCCGAGGCGCGGAGCCCTAATTCAGGGTTGTTACTAGCGGGTAGCGGTGATGATGGTATCGCCAGCCGTAGCCTTCTTAATTCCGGCCGGAGTTACCTCGGCCAGTGCCTTGGTGTTGGTCACGGCCACCACGATGGTGGTGTCGTAGCCTGCGGCGCGTACGGCACCGAAATCGACGGTGGCCAGGAGCTCGCCGGCCTTGATGGTATCGCCCTTCTTGACGGCTGGGGCGAATCCCTCGCCCTTCATCTTCACGGTGTTGATGCCGATGTGGACGAGGACCTCGACGCCGGACTCGGTCTTGATGCCATAAGCGTGGCCGGTCTTCATCGCGCTGACGATTACGCCGGATACCGGGGCGTAGACCTCGTCGGAAGCGGGGATGACACCCACGCCGTCGCCCAGCGTTCCTGCGGAGAACACGGGGTCATTGATTTCGGCCATCGGAACAACTTCGCCCTCAGCGGGGGAAGTGATGACGGTCTCGGTTTCAGCGGGGGCCTCGGCAGCGGTGTCGGGGGCGGCGGCCTCGGCTGGGGCGTCGTCAAGCGCAGCAGCGCTTGCACCAGCGGCAGCGGCCTTCTGGGCGGCGCGCTCCTCTGGGGTGCGGTAGCCGGAGATGAAGACCGCGATGAAAGCAACCACGAATGCCACGGCGATGGCGATGACGTACTTGAGCATCGGGTTGAAGACGGAGATGGTCAGCAGCGAGGTAAAGACGAAGGCGTCGGTGGTGATGCCGTTGGAGCCCAGCGTCAGCAGTGCAACGGTGAGGCCGCCAGCGAAGCAGCCCACCAGCATGCGCGGGTAAATCCTCTTGTAGCGCAAGTGAATACCGTACAGGGAAGGCTCGGAGACGCCACCCAGCAGACCGGCGGCGAGAGCGGAACCAGAGGTCTGGCGCATCACGGTGTCCTTGTCGCGGATGGACAGTGCCAGCACAGCGGCGGTTGCGCCGAAGCAGGCGAAGTTCCATGCGCCCATTGGGCCCTGGATGAAGTCGTAGCCCAAGGTCTGGATGTTAACCAGCATCAGGGCGTTCAGTGGCCAGTGCAGACCCAGCGGAACCAGGAATGGGTAGAGCATCGGGATAGCGAGAGCGAAGACGAATGGCACGTTGTCGTTCATCCAGGACAGGCCAGCGCCAATGCCGTTACCAGCCCACACACCGAACGGACCGATGAGGAAGGCCGTCAGTGGGATAACGATGAGCATGGTGAAGAAAGGAACGAAGACCATGTGGATGGAAGTAGGAATGATCTTCTGGAAGAAGCGGTAGACCAACGCTGCTACATAAGCCATCATCAAAGGCACGAAGACGTTGCCGCCGTAATCAGGCAGCTGCATGGTCATGCCAAAGATTGGGATGGTGCACTGTTCGGTGCCCAGGGTGTCATTGACAACGCATTGAACGGCCGGGTTCTCAGTGAGGTTGAGGAACTCCGGGGTGAGCAGCGCTGCCATGATGGCGGCCGGGACCCAAGGGTCGATGCGCAGCTTCTTGCCAGCGTTGTAAGCCACCATCAAAGGCAGGAAGTAGAAGACGGAACGCCACATGGCGTCGACGAAGAACCACGAGGCCGGCTTGTCAGGTGCGCGGAAGTCGACGATTCCGAATGCGTCGAGGATCGACGCGAACGCGATGATGAGCGAGGCACCCAGCAGGACACCCAGAATTGGACGGAAGGAATCGGACAGATACTCAAAGAACTCGTCCATGAAAGGGACCTTGCCCTTGGCCTTGGCGCGAGCGGCAGCCTTGATGTCCGCATCGCTTGCGCCGCCGTCCTTCATGGCGGGCAAGGCGTTGATCTCGTCGTAGACGGTGGCAACGTCGCCACCGATAACGACCTGGTAGCTCGAGCCGCCCTGGGGGACTGCGCCCAGCACCTTAGGGATGGCCTCGAGGGCCTCCTTGTTGACCTTCGAGGAGTCATTGAGCTGGAAGCGCAAGCGAGTGGCACAGTGAGTAAACGATGCAATGTTGTCTGCTCCGCCAATGCCATCGAGGATGGCCTCAGCTGCGGAGCGCGTTTGCGTCGACATGTGAGTTCCTTTCGAAATCCTGGGGCGGGTTTGTAGCTCCTGAGGCAGCGAATGTGCCATAAAACCACAAAAGACCCAGGGCGCTGGGGCGATGCCGCGTATGCTTACGCGACGCTCGTAGCGTCCTAGGTCTTGCCCGAAGTAACAATCCTTAACTCGGAGCTTACTCTGGGGGGCTCACTGTTCCAAGTGTATGTGTCTGAACGCACAATTTTTGGGTGGCGGTGGGTGGGATTGACTCATGCAGTGTGTTTTACGTTTCACAATCGCTATTAGAAACGGCTTTATTCGGACATCTCCAGTAAAGTGAAGGCGTCACTGTGTGCCGCGTTTAGTGACTTGCGGCACACTATTCGTCTACTCTTTGAAAGAGAAAGGCTACTGAGAATGTCTGCACAGAACTCCGCACTCGTGAGTGTCATCGGCCGTGGCTTCGACGGTCTTGATGTCCCCTCGCTGGCACAAGATCTAGGCGCAACCTTCGCGCAGCTCAACGATCTGGGCACCACCCTGGATCAGATTCTGGTCACTGTTCCTGAAGGTGACGTGGTGCTCCAAGGCACGGGTGTAATGGACTTTGATGCCAAGGCCGCAGCGGCGCTCGGTATCCCGTTCGTTCTGATTACCAAGGCTCCAGCACGTACTTCCGACCTTGCCCTTGCCCATGCACGCTCCGTGGGAGCTGAGGTTTTGGGCGCGTTTACCGACGTCGCTTCTGTCCCAGGTGCGCTCTCATCAGTCGGGGAGATTGCCCCGGTTATGAGCGCCGAACTTTTCCAGAAGCAGCTGCTTGACCAGGCTCGCGCAGTCGGTGCACACATCGTGCTCCCAGAGGGCGACGATGACCGCATCATTGAAGCGGCCGGCGCACTCATCGAGGGCAAGGTCGCTAAGCTGACCATCCTCGGTGATGAGGCGGACGTCGCCAAGCGGGCGGAGCGCCTCGGCGTGGATCTCGCCGGCGTAGACGTCATTGATCACCTGAACTCCCCGCTGGCGGAGGAATTCGCCGCTGACTTCGCGGAGCTGCGTAAGAAGAAGGGCGTCACCCTGGAGCAGGCGCGCGAGACTATGCAGGACGTTTCCTACTTCGCCACGATGATGGTGCACAAGGGCCTGGCAGATGGAATGGTTTCCGGCGCTGCGCACACCACGGCGCACACCATCAAGCCTTCCTTCCAGATCATCAAGACCGTGCCGGGCGCTTCCGTGGTTTCCTCCATCTTCCTGATGGTCATGCGCGGACGCCTGTGGGCATTCGGTGACTGTGCGGTCAACCCGAACCCAACTGCAGAGCAGCTGGGTGAAATCGCCGTGGTTTCCGCAAAGACCGCAGCGCAGTTCGGCATCGACCCACGCGTGGCCATGTTGTCTTACTCCACCGGTACTTCGGGCTCCGGCCCGGACGTTGACCGCGCGGTGGCTGCTGTTGAGGCCGCTCGTGCGCTGGATTCCTCCGTCAAGGTGGATGGTCCGCTGCAGTTCGACGCCGCGTGCGACCCAGGCGTGGCTGCCAAGAAGGCACCAGAGTCTCAAGTTGCTGGCCAGGCAAACGTCTTCATCTTCCCGGATCTCGAGGCGGGCAACATCGGTTACAAGACCGCCCAGCGTACCGGCGGCGCGCTGGCTGTCGGCCCGATTCTGCAGGGCCTGAACAAGCCGGTCAACGACCTTTCCCGCGGCGCTACCGTTCCGGACATCATCAACACTGTCGCCATCACGGCAATCCAGGCTGGAGTTAAGTAAATGGCATACGTACTCGTTCTCAACTCAGGTTCCTCATCGGTTAAGTTTCAGCTGGTTGACCCAGAGGGCACGGCTACCGACGCCCCGCTGGTCTCCGGCTTGGTCGAGCAGGTCGGCGAGCCGATGGGTGCCGTCACCGTCAAGACTGGTGGCGAGGAATACAAGGAAGAGCTGGAGATTCCTACCCACTCCTTCGGCCTGGAGCGGGCATTCGACATTATGCACCAGCACAACGTGGGCCCAATGGAGGTGGAGGTCGTTGCCGTGGGACACCGCGTTGTCCACGGCGGACGCCTCTTCTCCGACCCGCAGCTGATCACGGACCAGATTGAGTCCATGATTGAGGACCTCATCCCGCTGGCCCCGCTGCACAACCCAGCCAACCTGGACGGCATTCGCGTGGCTCGCAAGATGCTGCCGAACATCCCGCACGTGGCCGTGTTCGACACGGCTTTCTTCAACCATATGCCGCCGGCTGCTGCGCTTTACGCCATCAACAACGACGTGGCCTCCAAGTACGACATCCGTCGCTACGGCTTCCACGGCACCTCCCACGAGTTTGTGTCGCAGCAGGTCCCGCGCTTGCTGGATAAGGACCCGAAGCGCGTCAACCAGATCACGCTGCACCTGGGTAACGGTGCTTCGGCAGCCGCAATCCGCCACGGCCGCCCGATTGACACCTCGATGGGTCTGACCCCGTTGGCTGGTTTGGCGATGGGCACCCGTTCCGGCGATATCGACCCGGGCATCATCTTCCATCTGTCCCGCCAGGCGGGCATGTCTATCGATGAGATTGACAACCTGCTCAACAAGCAGTCTGGTGTGAAGGGCATTTCCGGCGTCAACGACTTCCGTGTGCTGCGTGAGCGCATCGAGGCCGAGGACCAGGACGCATGGCTGGCGTACAACATCTATATCCACCAGCTGCGCCGCTTCATCGGCTCGTACATGATTGCGCTGGGCCGCGTGGACGCCATCACCTTCACTGCAGGCGTGGGCGAAAATGACACTGAGGTACGTCAGGATTCGCTGTTCAACCTGGGTATGTACGGCATTCACTTCGACAAGCAGGCTAACCTAGTCCGCTCGAAGGAGCCGCGCATGATTTCTGAGGCGGACTCTCCGGTCAAGGTCTTCGTGGTTCCGACCAACGAGGAGCTGGCTATCGCACAGAAGTCCGCTGAAATTGCCGATATGGCGCGGGAGGCGGGGCTGTACTAAGCCCAAAAACTCCCGCTTTACCAGTCTGTGGATAGCTCATCGCGATGAGTTATCCACAGATTTGGCCTGTTGCGCCAATTCCCTCTTGCGCCAATACTGGCCCGGCTAGTGGACTATCTCTATGGAACAATTCGGGGGAGTAGTAGAAGGGCAGTCGCTGCCTTGGCATGAAAAGCAGCTGGCGCGGTGTTTGCGGGCGGGCCATAGTGCTAGGCGGGCGGTACTCGTGGGAGTTTCGGCGGCGCGGGTGCATGGGCTGTGGGTCCTCCCGCCGCGGTGCGGCGAGGAGCCGGTGACGCTCGCTCTGCGCTCTGGCGTTATGCCACCGCGGAGAGACTGGGGCCACGGCCGAAGTTACAAGAAGATGCGTCTGCCAGATTCTATGGTCGAGAAGGTGCAGGGCGTTCGCGTCACGTCTGCTTTGCGCGCCGCGTTGGATGTCGCGCGCTTCGAAGGCTGGATTCGCGGCTTCGTGGCACTCGAATCATGGTTTCGGATGCATCCTGAACTCGATGTCGAGGCTGCCAAGGCTATGGCTATGGATTGCCTCGCAACTATGGGGCGGGTCAAAGATATCGCTGAAGCGCGACGAGCTATATCGCTTCTTTCTGGTCAATGCGAGTCGCCCTACGAGGCATTATGCATCGCGTTATTGGCACACGCAAAGATGGGTCATTCCATCCAACAGCAAGTCTGGGTGATTCCCAGTGTTCGCGTTGATGTTCTGATTGATGGTTGGCTGGTATTGGAAATTGATGGAGCCGTGAAGTATGACGGCGCAACCTATGACTCGGATACCCGGCGGGTAATCGTGGAAGAGCGTCGCCGCGAGGTGAGATTGCAGAATGCCGGTTACACGGTATTCCGTGTGACTTCGACTGAGCTGTTTCATCAGCCGCAGAAGTTCCTCGCAGAGCTGCGGGCAACTTGGGTGTCTGGCCGTGAGCGGGTACTGCAGCAAGTGGTGCGCCAGGCGTAGGCGCTTTTTCTCGCCAGGGCTCCTCACCATTTGTAGGTAGCTGGTCTAGATGGTGAGGTCGAGCTGTAACTACTGTGACTGGCGTTGTCTGCTGGGGCTGGAGATTGCTCACCTCACCATGTGGTCCTCACCATTTGGGCTGAGGCACGACGCGAATAGCCAAATGGTGAGGTCGCGATGTGGCTAGTGGGGCCAGCGTTAGTTGTTGGGGCTGGTGCTGGCTGTTGAGGTGACGTTTGTAGCGGTTGACCTCACCATTTGGAAAGGCATCCATGGCGGAAGGCAGGGCCGCCTGGCGGGCCGCGGCGAGAGGCCGGGCGAATGGCGCGCGGCCTAGAACATCGTCACCGGGCGCACCTGGTTCGCCAGGTCCACCAGCGCATAGCGGTGCCGCGCGAAGGGGGCTTGCCGGGCCAGGGCACGCAGAGTATCGGCCAAGCCGTAGCGCAGGCCGCGCTGCGTGAAGGCGAACTCGAAGAGGTCGTTGGGGGAGGCCGCTGCATCGAGGTTGGAATCGCGCAGGAAGTTGAGGCCGGCCGAGATAACTGCCGCCTTGACCTGCAAGAAGCGTGGTTCGTTCTGCGGGATCTCCTCCAGGCGGTGGGCCGCGCGGCGGATGCGGGACTCCGTGAGATCATGGAGCACCAGCTGCAGAATTGTGGTCAGTCGCGCCATGCGATGGTGGCGCGATGCGTTGGGTACGCGGTCCAAAGTGGCCACGGCCAGTTCAATCTGCTGCTCAGCGCGCAGCTGGCGCGCCAGCCCAAACGCGGAGGACACCGTAGTCGGATTGGTGGCCCACACGATGCCGTACAAGCGCATCGAGTTGAAACGCAGGTGCGCCGGGTCATCCGTCACGTGGTCCCAGATTCCAGGCTGGTCAGCGAAAGCTTCCGCGGGGAGGTCCGCTAGCGACGTCGTGAGGTTGGCACATGCGCGAGCCACAGCGGCGTCGATAAGCGATGCTTCCTCATAACCGAGCTCCTGCAGAATCAGCTCGTTGATGGCGGCGATGGCCAGCTTCGGCGCGGGCTCGCCAGGCAGCAGGTTGAGCACGTTGGAGAAGTGCACCTGGGCGGCGCGGAAGTCGTCGAGAAGCAGCACTGCGACGCCCGAATACCACTGGAAGCGCCAGTCTTTACCGAGCTTGTCCTCAATGGAGGCCAGCCACTCGCAGGCCTGGCCGGTATAACCCAGGTCGATCATCGAGCGCACCACGCCGAGCGGAATCTCCGCGGACTTCTCGTATTCTGGGGCCTGCATTGCCTGGCGCAGCGTCTCCAACGCTTCCTGCGGCTCGGTGTAGGAAGCACCTTGGAGGAGCGCGGCGCCGACGTCGGAGCGGTCAACCAGCGGGGTAGGCAAGGCGGAGACTACCTCGGGCGCGGTGATGCGCACCGTGCGCTCAATACCGTCGATGAGCTGGTCAGTGCGGAAAACCAAGTGCTTGGTGCCAAAAGTCGTACGTTGCGGCGAAAACAGCGAGTGCTGTGCAGGATGCTGGATTCCGTCGCGCAGGGCGATGACCTCGCGGAGCACGCCGTAAAGCTGGTCGCGCAGCTGCGCAACGCTCTGGAAGCGCTTGGCCGGGTCAGGGTCGGTGGCGCGCTGCAGCAGGCGATAGAAGGAAAGATAGCGGCGCAGCAAAGGCTCATCGGTAGGGGAGGGAAGCCCCGGCAAGTAGACGCCGTCTTCCTGCGGAAGCGTAATGGTCAGGCAGGCCAGCGTGCGGCCGATGGTGTAAATATCCGAGGCCACCGACGGGCCAGACTTGACGATCTCGGGGGCTTGGAAACCCTTAGTTCCGTAGATATGCCCGAAAGCTCCAATACCCGAGACCGCGCCCAGGTCAATGAGCTTGACTTGGTCCTCGGTGACGATGATGTTGGAAGGCTTCAAGTCGTTGTAGACCACGCCGCGGGCGTGCAGGTAGTCCAACGCCGGCAGCAGTTCCAGAATGTAGGCGATGGCCGTGTCTACTGGGAAAAGTCGGTCCTTCTGGTCGTTGCGGCGTTGCTGGAGAGAAGGGCCGCCGACGTACTCCATGACGATAAAGCCACCGTCGACGCGCTCGTCATCGACGAAGTTGAAAATCTTCACGATTCCCGGGTGTGTGATGTCCGCTAGGAACTCGCGCTCGACTTCGGCGGTGGCGGTTTCGTCGGCCGACTTCTCCGACTGCATGCCTTTTAGGACGACGATGCGCCCAGAGACGAAGTGGTCGTTGGCCAGGTAAATCCAGCCCAGACCGCCGTGTGCAATAACGCCCAAAATCTCGTATTGCCCGGCTACGATATCGCCCGGGGAAAGCTGCGGTGGAGCGACGTTTTCTTTGGTTGGGTCGATGAGCGCGGCAGTGGGGTTGCCCGGCACGATGAAGGGCAGGGTGGCCATTCCGTCGGCCACCTCGCGGTCGGTGCGCTTGGCGGCGCGGCGCTGGCGGAACGTATCCAAGGCTTGGCGCCGCGAGCGTTGCGAAGCATCTTCTTGTTGCTCCTGCTTGCGACGATCGCGTAGTTGTCCCAGCTCCGCGATGAGAGCCGCAATGTTGTCGGGGTCGGTGTAGGTTCCTGCAACATCGGCGCCCTCGTCAGATTCGTCGTCCTCGTCAGCGACAGGATCGAAGGCAACTGCCGAGGTTCCTACCTCGTCTTCGTCCGCAAAGGGGTCGTATGGCACCGCTTGCGTGGCAGGCTCTGCGTTATCGGCATTTAAAGCCGTGCCGGGGTTTGCCGCGTCAGTGTCAACCGCCGCACCTGTTGCGGGATCTTCTAGCGTCTCCGGCTCGAGGTGATCGAGCTCGTCCTCGCTGAAGCTATGGCCATGCGTAGGACTCATCGCTGCGCCTCCTTTGTAGCGTCGGCGTCGTTGGAGCTTTCTTCCTCCGGCAAGTAATTCGGTGCGGGCAGCGTTGGCCTTTCTAGATAGTCACCCAGCCACGTGGCAAAGAGTTTATCCCAGGTGCCGTCCTGGCGGATGCGCTCCAGCGTGGAGTTAACCTGACGTAGCAACGGCTTGGAATCGTAGAAGCTATCGGGCTTGCGCACTGCCACGCCGTAATCCTCGCTAGTGAGTGGCGCCCCCACGATGGAGGTATAGGAGTCCTGCGCCAGCATTCCAGACAATAGGGCGTCATCAGCCACCACGCCGTCGATCTGGTTGAGTTGTAGGGCCATCAAGCAATCGCCCCACGAGCGGGTCTGCAGGATGTTCGACGTGCTTGCCTCGCGACGCACCGTGTCCACGATGGTGGAGCCCTGCACCGCGCACAGCGTCTTGCCTGCGGTGTCGTCGATGGAGCGAATGCCCGAACTGCTGAGCACCAAAAGCTTGGTCTTGGTGGTCATATACGGCGTGGAGAAGGCCACCTCGCGCTGGCGCTCGGCGCTAATGGACATCGTGCGAATTACAATATCCACGCTGCGCTCGTTCAGCGCTGAGGTGCGCTCCGAGGACTCCACGAAACGGAAATCCACCTTATTTGGATCGTCAAAGATGTCGCGGGCGATTTCCCGCGCGATGTCCACCTCAAAGCCGCGGACCTCGCCGGAAGCTGTGTCGCGGTAGCTCATCAGATTGTTGGAGCGGTCTACGCCTACGATGATGCGTCCGCGCTTGTAAATATCGGGAATGCGCTCACGCGGAGTCTTGTCATCCGGCCGGTAGGTGCCAGTCACCGGCACCTTCGTGCGTGGGTGCGGCTCTATGCTGCCAGCGCCTTCCCAGATCGAGTTGTCGGGCAAAGGCGGCCCTGCCTCTGAGTCCAAGGAGGCCTGCGGGATCGCCTTCTCATCCTGTTGTGGGGTCAAGCGATGGGGCATGCTACACGACGTCGCCCCCACCAACGCCACCGTGCACGCCGCGGTAGTAGCCAGTAGTAGTCGCCGAAACTTCGAAGTCATTAGAGGTACTCCTGGAGTCGAGGGCGGATACCCAGCCACACTGCGATGATGGCGCCGCTGGTCAGCAAGAACACCATAGTGGAAACCATGGTCATAGCGTTGAGCCCCTGCTCCAAATAGGACCGCATGGACACGCGGGCCTCACTGATCAGACCCGCCAAAGAATTATCCACGTCGTCGAAAGCGCTAGCGGCCGTTGGCGATCCATTGGGCGTGCTCACAGTGGCTTCGTAGATCGCCTTGTCATAGTCGCCGTCGGCAAGCGCATTCATGAACTCCTCGTGCGAGTCCTCCCACTCCTGCGCGGCCTGCTTGGCGGCGGGCAGAAGCGCAGGATCGTTGATGGGGATATCGTCGTCGGCAAGCGCGGCTTCGTAGTCCTCGAGGGCGTTAGAAATGGAATACAACGTCGAACTAAAACGCACCGACATGTCAGACTCCGAGGAACGCAGGACCAGCGCCAGCGTCTCAGAAGTGCGAGTCTGCTGCGCTTCAATTCGGGAAGCAGTGAGCGAATCCCACGGGCGCGAGACTGTCTCAAAGCCGTGGTAGCCAGAACTCCACGTGGCAAAGTTGGCGGCCGAAGCCCACGTGAGCGCCAGGAAGAGCAGCACGCTGGCGGTGAGGAAGCCGCGGTTGAAGCGGCGGCGCGTTAGCCGCCACAACCACCATTGCGCGATGAGGAGGAAGGAGAGTGCTGCCACCAGGCCAGAAAGCGGCACCCATTGAGGGCTGGTCAGGCGCTGCTGCTGTTCCTTGACCTTGGCGGAGGTAAGCGAAAATAGTTCGGAGGCCGCCGGCAGGATTTTGTCGCGCATCAGGGAAGACGCATTGGACATATAGGAGTTCGCCACCGCGTTGCCAGCCCTGTGGTTGGTGCGGGCCTTCTCCACGAGCGCGGTATATACGGGCAGCTCGCGCTGGATGTAGGTCACCAGCTCGCGGATGCGGGCGTCATCGCTATTGGTACCGAGGACTGACTGAGTGGCGGCCACGGAGGCCGCGTCGATGGCTTCGTTATAGCGCTCGCGGTTAGCCTCTGACTCCACGCCAGCTTGCACGAAGCCCGTGGTGGCCACGGTGTCAGCCAGCGAGAGGTTGGTATAGAGATGGTGCGCCGCATTCGACATTGGCTCTGTGGAGTTGAGCAGATCGTCTAAGGCCGCGTGGCGATTGGCGGAAGTATTCGACATCGACAAGCCTGCGGCGGCCAACGCCACGGTGAGGATCAGCGTCACGGTAAAGAGCTTGCCTGGCGTGGTGACGGCGAAGTGATACAGGCGGCGTACCAAGCGCGCCGGGCCGACAAAAGAGCTCATGGCCAGTTGGGTAGCGTTGCTGAAAGCAGGAGCGGCTGGCTCGGTTACTTCATCCAGCCAGTGGTCAGCAGGATGATCGTGATGATCCCTCGCCGCATCATCCGGATGCGTGGCGGCACGCTCGCCCGGACGTGCGACGCCCTCCAACCCTGTGCCAGTCATTCCCTTAGAATAGCGCAGAATAAAGACGCTTTGGTGATGCACGCCACCACATTTGGAGGCGGTGCAGGGCGCTGCCCCGTAGGATGGGCGGCATGACGGCGAGAGAAGAAACACACATCAGCGGGGATGGCTGGGCCGCAGGCCCAGGAGGAAGCAAGCTGTGGGGTAAGTTCGGTGCGGCTGGGCTGTTTCTTCTAGCCGGCGATAAAGTCCTTCTTCAACACCGCGCCGAGTGGACCAACCACGGCGGAACTTGGGGAATCCCAGGCGGAGCGCGCGATTTACACGAGACCCCCGAGGAAGCCGCCTTGCGTGAGACCTTCGAGGAATGCGCCATCGCGCCTGCCGACGTCGAGGTGCTTTGCTCCTGCGTGACCTCTGGGCCTTTCCCTCCCGCGGGTGGGCTGCCGGGCAACTGGACCTACACCACGGTCATTGGACGGACCCGCAGCGGCCAGCCGCTTGCCGTGGAAGCAAACGAGGAATCCAATGAGCTGCGCTGGGTGCCGCTAGGAGAGGTGGAAAAATTACCTCTGTTGGGGGCATTTCGGCAGGCTTTTCCGGCTCTGCTAAAACAAATCGAGGGGCTACGCAGGTAACTGCCAGAAAACTATGGCACCCTTGACAGCATGATTGAAGTTGAGGGACTGACAAAACAATATAAGTCTGTCCGTGCAGTAGATGACCTCACCTTTAAGGTGGAGCCAGGCATTGTGACCGGCTTTCTAGGTCCGAACGGTGCGGGTAAGTCGACGACCATGCGCATGATTCTAGGCCTGGATAGCCCCACGGCGGGCCAGGCCCGTATTAACGGCAAGACCTACCGCGAGCTGAAGAACCCGCTGCGGGAGGTCGGTGCGCTGCTCGACGCCAAGGCAGTGCACCCCAACCGCACCGCCGCCAACCACCTGAAGTGGATGGCACAGTCCAATGGAATCCCTACCAAGCGCGTGGAGGAAGTCCTAGGGCTGGTCGGGCTTTCCGACGTCGCCGGTAAAAAGGCCGGCGGCTTCTCCCTCGGTATGGGCCAGCGCCTCGGCTTGGCAGGTGCCCTGTTGGGTGACCCGGGAATCCTCATCCTCGACGAGCCGGTTAACGGCCTCGACCCAGAAGGCATTCGCTGGGTGCGCTCCTTGGTGCGCGCACTCGCAGCTGAGGGCCGTACCGTGCTGATTTCCTCCCATCTTCTTTCCGAGATGTCTCTGACGGCTGACCACCTCGTGGTCATTGGCCGCGGCCGCTTGGTGGCAAACCAGTCCACGTATGACTTCGTGAAGGAGCACTCACAGTCTTCCGTCATCGTGCGTTCCGACCACCTCGAGGAATTCGGCGGCGCTCTGCGCGAGGCAAACGTTTCCTTCCGCACCAGCACCGACGAAGAAGGCCGCAATACGTTCATCATCGAGGACCAAAGCACTGACTTCATCGGCCAGTTGGCGTACTCCACGGGCGTCCCGCTTAATGAGCTCAGCCTGAAACGTGCTTCCCTGGAGGATGCATTTATGCAGATGACCGGCGAAGACGTGCAGTACCATGCCAGCACCCCAGGTGCTCCGGCAACCAACCAAAACATCGCACAGGAGGAGCAGAACTAATGTTTGTTAACACCCTGCGCGCCGAGTGGACCAAGCTTTGCACTACGAAGTCCTTCTACTGGACCACCGGCCTCATTTTCATCCTGTCGATCGGTTGGGCGCTGCTTAACTCCCTCAATGCGCCCGAAGTAGATCCGGCCTTCCCCGTCAGCCCGCTCACGGCGCAGGGAATGAACTCCATCCTCTTGGCGCTGGTTATCCCGATCATCATGATTCAAGCCATCATGGTGGTTACTACTGAGTATCGCTTCGGCCTGCAATCCACCGTGTACATGTCAAACCCTAACCGCAGCATCGTGGCTTTAGTGAAGGTGCTCTTGTACGGCGTTATTGCGGCCGTAATCATGTTCTTGGCTCTGGTGCTGATCTACTTCCTCTCGGAGATGCTAGCGCCGGACTCTGTGAAGGAACTTTACGAGCCTTTCAAAGAGGATGCTGGTAAGCGTTCCCTGTGGATGTTCCCGCTGCTCAGCTTCTTGGTTACCATCTTTGTCCAAGGCCTAGGCTGGCTGCTGCGTCAGACTGCCGGCACTGTTGCTTTGTCCCTCATCCTGTACCTGGGTATTGAGAACGTTGTTCGCGTCTTGCCCAAGATCGGCGACGACATCATCCACTTCATGCCTTTCTCGGCCTTCAACAGCTGGGCATCCGACTCAGTTGCTGAAAATGCGCCGTGGGATTCCTCCACGGGCAGCGCGATCGTCTTCATTGCGTGGGCTGCGATCCTGTGGATACTGGGTGTCTTCGTGCTTGAAAAACGCGACGCATGATCCCACTGCCTCTCCTGGCTACCTTGGCGCTGTTGTCTGCAACAGCGCCTTTTGCTACTGATATGTACTTGCCGGTCATGCCGGCAATTGTTTCTGACCTGGAAACTACGCGCGCAGCGGTGCAGTTAACCCTCACTGGCTTCTTCATCGGAATGGGCGTGGGGCAGCTGGTGATCGGCCCGCTTTCCGACGCCGTCGGCCGCAAGCGCCTCCTCATCCTCGGCGCGGGCGTGGCTTTGGCGGCGTCGGCAGTGGCGGCACTCGCCCCGAGCATCGCCGTCTTGATTGCCGCGCGTGTCTTCCAAGGTTTGGGTGGCGGTGCCTGCGTGGTGCTCTCGCGTGCCGTGGTGCCGGACCTGCTGACTGGCGCGGCGGCTGCGAAGGCCTATTCGCTGCTCATGGCGCTGCAGGGTATCGCGCCTGCGTTGGCGCCGGTCATGGGCGGCTTCCTGGCCGAACCGATTGGCTGGCGCGGCATCTTCTGGGTGCTTACAGGCCTGCATGCACTGCAGTTCGTGCTGGCGATTCTGGTCGTCCCGGAGACCGCCGGCGGCCGCCCGCATGACCATTTGCTTCGCACGGTCATCGGCAATTACCTGACCGTGATGCGCAATGGGCGTTTCTGGGGATTCTTGGTCACGGTGGCCTTTGGATTCTGTGCTTTGTTCTCGTACATATCGGCCTCCTCGTTCGTCTTGCAGCAGCAGTGGGGCTTTAGTGCGACGAGCTACTCGCTCATCTTCGCGATGAACTCCATGGGCATGTTTGCCCTGACCATCGTGAATGCGAAGGCACTTAATAAACGTGCTCCGAAGACGATGCTCAGCATCGGCGTCGGGGCAGCTTTGTTCTGCAACTTCTTGCTTTTCCTAGCTATTTTCCTCGGTGCGCCGGTGGGGCTTATGGTGTTGATTCTCTTCTGCTGCATCGCGCCGACAGGCTTCATCATGGGCAACGCTACGGCGCTGGCTACGGGGCTCATGCGCGAAAAGGCCGGTTCGGTTTCCGCGATTATCGGCTTTGTGCAGTCGATTTTGGCGGGCATGGTTAGCCCGTTGATGGGTCTGGGCAATAATCCGGCCCTCACGATGGGCATCGGCATGGTGGTCTGCTCGGCCATTGCTGTGTGCGGTGCTTTCGCGGCCCTGCGCAAGCACGCTTAGCGGCTCGCCTGCTGCCACTTTTGCAAGCACCCAGCCCCGGATACCCAGACCTGCAGGTGGCGATCGTGGTGCCGCCGAGTTGACGGATCCGCGACCTCAGGGTCTGGGTAGCTAGGGCTGGGTATTTGCGGGAACGAGAGGGAGCGGGAGGGAGGGAGCGAGAGCGGGGAGGGAAAGCGAGCCTCGTCGCGCGGCTACTGCAGCGCCGAAGTCAAGCGCATCACGTTATCAACATAGCGGCGGATAAAGCCGCGCTCGTTCCATTCCGCCAAAGTCAGCTCGTGGCTCACAGCGCGATAGTTCGACGCCAACTGGTTGAAATCCTCGAGCAAGTTGCCCTTGGCCACGAGCATGGTGGACTCGTAATTCAGGCCGAAGGAGCGCATGTCCATGTTTGAGGAGCCGAACATACATAGCGGGTCGCGGCCGGGCTGGTCAGGGTCCGCAATGATGAACTTCGAGTGCAGCACGAAAGGCTCTGGGAACTGGAAGATGCGCACGCCCGCCTCCAAAAGTGTCTGGTAATAGGAGGACTGCGCGTGGTTGACCATAAACTGGTCCGCTTTCGCCGAGACATAAAGCTCCACGTCAACGTCGCGATAGCACGCGGTGGTGACCGCCTCGAGCAAGGACTCGTCCGGTACGAAGTAAGGCGAGACCATCACCAAACGGTCTTTAGCGTGGTGCACCAAAGAGTTGAACATTCGCAGGTTCGGCTCCGTGGTGTAACCAGGACCAGACGGGATGAGCTGGAGGAAGTTGGAGTCGTCGGTGAGTGCGTCGTCGTAAGGCAACGGCTCCAGCGAGAGCGCCTCCTCCGATTCCAGGTACCAGTCCACCGCAAAGACCGCGGACAATGAAGTCACCACCGGCCCCGTGAGTTCCACCATGTAGTCCACCCAATAGCGATTTTTGGTTTTATAGCTGCGCTTGATCATGTTCATCGATCCGATGAAGCCAGTGTGGCCATCGACCACCACTAGCTTGCGGTGATTGCGCAGGTCGGGGCGGCGGAAGCGGAACTTGTGCAGCTGCAGCGGCAGCATCAAGTGCCACTCGACGCCGATTTCTGTCAGCTTTTTGCCAAAACCCCAGTAGCCCTTGTACTTGAAGCTGCCAATTTGGTCTAGGAGCAGCTTGACCTCCACGCCGCGGGCGCGGGCGCGCTTGAGCGCCTGGTAGAACACGTCGGTGACCTCGTCCCAAGACTGGATGTAGATCTCGATGTAGACGTACTTTTCCGCCTTATCCACCGCCCTAGAAATAGCCGCGATGGCTTCTGCATAGTCGCTGTAAATGCCCTTGTTGTGTCCAATGAGCGCCGGGAAACCCGTCAGGTTGCGGTTGAGAGTAATCAGAGACTCGACCTCTGGGGAGAGCCGGCCGCGCGGATGGTTAGGAGTATTCGCGGTGACGTCTTCCAGCAGGTCATTGGCTTCTTGCTGGATGCGGTGCCGGCGCCTGTTGATATAAGGCGAGCCCATGAGCAGGAACAGCGGAAGGCCTACGAGCGGCAGCAACAAAATAGCCAGCAGCCACGCCGTGGAGCTGGAAGGGCGGCGGCCTTCAGGGACGAAACCGATGGCGACGATCTTGATGCCGTAATCGAGGATCAAGAAAAACAGCTGCCAGAATGACAGATCGATGTTTAGCGCCAAGTTCATGCCTGAGGAGTGCTCCTAACGCACGGAGTCGAAGTCGGGGAGGTCGTAGTCGGCCAAGAGCAAGCAGTGGTCCGAGGTCTTATCCCCGGCTCGCTCAACCATGTCTACCTGTGCGGACTGCACCGTGGCCGCCAAGGACCGCGACGCCAGTTGGAAGTCGATGCGCATGCCCTCGTTCTTTTGGAAGCGCAGCGACTTGTAATCGAAGTAGGTCCAGCGCTGCTCCTCAGTAAAGCGTCGTGTCACTTCCTCCAGGCCGGCCTCCTCGAGCATCTGGAATGCCGCGCGCTCCGGCTCGGTGACGTGAGTCTTACCGCGGAAGGCCTCGATGTCCCACACGTCTTCGTCGCGTGGGGCGATGTTGAAGTCGCCCGTAAGCAGCAGCTTCGGCTGTGCGCGGGACTCCGCGTAGCGAGCCAGCGCGTAGAGGAATTGCAGCTTGTAGGCGTAGTGGCGGTCGGTGATTTCGCGGCCATTGGGCACATACAGTGACCAGATTTCCACCCCGCGAATGCGCGCACCCACCGCACGCGCCTCGAGATTCTGTGGTTTTTCTGGGTCCTTGGTAAAGCCCGGCTGGCCGGGGAAGGAGATAAAGACCTCCTCCGGCTCCGACTTGGACACGATGGCCACGCCGTTCCATTGGTTCAGGCCATGGTGAGTTACGTGATAGCCCGCGGCCTCGAAGTCCATGACTGGGAATTTGTCGTCGGCAACCTTGGTTTCTTGCAGGCAGAGCACGTCAATGTCGTGTTTCGCCAGCAGGTCCACCGCGCGCTGGACGCGGGTGCGGACCGAGTTGATGTTCCAAGTGGCTATGCGCATGGACTACAGGTTACCGCCTTTGCGCATGGCGTACCTATGTCGATGCTGTTCAATGAATCCGAGCTTGCCGTACATGGCCACGCCCGCGCTATTCGACGCCACCACCTGCAGGTATGCCTTTTCCGCGCCGTTGTCTTTGCCCCAGCCCAACATGTGGGAACCGAGGACGGTGCCGAGGCCGCGGCGTCGCCAAGCAGCAGCGACTTCGACGGCAGAGAATCCTAACCACACCGTACCGTCGCCAGACTCGGTGAGGGTGCCGCGGGTGATCGCGATGGTCTCGCCGCTCGGGGCGAGCAGGCGGCCAAATCCCATGGTGCCGTCGATGCGGCTGCGCAGATACTCTAGCGCCTCAGGCGGCAGTGCCTGGCCGCGGAAGTGGTAGAGGTCGAGCCACTCTTGGTCTGGCTGCGCGTCCACGCGGAAGGTGATGCCCTCTGGAAGTGGCGCGCCAGCTACGTCTCCCTCGAGTAGTCGCACCATGACGACGCCCTCGGGCTCTAGTTCCCAGTTCTCGGGATACGCTGCGATGAGGCGCTCGGCAGGCTTGCCGATTCGCTCGGGAATAGCCAGGCGAGTGGGGAGATCGTGGCGGGCGTAGAACTCATCGATCTCGTCCATCGGAACCGGGGTGAAGCCCGCCGAGGGACCCAGTGGAACCGCGGAATTGGAGCGGCCAGTCACGCCGTCACCCGCGCGCATGAGCCACTGCCCATCCTTGGTCCACGTGTGTTCTTTTCCGGGGAACGCTGCGGCGGTGGCCACCTCGACGGCCCGGATGTCGGAGTTGCGGACCATGCGCGGGGACAGGCGTTTGATGATCTTCAGTTCCTCCGCCGGGATCTCCACCGCTTCCAGCGAGGAGGGATAGCCGCCCACTTCTTGGGGGCGGATGACCAGTGGATCGAGGGAGAGGAAGTGGCCGATGACGTCGGTGTGCATGCCGTCGATTTCGCGCCGGGCGACGACGCGCTCGCCGACCTCGACGGCGTCAGAACGGAAGATGTAGCTCATGTCGATTAAGGGCGATTAGGGGCGCAGTCTATTTACGCGTCGTGGCCGAAGGGATCTTCGTCCTCGCCCGGCATCCAGGTCCAGCCGGCCTCGGTCCACCCGTTGCGCTTGATGATCTTCTTGGCCTGGCGCTTGAAACGGCCGGTGAGCACGTCGGTGTAGACGAAACCGTCGAGGTGGCCGGTCTCGTGCTGGAGCATACGGGCGAAGAAGCCGTAGCCCTCGATGGAGATGTCATTTCCATGTTCATCCTTGCCGGTGACGCGTGCCCAGTCGGCGCGGCCGGTGGGGAAACCCTCGCCCGGCACGGAGAGGCAGCCCTCGTCCTCGGAGCCGTCGTCGGCAGGCATGCCCTCAGGAATCTCGGAGGTTTCCAAAACCGGGTTGATAACGCAGCCCTTGCGCATGCCGGCCTTGTCGGCCGGCAGCTCGGTACCTTCGGGGCCGTCGGTGTCAGGGCAGTGGTAGACGAAGAGGCGCTTGTTGATGCCTACCTGGTTGGCAGCGAGGCCGACGCCGTGGGCGACGTCCATGGTCTCGTACATGTCCGCGATGAGCTCCTGGAGCTCCGGGGAATCGATGGGCTCAGTGACCGGTTCGGTGGGATTGTGGAGAACCGGGTCGCCGTGGATAACGATGGGGCGAATAGTCATGCCCTACAGTTTAGGCATGCACTCCTTGTCAGACCTAGACGCCGCCATCTTGGAGTTCGAATCCCACGCGCCGCGCGGTATCGGACCCAAGGAGGAGGCCATTCGCACCCAGCTGGATATCTCACCGGTGCGCTATCACCAGCGCTTGAACGTGCTTCTCGACGCCCCCGCAGCCGCCGAGGCCTATCCGGTGCTGGTGGCGCGCTTGCGGCGGGTGCGTGACCAGCGCGAAGAGGTGCGGCGCGCCGCAAGGGGGAATGCCCCAGATTTCGACAGCTAGACGCTAGAGTTACTGTTGTGACTAATGTGAATTCAGATAACTCGGCAGAATCCACCCCTACCGATGCCCCAACCGATGCATCTTCTGGTGCATCGACCGGCGCTGCTGCCGGCGGAGCAAGCGGCCTGCCACTACGCGGCCTTGCGATGGTGCTCATCGCCGTTGCAGTCATGCTCGGCATGTGGGGTCTGTACAAGTTGACCTCCGAGGACGCTAGCGATACCGCGTCTCAAACTGGTGCCTCTGAGACCGCCACGCTCCCAGCTCCAGCAGAAGGCGAGCCGGGCGCACAGGGCGGAAAACCTGGATCCGCGGCTCAGCAGGCTCCGGGCGAGTCTGCGCAGGCTTCCGACCCAGCCGCCGCAGGTGCGGCGGGCGAGGGTGAAAATGCAGCAGATCGAGATGGTCAAGATGGAGCCCAGGGCGAGGCTGCCAAGCGCGCGCCCAAAGATATTCCGGTCAACGTCTTTAACAACTCGGGCCGCGCGGGCTATGCCGATGAGGAATCCACCAAGCTCAAGGACCGCGGCTTCAAGGTGGGCGAGGTGGGCAACCTGCCTGGCGACGTCCTCACCGTCCCGCAGACCATGGTCTTCTACCCAGCCGGTGACAAAGACGCAGAGGCACTGGCTCGCCAGACTGCAGCCGAGTTTTATGGCGCTACTGCCGTCCCAGAAGGCGCTGTTGCAGAATACCCAGCTGAGCTAGGTGAAAACTACACTAAGGGCAACGCGGTTGTGGCTGTGCTGGCAATTCCGCAGGCCTAGTGCAGCAGGAATAAGTGCAGCAATATAAATTTAAATGCCCAGTATGGTGACTGTGAAAGTTAGACTGAACGGGTGAATACTCCGGAAGAGTCCTTCGCCCGTTCTGCTGAACCCACACTGGGCGTCGAGTGGGAAGTCGCTCTCGTCGACCCCACCACGTGGGATCTCGTGCCACGTGGCGCTGAACTGATTGATCGCGTCCGCGCCGCTGCGCCTGAGATTCACTTGGAGAAGGAATTCCTCCAAAACACCGTTGAGCTCGTCACCGGCATCTGCCACACGGTTCCAGAAGCCGTGGCTGACCTTGCTCACAAGCTTTCCCACGTCCGAGCCGCCGCCGACGAGATGGGCGTTAAGTTATGGGCTTCGGGTGGGCACCCCTTCACTGATTTTCGTGAAAACCCCGTCTCCGCTAAGGAGAGCTATTCCGAAATCATCAACCGCACCCAGTACTGGGGCAAGCAGATGCTGTTGTGGGGCACCCATGTCCACGTAGGAATTCGCCACGAGGATCGCGTCTGGCCCATCATCAACGCATTGATGACCAAGTACCCGCACCTGCTGGCAATTTCGGCCTGCTCCCCGGCTTGGGAGGGCCTTGACACCGGATACGCCTCCAACCGCACGATGCTTTATCAGCAGCTGCCCACCGCTGGCATGCCGTACCAGTTCCAAAGCTGGGAAGAATGGCAGTCCTACATGCGGGACCAGGCCATCTCGGGAGTGATTAACCACACCGGCTCGATGCATTTCGACATCCGCCCGGCTTCCAAGTGGGGCACCGTCGAGGTGCGCATTTCCGACGCCTCCTCCAACCTGCGCGAGCTCTCCGCCGTGGTGGCACTGACTCACTGCTTGGTTGTTCACTACGACCGCATGATTGATCGCGGCGAGGAGCTGCCGACTCTGCAGCCGTGGCACGTGGCGGAGAATAAATGGCGCGGCGCGCGCTATGGCATGGATGCCTTGGTGGTTACGTCGCGCGAGACGGATGAGCGCTGGATTAAGGATGAACTGGCAGACCTCGTGGAGGAGCTAACTCCGCTGGCCCGCGAGTTGGGCTGCGCTGAGGAGCTGGCCCTTATCCACGAAATTATCGATGATGGCGCAGGCTATGAGCGTCAGCGTGCCTTGTACGAAGAGACCGGCAGCTGGCAAAAGGTAGTCGAGGCGACCTGCCAGGAGATGCTGGACCGCCAGCCGTTGGAGCGCAATTAGCGCCCTTCAACGCGGGGGCGGCGCTTCGGCGCGCAAGCTACTTGACGCGAACGGTAGGGATCCTGGTCGTAGGCGCAGCGTCTAGTTCGGTGGTGTGCTTTTGTGGCATGAAACCCCAAATTGCGTACACCGCGATGTAGAGGAAGCAAGCTAGTGGCCACACCAGGGAGGCCAATGGCTGGAAGGTTTCCAATGCGTCGAGGGTGCGCGAGGAGCCCCCTAGCCAGACCGGTGCGGCCACGAAAGGCAGTTCCACGATAAGCAGAACCAGGAAGGACGCTACCGCGGCCAGTTGCGCGCCCCAGACTGTGCGCAGACGCGTTCCGATGGCCTCGTTGACCGCCAGCATTACCCAAATGCCGAAAGGCACAACCCACACGAAGTGGTGGTACCAGGAGAAAGGCGAAACCAAGCAAGCGCTCAAGCCAGTTAGAGCAAAGGCTGCGGTGCTGTTCTTTCGAATCCACGCCGTACGCAGTGCCAACATGGTCACCATGACAATGATGGCCACGCCCAGCAACCACAGCGCGGTATCGTCTTCGCCAGTGAGACGGGCGAGGACAGAACGCAGGGACTTAGCGCCTGGGGCATCGACTTCCCCGATACGGTTGGAGTTGAAAATCTTGTCCGTCCAGAAATCCATTGCGTCGGGGACGAAAGCAACACCGATGCCGATAGTGACTGCGAAAGCGGCAATGGAGCCAATGGCCGCCCACCAGCGCTTCTGGAAGAGCAACGCGAGGCCCATGTAAGCCGGGGTGAGCTTCATGCCAGCGGCAATACCAATGCCGATTCCGGGCAGGCGGAGCTTGGTGGGGAGGAGGAAATCCAGGGACACCAAGAACATCAGCAGGATATTGATCTGTCCGTAGTAAAAGGTGCCGTTGATTGGTTCGGCAGCAAGACTGCTAACCAGCAACGCAATTCCCACCAGCCAGGTCAGCGGCCCGAGCCGATAGCCACGCTCGCGAATGACAAGCATGATGACAATGAAGAGGGCGATTCCCGTGACCCATTGCCAAATCACCATGAGATCGTGGTCACTGAAATCAGCCATCCATTCGAAAAACCAGCCAGCAAACGGCGGGTAGGTGAAGGGAAACTCGTGGATATAGGGGGCGTCGTAAAGCTGGCCTCCCGCTTTCAAATCCTTGCCCGCCATTTGGTAGATCTTCAAGTCGAACGGGATCTTGCCAAAGAAAGCGCGGTCGCGGCCGGGATAAATGCTGAAGCGGTAAATCACCAAAGCCGTAAATGCCAGTAAAAGAGTCAACAGTGTGGGCATACCGTAGAGCTTCTTGCCCTGTTTTCTCTTCATTCTGTGCATTAGCTTCTATGAATCCTTTTTCCGACGCATTGAACGAGTCGCTGGCTTGTCGTTGCGAGACATATTTTCAGCGGTACCGTACAGGCCTTCACGTCGTGCAATTCGTGAGGTGCGCTGTGCAGTCACCGGGCTGGTGATCATTGCAAAGAGTACCAGTAACAATAAAATCCCTAAATCGCCACGCTCAGTCACGCTGAAGGAATCGGAGCCTGTGACGCGGAAAAACGCACCGAGAATAGTGAGAATCAAGCCGGTGGTTTGGGGCTTCGAAATGGCGTGCACGCGTGACATTGTGTCCGGGAAACGCGCCACGCCGATCGCTGCGGCGAGGACGAGCAAGGAGCCGATGAGAATCAAGACAATCGAGATGACGTCAGCGAAAAGGTGATAGCTCATTGCGGGTCCCTCTTTCTAAACCTGGTGACCGAAACAGTGGAGATGAAGCCCAGCAGAGCCACCACTAGCATCGCTGAGACCACCGTTGTGTTGAGCGTCCAGCAAATATAAGTGGCCAGCGCGCACTGGAACATGGCCACGAGGCCATCCATACCCACCAGGCGATCCAGCGAGTTGGGGCCCACGATGATGCGCCAGACAGTGATCAAGAACGCCACCACCAAAAGCCCTGCCGCGATGGTGAGCAAAATGCCATAAAGCTGCGGATCCATCAGGGGTGGCTCCTTTCAAAAATCTCAATCATGGATGCTTCGAGCTGTGCCACGTTGGCAATCTCCTTTTCGATCTCGGCTTCCGACTCCGCGTCCAGAATGTGGATAGTCAGCATGCGGTTCGCGATATCGATGTCGGTGACGGTTCCACCCGGCTGCAGGTTGTACAGGCTCACCGCGAGGGAGAGGATGAACTCGCTGTCGAGGCGCATAGGCAATTCCAGAATCGCCGTCTTGGGCGGTTCCTGGGGGCGCACCGCCAACCAGCCCACCTTCAGGGAAGCGTGGAAAAGGTCCCACGTCCAATGCAGCATGAAAAGGACGAGCTTGCCCCACGAGACTTTCACCCCGGAAATCGGCATCTTTGGAAGTGGTAGCGCTAAGACCACGAAGAGGCCTACCAACAAGCCACCCACGATGTTGGCCACGGTGACCTCGCCCATGAGCAGGCACCACATGGCGGTGATCCAAGCTATGAACCACGGGCGGAAGCGGTGGCGAATGCCAGAAAATTTCATCGCTGCCCCTCCTTCTTCTCTGGTGCGCCGGTGGGTGCGGCGGGAGCCACGGAATCGACGCCGGGCTGCGGCTGCTCAATGGGGGAGCGGCGCTGCTCGAAGGAGTCAGCGTCGTTTTTGTATCGATCCTTCTGGTCCAGCGTTCGGGAAGGATTATCAGCGTTGTCGCCCAGCACCGCATAGCGGTAGATGGTGTCATCCTGCGCAGACTCGGCCGCGCGGCTGGTCACACCGGAAATAGGGCCGGCTAGGAAGGTAATTGATACTGACGCCAGCACCAACAGGGAGGTGGAAGCCAGCATGCCGAAAGGCACCTTGCCCACGTCCTGGCGCTCTTCGAGCTCGATGACATCCGTGACGTCGGAAAGCGGCGAAGGGTGCGCCAATGCCATGTTGCCTTCTGGGGCATCGGCGCGGTCGCGCAAGAATCCCTTAGCCCACACCAGAACCATGACGTAGAGCGTGAGCAGCGAGGTCAGGACCGCGCCGCCAATCAGGACCCAGGCCTGCCATGAGCCCTCGTTCGCGCCGGCCTGCAGCAAGATGACCTTGCCGAGGAAGCCGGAAAATGGCGGGATGCCGCCCAGGTTCATGGCCGGGATGAAGTACAAAATTGCGATGAGCGGGGCGCTGTAAATCAGCGAGCCCAAGCGGCGCAGGGAGGAGGTACCCGCCTGGCGCTCGATGAGGCCCACCACCAGGAAGAGCGCGGTCTGGACCAGAATGTGGTGTACCGCGTAGAAGATGGCGCCGGACAGACCCTGTGCGGTGCCGAGGGACACCCCAAAGATCATGTAGCCGATGTGGCTCACCAGCGTAAATGACAAAAGTCGTTTGATGTCAGACTGCGCCATCGCACCTAAGATACCCACGAGCATCGTGGCCAGCGCTACCCACATGAGCAACTGATCCAGGCCGCCGCCGGTAAAGATGGAGGTGCGCGCACGAATGATGGCGTAGACTCCGACCTTGGTGAGCAAGCCCGCAAAGACTGCCGTGACCAGGGAAGGCGCGGTGGGATAGGAGTCCGGCAGCCAGGCATCCAGCGGGAAGATAGCGGCCTTGATGCCGAAGGCGATGAGCAGCACCGAGAAGATCGCCGTACGGGTGCCCTCCGGGATGGTCTCCATGCGCATGCCGATTTGCGCCATGTTCATGGTGCCCACTGCCGCGTAGACATATGCGAGGGCGAGCACGAAGATGAGAGAGGAGGCCATCGAGACCATAACGTAGCCCACGCCAGCACGCACGCGGGCGGGCGAGGCGCCCAGTGTGAGCAGCACATAGGAGGCCACGAGGAAGATCTCGAATCCCACATACAGGTTGAACAGATCACCGGCCAAGAAGGAGACATTCACGCCCATAGTCAGCAGCATGTACGTCGGCAGGAAGACGGCGACGGGCTCGTCCTTGGAACCGTCGCGAATACCCTGCGAGATGGCGTACCACATCACTGAGAACAAGACCACGGACGAGGTAAAGAGCATCACCGTGGAGAGGCGATCGGCCACCAGCGTGATGCCTACGGGTGCGTCCCAGCCGCCGACTTGCAGGGTCTGAATGCCCGCGGTGTCGGCGATCAAGATCAGCAGCGCATTGACCGCTGCCAGCAAAAGCAAAGAGAAGAATGCGATCTGGCGCTGGACGCCGGGGAAGCGGGCGCACAGCATCGACAAGGCCGCGGCGAGCGCCGGGATGACCACGGGCATGGGGATGAGGAAGCCCGTATAAGGAAGCAGGAAGCTAACCAGCGGAAGCAGGGTCTCAGTCATCGTTTGCCTCCTTTACGGGTTCCTCGAAGAAGGCTGGGCCAAAGGCGTCGCCTTCCTTAGTGGCGCGGCCGGTGGCTGGATCGTTGGATGCGTCATGATCAGGGGCCGCGGCGGCGTTGCCCGGGCGGGCGGCCAGGGCCGCGATTGCGGTATCTTCCGCGTCGTCCTCAATGACGTCGGCGGTGCGGTAGCGGTACTGGCGGTAGGCCAGAGTCAGGATAAATCCTGTCAGCGCCATGGAGATGACGATGGCTGTCAGGATCATGCCCTGGGCCAGTGGGTCCGCGATGTTCTCACCGTATTGGGCGGTCTCGCGGCCGTCGATAGGCGGCGATCCAGCCTGCCCGCCGGCCTGCAGGAGCAGCAGGTTGGCGCCATTGCCCAGCAGCAGAATGCCAAGCAGCATCTTGGTCATGGCGCGGTCAAGCATGAGGTACACGCCAGAGCCGCACAGCACGCCTGCGGCGAGGAGAAGGAACAGATTGGCTTCCATTCTTAGCTCTCCTTTCCGGTAGTGTGGGCTTGCGTTGTGCTTGGGGTATCGGGTTGCGCTGCGCTTGACGACGCCCGCGTGGCGCCCACCGCGTTCTTCTCACGGGAGGAGGCTCGTTCTTTCTGGCGGCGCGCGAGCGAGCGGGCACGGTCACGGGCACGCTGCTTACGCATCTCCTCTTCCTCGTCAAGCTTGCCGCCGAGCGAGTTGAGGATGTACAAGGTCAGGCCCACCACGATGAGGTAGACGCCCGCGTCGAAGACCAACGCGGAGGGCAGCGAGACATCGCCAATGAGCGGCACCGCCACCTTGGTGTAGCCGGTGGTCAACGGCGGGTGGTTGAAGGCCAGCGGCACAACCACCGAGCCCACCGAGATGAGCAATCCGGTGCCCATGGTGCGCCCACCGTCGATGGGTAGCGCCTCGTCGAGCTCAGCACGGCCACCTGCCAGGTAGCGCAGGATAAGAGCCAGCGCCGCGACCAAGCCGCCGGCGAAGCCGCCGCCGGGTGCATTGTGGCCGGAGAAGTAGAAGTACAGCGAGAGCGCGATCATCGAGGGGAAGAGCAGGCGCGTGGCGACATCCACCATGAGGGAGCGGTTGAGGGCCTGTTCCGATTCCACGCCTGCCGCCAGCCAGCGGCGCCCAGTGACCTGCAGGGTGGGGCGGCGCGAGTCGCGGGTGAAGGACTGGGTGCGATAAATCAGCGATGCGATACCCGTGGCGGCGATAACCAACACGGTGATCTCGCCGAAGGTATCCCAGGCGCGCAGGTCCACCAACAGTACGTTCACGGCGTTGGCGCCGTGGCCGATTTCTTTGGCCAGTTCCGGCATGAACTCGGAAATGGGGTTGGAGCGGCGGGCATTGATAGCAAACATTCCCACGAGCGTCACGGTAAGGCCCACGCCAACCGCGAGCCAGGCGCGCAGGCGACCCATCTTGGGGTCCTGCTTCCACTCGGTATTAGCCGGCATGCGGCGCAGAACCAGCATGAACAAAACCATGATGATGGTCTCCACGAGCAACTGGGTCAGGGCTAGGTCAGGTGCGCCATGCAGCGCAAAGAGGAAGGACAGTGCGTAGCCGGTGACGCCAACGATGATGACGCCAGACAGCCTATTGTCCGTCACGGTGGCAGCGACAGCACAGACGATGATGATGAGCGCAGCAACGATCTGCCACGGGTTTTCCGCCACGATCATGCGTACGTTGGTGAGGTCGCCGCGGATGAGCATGATGACCGGCAGCACCATGAGGGTGGCGAAGATGATCGACATGTTCATCTGCAGGGAGCCGCGCTGCGTGGAAGCGGTGGTGTGCAGCGAGAGCTGACGCAGGCTGTTGATGACGGTGTCGTAGGCCTGGTCTGCTGAGCCCAAAGCCGGGTACTGGAACTGCCACTTGGCCAGTTCTGCGCGCTGCCAGTGGAGGATGATACCGGCCACGACGATGACTACGGAGATGCCCAGCGGTACTGTCCAGCCGTGCCACAGAGCGAGGTAGGTGTGCTCGTCAGCGCCGAAGATGTTGTTGAGGTGCTGGTTGATGCCGAGGGAAAGCGGCTGTGGATTGACGCCGAAGAAGATGGTCAGGGCCGTGAGGCCCGCAGGCGGAATCCACAACAGCGGGGAGAGCGCATGCATGTCGGCCACGGCGTCGGAAGTGCCGCGGCTTTGGCCCGCAGCGTCTTTCTTCGTGGCGAAGGCGCCCCACAGGAAGCGCAGCGCGTAGGCCATGGTCAGCATGGAGCCCACGACGACGCCCACCAAGAGCATGTTGCGTGGCATGCCAACGAGCAGCTCCTCGTGAAGGATGGTTTCAAGCGTGGCTTCCTTGGCCACAAAGCCCAGCAGGGGAGGGATGCCCGCCATGGACAGTGCCGGGATGATGGCAAGCAGGTATAGGCCGGGCTTTGCCTTGCCGAGGCCAGAGAGCTTGTCGATGTCGCGCGTTCCCGACGCATGGTCGATGGCACCAACGATCATAAACAGCGCAGCCTTGAACAGGGAATGCGCAAAGGTCAGCGCGAGGCCTGCCTGCAATGCCTCGCGTGAGCCAATGGCCACGATGGCGGTGATGAAGCCCAACTGCGAGACGGTGCCATAAGCCAAGATGAGCTTGAGGTCGCGCTGCTTGAGGGCCATCCAACCGCCCAACAGCATCGTTAAGGTGCCAAGCGGCAGCACGACGAGATGCCAGGTGGCCACCTCGTGGAACTCCGGTGCCAAGCGCGCAACCAGGTAGATACCGGCCTTCACCATCGCAGCGGAGTGCAGGTAGGCAGAGACCGGCGTCGGCGCGGCCATGGCGCCGGGCAGCCAGAAGTGCGCGGGGGCGATGGCGGATTTACTCAGTGCGCCGGCCAAGATGAACACGATGGCAATCGTGATGTACGGGGTCTGGGCGAGGCGGTCGAAAGTCTCGATCTCACTAAACGTCCACGTGCCCGTTTGGCGGCCGAGCAGGATGATGCCCATGAGCATGGCGAGGCCGCCCAGGGTGGTGACCATGAGCGCCTGCTGCGCGGCGTGACGCGAGGAGGCGCGTTCGCCGTAGTAGCTCACCAGGAGGTAGGACAGCAGGGAGGTCACTTCCCAGAACACGTACATCATCAGGAAGCTATCGGAGATGACCAGTCCATACATCGCGGTGGCAAAGCAGACCATCTGGGAGCCAAACATGGCCAGACGCCGGGGAGTCTGGTCGAAGTAACCCCAGCAATAGAGCAGAACCAAAGCGCCGACGCCCAAAATGATGAGGCTAAAGAGGGCAGAGAGCGCGTCCATGCGCAGATCGACGTTGAGGTTCGCGTCCGGCATCCACTCCATGGTGTAGCGCAGCGTGGCACCGTCACGGAAGGCGCCGGTGGTGAGTTGTTTGAGGACCCAGAAAAAGCCCGCGCCGGGGACAATAGCGAGTGCGCCAAAAGCAGGACGGCCAACAAAAAATATGAGGAAGGGCGCGATGATGGTGGCCAGCACCAAGGCACTCAAGACAGCTATCACAGCTAGGCTCAGGTCTCCTTCTCGTTCGGAGCCGCACGAACACAGTGGCGCACGTGTGACATGTATTCAAATTCAAGCATGCGCCGATGAACTCATCGCGGGCCGAAGCAGAGGCATCTGGCCGGTTAATGAACCACTTTGAAAGGAACCTAGGAAGGTGCCACTGGCAGCGTCAACGCCCCCTTTTCTCACCGCATTGACGCCGAGGGTGCAAGGGTGGATGTATGGAAGTCATGCTCCAAGCATTCACCGCAAGCGTTGAAAATTGGAGAAAACAGGTTTGGGGGACGCATCACGAATGGCGCAGCCAATACTGGCGACTATACCTGCCGATTTTCTAAAAGTCACAGATTTTTAAGGAGGCAGTTATATATGGGGCTAGTTTGGCAGCACACAGGGGCACGCCGTCATGGCGTACCCCTTAAATAAAAGTACCTTTTGCTCTCTTAACTTGCTCTCTTAACTGATCTGGCAGGTTGGTTTTAAGCGAAGCGCTGGAGGAAGTAAGCCTCGGCAGTAGCAATCTTTTCGATCTCCGTTGGATCCACAGACTCGTTGGCGGAGTGGATGGTGGCCTTCGGATCCTCAACGCCGAAGAGTGCGATCTCGGCATTCGGGTGCTTCTCCTGCAGCTCCACGGTCAGTGGGATGGAACCGCCCATGCCCTGGGAGATGGTTTCTGTGCCGTAGGCTTCGGCGAGGCACTCGCCGAGCAGCGTTGCGGCTGGCTTTTCCGGATCAGTTTCAAAGCCGCGGTTAGCCTCGAGGATCTCGACCTTGATGTGCGCGCCCCACGGCACGTGCTTCTTCAGGTGCTCGGCCACGGCCTCCGCGGTAGAGCGGGGGTCCATGGTGGCTGGGGTGCGCAGGTTGAGGTTTGCAGCAGCGGTGGCCGGAACTGCGTTGACAGCCTCGGCAACCGGGGTGGAGGTGAAGCCGGTAACGGTAATTGCCGGGCGAGCCCAGATCATGTCGGCGATCTCGGTGGCGCCTGCCGGATCCTGGGAACCCATGATCTCGGTGCCGTCGAGCATCTGTGCATCGGAACGGAAGTCCTCCGGAGCGTAGGCACTGGTCTGGCCTTCCGCCAGCGGCCAGGAGCCTGCGCAGTCGACACCATCGATAACCGTGCGACCATGCTCGTCGCTGAGAGAATCGAGTGCGCGCATGAGTGCCTTGACGGCGTCGGGAGCTGCGCCGCCAAACTGACCGGAGTGCACGCCCGCCTCGAGGGTGTCAACCTGCACGTAGATCTGCGCGCCGCCGCGCAGGGAGGTGGTCAGGGTAGGCAGGCCGGCCTTGGCATTGCCGGCGTCGGCGATGAGGATGGCGTCGGCAGCAAACAGCTCCGGGCGCTCCTCGATGAGGGCGGACAGGCCCTCGCCGCCGCGCTCCTCGGAGCCTTCGATGAGGAAGGTGAGGTTGAGGTCGGTGCCACCGTTGGCGTCGATCGCGCGCAGGGCAGCCAAGTGCATTGCGATGTTGCCCTTGCAGTCCGCTGCGCCGCGGCCGTACCAACGCACCTCGCCGGAGGCGGACGGGCGCTCGGTTAGGGTCAGTGGATCGGACTCCCACGGTTCACGCGGGCCGACGGGGACAACATCGTAGTGGGAGTAGAGCAGCACAGTCTTGGCGCCCTCTTTGCCCGCGCGCTTGCCGACGAGCGCGGTGGAGCCGTCAGCAGTAGGAATGGCCTCGACGTCGACGCCTGCTTCGGTCAATGCGGATCGGACCCATTCGGCGGCCTTGACGGACTCTTCTTCCAGACCTGGCTCATTGTGAACGGAGTTGAAGGAGACGAGCTCCTTGAGCTGAGCGAAGATGCGCTCGCGGTCGGCGGTGATGAATTCAGAAATAGCAGTCATGCTCACTAACATACGCTGCCGCGTAGGGATGCCTGAACGATGGAGTTTCTGCCCGTGTGGACTAGGGTTTATGAGTACTTAATTACAGAATCTAAATAGATTTCTCACTAGAAAGAATTCGGTATGGCACACAACGCCGCCCCCGCTTCGTCCTCGCCAGCTTCTGCTGGTCCAGCACTGCGCGAGCTCACACTGCGTGGCATTCTCATCGGTGGACTGATCACACTGGTATTCACCGCCGCCAACGTCTACCTCGGCCTTAAAGTCGGCCTGACTTTTGCTACCTCGATTCCGGCAGCCGTCATCTCCATGGCCGTGCTGCGCAGGTTCGCTGGTCACAACGTCAAAGAGAACAACATCGTGCAGACCATCGCGTCTGCCGCTGGCACCCTCTCTGCCATCATCTTCGTCCTGCCGGGCTTGGTCATGGTGGGTTACTGGAAGGGCTTTAGCTTCTGGGAGACTGCCGCGGTCTGCGCCATCGGTGGCGTGCTCGGCGTGATGTACTCCATCCCGCTGCGCCGTGCCTTGGTGACGGGCTCCGACCTGCCTTACCCGGAGGGCGTCGCCGCCGCGGAGGTGCTCAAGGTCGGCGCCGACAACGGCGCTTCCGCAGCCGCCCATGAAGAAAACGCCAAGGGGCTGCGCGTCATCCTCGTTGGTGGCATCATCTCCGCAGCGATGGCTCTGCTTGCCGCGATGAAGGCCGTGGCCTCGTCAGTGTCTACCTACTTCAAGCTGGGCTCCGGTGCCACCACCCTGGGTACCTCGCTGTCCATGGCGCTCATCGGCGTGGGTCACCTGGTTGGCATGTCCGTGGGTATCGCAATGCTCGTGGGCGTTGTCATCTCCTTCTTCATCCTGTTGCCGATGCACACCGCCGGCGACATTGGCGGACTCGACGCCACCGCGCTTGCCGATACCGTCGACTCCGTATTCTCTGGTGAGATTCGCTTCATCGGCGTGGGCGCCATGGCTATCGCCGCCATCTGGACGCTCCTCAAGATCACCGGCCCAATCGTCAAGGGCATCTCCGAGTCCCTGGCCTCTTCCCGCCAGCGCAAAGCCGGCCAAAACGTGGACGTGGCTGAGCGCGACATCCCATTCCCCTATGTCCTAGGAACCATCGTCATTTTGATGGTCCCGATTGCGCTGCTGCTGTGGGACTTCATCTCGGGCACTGATATCCATGAGCACATGGGCGTGCTCATTACGGTCTCCGTCCTGTTCACCCTGTTGGTGGGCCTCATCGTGGCATCTGTGTGTGGCTACATGGCGGGCCTTATCGGTGCGTCGAACTCGCCGATTTCCTCCGTGGGCATCATTGCTGTGCTCGCGGCCTCGCTGCTTATCGCCGCTGTTACCCGCGGTACCTCTGCGGATCCGCTTTCGCTCGTGGCCTACACCTTGTTCACCGCGGCGATTGTCTTTGGCATCGCCACGATTTCCAACGACAACTTGCAGGATCTCAAGACCGGCCAGCTCGTCGGGGCGACCCCGTGGAAGCAGCAGGTGGCACTCATTATCGGTGTGCTGTTTGGCTCTGTGGTCATCCCGCCGATTCTGCAGGTCATGCTCACCGGCTTTGGCTTCCAGGGCATGGAAGGCGCTGGCGAGGATGCCCTCGCTGCACCGCAGGCTGCGCTTATGTCGTCGGTGGCTTCTGGCATCTTTGATAGCTCGCTGGATTGGAACCTTATCTTTACTGGTGCGGCTATCGGCGCTGTGCTCATCGTCATCGACGAGGTCTTGCGCAAGACCACCAGCAAGTACTCGCTGTCTCCGCTGGCTGTTGGCATGGGCATGTACCTGCCGGCCTCGCTGACCATCATCATCCCGATCGGCGCCATCTTGGGCTACTTCTATGACAAGTGGGCCGCCAAGCAATCCAACCCTGACTTCTCTAAGCGCATGGGCACCCTGCTGGCAACCGGCCTTATTGTTGGTGAGTCCCTGTTCGGCGTGGTCAACGCCGCTATCATCGCGGCCGCCGGCGGGGAGTCCCCACTGGAGATTTTCGAAGGTGGCACCGTGTCCAACGTCCTGGGCATCATCTTGTTCGTGGTGGGCGTCGGCTTTGCTTACCGCTGGACCAAGTCAAAGGTCACCAAGAGCTAGCGCTTTCCGGCGCTGCCTACGCCCGCGCCTTTTCACACCCGCGCCGTCCTTTTCACGCCCGCGCCTCTTCACACCCGCGTCTTTTTACACCCGCGCCGTTTACCGGCGCGGGTGTTCGCTTATAGCGTGCCGGGCAGCTCGTGTCCTACCTTGCACTCGTAGTAGGGGAGTGCCAGAATGGTCGCTAGCACTCCCAAAGGGCAAGTGCCAGAAAACCTCATCTATGTGGTTGAGGCTGGTCCACACTCACCAGCCGTGCCGTCGCGGGCGTCCGTATAGATACAGACGTGAGTGTCGTCCTAAACAAAACTAAGGAGCACAAACACAATGGCAAAGATTATTGCCTTCGATGAAGAGGCACGTCGCGGCCTTGAGCGTGGTCTGAACACGCTGGCCGACGCAGTTAAGGTCACCCTCGGCCCTAAGGGCCGCAACGTCGTCCTGGAGAAGTCCTGGGGCGCCCCGACCATTACTAACGATGGTGTCTCCATCGCTCGCGAGATCGAGCTGGAAGATCCTTACGAGAAGATCGGCGCTGAGCTGGTTAAGGAAGTCGCCAAGAAGACTGATGACGTTGCCGGTGACGGCACTACCACCGCTACCGTTCTCGCACAGGCACTGGTTCGTGAGGGTCTGCGCAACGTAGCCGCTGGTTCTAACCCTATGGGTATCAAGCGCGGTATCGAGTCCGCAACCAAGGCTGTTGTTGACTCCCTGCTCTCCTCCGCGAAGGAGATTGAGACCCAGGAAGAAATCGCAACCACCGCGGGCATCTCCGCGGCTGACCCGGCAATCGGTGCCAAGATCGCTGAGGCTATGTACACCGTGGGCAACGGATCCGTAAACAAGGATTCCGTTATCACCGTTGAAGAGTCCAACACCTTCGGTGTGGACCTCGAGGTTACTGAGGGTATGCGCTTCGACAAGGGCTACATCTCCGGTTACTTCGCAACCGACATGGAGCGTCAGGAGGCAGTCCTCGAGGATCCGTACATCCTGCTGGTTTCTTCCAAGATCTCTAACATCAAGGATCTCGTTCCGCTGCTGGAGAAGGTTATGCAGACCGGCAAGCCGCTGCTGATCATCGCTGAGGATGTTGAGGGCGAAGCACTATCCACCCTCGTCGTGAACAAGATCCGTGGCACCTTCAAATCCGTTGCTGTTAAGGCTCCGGGATTCGGCGACCGCCGCAAGGCTACCCTGCAGGATATGGCTATCCTGACCGGCGGCCAGGTCATCTCCGAAGAGGTTGGCCTTTCCCTCGAGACCGCTGAGATTGAGTACCTCGGCCAGGCACGCAAGGTTGTTGTCACCAAGGATGACACCACCATCGTCCAGGGTGCTGGCAACCAGGAGCAGATCGACGGCCGCATCAAGCAGATCCGCGCTGAGATTGAGAACTCCGATTCTGATTACGACCGTGAGAAGCTGCAGGAGCGCCTGGCCAAGCTGGCTGGCGGCGTTGCTGTCCTGAAGGTCGGCGCTGCAACTGAGGTTGAGCTCAAGGAGCGCAAGCACCGCATTGAGGACGCAGTCCGCAACGCAAAGGCTGCCGTTGAAGAGGGCATCGTTGCCGGCGGTGGCGTTGCGCTGCTGCAGGCTGCTTCTGCTCTGGATGCACTGGATAACCTCACTGGCGACGAAGCAACCGGTGTCAAGATCGTTCGTGAGGCTCTGTCTGCTCCGCTGAAGCAGATTGCTCACAACGCTGGCCTGGAGCCAGGCGTTGTTGCTGACAAGGTTGCTTCCCTGCCTGCTGGCCAGGGTCTGAATGCTGCAACCGGCGAGTACGTTGACCTGATGGCTGCTGGCATCAATGACCCGGTCAAGGTCACCCGCTCCGCACTGCAGAACGCTGCTTCCATCGCTGCGCTGTTCCTGACCACTGAGGCTGTTGTCGCTGACAAGCCGCAGCCTGCTGGTGCAGGCGCCGGCATGCCTGACGCTGACGCTATGGGCGGCATGGGCTTCTAATAGAGCCAAACCTCGAAAGGCGCCCATATAGCTCCGTGCGAGCTAGGCGCCGCCGATTTAAAGCGCCCTACGTGAGATAAAGAACGTCTCTCGTAGGGCGTTTTCGCGTGTCGCTACACGGAAAAGATGAAAAGTGCGTTTCCTGACCTCAACTTTCACATTGAATAACAATTTTCACAGCCAGTGGCCCATTTTTGAGGCTGAATGGTGGTTGATTGGTTGCGTATTCGACTCTGTTTGACTGTCTGGAACTCCGGGCGGAAGCGAAAGTGGCCAATCTGAGACCTTTGGTGCACCCCCACATTAGGGCAATTTTGAAACTGATTTCCCCGCTGAATTAATGAGTTTTGGACCTTGTCCATCGGAGCGCTCCTGATGTTTGTTACACACTTTTTTCAAATAGTTCGATTATTTCTGTTCATCGTCAGAAAAGTCGCTGGTAAAAGGCATATCAATTAACTTTTGGGTAAGAAATGACTTGGAGGATGCCGTGTATAAAGTGACGGCCGGGAACTATGGAGGGGCTTTCCCGAGAATTGAAAACTCAAGAGTTTCGGATTGATCTTTGAGCGCTGTGTGACAAAATGGTTACTTGTGACGCCCACAGAGGGTGTCTGCAAATCCGCAATACCCTCGGGTGTAAATACCCGAAACCTATCCAAGGAGTTCATTATGGACCTCTCCATGATTCAGACCCACCTCGACAACTTCGTAGACACCTGGGAAGGCTGGGGCAAGATCCTGGGCAACGTTGGTGGCTTCTTCCAGAACACCATCTTGGCCTTCGACTTCCTGTCCTCCGAGCCTGAGGCAGCTGATTTCTTCCCAGGCACCTCTTCCCTGATTGCTGAGAACAAGTAATTCATTTACTTCTCATCGGGGCCTTTTAGGTTCTGATCTTCAATCTTCAAATACTAGTCCTAAGGAGATAAAATGGACGGCTTCATTAACTTCGCAATCGGTTCTTCCGAGTTCGCAAACGACCTGAACATCTACGCAACCCTGATCAATCCGCTCGTTCAGATTGCTAAGGGTGCTTCCCAGCTGATCGGTATGTTCGTCTAAGAACATCCCTATCGCGTAAGCGATTTCTAGAGCCTCACCTTTTGGTGGGGCTCTTTTGCTATGTCTGGGTGGGGGAGGACTTAGGGGTAAATCGGTGGAGTTGCAGTGTAATTTAGCGCGCCGAATGGTTGGGTGACCGGTAAACTTTTAAGTATGGCTGACATTAAAGACGACGAACTTCCTGAGATTGACCTTGCTAAGACCGACGGCTACGTCGTCGATGATTCTGACGAGGACGACCCGGCCCTCATCATGCCGGATGGTTCGCCAATTGAAACCTGGCGAGAGAACTACCCGTACGAAGAGCGCATGTCGCGCGATGAGTATGAGGCCACCAAGCGTGCGCTCCAAATCGAGCTGCTGAAGTGGCAGAACTGGACCAAAGAAACCGGCCAGCGTCACATCATCTTGTTTGAGGGCCGTGACGCAGCAGGCAAGGGTGGCACCATCAAGCGCTTTAATGAGCACCTCAACCCACGTGGTGCGCGCACCGTCGCATTGGAGAAGCCGTCCCCACGTGAGTCGACCTCTTGGTACTTCCAGCGCTATATTCAGCACTTCCCAGCCGGCGGCGAAATCGTTTTCTTCGACCGCTCCTGGTACAACCGTTCTGGCGTCGAACGCGTCATGGGTTTTTGCACCGAGTCCCAGCACGCAGAGTTCCTGCGCGAAGTCCCGATGCTTGAGAACATGATTCTTGGCTCTGGTATTTCCCTGACCAAGCTGTGGTTCTCCGTCACTCGTAAGGAACAGCGCACCCGCTTCGCTATCCGTCAGATTGACCCAGTGCGCCAGTGGAAGCTTTCCCCGATGGACCTGGCTTCCCTCGACAAGTGGGATGATTACACCCGCGCCAAGGAAGAGCAGTTCCGCTACACGGATACCGAAGAGTCCCCGTGGATCACCATCAAGTCCAACGACAAGAAGCGCGCTCGCATCAACGCTATGCGCTACGTGCTCTCTAAGTTTGAGTACACGAACAAAGACCACGAGATAGTTGGCGAGCCTGACCCGCAAATCGTTATGCGTGGTCGCGATCAAATTGGTGATTAAATTCGATGTCTAGCCTCGTCGCCGCCGTCGAACTCGAGAGTGGCATGTGGAGCGTACGCCTCACGCGTGCAGAAAAACGCAACGCGTTAAGCGTGGCGCTCTGCAAGGACTTGGCAATGGCATTAGACGCTGCGGTTGAAGCAGGCGCGTCGACAGTACTAATTGAAGCAGACGGCCCCGTGTTCAGCGCGGGCGCCGATCTGACTTCCCAAGATTTTCAAGGCGAGCTGTATCCAACCCTTGAGGCACTCTTCGCAAAGATTGCCCGATTACCGGTCCCTGTCATCGCTTGGATCGAAGGCCCCGCTATCGGTGCCGGAATGATGCTCGCCATGGCCTGCGATATCCGCTTTGTAGCCCCGGCGGCATCCGCCGCCCAAGCCATCAGCTTTAGCTTGCCGGTAGCCAAAATGGGCATCGGCGTTGATCCTGCTACTGTTCGCAATCTTCAGCTGCTTGTCGGTGGCTCATGGGCCCGCCGGATGCTGATTGCCGGGGAGATTCTTAGCCTAGAAGACGCACTGTCTACTGGATTCGCGATCAGCGCAGGTAGTCGCGAGGAAGTTATGGCAGCGGCAGCGCAAATCGGCAAAGGCTCCCCACATACCTTGCTTAATCTCAAGATGGAGTTTGCAACGTCATCGTCAAGGCCCTTCTCTGAAGAAGAGCGTAACGCTGCCCGTGTAGAAGCATGGCGGGCGCGTCAGCAGTAAACCGTCTGATGCCCCTAGATGCTAGAGCGCGGGGTGTCCTGCCGGAATTCCGAGACTATGTGGCAGTTAGGGGCGGTCGTAGTTCTAAGAGGCATGCAAGAGAAAGCCGCCCTGATTGCCAAATCGTGGCGCAAAAGTGAAAGAAATCGGCGCCAATTTGGCAATCAGGGAGGCTACGGGGTGAAGCAGCAGTGGCCTAAGCCCAGGGCTCAATCGGGTTACCCTGCCACACCGAGTTGGCAGGCACGCGGTCACCGCGCATAACCAGCGAGCCTGGGCCCACGGCGGCGGCCTTGCCCACCAGCGACGCCGGCAGCGCCACGGAGTGGGACGCCAGCGTGGAGCCGGCCTCGATGGTGACCGTGTCGAGGCTCATCACGCGGTCCTGGAAGAGGTGCGTCTGCACCACGGTGCCTGGACCCACGGAGGCGCCGGCGCCCACAACACACAGGTCGGTTTCCGGGAACCAGTAGGAATCAATCCACGCGCCGCCGCCAATCTTGACGCCAAGAGCACGCAGGCCGAGGTTAATCTCACCGGTGCCCAGCGTGTGCTGGAAGTACCACGGCGCAGCGACTGCCTCCACGAAGGCGTCTTGGAGCTCGTTGAGCCACACGAAGGCGGACCACAGCGGGTGGTCACCCGAGCAGTGTTGGCCCACGCAGATCCACTTCACGGCCACGGTGATCGCCATGCCGACGCCCCCGACAGCCATCAAGATGAGACCGGAAAGCAGCCAGGCAACAGCGATGCCAAAGGAATCGACAAGGGCGTAAAGGCTGGCCAGAACACCGGCCAAGAGCATCGCAGAAGTCATTGGCGCGAGCAAGCGCATCGTCTCCACGACGCCGCGCGCTGCCTTGACCCCGAAGCCCGGGTTGTAGGTCAAAGACTCGCCCTGCACACCGTCCACGTGTGCTTCGACGCGACGCATGCGCTCCGGCGGGGAGCCCCACCAGTTAGAACCGGACTTGGACTTCTTAGGCGTCGACGAGAGCACTGCAACCAGTGAGTTCTTCGACAGCTTGCGGCCTGGGCCCGTGATTCCGGAGTTGCCCACGAAGGAGCGCTTGCCCACCTTGGCCTCGCCAGTGAGCATCCAGCCGCCGCCGAGTTCGTAGCCGCCGATCATGGTGTCGTCGGCGAGGAACGCACCGTCCTTGATGTCCGTGAGCTTGGGGATCATCACCGCGGTGGAAATCTCCGCGTCCTTGCCGATCTTGGCACCGAGCGTGCGGAACCACAGGGGAGTCAGCTGCGAGGCGTAGAGCGGGAACAAGGTGGTGCGGGCATCGTCCATGAGGCGCTCGATGGACCACAAGCGCCAGCCTGCGGCAGAACGCACCGGAACGACGCCCGGCTTGACCCCGATGGACAGAATCCGCACGCCCAGCCAGGTCTGCGCCATGTAGAAGGCGAAGGCCACCAGCGCGCCGAAAGGGGCGAAAAAGAGGGAGCCGATGAAGTCGTTGCCTTCGGTTACGTGGAGACCCCACGCGACCAAAGCCGCGCCGAGACCCAGCGCCACGATGGGCTGGATTGCGAGCAGAATCGAGGTCAGGCCGTAGAAAGCCACCCACCATGGGCGGCGCTTTGGCAGCTCGGAAGGGAATCGGTGTTTGGAGCGGCCCACCTTCTTGGCCGGCGAGCCGGACCAGCGCTGGCCGTCCTTGATTTTCTTCTTGCCGGTAACCGTGGAACCGGCCTCCACGTGGGAGTACTTGCCCACGTTGGTGCCCGGCAGCAGCGTCGAGCGCGCACCGACGCGCGCGCCTTCGGCCACGTTGATGGCGCCGACGTGGAGGATATCGCCGTCGAGCCAGTAGCCGGAGAGGTCCACCTCCGGCTCGATGGCGGCGTGGTCGCCGAGGGCCAGCAGGCCCGTGACCGGCGGCAGGGAGTGCAAGTCGACGCCGCGGCCAATCTTCACGCCCAAGGTGCGGGCATAGTTGTTGACCCAGGTGGCGCCGGCAATAGACCGTGATCCGGAGGCATCGGCCCAGCGCTCAGCGGCCCAGATGCGCAGGTGCGTCGAGCCGCCGCGCGGGTAGTCACCGGGCTCAATTCCACTGGTGAGAAGGCGTGCTCCGTAGCCGCCGATAGGGATGCGGCCAATTGGGGTGGCGAAGACGATGACCATGACAGCCACCAGCCACCACGGGGTGGTCAGCGCCCAGTCCGCGCCGACGGCGTGGGCGAGGTTGGAGCCCAGCAGCAGCCAGGCCAGCCAGGAGGTGGCAGCCAGGGTCATCACCGGGACCTGGATGAGGGTCTGCAGCGCGCGGGTGCGGCCGCTGACCTTGCGCACGGAGCGCGGGGCGACGGTGGCGGGGCGCTCCTCAGCGCCTCCGATGTGTTCGGCGAGGGAGCCGAGACGCGGGTGGTCGTAGAGATCCCGCACAGCCACGGTGGGGTAGCGCTCGCGGATGCGGCCCACGAGCGTCGCGGCGGCCAGGGAGGTGCCGCCCAAGGAGAAGAAGTCCGCGTTCTCGTCGGAGACGGAAACACCGAGGGTCTCGACCCACAATTGGGCAAGCCACTGTTCGGTTTGGGTAAGCCCCGCGGCTTCCACACCAACGCCCGGCAGTGGCCACGGCAGGGCCTTCTTGTCCACCTTGCCGGAGGTGCGGATGGGCAGCTCCTCCATCACACAGATGCGAGGGACCAAGGCCGCAGGCATGGTCTCAGCGAGACGATCGTGCGCGGCTTGCTGGTCGAAGCCCTTTGCTTCGTCCTCGAGGGACACATAGCCCACCAGCACGGATTCGCCGCCGGGGGTCTTCTGCACGGCCACGGCCGAGTTATAGACATTGGGCAACGCGGCGACGTTGGCCTCGACCTCACCGAGCTCGATGCGGCGGCCGCCAATCTTGACTTGGTCGTCCACGCGGCCCACGAAGTAAAGACCGTCTTCCTCCAAGCGCACGTGGTCGCCCGTGCGGTAGGCACGCTGCCACGCCATCGACTCCAGCGGCGCGTACTTTTCCGCGTCCTTGGCTGGGTCCAGGTAGCGGGCGAGTCCCACGCCACCGATGACGAGTTCGCCGACCTCGCCGAGGCCCACGGGGAAGCCTTGCTTGTCGACGACCACCAAGTCCCAGCCGTTCAAAGGCAAACCGATGGACACGGGGCGGCCTGGCAGCATGCGCTGCGCGCAGGCCACGACGGTGGCCTCGGTTGGGCCGTAGGTATTCCACATCTCACGGTCATCGGTTGCCAGACGGTCCACCAGTTCCTGGGAGCAGGCTTCGCCGCCGACGATGAGCAGGCGAATGTTGTCGAGCGCCTCGGCTGGCCACAGGCCCGCCAAAGTAGGGACGGTGGACACGACGGTGATGTCGCGGCGGATGAGCCAGGGCCCTAAGTCCATGCCGGAGCGGACCAGGGAACGTGGCGCGGGCACCAGACAGGCGCCGTGGCCCCAGGCTAGCCACATCTCTTCGCAGGAGGCATCAAAGGCTACGGAGAGGCCTGCGAGGACGCGGTCATCGGGGCCCAGCGGGCCTTGTGGATGATCCACGAGGAAAAGGGCCGCCTCGGCATCCACGAAAGCGGCCGCGGAGCGGTGGGTGACGGCCACGCCCTTGGGCTTGCCGGTGGAGCCGGAGGTAAAGATGATCCAGGCGGTATCGTCCGGGGTCGGCGCGCCGGCCTCGTCGCCTCTTGCTGCGGGGCGCTGCGGACGCAGGGAGCGGAAGCCTTCGTCGCTGAACACGCCGTCGATGTCGGCCTCGCCGAAGACCATCTCGGCGCGCTCGTCGGGGTCGTCGGCATCGACAGGCACGTAGGCCGCGCCCGCAGCCAAGGTGGCCAGAATCGCCAGGTAAAGTTCTCGCTTGCCGGAGGTCATCCGGATGCCAATGCGGTCGCCGCGGCGCACGCCGTTGGCGCGCAGCTCGCTGGCCCACGCCTCGACATCGGTGATCAGCTCGGAATAGGTGAGCACTTCGCCGTCGTCAAGCGCGGCGGCGTCGGGATGCAGCTCAGCAGTAGTGCAAATGATGTCCCAGAGCGTGCGTTCGCGTGGGGCATGCTCGCCCAGCAGGTACTGCTCGGGGACGTGAATGATTCCGGCGCCAGGCTGGTGCGCGTCTAAGGGGTCCTCGGGCAGCGCGTGGCGCCCGGTACTCTTTTCATCTTCCGCCATTTAAGCATCATCCTCGTTAGGGCCGATGATGGCGGTGGCGAGCTTACGCAGGTGCTTGAGCTGCTTGGAGGTGGATTCGTCGAGGGCAGCGTCCTCGGCGGCCGCGACGAGATCGGCAAGCTCCTTGTGCGCCTTGACGCCCTTCTTGGTCGACGCCACGATTTGGCGGCGGCGATCCTTGGGGTCGCGCTCGCGCTTGGCCCAGCTGCGCTCCTCGAGAGAGTCTATGAGGCGAACCATGTCGGAGGCGTCGATGGCTAGGGTCTCCGAAAGGGCCGACTGGGAGGCGACGTCGCCGTCGACGAGGCAGGTCAATACCCAGTACTCGCGGATGGTGGTCTGGCGGGTGCTGAGCGCTTGCTCGACGCCGTCGCGGGTGCGGCGGCGGAGGCGCTCGAGCTGGAAGGAGGGAGATTCGAGGAGAGCGTTGGGGATTGAAATAGTCGTAGCCATATAGATAAGGCTAGACGCCCCAACGTAAGAATCCTAAATTATGGGTAAGTCCCCATTGTTTATTTTCATTTGTCGTCGTAGACGGTGGGCATGCCCTGCGCAATCCAGGCGTCGGTGCCGCCGAGCACGTTGATGACGTCCCAGCCGCGAGCCTGCTCGAGGTACTGGCCCACTTGGACGCTGCGGCCGCCGGCGTGGCAGATCAAATAGATGTCGCGGTCCAGATCGATTTCGTCGAGGCGACCCACGATTTCACTCATCGGAATATGAGTCGCGCCTTTCGCGTGCTCTACCTCCCACTCGTGCTGCTCGCGGACGTCGATGAGCTGTGCGCCTTCTGGTACCTGGTTTGGTTCAACGTTTTCCATAGGCCCCAGCCTACCGGTGCGGCGAGATGGGGGACTCCCATGCACAATTTGCCAAATAGTGCCCTTGAAACTGCAGTTTTCGAGGGCTTAGTTGGCAAAATGTGCCTTGAAGGGAGAGCTAGCGGTTTGCGGAGAGATACTCCAGAATGGCCTTCACGCGGCGGTTGTCCTCGCTGGGATCCAAACGCAGCTTCAAAAAGATGTTGGACACGTGCTTGGCCACGGCGGCCGCCGAAAGCACGAGCTCGGCGGCAATCTCCTTATTAGATTGCCCACGCGACATCAGCTCCAGGACCTCGCGCTCGCGGGGGCTGAGCTCGCCCAAGCCGCTGCGGCCTGACTGCATCAATGCGCGCGCCACGGTGGGGTCGATGACGGTGCCGCCCTGCGCAACCACATCCAGGCTGGACAGGAAGTCCGCCACCTCAGAGACGCGATCTTTGAGCAGGTAGCCCGTGCCCGCGGTGGTGTTTTCAAAAAGCTCCACCGCATACGCCGGCGCCACGTACTGGGAAAGCACCATCACCGCCAGCTCTGGGTAGCGGCGCCGCAAGGCCACGCCCGCCTTTAGCCCGTCATCGGACATCCCGGGCGGCATGCGCACATCCGTGATGACGATGTCGGGAAGCTCATCTAGCGCGTCCACCAGAGCGGTTAATTCCGGCGTATCCGCCGCCTGGCCCACCACGTGGTGGCCGCGCCGCTCCAAAAGTCCGGCCACGCCTTCTCGCAACAGCGCGGAATCATCCGCGACGACAATCTTTAGCCCGCTCATGCCTGCCACCTACTCCGCCAGCCCGCTGCTGCCGCGTTCAAGCAGCAGGGGAATTTCGCAATTGATCTTCGTCGGCCCGCCTTCTGGCGAGTGGACCTGCATCCTGCCGCCGAATGCCGCTAGCCTTTCTGCCATTCCCGCTAGTCCGTGACCTGGTATTACCCGTGCCCCACCGGGGCCCTCGTCCACGACGGAGATATGCAGCGAGGCGTCCGAAGTAATAAGCACGCTCACCGGTGCGCCGGGTGCGTGCTTTGCGGCGTTGGTCAGTGCTTCGGTGCCGAAGAAATATCCCGCGGCGAGCACGCTGGGGGATAGGTGCGGCAGTGGGTGCGGGGCGAAGATGGAGATGTGAGAGCCGTAGGAAGAAGCGACGTCGGAAAGCGCGGCGACCAAGCCGTGGTCCTGCAGCACCTGGGGGTGAATGCCATGGACGGTAGCGCGCAAGCTGTTAAGGCCGGCATCCAGATCGCGCTTGGCCTCCCGAATCAGCGCCAGGACCGGGCCCTCAGTGTCTAACTCGGCCTCGCCCAACTTGATGCTGGCGGCCACCAAGTATTGCTGCGCGCCATCGTGTAAATCGCGTTCGATGCGGGCGCGCTCAACCTCGTAAGCATCGGCGATGGCGCGCCGGGAAGCGGTCAGCTCAGCGATGATCGCAGCCTGGCGCTGCTCATTGCTGGGCTGGGACTTAGCTTTGTGATTCCGAAACACGATTTCCAGCTTAGCTAGGGTGGTACCTAGCGAGGGTAGTGCCAGCACTACCTGAAAAAGCAGTGCCTAGGCCATGGCCTGCAGGTGCCGGAAAAGGTGAAATGAGGACTATGACACAGACACTCTCATTGCATGACATCACCAAGGATTACGGCGGGGCGCCCGTGCTCGCTGGAATCTCTCTTGACATTCAACCCGGCGAACTCGTCGCCGTCATGGGCCCTTCCGGTTCCGGCAAGTCCACCTTGTTGCACTGCATGTCTGGCGTTCTGCGCCCGAGCGACGGCACGGTTTCCTTCGGCGATACGCAGCTTTCCGCGCTAGGCGATTCCGGCCGTTCGCGGCTGCGCCTTGAAAACTTTGGCTTTGTCTTCCAAGACGGGCAGCTGCTGCCAGAACTGAGCAACATGGACAACGTGGCGCTGCCGGCCTTGCTGTGCGGCGTGCGGCGCTCGGTGGCGCGTAAGAAGGCGATGCGCCTGCTGGACCAGCTTGGGTTGGGTGAGCTCGCTGAACGACGCCCCGCCGAAGTCTCCGGCGGCCAAGCCCAGCGCGTGGCCATCGCGCGTGCGCTGGCGGCAAACCCGGCCATCGTGTTCGCGGATGAACCGACCGGCGCCCTCGACCAGTCCACCGGGCACGAGGTCATGCAGCTGCTGACCACCGTGGTGCGCCAATCTGGAGCCAGCATGGTCATGGTCACCCACGACCCAAAGGTCGCGGATTGGATGGACCGCCGCGTAGAGATTCGCGATGGCATCATCCACGATGACCGCCGCCTCGAGGTGATTCGATGAACACCGCGACTTTGGTCTTTGACCTGCAACGCGAATCCATTCGTGCGCGCTCCGGAACAGGAATTGTTTCCTTACTGGCCATTGTGAGCCTGACCATTGGTTCCGCCATCGCCTTCCTGGTTGCGGGTGGCACGTGGATGTTCTGGCAACGCGCCCAGCACGTCGAGGACGCCGCCCCGGCTCTCAAGGAGGCCTTCGGCAACGAGATGGAGGCCTTCCTTTACCCGTGGTTTGCCTTGGCCCTGTTGGCCTGCGCGTTCATCCTCCCCGCGCTGTTTAACCTGACCGCGCAGGCAGCCGTCCTCGGTGCTTCAGGCCGAGAGCAGCGCCTGGCCACCCTGCGTCTGTTGGGATTGAGCTCCCGCCAGGTGGAGCGCATGGCCATCGTGGAGACGGGCCTCCAGGCGGTGATCGGCATCGTGCTCGGCGGGCTGATCAGCTTGCTCATCGCGCCGGTCTTCACCCAGCTGGACTTCCAGATGCACTCCATTTCTTTGCCTGAGATTCTGCTGCCCTGGTGGGGTTATCTGGCCGTGACCGGTGTGCTTTTTCTGCTGGCCATCGGCGCAGCACTCGTCGGCATGCGCCGGGTGCGGGTAAGCCCGCTGGGCGTGGCTAAGCGCCAGATGCCCGCAGCTTACCGCTGGTGGCGCGCCATCGTCTTTCTTGTCATCGTGGCGGTCGGCGGGGCTTTCCTCTCCGGCAAGGCGGGCCCACCCACTGCTATGGTCATCGTGGTTATGTTCGGCATGCTGATGAGCATCAACCTCATCGCTCCCTTCATCCTTCAGCTCGGCGCGCACATCTTGTCCCTCTTCCCGGGTACCGCGCACTTCGTGGCCTGCCAGCGCGTGGCGGGTAATGCGCGCCCCGCGTGGCGGCGGAGTGCTGCCATCGGCTTCTTCGGTTACTTGGCGGGATTCCTCGTTGCCGCGCCCCTAGGCGCAGACGCTTTGGCCCTAGTTTTGAAGGAAGACCCGGGGATGAACGTGGTGTTCAAGGACATCTCCACTGGTGTTCTATTAACCCTCATTTTCGGATTCACGCTGACCACCATGTCCATCATCCTGGGACAGGTCTCCGGCATTTTTGAGGACAAGGAGCTCATCCGCTCCCTGGATCTCATGGGCGTGCCGCGCGGCTTCCAGTTCCGCTCCGGCGCCCTGACGATCATGGGGCCGGTGGTGGGCTTGAGTTTCTTCGGCTTCCTCTTCGGTGGCGGCATCGCCTCGCTGATGTTCTTCTCCAGCGTCGATTCAAGCGACGTCGACGTCGTCGCGCGTCTGCTCATGGCCTTCAGCTTCCTCGCAGTGGGCTGGCTCGTCACACTCCTCGCCGTTGTCCTTGTCGAACCGTTGCGCGGCTACGTGCTGCGCACGGGAGGGAGGAAAGAATGAAAACTATACTGAAAATTTTCGGTGGACTCTTTCTTGTTGCACTTGTTGCTGTGGCCGCGGCCGTGTATTTCTTCGGCCCCTCCTATGGCGGGGCGTTGTTGGGCAAGCCCTACTTCCTCTTCAACGCCAGCGAGAAGCGCATCAACACCGCGATGGTGGACACCGCAGCGATCTCCGGAATCTATGGCGAGAGCAAAGAATTCCAGCGCGCCCGCGAGGCTTTCAAAAAGGACCCCACGAACGCCGAGCTCCTCGATGCCGCCATCGATGCCGCCGGCGGCAAGCACTCCAAGGTCTTTAACACCGAGAAGGAAAAGGCCATCGACAACGCCGAGCCCTCGGTTTCCTTCGAGGACGGCATCCTGCGCGCCACCGTCCCGTCTATCGGCCGCCACGATGATGGCCAGGTTTATGCCGACACACTCGCTCAAGGTCTGACCGCGCACCCGGAGGCCTGCGCTGCCGTGGTGGATCTGCGGGGCAACGGCGGTGGCGACATGGGCCCGATGTACGCGGGCTTAAGCCCCCTGCTGCCGGATGCCACCGCGCTCTCCTTCGTCAGCCGCATGGGCACATCTGACGTGGTCATCGACGGCAATTCCGTCACCGGCGGCGGCACGCCCACCACCACGTCGGGCGGCAAACTTGAGGTTCCCGTCGCCGTGCTTACCGACGACGAAACCGCCTCCTCCGCCGAAGCCACCCTCCTGGCCTTCCGCGGGCTGGACAACGTGCGCACCTTCGGCGAGCCGACCGCCGGCTACGCCTCCGCGAACGTGGTTCTGGATTACCCGGACGGCCGCTCGCTCATGCTCACCACGGCCAAGGACAAAGCGCGCACGGGCGAGGAATTCGCCGAGGACCCCATCGCCCCCGATGCCCCGGAATCGGAGCTCGACGGCTGGCTCGCTTCCCGCTGTGGCTCCTAAGCATGTTGCGGCGGTCTAGCCGCAACGCTCGCCTTCCCACCGCCAGTAGTGATGCCACTTCCACGGCGGAGGAACGAACTCGCCCCGCCCTTTGATGACCGCGAGGACCTGGTGCACAGCGACGTCAAGGTGGTGCTCAATTGTGGCGGCGGTGAAGTGGAGGGGCAGGTAGCCGCGCTGGATGGCGTCGTTAAGCTTCTGGCGGTCGATCTCGAAGCGCTGCCGGTTCTCGCCTTTGTGATACGCATAGCCGTCCACCTCGATGGCAACCTTGTGTTCCTCTAGCACCAAGTCCCAACGGTAGGGTCCAATCCGCGCGTTGTTGCGGACCTTAACGTGGGGCTCGAGGCCCCGGGTGAGGTCGCGTTCCGGCTTGCTATCCGCCCCGACGATGGCCTTCTCCAGCACCTCACGCGTGTGCTTGGGCAGGCGGCGAAAGTCCAGCTGCTCGGTCTCGATGCGCGAGCGCCCGTGCGGCCCAGCGAAGAAGGCCTCGATGAAGGCCACGCCATCCTCCTGCGCCATGGCCTCAACGCATTGGAGTGGACTACACACGTTCACCCCATTCATGCTTCCCAGCGCCTTGGGCCGCGCCCGCCGGCTGCGGAAATACGTGCTTGATGCCATCGTTCCTGCACGCAGGAAGTGAAGCGGAAAAGTCAGTTCTTGGCCAAGATACTGCTGAGCGGCGGAATAGCCGTCTAAAGCTGAGTCCGGCCAGCGCCGCGAGACGATTCCAGCGAGCTCGCGCGGCGTTGGCACCGCAGATAAATACAGACCGCGGCAAATCTTGATTGCCTGCCCCTTAGCGGCGCGGCGAGTGCCCGCGCGTCCCTCGAAAACTTCCATGTGCCCCCGACGAGTACGTTTCTAACAAATAAGCCCCCAGAAACCGCTGCTTTCGGCCCCCTATTTGATCGAATCGTACGTCACGAACGAGGAGTTGTCGCGGTGACAAAGAAAAAGGACGTTTCGATCAACTAAGGCCTCTCAAACCCCCGGATTTTGAGCCCTATTTGATCGAAACGTCCCTAGAAACGTGAATTACTTGTGGCGAGCGATAGCCTCTTCGAGGATCTTCTCCGCCTCAGCCTTGTCGCCCCAGCCAGAGCCGGTAACTTCCTTGTTCGGCTCCAGGTCCTTGTAGTGGACGAAGAAGTGCTCGATCTCGTCCTTGATGGAGTCCTCAACATCGTTGATGTCCTGGTAGCGCTCCCAGCGCGGATCATCGATGACGCAAAGCAGCTTGTCGTCGCCGCCGGCCTCGTCGGTCATCTTGAAGACGCCGAGGACGCGAGCCTCAACAACAACGCCCGGGAAAACTGGCTCCGGCAGGATGACCAGTGCATCGAGCGGGTCGCCGTCCTCACCGAGGGTGTGGTCGATGAAACCGTAGTCAGCCGGGTAGGCCATCGGGGTGAACAGGTAACGGTCAAGGAAGACCTTGCCGGTCTCGTGGTCAACCTCGTACTTGTTGCGGGAGCCCTTTGGGATCTCGATGGTAACTTGCAAGCTCACTGCGAATTCCTCCATTGGGAAGTTGTCTGTCAATTGCTCCCAATAGTCTACCGTGCCGCGCAATCGCGCTAGGGTGAAAGGCGATGAAAGCGAAGCACATGTGGTGGACAGGCACGGCCGTGGTGATGGCCGCTGCCATTGCAGGCACGGCTGTCCTAGGCGTAAACATCCAGCGCACCTACAACGATCTGGACCACGGCACGCCCTACTCGCAGGAGGCGCCGGTGACTCCTTTGCAGGTCGCGGAGCCAGGCGAGGTGGATTTGATGGCGTTGAAGGGCAGGCTCAATGAGTTGGGCAAGGACCCGGCCTTGGCCACCTTTGGCGGGCAGGTCATCGACACCACCACTGGCGAGGTCGTGTGGGACCGCGATGCCGCGCGCCCCTTGACGCCCGCTTCCTCCACGAAGGTCCTCACGCTGGCTGCCGCGACATTGGCGCTCGACGAGGACGAGCGGATAATCACCCAGGTCATGCAGGGGGAGAAGGAAGGCACCGTGGTGCTGCGCGCGGCTGGCGACGTCTGGATGACCTCCGAACAGCTCGACGATTTGGCCTCGCAGGTGGGTAAGGCTGACGAGGTCATTCTCGACACCAGCGCCTGGGCGGGCGCCCCGCAGGCACCGGGCTGGGACCCGGAGAATGTCGATGAGGGATTCGTCGCACCGATGGAGCCCATCATGCTCTACGGCGGTCGTCTGGGCGAGACCACTGGCGACGTCCCGCGCAGCCACACCCCTGCCCAGGACCTAGCGAAGGCGCTAGCCAAGCGCCTGGGGACCGACAAGGTCAGCCAGGGCACTGCGCCGCAGGCCGGCGTGGTGTTGGGCGAGGTGCAGTCCGCGCCGCTGTCTGAGCGCGCGCAGGACGCCGCGAAGGATTCGGACAACGTCATGGCTGAGGCCATCGGACGCGAGCTGGCGATTGCGCGCGGCAAGGAGCCGAGCTTCGCCGGTGCTGCCGAGGTCACCCTCGAGGTGCTGAAGGTTAACAAGATTGACGTCACGGGAGTGACGATCAAGGACAACTCTGGCCTGTCCACCGAAAACCGCATTTCGGCCGCGGTGCTCACGCAAATCATGAACATGGCCACAGAGACCGACGAGCTGCGCCCATTGCTGGGCTACCTGCCGCTGGCTGGTGGCGACGGAACGCTGTATACCCGCTATGGCGATTCCGGAGCACGCGGCTTCGTGCGCGCCAAGACCGGCACGCTGACTGGCGTCTCCGCCTTGGCCGGCACTGCGCAGGGCAACTCCGGCCGCGTGTACGCCTTCGCTTTCCTGGTCAACGACGGAGACATCCTTGCCGCCCGCAAGGCGCAAGACGCCCTGGCTAGCGCGCTCCATGACTTCTAAGTTCACGGGCACGCCATTTTGGCCGCGGGTCTCGCCAAACTTTCTGGCCTGCCGCCGCGCGGTCGCTGACTTCGCCGCGTGCCGGGAAATCGCTGTGGGACTTTCGGGAGGCGCCGACTCGCTGGCGCTGACTGCCGCGCTGGTAGCCGAGGGCTTCGACGTCGAGGCGTTGTGCATCGACCATGGTCTGCAGGACGGATCGGCCGAGCAGGCGGCGAAGGCCGCGGCGCAGGCTGAGACCTTGGGGGCGCGTGCGCGGGTGCTGAAGGTGGACGTCGCGAAGCAAGGCTCCATGGAGGCCGCCGCGCGAGTGGCTCGCTACCGCGCGTTCGCGGCTGCTACCGACGCCCCCGTTGCCGTGGCACACACCGCCGACGACCAAGCAGAAACCCTGTTGCTGGGCGCGCTGCGCGGCAAGGTCGCCGGCATGCTGCCCACGGCCGAGATTGAGGGCGTGCAGGTGGTACGCCCGCTGCTCACCGTGCGCCGCGCGCAGACCCTCGGCGCCTGCGAGGAACTGGGGCTTGAGCCCTGGCACGACCCGCAGAATTCCGACACCAACTTCCGCCGGGTGGCTCTGCGCCACGACATCATTCCGCGGCTCACGGATCTGGTCGGTGGGGACGTGGTGCCAGCACTCGCGCAGGCGGCTGCCGACGCCGCCCGCGACGACGAGTTCCTCAGCGTCAGTATGGATATCGCTACGCCCGAAATGGATGCAGTCGAGCTCGCTGCCCTTGCTGAGCCGGTGCGCCGTCGCACCATCGCCGCGTGGCTGAACGCGCAGGGCGTGGAGGTGACGCGGGAGGCTGTGCGCGGAGTCGACAAGCTGTGCGTGGACTGGCACGGGCAAGGGGGAGTAGCTGTGAGTTACCCGCAAACAATCAAAACTATGGGGCAAAGGTTGGAAGTGTCACGCGTTGGTGGCAAACTGGCACTATTGTCCGGTCACTAAAGGAGCGCACGCGTGCACGACAAGAAAGATTTCAACGTCCCAGCAAACCCCTACGGCGAAGACGTCGAAGCAATCCTCATCGGCGAGGATGAACTGCAAGCCAGGATTCAAGAGATGGCGGACAGCGTTTCCGCTAAATATAAGGACGCAGAGGATGAGCTGATTCTCGTTTGCGTGCTCAAGGGAGCCGTCTTCTTCATGACGGACTTTGCCCGCAAGCTGTCGATTCCGTCCCAGTTGGAATTCATGGCTGTGTCCTCCTACGGCAATGCCACATCCTCCTCCGGCGTGGTCCGCATTCTCAAGGACTTGGACCGCGACATCGAGGATTGCGACGTTCTCATCGTTGAGGACATCATCGACTCCGGTCTGACCTTGTCGTGGCTCATCCGCAACCTGAAGGGCCGCAACCCGCGTTCCCTCGAGGTTGTCACCTTGCTGCGTAAGCCTGAAGTTATCCGCGCAGAGATCGATCTGCTCGACGTCGGATTCGATATCCCTAACGAGTTCGTCATCGGTTACGGCCTCGATTACGCGGAGCGTTACCGCGACCTGCCCTACGTCGGCACTTTGCACCCTGACGTGTACACCAACAAATAGGTACTGATGAAAAACAAGAATGTCCTCCGCTACGGCGGAATCGCAGCGCTCGTTTTGGTTGCGCTGTATGCATTTACCTTCTTCACTAATGACTCCCGCAGCTACATGCGGGTGGATACTTCTGTGGCGATGAAGCAGCTCAGCGATAAGAACGTCGCTGAGGCGCAAATCGACGACCGCGAACAACAGGTACGCCTCAAGCTCAAGAAACCGGTCACGGTGGAGGAACGCGAGGGCGTTGAAGAGGTCATCGCCAAGTATCCGGCACGTGCCTCCGAGCAGATTTTCAACTCGGTAAAGGACTCCGGGGCGGAGAAGTACCAGACCAAGGTCACCCAGGAATCCTTCTTGGGCTCCATGGTCAGCTTCTTGCTGCCGATGATCATCTTGTTCGCGTTCCTCTTCTGGTTTATGTCCCGCATGCAGCAAAACGGCGGCGGCATGTTCGGCATCGGAGGTAACAAGGCCAAGCAACTGACCAAGGACATGCCCACCAACACGTTTGCGGACGTCGCTGGCGCGGACGAGGCAGTTGACGAGCTGCAGGAAATCAAGGACTTCTTGGATGACCCAGAGCGCTACCATGCACTCGGTGCGAAGATTCCGCGCGGCGTGCTGCTTTATGGCCCTCCGGGAACCGGTAAGACGCTGCTGGCGCGCGCCGTCGCGGGTGAGGCGGGCGTTCCTTTCTTCTCCATCTCGGGTTCCGACTTCGTGGAGATGTTCGTTGGCGTGGGCGCCTCCCGCGTGCGCGATCTGTTCAAGCAGGCGAAGGAAAACAGCCCCTGCATCATCTTCGTCGATGAGATCGACGCCGTGGGTCGCCAGCGCGGCTCCGGCACCGGCGGTGGGCACGATGAGCGCGAGCAGACCCTGAACCAGCTGCTCGTGGAGATGGACGGCTTCGGCGACCGTGAGGGTGTCATCCTCATTGCCGCGACCAACCGTCCGGACATTCTGGACCCGGCGTTGCTGCGCCCGGGCCGCTTCGACCGCCAGATTCCGGTCACTAACCCAGACCTGGCTGGCCGCGAGGAGATTCTGCGCGTCCACGCTAAGGACAAGCCTTTGGCCAAGGAAGTCGATGTGGCGCAGCTGGCCAAGCGCACTGCTGGTATGTCCGGCGCTGACTTGGCTAACGTTCTTAACGAGGCAGCACTGTTGACCGCGCGTATCGGCGGCAACGTCATTACTTATGACGCCCTCGAAGAGGCTACCGACCGCGTGGTGGGCGGCCCGCGCCGCCAGGGCAAGATCATCTCCGAGCACGAGAAGAAGGTCACGGCCTACCACGAGGGCGGCCATACCTTGGCCGCTTGGGCGCTCAAGGACATTGAGCGCGTTTACAAGGTCACCATCTTGGCCCGTGGCCGCACCGGTGGCCACGCGATGACCTCGCAGGAAGACGACAAGGGCATGTACACCCGCGACGAGCTCTTCTCCCGCTTGGTCTTCGCCATGGGCGGACGTGCCGCTGAGGAACTCGTATTCGGTGCGCCGACCACGGGTGCTTCTTCCGATATTGAGAACGCCACCAAGATTGCACGCTCCATGCTCACCGAGTACGGCTTCTCGCCGGACCTGGGCACCGTAAAGTACGGCAAGGAGCAGGGCGACCCATTCGGCTACGGCATGGGTGGCGGCTCCATTGAGTACTCCGACGATGTGGCCGCACGCATCGACGAGCAGATGCGCTACCTGCTCGACCGTGCGCATCAGCAGGCCTATGACATCCTGGCGGAAAACCGTGACTACCTGGATAAGCTCGCGGCAATGCTGCTGGACAAGGAGACCCTGCGTCGTCCGGACCTGGAGGGCATCTTCGAAGGCATCGAGCCGCGCGCGGCTTTCGACGTCTTCCCGAACGAAGATGATCGCTTCCCGCGCCAGGCTGGCCGCGAGCCGGTTAAGACCCCGGCCGAGTTGGCCAAAGAACGCGGGGAGGAGCTTCCGAAGCGCATGACGCTGGTGGAGGCTTCCCGCGCGGCCCGCGAGCGCCGCCTTGCCGGTGGAAGCCAGGCCGAGGGTGAGATTGGCTTCAGCTTTGGCCAGCACGCCGGCGACAAGGTGGAGGGTAAAAACACCTTTTTCGCGCCGGAAGAGGCCGCGCCGAGCGATCGCCCCACCTCCGAGATCCCACGCGTCGGTGGCCGCCACTCCAAGCCGCAGGAACCAAGCGATCAGTGGTCCAGCTACGGCGAGGAACAGCGCGCGAATAACCCCTACAACGGCACTAAGAAGGACGACAATGAGCGATAACATCCCAGCTAAGGGAGAATTCGACCAAGCCCGCGCCGAAGCGGCCGTGCGGGAACTGCTCATTGCGGTGGGCGAGGACCCCGACCGCGAAGGCCTCCAAGAGACCCCGGCCCGCGTCGCCCGCGCCTACAAGGAAGTCTTCGCCGGGCTGCACGCCGACCCCACCGAGGTCCTCCACAAGACCTTCGCGGAAGAGCACCAGGAGCTGGTCCTCGTGCGTGATATCCCGATTTACTCCACCTGCGAGCACCACCTCGTGCCTTTCTACGGCGTGGCACACATCGGCTACATCCCCGGCCCCGACGGTCAGGTCACCGGCCTGTCCAAGTTGGCTCGCCTGGCGGACTTGTACGCCAAGCGCCCGCAGGTCCAGGAGCGCCTGACCTCCCAAATCGCTAATGCGCTTGTCGACGTCCTCCATGCCCAATCCGTGATCGTGGTCATCGAATGCGAGCACCTGTGCATGGCGATGCGCGGCATCCGCAAGCCAGGCGCTACCACCACAACCTCGGCTGTGCGCGGCGGTTTCAAGAGCAATGCCGCATCCCGCGCCGAGGTTATGAGCCTCATTAGGAGCTAGCAATGGCAGTTAGTGACTTGTCCGTCCCCGGCCGCACCTTGGTCATGGGAATCGTGAACGTCACCGAAGATTCTTTTTCCGACGGTGGGCGCTGGATCGACGTCGATGCCGCGCTCGCGCATGCTCGCGAGCTGGTCGCCGCGGGCGCTGACATGATCGACGTCGGCGGCGAATCCACCAGGCCGGGAGCGGTACGTGTGGAGGCGGAAGTCGAGAAGCAGCGCGTGGTTCCGGTGATCCGTGCGCTCCACGAAGAGGGAATCAAGACCTCCGTCGACACCATGCGCGCTTCCGTGGCCAGTGCCGCGGCCGAGGCCGGCGTAGACCTCATCAATGATGTCTCTGGCGGCCTCGCGGATAAAGAGATGTACGCCGCGATGGCCGATTCCGGGCTGCCCGTGTGCCTGATGCATTGGCGCACCGTGCAGTTCGGTTCCGCGGCTGGTAGCGCCGACCACGGCGGTGACGTGGTGCGCGACGTGCACGAACGCCTGGCGCAGCTTTCCAGCGCCGCCCTTAAAGCAGGAGTTTCCGCAGACAACATCGTCCTCGACCCGGGCCTGGGCTTTGCCAAGACCCCGCAGGACAACTGGGCGCTGCTCAAGGCACTCCCGAGCTTCCTCGAGGGCGAGTTCCCCATCCTGGTGGGGGCGTCGCGCAAGCGCTTCCTTGCTGCTATCCGCGAGGACCGCGGCGTGGAGTCCTCGCCGCTTCTCGCGGACCCGGCCACTGCTGCGGTGACCGCAATCTCTGCGCAGATGGGCGCGTGGGGCGTGCGCGTTCACGAGGTCGGCGTCTCCCGCGACGCCGTGGACGTGGCCGCCGCCTGGAACGCCGGTCTGGAGTATTCTGGCGGGCTAAACGCCACGGGCAGTTACACCAATGGAAAGGGCAACTGATGGCAGATCGCATTGAACTCACCGGCCTCGAATGCTTTGGCTACCACGGGGTCTTCCCGGAGGAAAAGCGTGAGGGCCAGCCCTTCATCGTGGACGTGACCTGTTGGACGGAATTCCCCACCACCGATGACTTGGCGGGCACGGTTAATTACGCAGAGCTTGCCGACGTCGCGGCCACCATCGTGGAGGGCCCGTCCCGGGACCTCATCGAGACCGTGGCCAACGAGGTAGCGGAGACCATCATGCAGCGATTCGACCTGCTGCACGCGGTAGAGGTGACCATCCATAAACCGAAGGCGCCGATTCCGCGCACCTTCGCTGACGTGGCTGTTGTGGCACGGCGTTCCCGAAAGAAGATGGGCTGATGCGCGCGGTATTATCGATTGGCTCCAACATGGATGACCGCCGCGCACTGTTGCAGACGGTCTTTGACGAGTTCGCGGAAGAGACCGTCGCGGCCTCGCCCGTGTACTCCACACCGCCGTGGGGAGTGGAGGACCAAGACGAGTTTCTCAATGCAGTGCTCATCGTGGAGGTGGATTCCACACCTATGGAGTTGCTGCGCCGCGGGCAGGGCCTGGAACAGGCTGCGGAGCGCGTGCGCGTGCGGCACTGGGGTCCGCGCACGCTCGACGTTGATATCGTGCAGGTAGACGGCATTACTTCCGAAGACCCGGAACTGACCCTCCCGCATCCTTTTGCCCACGAGCGCGCTTTCGTTCTGGTGCCGTGGTTGGCCGCGGACCCTAAGGCCCGCTTGGGCGATACTGCCGTGGCTGATCTCATCGCAGGGCTCGACCCGCATGAGGTGGAGCAGGTGAAACCGCTATGAAGCGGACGTCGATTGGCTGGCTCGTGGGCACTGGTCTGTTTGTTGCCGCAGCGGCAGCTATCCTGACCACCCGCTTTTACGGTTCCATGTTGGCCATTCCGGCCACGGTGTCTATTTCGTTGTGGGCTATGGCGTTGGTGTGCGCGTTCCTGACGTGGAAAGTGCGAAGCGCCAAGGAAGACGAGCATGGGATTGGACTGGACAAATCGCAGCTCAACCCGCTGACCATCGCGCAGTTCCTGCTGGTGGGTAAGGCCTCGGCGTGGACGGGTGCCATCGTCGGCGGTGCTTATGCGGGCATGCTGGTTTATGTGCTCCCGCGCGCGGGCGAACTGGTGGCCGCGTCGAGTGACTTGGCTGGGGTTCTCACCTCGGCGCTGGGCGGCGTGGCGTTGTCCGTGGCAGGAGTGGTTTTGGAACGCCATTGTGAGGTCCCGCCCGACGCGCTGGGGAATACTTAGTAAGTCTTTTTCAGCTACGGAATGTAGATTAGTGGGCATGACTGCTCCGAACCCTAATGCTATAAATTCCGCGCCGAAGAAGGCAGATGCTGGTTCTATCGGACTCATTGTCCTAGTGATTCTGGCCGTCATCGCTAGCATGGTCATGCTGATTTCGGGTTCTGCGAGCGCATTGAAGCTGGCGCTTATCGCGGCGTTGTGGGCCGCGGTCTTGGGCTTCTTCTTGGTGGTTCGTTACCGCCGCGAGGCAGCCGAGTCTGCGGCGTTGCTGGAGGCGGAGCGCTCACGTCAGCCTGCGCCGGTGCAGCAGGACTCCGACATCATGGAGGAGATCCGCCGCGAGCTGGCCTCCATTCGCGCCCAGATCGAGGAGCTGTCGGGCCGCGAGTTCACGTATGAGCCGGCCGCGCTGCACGCAGAGGCCCGCCGCATCATGGAGCTGGAGGAAAAGACCCGCGAGCCGGAGGTCAACTTCACCCAGGCTTCCAAGGGAGCACCTACTGCCGACGCCGTCGCTGGTCGCCTTGGCTCGCAGCCATCCGCGCCGCGCACGCCGCAGCACAATCCGCTTGACGACATCATCGCGCAGCGAGTCCAGCAGCGAAATGAACAAAAGGCGCCCGCCCAGCAGCCGGTGCCACCTCAGAGCGCGCCGAAGCAGCACTTCCCGGCGGGCCAGTCTGCGCAGGTCTCGCCGCAGTCCACATTCGATACTGCTTCCTTCCAAACCGTCCGCTGGGACGGCCAGCAGTCCACCCACGCTAAGCCGGAAGCGCCCGCGCCGCAGCACAGTTGGCAGCAAGCGACGTCGGAAAGCCAGCAGCCTAAGCCAGCGAGCCATAAGCACCGCGCCCCAGAGCAGACCGAGTCCCGTGGACGCCGCCGCAGCGACGAGGCGCGCGAGGGCGCTGTCTCCGTGGCGGAGCTCATGGCGGCGATGAAAAAGAAGAAGTAGATGCGCGCCCCGCGGATGCGCGTAGCGGTCTTCGGCACGTCTAATGCCGGCCGTTTGCTCGCCGGCGAAATGCGAACGGCGGGCCACACCGTCGAGGCGCTCAGCGACCTTAGCGAACTGAGCAACTACCAGGCCCTCATCGTCGCCGTCGGGGACGCGCGCCTTGCACAGGCAGTGGACCTTCTCGAAGGCTACGTGCACAAAGGTCTCATCGTCTTCCACACTTGCCTCTCCCGCGGCGTGCAGGTGCTTGACCCGCTAGAGACCAAGGGCTGCGTCGTGGCCGCAGTCGCCCCATACTCGGCGGAGCGCTGGGCAGTGACCACTGTCGACGAGCTAGGGGAGACCGTCGCCGAGCTGGTCTTGGGGGAGGCGCAGTTCACGGCGGCGTCGTTTAGCGATATAGAAAGGCCTGCCCTCGCCGCCCGCGTGTACTATGCCCAAATGCTGACTCTTCTCGCGGTTGACGCCAACGCGGACGTCTTTGGCGACGGGGCCGATGTCACGGCCGCCCACGGCGACGCACTGACGGCACTCGAAAGCTCCGAGGTCATCGCCGCGTTCCGCAGCCTCGAGGAGCCCGGCATGCGCCGCGCCTACCTCGAAGCCACCCGCCGCATGGGCGAGGTCTATCACCGCGAAGAACTAGAAATGTGGGCACTACAGGAGGAAACCAGATGAACGTCGTCGAGGACATCGACCGCATCCGCATGGTGGGCAGCGCCTACCGCAAGACCGGCCGCCGCGTCGTTCTCGTGCCGCTGGGCAAGGGCGTGCACGCGGGCCACCTCGCCCTCATTCAGGCCGCCCGTCGCATCCGCGGCGCCGTTGTGGTCGTCGCGCTCAGCGACCTTACCGATGTGGATGTGCTGGGGGAAGTGGACGTCGTCTGGCATGCCCCCGCTACGCCCGAGCGCACACGCGTCGTCCCGCAATTTCACGGCATGGAGGACGTGAGCGCAGAACTGACCCGCATCGTGGGGCTCATCGGTGCACTTGCGCCAAGCGACGTCGTCATGGGCGAGAAGGACTACGAGCTCCTCGTGGCCACGCAGCAGGCGTGTACGGACCTGCACCTTGGCGTGCGCGTGCAGGGCGTGCCGGCCGTGCGCATGGCGGACGGCGTGGTGATGAGCCTGCGCAATGCCGACGTGGCGCCGGGAGCCCGCGAGCAGGCGAGCGCCCTGTCCGCCGCCCTGACCGCCGGTGCTTATGCCGCGGAGGCGGGCGCCGAGAAGGTGCTGGAGGTCGCCAGCGAGGTGCTGAGCGCCGCGGGCGTGGAGCCGGAGTACCTGGAGCTGCGTGGACGCGACCTCGGCGAGCCGCCCGCGGAGGGGGACGCGCGCCTTTTCGTCGCCGCCACCCTGGGTGGAGTGCGCTTGATCGACAGCGTGGGCCTGCCGCTGGGTATCGGTTTCCGCAATTTGGACAATCAAGACAGCTAGTCTGGAATCCATGAAGATTGGATTCCTTGGCGCGGGAGCCATCGGTGGATATTTTGGCGGCATCCTCGCGCAGGCAGGCCATGAGGTGGGCTTTGTGGCCCGGGGCGAGACGCTGCAGACGCTGCGCACCACGGGTCTGACGCTTATCGACGCCGACGACAAAGAAACTATCCTCCCCGGCCTGCTGGTGGCGGAGACCTTCGCGGAACTCAAGGATCTGCTTGGCGGGCTCGACGTGGCGATTATCGCCTCGAAGGCGCTACCGGGTAACGCGACTTTCGGCCCGGACCCGGAGTCATTGGCGGGGATTCCCGTGGTGACGACCCACAACTCCGTGGAGATTCCCTACCTTGCCGCGGATCTGTTCGGCGAGGAGAATGTTCTGGCCGGCGTCGCCCGCGTGTACGCCACCCGCTTGGGTGCGGCGAAGGTCAAGCGCAATCCCGGTCCGCTGTCGCTGGCGTTTGGGCCGATGGTGCCGGGTACGCTGCCGCAGGGCCAAGCGCTTGCCAGCGCCCTCAACGACGCCGGCGCCCGCGGCAAGTTCCACCCCACGCCGTTGGTGGATGTGTGGGCCAAGGCAATGTTTGTGACCACCACAGGAACGCTGGGCGCGCTGGTGGATAAGCCGATCGGCTATCTCTGCAAAGAGATTCCCGAGCAGCTGGAGGCGTTTATGCGCGAGGTGGAGACCGTGGGCCGCGCCATGGGCGTGGAGCTGCCAGAGAAGGTGGTCGAAGAAACCATGGGCTTTGCCCGCCAGCAATCCCCGGAGGCCACCTCTTCCATGCAGCGCGACATCAAGGATCGCCTGCCTAACGAACTCGACGCGCAGGTGGGCGCCATTCGCCGCATGGGCGACCGAGCGGGTGTGGAAACCCCGCTATTTGATTTCGCGCAAGGCGTGCTCGAAGCACAGCTTCGCAACTAGCGCGCCCGCCCTCAGTAAGCAAATACCCAGGCCTGGAATTGCACCCCTGGAAACCCAGACCTCCTGTTCGCGGTGCGCTGTTACTATTCGCGGTCGGGCCGCGACCTTGAGGTCTTGGTAACCAGGCCTGGGTAAATGGAAAGTGGTGGAGTAGCGGCGAGGTAGTGCGCGCCACAAATGCAAATGGTGAGGTCACCCCGTAACCACTGAGACCTGTGTTGGCCAGTGTGATTATTGTTGGGTGACCTCACCATTGTGTCCTCACCATTTAGGTTCGCGGTGTCCAAATGGTGAGGACGCTGCGCAAGTGGTGAGGACGCGGTGCGAAGCCGGGCTAGCAGCTCCTAGTTAACGCCGATTTTGCCGTCCTTCTTCCACACCACAACCACTGCCGGGCGTGGGGTGGACTTGCCACCGTCAGGCCAGTGCGAGGTGGCGGCCTCGAAGGTGGCGTCGTCAGCTTCGCCTGGGTGCTGGACGTTGACCATCACTCGGTCGTCGTCCACGATGGGGCCGCAGGTCTCCGCGCCAGCCGGCACGGTGAGGAAGCACTTGAGTTCGCCGCGGGTCTCGCCCTCGGTGGTCACGGCGTAGAGGCCGTCGTTGGAGTCCAGCGCGTTGCCGTCGGTGGAAATCCACAGGTTGCCGTGGTTGTCGAAGGCCAGGTTATCCGGGCAGGAGATTGGGGAAACCTTGGACTTGTCGAAGCCGCCGAAGTAGGTGTTAGCCACCTTCGGATCGCCGCAGACCAGGAAGAGGTTCCAGGTGAATTCCTCGCCCGCGTGGTCGTCCTCGATTTCCATGACCATGCCGTTCTTGTTCTCCTTCACGGGAGCCCATTCCTTGGCATCTTCCTTGTTCTTCTTGGCGTTCTCGCCGGTGGCCCCGCGGTAGGAGTTGTTAGTCAGGGCAACGTAGACCTTGTGGCTATCCGGGTGGACCTGGACATCCTCGGGGCGGTCCATCTTGGTGGCGCCCACCTTGTCGGCAGCCTCGCGGGTAAATACGGCGACCTCTTCGGCGCTGAAGCCGTCAACGTGGGAGGTAAACTTGTTGTTCTCGGTGTCGGAAGTCAGCAGCTTGACCCACTTGCCCTTACCGTCGAACTTGCCGTCCTCCGGCAGGACGCCGGAGCCGTCGATTTCCTCGGCAGGCGAGTTGCCCTCGAGGACCGCCACGTACAGGGTGCCGTGGTCCAGTATGGAAAGGTTGTGCTCGAGGTTGCCCTCCTCAAACTTCTTGGTGGAGATGAACTTGTAGATGTACTCGAAGCGGGAGTCGTCGCCGGAGTAGCACACGACGGTGCCGTCCTCAGCGATGTGAATGTTGCCGGCCTCGTGCTTGAAGCGGCCGAGGGCGGTGTGCTTGATCGGCGTGGATTTCGGGTCCAGCGGGTTGATCTCAACGACCCAGCCGAAGCGGTTCGGCTCGTTCGGCTCCTTGGAGCAGTCGAAGCGGTCGTCGAAGCGCTCCCACTTGCGGTCGGTCTCTTTGTCTTTGATGCCGAAGCGCTCGAGGGACTTCTTGGCTTTCTCATCTTTGATGTCGCCAGCAGCGAAGTACTGGTCAAAGTTCTCCTCGCCGGAGAGCATGGTGTTCCACGGGGTCACGCCACCGGAGCAGTTGTTCAGGGTGCCCAGGACGGTCTCGCCCTTGGGATCGGCCTTGGTCTTGACCAGGCTGCTGCCCTTCGCCGGGCCGACGAGCTTAAACGGGGTCGTGGCGGTGATGCGGCGGTTGAGTGGGCCGAACTCGCGTTTGAGCTCGCCGGTGCCCTCGACCTTGGAGACCTCCAGAATGGTGTGGCCGTGGCCAGCCCAGCCGATCTTGACCTGCTCCTCGGTAGGGTTGTCCGCGTCGTAGTTCGGGAACATCATCGGCTCGGTGGTGTACTCGTGGGAGCACATGTAGACCATGCGGGAGTCGTCGGAAGGGTGCTCGATGAGGCCCGCGAAGTCGTTGTTGAAGCCGAACTGCTTCTCGGCATCGGCTGCGGTCTGCTTGTTGACGTCGAACTTTGGAGCACCCTCGATGACTGGGTCGCCCCATGCGATGAGCACGGACTGCTCGTAGCCGGCAGGGATGACGACCTCGTCCTTGGTGTTGGGCTGGACGGCGTCGAAAAGCATGCCCTGTGCGGAGGTCAACTCCACCTTGGCGTCGGAAGTCTTGCCGCCGCCCGCAGCGGTGGAGGAGCCAGCAGCAGAATCGGTGGAGGAAGGCGAGCACGCTGCAAGCGCCGCGGAGCCGCCGACGGCGACCACGGTCAGGCCGCCGGCGCGCAGGGCGGTGCGGCGGGAGATTTGGTCGCCGAAGTATTCGTTATCAGAGGTGTTTTCGCATTCACCCAAGCAGGCGTTGCCGCACTTATAGGTGCAGGTAAGGCTTGAACGGGAGGAAGCAAAAAGGGAAGGAAGTAGATTCTTACCGAGTAGTGCCATGCTGAGTGCTCCTAGGTCATGGGGGGATTTTGCCAAGGAGCTATGTAAGTCCATGAATATGACAAGGCTATGTAATCAGAATGTCATTTGAATGAACTATTCGTTAAGGGGTGTGCGCCGCGCGCTTGACGACGCCCCACTGAAAGCCATCTCCTCAACATAGGACCTCACCTTGCTATGGGCTATTCTTGTCAGCGTGAGTGAGCAGAAGAATTCCCCCGAAGTAAACGACGTACCCGAGCAGCTGCGCATCCGCCGCGAAAAGCGCGAGCGCCTGCTGGACTCCGGCGTTGAGGCCTATCCAGTAACCGTCGACCGTACGATCTCCATGCGCGACCTGCGCCGCGAGTTCCAGGTCGTTGCTGAAGGCGAGGAGCCTGGAACCGAGGAAGGCGTTACCTACCTCACCGCGGGCGAGGAGACTGATACTGAGCACGCCATCGCCGGCCGCCTCATCTTCATGCGCAACACCGGCAAGCTGTGCTTTGCCACCCTGCAGGACGGCGACGGCACCCAGGTGCAGGCAATGCTTTCCTTGGCTGAGGTCGGCGAGGAGCAGCTCGCTGCCTGGAAGTCCGACGTGGACCTGGGTGACTTTATCTCCGTGCGCGGCCGCGTCATCGCTTCTCGCCGCGGCGAGCTGTCCATCATGGCTACCAAGTGGACCATGGCCGCAAAGTCGCTGCGCCCGTTGCCGGTTGCCTTCGCGGACATGAATGAAGAGACCCGCGTGCGCCAGCGCTACAACGACCTCATCGTGCGCGAAGAGGCCCGCAAGAACGCGATGACCCGCGTGAAGGTCATGCGCGCCCTGCGCAACTACCTGGAGGACCAGGGTTTCGTGGAGATCGAGACCCCGATGCTGCAGACCCTGCACGGTGGCGCGGCTGCTCGCCCGTTCGTCACCCACTCCAACGCGCTCGACATTGACCTCTACCTGCGTATCGCGCCGGAGTTGTACTTGAAGCGCGCCGTCGTCGGCGGCATTGACCGCGTCTTCGAGATTAACCGTAACTTCCGCAACGAGGGTGTCGACCGCTCGCACTCCCCAGAGTTCGCCATGCTCGAGACCTACGCCGCATGGGGCGACTACAACGACTGCGCCCGCACCACCCGCGAGTCCATCCAGGCGGTTGCTCAGGCGGTCTTCGGTTCCCACAAGGTCACCTTGGCCGACGGTACCGAGTACGACTTCGGCGGCGAAGAGTGGCCGGAGATCGAAATGTACCCGTCCCTCAACGAGGCCCTGCAGCGCAAGTTCCCAGGCCAGCCTGAGGTCACTATCGACACCGACGTTGAGACTCTCAAGGGCATCGCCGACGTCATCGGCCTCGACGTCCCGAAGAACGGCGGCTGGGGCCACGGCAAGCTCGTTGAGGAGATCTGGGAGGTGCTCTGCGAGGATCAGCTCGAAGGCCCAATCTTCGTCAAGAATTTCCCGGTCGAGACCTCCCCGCTGACCCGCCAGCACCGCTCCATCCCGGGCGTTACCGAGAAGTGGGACCTCTACGTCCGTGGCTTCGAGCTGGCCACCGGCTACTCCGAGCTGGTTGACCCGGTCATCCAGCGCGAGCGCTTCGAGGATCAGGCTCGTCTGGCCGCCGGCGGCGACGATGAAGCCATGGTCCTCGACGAGGACTTCCTGGCCGCCATGGAGCAGGGCATGCCTCCGACAGCCGGTACCGGCATGGGCATGGACCGCCTGCTCATGGCCCTGACCGGCCTGGGTATTCGCGAGACGGTCCTCTTCCCAATCGTGAAACCGGAAAAGTAGACGGCCTTAGCAGGTTGGAATCTCGGCTGCGGATTCCAGCTCGCCCCGATAGAAAATCACAAAATTCGAGTGTTTTCCGTCGGGGTAAAAGCCGGTGAGGTCACCGGAGTTGGAAGTGTCTTTGCTCACAAACCCGATCTTGAACTTACGAAGTGGCGGGCGTGTCACCTAACGTGACACTTCGTGTCTCAAGAATCTAATAATGCAGCTAGTTCGAATCGTCTGTCCCGCGACGTAGTTATCAACCTCTCGATTTTGGTCCTCGGGGCCATGATCATGATTCTCAATGAGACTTCCTTGTCTGTCGCCTTGCCCGCGATCATGGCGGACTTCAGTATTCCTGCCACCTCTGCGCAGTGGTTGACTACCGGTTTCATGCTCACCATGGGCGTGACTATCCCGACGACGGGTTTCTTGCTCGAGCGTTTCACAACTCGCCAGATTTTCCTCGCCTCTACCGGGATGTTTCTTGCCGGTACAGTCATTGCAGCGCTGGCGCCAGTCTTCATCGTCTTGCTTGCTGGCCGCGTGGTGCAGGCTGCCGGAACAGCATTGATGATTCCGACGCTGATGACAGTAGCGATGACGCTAGTGCCACCACAGCGACGTGGCTCAGTAATGGGAATTATCTCTATTGTCATTTCGGTTGCACCAGCCCTAGGTCCGACGGTTGGTGGCGCAATCCTCAATGCCTTGAGCTGGCACTTCATCTTCTGGGCAATGGTTCCCTTGGTGGCTTTCATTCTGCTTGCCGGTGCGATCAAGCTGGTTAACGTGGGCGAGAACCGCAACACCCCGTTGGATCCATTTTCTGTAGTGCTTTCGGTCCTAGCTTTCGGAGGTTTGGTGTATGGCCTTTCCTCCATCGAGAAGATGCTCGAAGGAAAGGGCATGGTGGAGATCATCGTTTCGGTGGTCGGCGTCGTAGCGCTCATCATCTTCACCCGCCGTCAGATGAGCCTGGCAAAGGATAATCGTGCGCTGTTGGATCTGCGCCCGTTCCGCGTGCGCAACTACACCATCGCGGTGGCCATCATGCTCATCTCATTCGGTCTGATGCTGGGCTCAGTGACGGTGCTGCCTATTTACCTCCAGACCTCCGTGGGTGTTTCCGCCCTAGTGACGGGCCTTGTGGTGATGCCCGGCGGTTTGTTGCAGGGCATCATCTCTCCGTTCGTGGGCCGTATTTTTGACGCGCGTGGTCCGCGGCCGCTGATGATTCCGGGCGCTATCCTGCTGGTTGCGGGCCTGGGCTTGATGGCGACTCTCGACGCCGATTCCCGGGTGTGGATGGTTGTTGCCATGCACGTCACCTTTGCCTTGGGCATGGGTTTGATGATGACGCCGCTGATGACCACGGCTTTGTCTTCACTGCCGCATGAGCTTTACTCGCATGGCTCGGCGATCATGAACACCCTGCAGCAGCTCGCGGGCGCGACGGGAACAGCTTTCTTGGTTGTATTCCTGACTCGTGGCACCGTGGCCGGCATGCAGTCGGGAATGGACGAGGCCGCCGCGATCGCGCAGGGCGCCCACTGGGCTTTCCTGTTCGCCGGCGCGGCGTCGATTGTGGTGCTCGTGCTGGCGCCGCTGCTGCGTCCGGTCCCGCAGGACTAACAGGGGGAGAGGAACTCCGCGCGGGTGGAGAGGATACGCGGGTTGCCACCCAGGTGGGAAGCAGCGTAGCACGGCGCATCGGTGTCGAAGCCATAGTCAATGACCACCGGGTAGACCTTGCCCTCTGCTACCTCGCCGCGTAGTGACGGGCAGATTCCCGGGTTGTAGTACTCCGCGCCGGGGTTGTTAGCAACAGATCGTTGGATTTGCGGAAGGGCCTCTGCGGGGCTGTTGGCCACGACGGAATCGACGATCAGCACGCCGCGGCCGTCGCAAGCAACTGCGGAAGGATTAAATCCAGCGGGTAAGTCCGAGCTGGAATCTTTAGTTGCAGGCGCCGTGTATTCCTGCGTGACCGTCTGCTCCACGGTCTTGGTCATGGTTGCAGCTTCTTTAGATTTCTCGCACTCAGTGCGTTGGCTGTTTTCTGGATTCTCATCCTCTTGCGCGGTGCTCCCAGTTGCAGGGGCTTCGGCAAGTGGGGCTAGCTGGGACTGCGCATTTTCTTTGGCACCGCCCAGCATTCGCATGGCCAGAACACTGCCGCCAACCAGTGCAATTAGTGCTAGGACTGCGACGGCAATCGCGATGTAGATGCTCTTGTTTTCCTGCGAATTATCCATGGCCGCTGCTCCTTTAGGCGCACAATTGCATCTTTAGGCGCGCGTTTTCCGCCTCTGTGCCCCAGATAATGAAGGCGGACTGGGTGCCAGGTACTGCCATGTAATAGGTCGGCTCCTCGGCGTTCGGGGCTTCGAAGCTCTGGATGGTGCACTGGCCATTGGAAAGCTCGGTTGGATCAGGAGGCAGGATGGCGTCGCGGGCTTCCACGGATTCGTAGGAGGCGACGGCATAGCTTAAGTCGTCGCCCTCACAGGTGATCTTCGCCAGCTGGCCTTCCTCCGGCTCGCGGTGGTGGCACTTGGTATCGCCGTAGCCGGAGGTGCCGCTGCGCGAGCCCAGCAGTCCAGGGTAGGCCTCTGCGAGGTTGCTTTCATCATCGTTCCAGCCCGGGTACTGGTTGAAGAAGAAGATGCCGGCGGCGGCGAGAACGACCACTGCCAGTGCGGCGCATAGCGCGATGAGGCCGGTCTTCTTGCCAGAGCCGGACTTCTTTTCTGCAACCGGTGCAGCAAATCCCGCACCGTTTGGTTGGCCCTGCATCTGCCCCTGCGGCTGGCCTTGCTGGAACCCCTGCTGGTACTGGCCTTGCTGCATCATCGGCTGCTGCTGCGGCATGTACTGCGGTGGCATCTGCTGCTGCGGGGCCTGCTGCGCTGGCTGAGGCTGCGTCTGCGGGTGGGTTTGCTCGCGGGGTGCCGCAGCTTGCGGGCTGGCGAACTGGGAAGCAAAACCTGCGGCTGCGGCACCAGCTGCTCCCGCTGCAGCGGTGCCGGTGGAAGTAGAGGCGTTACGCAGGGCGTCGATAACCGTGCCAGCTGAGTTGAACTGGGAATTTGGCTTGAACTCCGGATGTGCAGACTTAATGAGCTCCGCAAAGCGCTGCGTGACCTGCTCAGCGGTGACGTTGCCCACGCCCGGGCCTGCCGCACACAGCACCGCATTGCTGCGCGAACCCGTAACCATGATGCGGCGTGGATGCAGCGCATGCATGGCAAAGCCCGTCTGGTTGTTCTGCAACAGGTAATCCACTGCCTCGGACAAAGGCGTAAAAACTGAAAGCGCCTCGGTCTTGGTGAGGTGCTGCGCGCCTAGGCCAGAGCCGGTGAAGGTAGAAAGTGGCTCGCCGGAAAGTGCGGCGCGCACCAGAAAGTCCTGGCCCTTTTCTGTGGTTCCGGTGCCGACGAGCGGGGCGATGGAGCGATGGTGGACGTCGGCAAGCGCGGAGGCTTGCTTAACCGCACCGCGGTGGTTGGCCTCAAAAAGCTCGACCGTCATTGGCTTATTAGAGGAGTCCACGACACCGAAAAGCGTGGAGACCGAGGATTCGTCCATTACGGAAAGCTGACGGAGTTGATGCTGAGTAGAGAAGAACTCAGGGAGCTTTTTCACAGGGATTCATCCTTTTAAATAATGGTTTTGGGCCTTTTCGCATTTAAGAGTAACGGCAACCGAGTCAAACTCCAGTAGCGAGGTGTAAAGAAACCTTCTGAAAGGCCTGTTCGCTACCGGCGTACAGTGCCCTGAGCTGGGAAAAGGTGCCTTCTGGAGAGTTGGTTCTAAAAACCGTGAATTGCATGTCCAGTCGGCGCGTTAGAGTGGGTGACACATTATTAGCGAAAGCATAGAGGTATAAGGCAATGTTCGAGAGGTTTACCGACCGTGCCCGCCGCGTCATCGTCCTGGCGCAGGAGGAAGCACGCATGCTCAACCACAACTACATCGGCACCGAGCACATTTTGCTCGGCCTCATCCACGAGGGTGAAGGCGTTGCCGCCAAGGCACTGGAGTCCATGGGCATCTCGCTTGAGGACGTCCGCCGCGAAGTAGAGGAAATTATCGGTCACGGCTCCCAGCCACACACCGGTCACATTCCGTTTACACCGCGCGCGAAGAAGGTGCTGGAGCTTTCCCTACGTGAGGGCCTGCAGATGGGCCACAAGTACATCGGTACTGAGTTCCTGCTGCTGGGCCTCATCCGCGAGGGCGAGGGCGTGGCAGCGCAGGTACTTATCAAGCTTGGCGCTGACCTGCCGCGCGTTCGTCAGCAGGTTATCCAGCTGTTGTCTGGTTACGAGGGCGGCAATGGTGAAAACGACGGCCAGTCCCAGGGCGGGCCAGTCGGTGCTGGTGCCGGCGCGGGCGCAGGCCTGGGTGGCCGCACCGCACCGTCCGGCGCGGGCGAGCGCTCCAATTCCTTGGTTCTTGACCAGTTTGGTCGCAACCTGACCCAGGCCGCCAAGGATGGCAAGCTCGACCCAGTTGTGGGCCGCGATTCCGAGATTGAGCGCATCATGCAGGTGCTCTCCCGCCGTACCAAGAACAACCCGGTTCTCATTGGTGAGCCTGGTGTTGGTAAGACCGCAGTTGTGGAGGGCCTGGCTCTCGACATCGTTAACGGTAAAGTCCCTGAGACCCTCAAGGACAAGCAGCTGTACTCGCTTGACCTTGGTTCTTTGGTTGCGGGTTCCCGCTACCGTGGTGATTTCGAGGAACGCCTGAAGAAGGTCCTCAAGGAGATTAATCAGCGCGGTGACATCATCCTGTTTATCGATGAGATTCACACCCTGGTTGGCGCAGGTGCAGCAGAGGGCGCAATCGACGCCGCTTCGCTGCTGAAGCCGAAGTTGGCCCGCGGTGAGCTCCAGACCATCGGTGCTACCACTTTGGACGAGTACCGCAAGCATATTGAGAAGGATGCCGCACTGGAGCGTCGTTTCCAGCCGGTCAAGGTCGACGAGCCTTCCCTGGATGACACCATCCTCATCCTCAAGGGCCTGCGCGATAAGTACGAGGCACACCACCGCGTTTCTTACACTGACGAGGCTCTGAAGGCTGCGGCCTCCCTGTCTGACCGCTACATCAATGACCGCTTCCTGCCGGATAAGGCCGTTGACCTCCTCGATGAGGCTGGTGCCCGCATGCGCATTAAGCGCATGACTGCTCCGGAAGGCCTGCGTGAGGTCGATGACCGCATCGCTGAGGTCCGCCGCGAGAAGGAAGCGGCTATCGACGCCCAGGACTTCGAGAAGGCAGCCGGCTTGCGCGACAAGGAGCGCAAACTCGGTGAAGAGCGCGCTGAGAAGGAAAAGCAGTGGCGCTCCGGCGACCTCGAGGAAATCGCTGAGGTCGGTGAGGAACAAATCGCTGAGGTCCTGGCACACTGGACCGGCATCCCTGTGCTCAAGCTGACGGAGAAGGAATCTTCCCGCTTGCTGCACATGGAAGATGAGCTGCACAAGCGCATCATTGGTCAGGACGAGGCAGTCAAGGCAGTGTCCCGCGCTATCCGCCGTACCCGCGCAGGTCTCAAGGACCCGCGTCGTCCTTCCGGTTCCTTCATCTTCGCCGGTCCGTCCGGTGTTGGTAAGACGGAACTTTCGAAGTCCCTGGCTAACTTCCTGTTCGGCTCTGATGATGACCTCATCCAGATCGACATGGGCGAGTTCCACGACCGCTTCACCGCATCCCGTCTCTTCGGTGCCCCTCCGGGATACGTTGGCTACGAAGAGGGTGGCCAGCTGACGGAGAAGGTTCGCCGCAAGCCATTCTCCGTGGTTCTCTTCGACGAGATTGAGAAGGCCCACAAGGAGATTTACAACACCTTGCTGCAGGTTCTCGAGGACGGCCGCCTTACCGACGGCCAGGGTCGCATCGTGGACTTTAAGAACACGGTCCTGATTTTCACCTCAAACCTGGGTACGCAAGATATCTCTAAGGCTGTGGGCTTGGGCTTTAGCGGTTCCTCCGAAACGGATAGCGATGCTCAGTACGAGCGCATGAAGAATAAGGTCAACGACGAGCTGAAGAAGCATTTCCGCCCAGAGTTCCTCAACCGTATCGACGAGATTGTGGTCTTCCACCAGCTCACTCAGGAGCAGATCGTTGAGATGGTCGAGCTGCTCATTGGCCGTGTGGAAAAGCAGCTGGCAGAGCGCGACATGGGCATCGAGCTGACCCAGAAAGCTAAGGATCTACTGGCAAAGCGCGGATTCGATCCAGTCTTGGGTGCTCGTCCGCTGCGCCGTACCATTCAGCGCGAGATTGAGGATCAGCTCTCCGAGAAGATCCTCTTCGGTGAAATCGGTGCTGGTGAAATCATCACCGTTGACGTGGAGAACTGGGACGGCGAGTCCAAGGACAACGCTTCTGCGACCTTTACCTTCAGCCCACGCCCGCGTCCGTTGCCGGAGGGCACGTTCGAGGAGGAACTCGAGGATGCCGAGGTACGCGAGGCTGACGAGGAGCTCGTGGCAGAGCAGAACGACAGTCCTGATTCCATCACCAGCGATGTCTTGCCAGACCCAACCGACGATGATAACCCGCCAGCTGCCGGTGCTGGCCAGCCTATCTAGGCTGAACTAGACGTGGTGCCGCCCTTTTGGGCGGCACCTTTGTCGTTTTCCCGGGGCAGCCAACTGCGCAGCCGCCCTAATTGCCAAATTGTGCCGAAAAATCAGACATTTCCGCCCACAATTTGGCAGTTGGGCTCATCTGGCGCCGACCAAGCCACCACTTCCCAAGGGGCAAGGGAAAGAACGCGATACAAAAAGCAGAACCTAGAGGCAGTTGGTGGGAGCAGGGACGTCGTTGAAACGCGCCATCAAGTAGTCCAAGCCGCGCGGTACGGAAGTCATCATCGGGCCAGCGTGGCCCAGGCCCGTACCGTTGATGAAGGTGACGGCCGGGGCCGCCTCAAACTGGACGGCGCTGCCCATGCGGCAGTACTGGCCAGCCATGGTGCGTGCCTGCTCGTAAGGGATGAGGTCATCGGTAGGGGAGTTGGCCACCAGAATCGGGCCAGTCACCGGGTGCTTGCCCAGCTTTTGCTCCTCCAGCAAGCGTGCGGCGGCCGGCTCGCGGGAAACGAGGTGGGCGAAGGACTCACCAGTCTTGGTTAGCTGGGAGGTGCGCGTAAAGCCCCAAGTGGCCATGGAATCACCGATGCAGGCGTCCGCGGCCGAACGCAGGAAGTGGATGCCGCGCTCGTTGAACTGCGGAATGATCGCGTTATAAAACTCCGGGCTGCGCTCCGCGAAGCCGTTGATGGCGTATCCCAAGACGTGGACGATACTCGAACCGTCCACCGCGTTCATCACCGCGAGCAGGTCAGCCGGCGGGGCACCAGCGTAGGTTCCCTTGATGTTGAGCTCGGGCGCATAGAGCGCCGCATACTCCGCCGCGGCCGCAGCAGCGCCGCCGCCCTGCGAGTAGCCTGCAAAGCCCACCGGGGAGGTCAAAGGCGCGCCGGAGAGCGCAAGGCCGGCGCGGGCGGCGTCGAGAACCGCGTGCGCTTGCTCAATGTTGTTGACATAAGAGTGGTGTCCAGGCGTGCCCAGCCCGATGTAGTCCGTGACCACCACCCGGATCCCGTGCTCAGCGGCCTGCTGGAAGAAAGGGTACTCATAGTTCATGTTCAACGTGGGCTGGCCGGCTGGGCCTAAAGCCAGGTTGCCCACCTGGCTGCCGGAGCGCGACGGCGCGCACTGGTCACCCTGGCCGCGCGTGCCCGGCGCGAACACGATGGTGGGGCGCTCGCCCTTGCCAGTCCACGGGCGCTGCGGCTCAAACACGGTTCCCGTCACCGGGGTGGCCATGCCATCGGAGCGGGTCGAGCCGTATGTGAAGGTGGTGGCGCGCGCACCCGTGGCAGACGACATCTGCGCTACCGGATGGCTCGCAGGGCGAGAGTCCATGACGGTGCCCGCGCCGGGCGCATTCACGCCAGGATTCGCCGGCGCTGAAACCGCACCGGTGTCTGCGGCTACGTCAGTGACGTCGGAGGTGTCCTGCGCTGGTTCGACGCCGAGTGCTGCAGGAACGGGGACGCTAAGGGCGGCGGTGAGTACCGCGGCCGCGATGAGACGAGGGAACTTCACGCACTAAACTCTAGCGGCCAGCGCAAGTGGGGGTGCGCTAAAATTTGTCACCATGGGCATTCAATACCGTTCACGCAAGAAAACCGGCAAGAATAGCTGGATTAATATCTCCGGCTCTGGGGCATCCATGTCCACCAAAGTTGGGCCCGTGACCTTCAATTCCCGCGGCGGCATGTGGATCAACCTGCCCGGTGGCCTGAACTTCCGGGGTCGCTGGCGCTAAAGACCAGCGCTTTAGCCATGCGAGAGCCAACTCCTGACTATGTCCGGATGGGCATCGAAGCCGACGTCATTTTGCGCTTGGGCATGTTGCTCATGGGCGCAGGTACGTCCGGCTACCGCGTGCTGCGCGGCATGAAGCGCGCGGCCCGTGCCCTGGGCTTCGACCGGCTCGATGCCAACGTGGGCGTTACGCAGATTACCTGCACCTTCCACAAGGGCCGCGCATTTCGCACGGTGGTGGCGCAGCAGCATTCGCCGGCTGTCGACGCCTCCCGCATCGAGGCCCTCGAGGACCTCACCCACCATCGGCTGTATGCCGGCATTACCGCTGAGGAACTCGATGCTTTTCTCGACGACATCGAATCGCACGTCGTCAAGCGCTGGAACGGCTGGGTCCTGGCTAGCGCTGCGGGCGTGGCCTGCGCTTCCTTCGCGGTTCTTAACTACTTCCAGTCTTATGTGGTGCTGCTGGTTGCCTTGGCCGCGTTCTGCGGGCAGTTCACCCGCTGGGCCTTGCATCACAGGCATGTGCACCAGCTGGGTTGCATCGTTGCCGGCGGTGCGGTCTCGAGCATGGTCTACTTCCTCACCACGGAGGCCCTCGCGCTTATCGGCTGGGCGGATCCCGCCGAATTCTCTTCGGGCTACGTGGCGGCGGTGCTATTCCTCATACCAGGTTTCCCGTTGTTCTCCGCCATCATCGATTTGGCCCGTTTCGACTTCGACGCCGGCATGGCGCGCCTGAGTTACTCGCTCACCGTCATCATCGCGGCCACGTTCACAGTGGCCATGGTCAGCTGGTTCACCGAACTGACCCCAATCCCGCCTGCCCCAGCTCCCGACGCCACCTGGTACGCCGCCGCGGTAGTCGCCAGCTTCTTAGGCATCGCCGGCTTTGCGTTCCTGTTTAACTCCTCGCGCCGCATGGTGCTGGCCGCGGCACTCGTGGGCACGGTGGCGAACATGGCGCGCCTTGGCATTTTATCGCTGGGCACCACGAGCTACTTCGCGGCATTCGTGGGCGGCGTCATCATCGGCCTGCTGGGCGCGCAGGTGGCTCGCAAGATGCATCTGCCGCGCATTACCACCACGGTCCCCGCCGCAGTCATCATGATTCCCGGCACCGCGATGTTCCGCGCGGTATTCCACCTTAACGCGGGCAACATGGACCAGTCGCTTTCGAACCTCGCCACCGCGACGATGGTCGTCATGTCCATCGGTTGCGGCCTCGTCTTTGCCCGCCTGCTCTCCGACCGGGATTGGGCGCTTGGCAGACTCATCGACTTCAGCCGCCCGCCGCACGACTCTAGGTACTAGAGCGTATTAAGCCGGCAAGTGGAACAGGCCCTGGGAATCTTGCTCCGCGAGGCCGTCGTCAAGCAGCGATGCCAAAGCCCTGGAACGCTGCGCTGCATCGGGCCACACCACGTCGATGGAACTTTGCGGCACCGGCCCCGATGCCCCGCGCAGCACGTCGAGGATGAGCCCGCGCACTTGGCGGTCGGTTCCCTTGAACTTCTGTATGCGTTTCTTTGCGCGCGTGAGCTCCTCCTCGCTGGGCGGCGGGCAGCCCGCGAGTTGCCACGCGCAGCCCGTGCGCAGCGGGCACTCCTCGCACTTCGGCGACTTCGCCGTGCACACGAGAGCCCCGAGCTCCATCAACGCGGCGGAAAAGCGTGGGCCATTTACCGCGGGTAGGAGTGCCTCCACCTGCGCCAACTCCTTCTTGGACGGTTGCGGCTGGAGGAACTGCCCATCCACGGCGCGGGCGTAGACGCGGCGCACGTTGGTGTCCACCACCGGCACGTTGCGCCCGTAATGGAAGCACGCCACGGCCCGCGCGGTGTACTCGCCGATGCCGGGCAGGGCCAGCAGCTTGGCGACGTCGCTTGGCACCGGGGCCTCACCAATCTCCTGCGCGCACTCCCACAAGCGCAGCGCGCGGCGGGGATAGCCGAGCTTGCCCCAAGCGCGCAGGACCTCAGCTCGGGAGGCCGCGGCGAAGTCCGCCGGGGTGGGCCAGCGCTCCATCCATTCCTCCCATACCGGAGCCACACGCGCGACGGGCGTTTGCTGGCTCATGACCTCGCTGAGCAGAACGCCCCACGCGGAGGTCCCGGGGCGTCGCCAAGGCAGCGGGCGTTCGGCGGAGTCGAACCATGTGAGGAGGGCGGCGGTATCAATCATCGGGAATCAGTGTAGGACAGCGGTGGTAGGGGACTACAGTTAGTGACATGCCACTTTCTAAAGTTCCACAAGATCCACAAAAGGTTTGGGAAGCTCTGCAAGCGGGCAACCAGCGCCTAGTAACCGGCAACGTCATCTCCGTCAACGATGATGCCCACATTCGCGCCGGGCTCACCAAGGGCCAGGATCCGCGCGTCATCGTGCTTTCGTGCTCCGACTCGCGCGCCCCTATTGAGCACGTATTCAACATTGGCTTTGGCGACGCCTTCGTCATCCGCACCGCCGGTCACATCCTCGATAACGCGGTACTGGCTTCGTTGGATTACGCCCTGGAGAATCTGAACGCCAACTTGCTCGTGGTCATGGGCCACCAGTCCTGCGGCGCGGTTGCTGCGGCTTCCGCGTTCCTCAACGGCGACATGAATCTACCGACCGGCCTGCAGCGCCCAATCATTGAGAAGGTAGCTGCGTCTGCGCTGCAGTCGCGCCGTGAGGGCCGCGACTCCACTCCGGATTTCGAGCGGGAGAACACTGCACAGACGGTTTCACAGATCATCGCGGATGTGCCTGCGGCCCGCCGGCTTCTCGACGCCGGAACCCTCGGCGTCGTGGGCTTGCGCTATCTGCTGGAGGATTCCAGTGTGGAGACCGTAGTACTGCACGGTGTGCAGTAGCTTAGTGCTGCACTCGCTCTCTCCCCAGTTGAGTCCCGCCATTTAGCCAGACACGCGGCGAGGGTTAGTGCAGGTTAGGGGCGTGGCCCCTTAAAATCAAGAACGTGACTGAGAACCGACGCAACCCGCTGCCCCAAGAGATCTACATGCGCCGCCGAGTGGCCGCGCTGATTGGACTCCTGGTTGTCGTGGGCCTGCTCTTGTGGGCTGCGACCTCGATGTTTGGTGGCTCGGATGAATCGGTTCCGGCGGCTTCGACAAGTGCGCGTGGCTCCGAAGCGGCGCCGGAAACGAAGGCCACCTCGAAGGCGGAAAAGACCAGCTCCAAGGAGTCGAGCACGCAGCCGGCCTCAGACAGCGCCACGGCATCGGCCACCAACCCGAGCGAGGAGCCGAAGAAGAACACGTGCGCTCTTGCAGACCTGCAACTGACGGGCTCTGTCAGCAAGCCAACCTATGGCCCGGGCGAGCAGCCGACTTTCTACATGGAGGTCAACAACCCCACGGCCGTCGACTGTGTCATTGATTTGGAAGCCGACACCATGCGCTTCGAGGTCTATGACTTGAAGACCAACCAGAAGATGTGGACCGACACCGACTGCTACCCGCCGGTCGAGGAGAAGACGCAGACCTTCAAGCCGGGCGAGCCACGCAAGTTCGAAGCCGTGTGGTCGCGCAAGATGTCCCAGCCGGGCCAGTGCGTGGACCGTCAGGAATCGCCGGTGGGCGGATACTTCATGCACGTGGTCATTGGCGATAACGCAGCACCGGCTCAGACGTTCAACCTCGTGGATGCGAACGGCGCTTAGCCCAGCAGCGCTATGACCTCGCTGAGCGTAGCGGCCTGACGCACCCGAATCCCGGTGGCATCTACTTTGCCAGCCGGGACGATTGCGTTTTTATAGCCCAAGCGCGCGGCTTCGGCGAGGCGACGGTCCAGGTTTGGCACTCGGCGCAGCTCGCCGGCCAGGCCCACCTCGCCGATGACCACGGTCTTAGCCGGCAGCGGCTTTTCGTGTAGCGAGGACCACGTTGCCAGCGCCACCGCGAGGTCCGTGGCTGTCTCCTGAATGCGCACGCCGCCCACCGTGGCAACGTAAGCGTCCTTGTCATTGGTGCGCTGGCCCGCGCGTGCCTGCAGCACTGCTAGCACCATCGGCACACGGTTGGAGTCCAAGCCCGTGACCACGCGGCGCGGGTTCTTGGCCACAGGATCCACGGTCAGCGCCTGGACCTCCGCCAGGATGGGGCGAACGCCATCCATGGCCACGGTCACCGCTGAGCCATCGGGCGTGCTGCCGCGGTGCGAGAGGAAGAGCCCGGAAGGATCAGCGACCTCGCGGATGCCGCCGGAGGTCTGCTCGAAGCAGCCCACCTCATCGGTAGCGCCGAAGCGGTTCTTGATGCCGCGCAGCATGCGCAGGCTGGATTGGCGGTCGCCTTCGAAGTTGAGCACGACGTCGACAAGGTGCTCCAGCACGCGCGGGCCCGCCACGTTGCCGTCTTTGGTCACGTGGCCCACCAAGAGAACCGGAATGCCGGTGGACTTGGCTAAGGTGGTCAAAGCCGCGGTCACGGCCCGGGACTGTGCCACGCCGCCGGCCACGCCCTCGACGCCCGCGGCGTGCATGGTCTGCACCGAGTCTACGATGATGAGGCTGGGCTTGAGCTGCTCAACGTGTCCGAAGACTACATCCAGGTTCGACTCTGCGGCGAGATACAGCGTGTCATGCAGGGCGCCGGTGCGCTCGGCACGCGCCCGCACCTGGCCCGCGGATTCCTCCGCCGTAACGTAAAGAGCCTTGCGGTCTAGCTGCGCCCAACGCGAGGCCACCTCCAACAAGAGCGTGGACTTACCCACGCCTGGCTCGCCCGCCATGAGCACCACCGAACCCGGCACAATGCCCTTTCCCAGCACGCGGTCTAACTCCCTGATGCCGGTGGTAATGGTCTTGGTAGCGCTTGCCCCAATCTTGGTGATGGGCTGCGCCGGGCTGCTGGGAGTAAGCCCCTTGACCATCTGCCCTGTCACGGCCGCCGCAGCCGCCGAGCCTGCCAACGCCGCGGGCGCCGACTCCTGGAGCGTGCCCCACGAGCCGCAATCTGGGCAGCGGCCAAGCCACTTGGGGGAGACGTAGCCACACTCAGAACAGGTGTGGACGGGACGGGACTTCTTTGCCATGCCAGTAACTCTAGGACACCCACCGGACACGGGTACCTATCCGCCCCAAACGCAAAGCCCCGCACTCGAAAGTGCGGGGCTTCGAAAGCTTAAACCTTAGTGGTGGCCAGCTTCAGGCTTCTCGGTGGTGTAGCCCTCGGTGGACTTGGAGTCGCGATTGTACTCACCGGACTTCAGCGGGGAAGCGGAAACAGCAGCGTTTACCTCGATGGTGCCATTGTTGAAGGTGAAGGTAACCGGGCGGGAACCGGCGTAGCCGTAGTCCTCGTTCTGCAGGGTGGTCTCAACGTACTGGACGTTCTTGTTCTTCTCGTCCTTCTTGAGCTCCTTGAGGTTAGCCGCGGAGTCAGCGATGATGGACTGGTCGCGAGCCATTGGCTTAACGGAGCCGAGGTCAACGTCCTGGCCATCGACGGAAACGGACTCGAGGGTGATATCAGAAACCTCGTAGCCCTGGTTAACTGCTACGAACTTCAGGGAGGTCTCGCCGGAGTCCGGTTCGACCTGAATGGTGACGTCGCGAACTGCGACTGCGCCGTCCTCGGTGGCAGCGGAGGAACCGTCAACAGCCGCAACCTTGTCGGAAGTCTGGGTAACGTGGCCTGCAGAGCAGGAAGCCAATGCCAGCGCAGACAGGGCGGTTACGGAAATGATGGCACCGCGACGAGCGGCGGTCTTCAGTGGCTGCACTTTGAGGGTCCTCCATAGATTGCGATCACAAAGCTTATCAACGCTTTAGCCTAGTACCTTTCCGTGCCGAGTACACAGTTTCGTGAAAACCAATTGGGTAGTAAGCGGGGTAATACGGGGGTAGACGTGGGCGTCGGCAAGCAGCTGTGCGGCGCGTGCTAAACTTGTTGCCCTGTATGTGTGCCGTTAGCGGCGCGAACATTTAATAAGGAGTGGCAATGGAATTTAAGGTCGGAGAGGTCGTCGTCTACCCGCACCACGGTGCTGCCAGGATTGCTGATATTGAGCATCGCGAGATGGGTGGCGAGACCCTGGAGTACTTGGTGCTCCAGATCAATCAGTCTGACCTTGTGGTTCGCGTGCCTTCCAAGAACGTGGAGCTCGTCGGTGTTCGCGACGTCGTGGGTAAGGAAGGCCTCGAGAAGGTATTCTCCGTCCTGCGTGAAATCGACGTTGAAGAGGCCGGCAACTGGTCCCGCCGCTACAAGGCTAACCAGGAGCGCCTGGCTTCCGGCGACATCAACAAGGTTGCCGAGGTCGTCCGCGACCTGTGGCGCCGCGACCAGGACCGCGGTCTGTCCGCAGGTGAGAAGCGCATGCTGGCCAAGGCCCGTCAGATCCTCGTGGGCGAGCTAGCGTTGGCCTCCCCGGTCGACGAGAAGAAGGCCGACACCATGCTGGAAGAAATCGACGCCACCATCGAGCGCCACCGCGCCGCGGGCATCGTGGAAGACAAGTCCATCACCACCGACATCGACAACGACATCGATCTCGATGACCTCTCCTTCGACGACGAAGACGAATAAGCCCGTTGTCGCGCTCATCGCGGCAGCAGGGATGGGCACGCGCCTCGGCGCAGAAGTGCCCAAGGCCTACGTTGAGCTCCAAGGACGCACGCTCCTGGAACGCTCCGTAGCGACCATGGCGCGCAGCGGCGTGGTTAAACACGCGGTGGTCACCGTCTCTCCGGTGATGGAAGACACCGCGCGAGCATTGCTTGCCGACGCCCCCTTGCCCATCACCCTCGTCCACGGCGGCGGCGAGCGCGCCGACTCCGTGTGGGCCGGCCTGCAAGCCATTGACGAAGAGGACGCCGTGGTGCTCATTCACGACGCCGCCCGCGCCCTGACCCCGCCAGCCATGATCGCGCGCGTGGCCCAGACCGTCCTTGACGGCGCTCCCGCCGTCATCCCGGTTCTGCCGGTTTCCGACACCATCAAGATCGTCGACGCCGAGCGCGTTGTCTCCACTCCGGATCGTTCCTCACTGCGCGCCGTGCAGACCCCGCAAGGCTTCGACTTGGCCACGCTGCGCGGCGCCAACGAAAAGTACTTCTCCGGGCAGCAGGAGTTCATCGCCACCGATGACGCCAGCCTCATGGAATGGTTCGGCGTGCCCGTGGCCACCGTGCCGGGCGACCAGTTAGCGCTGAAAATCACCACGCCCATGGACCTCACCCTGGCTACCGCGATTCTCAAGGAGAACTCATGACCCAGCCGATCATCCCGCGCGTTGGCATCGCCACGGACGCGCACCAGATTGAGCCCGGCAAGCCCTGCTGGATCGCGGGCTTGCTCTTCGAGGGCGTGGACGGCTGCGAGGGCCACTCCGACGGCGATGTGGTGAGCCACGCGCTTGTCGACGCCCTCCTTTCCGCCTCCAACCTCGGCGACCTCGGCTCGTTTGTGGGCGTGGGTCGCAAAGAATACGACAATGTCTCCGGCGAGCGCCTGCTGCGCGAGTGCCGTGAGCTGCTCGAATCCCATGGCTTTGTCATCGGCAACGCCGCCGCTCAACTGGTGGGGCAGTCGCCGAAGATGGGCCCGCGCCGCGAAGAGGCCGAGCGCGTGCTCAGTGAGATTTTAGGCGCTCCCGTTTCCGTGTCCGCTACCACCACCGACCACCTGGGATTCACTGGCCGCTCCGAGGGCCGCGCAGCCGTGGCCACTGCGGTGGTCTGGAAACAGTAATTCGCGGGTCGCCCCAGCGCGTTCCTGCGCCGCAGCCTCTTCTTTTGGCACATACCCAGCCCTAGAAATGCAGCTTCCTGGTGAAAAGCGCGGCGTCGGAAAGCGTGGGCGAAAGCGAACAGGAGGTCTTGGTTTCCAGGGCTGGGTATTTGCCGGGAAAAGGCGCGCGTGACCAACGTGACCCGTACGGTGCAGGAATTTCAAAATGCCGGCTACCAGGTCGTTGGCCTGGACGCCGGCGGCGAGCACACGCTCGACACCTACACCGGTGGCAAGGACCCTGTGGTCATCGTCATCGGTTCTGAGGGAAAGGGCATCTCCCGCTTGGTGCGCGAGAATTGCGACGTCATCGTGTCCATTCCGATGACCGCCTGGGTTGAGTCCTTGAACGCATCCGTCGCCGCCGGTGCCGTGCTTTCGGAGTTCGCTCGTCGGCGTCGCGCGGCGAAGTAACACGTAATTTGGAGGGCGTCGCGTTGTGCGGCGCCTTTTTGCTGTTTTACCCGGCCTGGTTTTAGCTTTTGGGCAAATACCCAGGCCTGGAAAACCAGACCTCCTGCTCGCATCTTCTTGCGTTTGCCGACGCCCCGCAATCCACCAGAGAGCTGCGGATTGAGGCCTGGGTATTTGCGCGGAGTTGATGAATCTGCGAAAGGTAACTTTTGACACTTGAACGCTGTCCAGGGGCAGCGTATATCTTTTAGCAGCGCGCGCTATAAGTTCGGATTCTTCTCAAGAAAGGAATGCTTATGAAAGTGGGCATGGCTAAGCAGGCAACAGCTCCCAAGAAGTCCTCTGGAAATAAGTCCTACTACCGACACTGCTAAGGCTCGATGAAAACTTCAGTCAGACTAATAACCGTAGGGATTTGGATCTCTACGGTTATTAGCGCATTCATTGCCTTTGTCGGAGCCAGCCTCTTATCGACTCTGGATTACCGGCTTGGCAACGAGTTTGTCCAGATCGAAGACTTCAAACCTGACAGTCACACAGAAACACTGTTTCCTGAGCTTTCTGAATTTGCGGGGGACTCAGGATTTGACGTATCGATTTATTACTCCTCGCTAGCTGATTCGGATGGTGAGCTGCGAATCTACTCCTCGGCTCTGCCTTCAGGTGCAGTTAACTTTGAGTCTCAAAAGTTTCAGAGAGGCGAAAAGTTTGTTTGGTATCCATTGTCGGAAATTCCGACTAAGGAACCGCGCCAAGTTTTTAACATTAAAGGATCAGAAAATGACGCTCGAGACCTAACGACATGGTTGGAGGAGCGCGGGTATTCCGTGATAGGGCTCCAGAACTTGACTTGGAGTTTCGTCATGACTTCGTCGCTGCCTTTGTTGGTCGCGGCTGCTTTTCTACTCGCGCTCGTGTTGGGTGGCGGGCACTGCCTAGTGCGGGCTCGCGAAATCGGCATTCACAGACTTTTGGGGCTAAAGCTATCGCAGACGCTAAGGCTTGATGTAACGCGGCTTGCCAAGCAAACATGGCTACCATTTTTTCTTGCGATCATTTTTATTGCGGCGGCGTTGTATCTTTACAACGACTGGGCAGAAGCGACGTTGTTTTGGGCCTTTTTCGGCGTTTCTGTGTTGCTCCAATGGGTCGGTTTGGCGCTGGGCTATGTGCTCGGGCAGTTATTGGTTCGAAATATTTCGATCCCGCAGGCCATCAAAGGCAAGGTTCGGGCGCGTCCAATTACCTACGCACTGTATGCTGTCCGGCTATTGGCACTCTTGACGAGCCTGACGGCACTTTCACAGATGGTTGATACCGGTGCTGAGGTGTCCGCGCGAGAGGAATTGCAACCGTATTGGATCGGACATGCCAATGAGCAAGAGTTTGCCCTGAGCTCGAATAGCACTCCGGATGAAAAAGAACAGGCTGCAGCTGCAGCGCCCTTGCGTCAGGCGGACCGCGAAGGAAAGCTACTCTTAGCGGATCCTTTTTGGCTTACCTGGCCGACTCAACTGGAAGCCCCGGTTATTCTCAGCAACCATCGGTTCGCCGTTCAAGCTGGTGTTGCCCCTTCTGAAGAAGACGTAACCGTATGTGCTCCCGTTGCCCTCAGTGAAGAATCCAAACAGACGATTATTGACTCCGTTGCATTTGAAGCCGAACTCGCGAAGAAGAAAGTTCCAGATTTTAACTGGAAAGAGGATTGTTCGCTTGGGCAAGTCTTTTCCTATGACGTTGAGCTGCGGCCAGTAATAAATGACCCCATTGTGGTCTCGTTACCAGTGGGACTTGAAGCTATCGGTGACCGGAATTTACTCGCGAAAGCCTCGCAGAAAGTCCTCCTTGCCATCGAGCCAACTGTCGTTGGTGAGCTAAAAGATGGGACGGTGGGCAAGGTGCTTGCCACGGCACAACCGCATGCTGATTCCTGGCGATCGTCCCTTGAGGAAGCCAAAGATCAATTCAGCCTTTGGTCGTTAAACACGGTCGTAGCGATATTACTGGTTTCCTTGCTAATCGTCGCGGGGCTTTTCAGTTTCCAGGTGGCGTTCCGGCGAGAGCTCTATGTTTCCTTCATTTGTGGGCGCAGCCCGTGGAAGATGTGCAGGAAGATTCTGCTGGCCGAGCTATTCTTTTTCGTTACCACCATCGGCTGGGTTTTGTATCGTTTGCGCGAGCACAAGGAACAACTGGAATCGCACTATCCATCAACGTGGTCGATGGGGTTTGAAAACAGGTGGTCCACGGCAACCGTTCTTGCTGTGGCCGCATTTTCGATCGTGTGGATGTGTATTTCAATCGGTTTGACCTGGTGGATTAGTGCGCGAAATCAAATGCGCTGGACAGACAGCGAGGGAAATTAGGATATGGAAATTCAGGTTGAAGACCTTCACTACAGCGTGAAGGGAAAAATGATTCTTTCCGGCCTTACGCGGTCTTTTGCGGCTGGCCGGGTGACTGCATTAACCGGTGTCTCTGGAAGTGGAAAAACCACCCTGTTGAACCTCTTGGGCGGTCTAATCTCGCCGGACAAAGGCTCAATCATGTGGGATGGAAACAACATTGCATCGCTATCGGCAGGTCGACTGCGCAAGTATCGTCGCGAATGCGTTGGGTATCTCTTTCAAGACTACGGCTTGGTTCCTGACCTCACCGTTGTCGACAACGTGAAGCTCGCAGCCAGCAACGTTTCGCGCCGTGCTTTCGACGAGGCGCTAGACAGCGCTTTGGCGCAGGTTGGTTTACGCGGCTATGAAAAGCGTGTGGTCAGCGGCTTGTCTGGCGGCGAACAACAACGAGTAGCCTTGGCGAGGATCCTCGTTTCCAAGCCCAAAATCGTAGTGGCGGACGAGCCAACCGGGGCGCTTGACGAGGACAATGCTCAGCTGGTTGTTGAACACCTCCGTGCTTTCGCTGACCAAGGCGCCGTTGTCGTCGTCGCGACGCATTCCAAGCATGTAGCCGACCAAGCAGACTGCGAGGTAACGCTTTAGTGTGGCGATTGAAATACTCGGATATGCCGTGTCTCCTCGCAGGCATCCGAGACGATGAGCAACCGATACTCGATGAGCTAAGACGCTACTTCCTCTGGACCCAGGTTGAATGTGCGTCCACTCAATGGGAGCTGCTGAATGCACTGTCTCGCTCACAGGAGCAATTGCTGGTGTTGTGCGAGCGCAAAGACTCGGCGACCTGGGTATGGGATATACAAGAGTTAAAGAGCAGCGATTTCATTTACTTGGTGGATTATTCACAGCATTCGCGTGAGAAGCTTCAAAAGGCAATCAATTTGGGCGCGTCTGCATATTGTGTGGTTACCCCGGAATCTCGCTCCGGCCATGAGGGCCTTAAATTAAGTTGTTGCTTCGATATAAACGGCGTAGCTGTTGGGACAATGCCTGAACCAGATATGCAGCGAAACCTCGAGCGACTATCCGCGATTCAGCTTCGAGTTTTAAACGGAACTATATGTGGGCACTCAAATTATGGCATCGCGGAGGAAACCCATCTTTCTGTGCCGATGATCAAGAAAATAGTTTACCAGCTGCTCGACATATTTGCTGCAGAGAACAGAGTCCAGTTAGCCCTCAAAACCTTACCCGCTATGGGTTGAGCTGCCAATCCTGTTGCAAATTCCCAGGGCAGGAAAACCAGACCTCCTGCTCGCATTTTCACGCGCTTGCCGACGCCCCGCAATCCACCAGAGAGCTGCATTTCCAGGGCTGGGTAAGTAGCGGGGAGGCGAGCCGCGGGGCTATAAGCCGAAGAAATCCTCCACCACCTGGGCCGCGATGAAGCTATCGGTATTCGGGCCTAAGCGCGCGTCGAGCTCGTTGCCCGAGGGGATGACGTGGCCCACGCCTTCCATGGTCCACAGCTCCACTGGGTTTTTGCCTGGCCACGTGCGCAGCTCGACGTCGTCGAAGGGCCGAGACACAACAACCTCGCCCGCGCCGTTGAGCTCAGCAAAGCGTTGCGCAGTCCACGGCGCCGAGGTCACCTTTCCGCGCGTGCTGCCCATAATGCCTGCCTCACCACCCTCGTAGGGAGCGAGCGGGTCCGCAGTGCCGTGCATCATGAGCACCGGGGTGGGCTTATAGCCATCGGGATTAGACGGCGCATGGTTAGCACCGCTGCCCAGCGTGGAGGCGAAGATGCAGGCGCCGTCGAGGAGGCCGGGGGCGTCGAAAAGCAGGCGAATGACCATCTGCCCACCGTTGGAATAGCCGCACGCGAAGGTGTGCTGGGTTCCGTACTCGTGGTGGATTGTATCAACCACGTGGCGCAGGAACGCGACGTCGTCGATGCCCAGCTCGCGGGTCTTGACCGGCAGGATGGCGCGGGAGTCGTTGAAGTGGCGGCCCACGCCGTCCGGATAGACCACCACTGTGCCCGTGCGCTCGGCTAGCTCGTCGAAGGTGCCGTCCGTGAAGCGCCGCAAAACGCTGCCATTCTGCAGCGAACCGTGCAGGAAAAGCAGCAGGTTAGGGCCGGGATTCTCCGGCGCAACGACGGTGTACTTGCGCTTTTGGCCCTGAAATTCCACGGTGGTCATGGGCCACTAGTTTAGTCCTGGTGCGCGCAGTGCTCGTCGTGGGTGCTGGTGTGGTGCTTTTCCGAATCGCTGCGGCCCTCGAAGTGGGCTTTGGTGACGCGGGCGGCGGCGATGTCGTCGCGAACTGCGCGGCGGTTGCGCAACCAGCCGATGAGGCGGCAGACCAAATAGATGATGAAGGAAATCGTAGTCACGAAGACCGAGACCGGCAGGCCCGGAGCCAGCGACAAAATGAGACCACCCACGGCTGCGACCTCCGCGAAGATGGTGGACCACAAGACCGCACGCACGGGGGAGGAAGTAATCTGCACCGCCGCGGCGCCTGGCGTGATGAGCAGGGCCATGACGAGCAGCGAGCCGACAATCTGCACCGACTGCGCGGCGGTCAGGCCCACCAGGATGGCAAAGCCAACGGAAATAACGCGGACCGGAACGCCGGCCGCCTGGGCCATGACGGGGTCGGCGGAGGCGAAGAGCATCGGGCGCCAGAACAGCGCCACGATGGCCACGATGATGACCGTGGTCAGCGCGAGCAGCCATACCGAGGCCGCGGAAACGCCCACGATCTGGCCGGTCAGCAGCGTCATCGCCGTATTGGAGTTGCCCGGGTAGAGGTGCAAGAACAGCACGGACAGGCCGAGACCGAAGCTCATCACCACGCCAATGGCGCTATCTTGCTGGCCTTTGAGACCCAGCACCGCGAGGATGATCGCTGCCACGATGGCGCCGGCAATTGCGCCGAAGCCCAGGTTGAAACCAAAAAGCAGCGCCGCAGAAGCACCCATCAGTGCCAGCTCTGAGGTGGCGTGGACCGAGAAGGACATCTGCCGCAGCACGATGAGCGAGGTCATAACGCCGGACAAGATACCCAGCAGCGCGCAGGCCCACAGGGAGGATTGCACGAAGTCGACACTGAGCAGGTACTGGGTGTCTTCCCAAAACTTAGACAGCGAGCTAGACAACGATGAGCCTCCCATCGACTTCAATGACGTTGACCTTGGAACCGTAGAGCTCCGAGAGGACATCGGAGCGCATGACCTCGTCCACCGCGCCATACATGTGGCCGTGTGGGGCGATGTAGAGCACCTTGTCCACCACGCCCAGCACCGGGTTGATGCCGTGCGTCACGAACAGAATCGAGGTGCCGCGCTCCGTGCGCCAGCGGTCGAGTTTTTCCACCGTGGCCTGCTGGCGGGCCGGGTCCAGGGAAAGCAGCGGCTCGTCGGCGAGGATGAGCTGTGGGTCGTTGGACAGGGCCTGCGCCTGGCGGACCAATTGCTGCTGGCCGCCGGAAAGCTGGCCCACGCGGCGATCAGCGATGCCGGTGGCACCCACCTCGGCGAGCAGCTCGTCGACGCGGGCGCGGGAGGGGCGTCGCTTAGCGATGGCCCCATGTGCCAACGACAGTGAGACCAAATCCCGGGCGCGCATGGGCAAATCCTGCGGGAACATGCGCTGCTGCGGGATAAAGCCCACGCGCGCGTTGACCTCCACGCGGCCGCCGGTGAGTTGACGCGTGCCCAAGATGGTGCCGAGCAGCGTGGACTTGCCCACGCCATTAGGGCCCAAAACGGCGATAAACTCGCCGCTTTCGACGGCGAGGTTAAGGCCTGACCACAGCGGCTCTACCGCTGCATCATGGAACTGTACGAGCACTAGGCTTTGACCACCTCGAGTGCGGAGACAGCCTGGTCGTAGTAGTCGAGGAAGTTGGTGTCCTCCGGCGGGGTCTCGCCGATTTCCACGATCGGCACGTTGCGGTCCTCGGCAGCCTTGCGGATGCGCGAGGAGATGTCCGTCTCAGTCTGCGGGTTGTAAATCAGCAGGTCCACCTTGCCGTCCTTGACGGTCTGCAGAAAGCGCGCCAGGTCCGCCGCGGTTGGCTCGCCCTCGGACACAGTGGCCTTGCGGAAGCCCTCCGGCGTCACATCCAGGGCAGGGGTGTACTTCATGATGTAGTCCGCAATCGGCTCGGTCTGCGCGTAGTTGAGCTTCGGCAGCTTCTCGACACGCGCCTTAATGCCCTCGACGCGCTCCAACAGCGGGTCTGCAGATGCCTTGGCCTCTGGGTTGGCCTTATTGACCAGGTCGGCGACCTCAGTGGCCACCTTCTCGATGGCGGCAGCGTCGTACCAGACGTGCTCGTTTCCCTCGATATTGGTGACCTTGGATGGGTCAGACTTGGCGACGGCCTTGGCTTCCATCGCGGTGACGACGTCCGGCTCTTCGTCGAGCTTGCCGTGGTCGGTCAGAGGGAGGGCGTGGATGATCTCGTCCTGATTCTTCACAGCTTGGTAGAGCCAGGAATCGTATCCGCCGCCGCCGACGATGAGGACGTCGGCCTCGTTGGCCTTAGCGATGTCTGCCGCGGTGGGCTCAAAGTGGTGCGGGTCGACGCCGTTGCCTTTGACGATGGGCTCAACCTCGACGTCGACATCTGCCTGCGCGGTGTCGATGACGGCTTCTGCTACGTCGGCCCAGATGGAGGTGGAGGCGACAACCTTGATGGTGTCGGAGTCGCCGGCGCCCTCGGAGTCGGCGCTAGAGCATGCAGTGAGGACGAGGCTGCCCGCGCACAGGGTGGCAACTGAGGCGGTGAAATGCTTTAGAGAAAAACTCATACCGTCTAGTTTGCGTTTGTTGAAAATTATTGTCAAATGATAATGTATTGAAAATCCGTGGCTCGGGAGCCGTAAAGAATGTGGGAGAACAAGGTAGGGTAACCAGCATGGTAAAACGCAGCCACAATCGGAAAACTCTGGCCTCGCTGGCTGCTGAATTGGGTGTATCTCGAACCACCGTATCCAACGCCTATAACCGCCCTGACCAGCTAGCGCCCGCCACTCGGGAGCGAATCCTCACTGCTGCGGCTGCGCACGGCTATACCGGGCCCGACCCCACCGCGCGCAGCCTGCGTACCCGCCGCGCGGATTCCACCGGCGTGCTGTTGACCGAACACCTTTCCTATGCCTTCGAGGACGCCGCCTCGGTGGACTTCTTGGCGGGAATGGCGGAGGCGTCGACAGGCGCTGCGACCACCCTCACGCTCATCCCCGCCGGGCCGGATGCGCCATCCGACGACGCCGCCGCCCTGCTCGCCCGCGCTGCCGTCGACGGCTTCGTTATCTACTCCGTTTCCGCGGGCTCCGTGGCCGCCGCGGCGCAGCGTGGCCTGCCCGTGGTGGTGTGCGACCAGCCCAAGGATTCCGGCCTGCCCTTCGTGGGCATCGACGATCGCGCTGCGATTAAGCCTGCGGCACGCGCGCTTGTCAACGCCGGGCACCGCAACATCGGTATCCTCTGCATCCGCCTGCGCCACGAGCGCCTCGACGGCTTTGTAACGCGCGAGCAGGTCGAAGCCGCAGACATGCACGTGCAGCGCGACCGCGTACTCGGAGCCCTCGACGTGTTTGATGACGCCGTGCTTTCCGACGTCCCCATCGTCACCCGCCACATCAACGACGCCAGCACCGCGCGCGCTGCCGCGGAAGAGCTGCTTGCCGAGCGCCCTGAGCTCACCGCGGTGCTGTGCACGACCGACTCGATGGCGCTCGGCGTGCTCGGTGTCTTGCGCGATGCTGGTCTCGCGGCACCGAAAGACCTCTCCGTGACCGGCTTCGATGGCATCACTACCGCACTGTTGGTGGGCCTGACCACCGTCGTGCAACCGAATAAAGCCAAAGGCGCGGCGGCAGGCCATATGTTGGCCGAGCATATCGACGCCGCGCTTTCCGAGACTGCCCCAGTGCACGACCATAAGCTACTGCCCACCCGTTTCAACGAGGGGACCACGGTGGGCTCGCCGCGCGAGCAGCATTTTTTGGATTGGCAGCTCTAGTCGGCACATTTTGCCAAATATTGCGCCAAAATTTGCCGAAATCAGCGCCTTGTTTGGCAAAATGTACCGCGCTTGCCCCGTTTAACGCGCATCACGCTTAAGTGCCGAAGTGAACCGCGCGGGCCGCAGCGAGCTCCTCCAAGAAATCAGACACAGCCGCAATATCCGGAACGCGGTGTGCGGCTAGCGTCTCGCCTTCGCCAACCTTCACACCCAGGTCTGGTGGCTGATTCAAAACCGCGAATCCGTCTTCATCGGTGACGTCATCACCCAGGAAGACGGTGGCGGTGGCGCCGACGCGCTCGCGCAGCTCGGAAATCCATGAACCTTTCGTGGCCTGGGTAGCGGAGAACTCGATGACAGACTTGCCGGCAGTCATGGGGAAACTGGCTGGGTCGAGTGCACGGCCAGCAGCGTAGGCCTCTGCCGCCAGATCCGGGTCGCTGAGCTCCAGCCGGCGCAGGTGGAGCACGCGCTGGAAAGGCTTAATCTCAATTTCCGCGCCAGGGAAGCGCTCCATGAGCTCGCGGATTTCTGCTTCCTTGCGGTCGAGGTGCTCCTGCATCTGCGGGGTCAACGCCGTGTCTTGCCACGAGGACTCCGCACCATGGGAGCCGCCCAGCAGCACCGGCTCGCGCAGCGGGAAGACGCGCTTTAAGCCCTCCAGGTGGCGGCCAGAAAGTGCTGCGACCGTGGTGTTGGGCAAGCCTGCGAGGCGCTCTAGCGCTGCCAGCGAGCGCGGTTCTGGCTCGGCCTCATAAATCGCCTTGGCGAAGCCGGCGAGGGTGCCGTCGAAGTCAGAGACCACGGCCAGGTGCTCGGTGGCAGCCACCTCAGCGAGGCCGGGAAAACTCGTGTGCGAATCAGTCATGGTCTCCATCCTAAAGCGAGACCATGCGGATAGCAGGCGAGTCCACCTCCGCGGTGTCTAGCGTTAGAACCAGCTGGTTGTTGGGGTTGAGGCGCACCTCGAACTTGTGCTCCTCAGCGAGCAAGTTGCGCAGCAGGTTATCTGCCCACAGGGCCGAACCCGTGCAGTCATCGGGGCGGGTATCGATGCGTACCTTATCGATGGTCATCAAGTCCGCATCGCGAATATTCGCTGCCTCCTCGCCCTCGGTATAGGACACCTTGGCCTGGAAAGGCGAGCAGCCAGTGGACCCCACAATGGAAGACTCGCCGAAGCTCATCTGCGGAACCGAGACCGTATTCTGCGGGATGGCCGAAGGCTCATCAGGCTTGGTGTAGATAGCCACGACCTGCCAATCCTTGCCCACGATGCGCTCGTCGCCGCGCGGGGTAGGGCCCTCGTCCTCCGAGCCGCACGCGCTGAGACCGACTGTGGCCACGAGCATTACTGCTGTGAGAAGTCGCTTCACTTACTCACCGCCGCCTCATCTAGAGCACCCAAGAACGCGCGGGACCACACGTTCACGTCATGCGAGATTACCTGCTCGTGAAGGTCGAGCATGCGTTGACGCATGGTGTCGGGGGCGTCGTCAAGCGCTTTAAGCGCGGAAAGCAGCGCGCGCTTGATGGACTCGATGTCGAAAGGATTGCACAAGTTGGCCTGCGTGAGCTCGTCTGCCGCGCCCGCGAACTCGGAGAGAACCAGCGCGCCGCGGCCGTCGGGATGCGCAGCCACGTACTCCTTGGCCACCAGGTTCATGCCGTCTTTGAAGGGGGTGACCAGCATGACGTCGGCAAGCCGGTAGTACTTGCGCAGCGCATCCTTGGGCACGGCGCGGTGGACGTAGTGAACCACCGGGCGTCCAATCTGTCCAAAGCGGCCATTGATGCGGCCCACGGCCTCCTCCACCTGGGAACGCGTGGCGCGGTAATGGTCGATACGCTCGCGCGACGGCGTGGCAACCTGCACCAGCGCCACCTCCCGTGGGTCAAGTGCCTCGGTTTCCAGCAACTCCTCGAAGGCCTTGAGGCGCTGCAGGATGCCCTTGGTGTAGTCCAGCCTGTCGACGCCCAGAATCACCCGGTGGTGCCCGCCGAACTCTGCGCGCAGACGGGCTACTTCCTGCTCGTCTGCGGGCGTGAAGTTCGCGAGGGAAGAGGTTTCGATGGAGATGGGGAAGGCGCCTACACCTACGGTGCGACCATCGACGTTGATCCCCGCGCTAATCTCGCGCGTGCTTACCTTGCCCGTGACCTCGAGATCGAGCCGTTTGGCCAGCTCGAGGAAGTTGCGGGCATTGGATTCGAGGTGGAAACCGATGACGTCGGCACCCATGAGGCCACGCACGACTTCCTCGCGCCACGGCAGCTGCAGGAACAGATCCGCAGAGGGGAAAGGGATGTGCAGGAAGAACCCGATGGTGAGGTCGGGGCGCAGCTGGCGCAGGATGCCTGGCAGGAGCTGCAGCTGGTAGTCCTGCACCCACACGGTGGCGTTGGGGGCAGCGACCTTGGCTACTTCCTCAGCGAATCGGAGGTTGACCTCGCGGTAAGCGTACCACCACTCGCGCTTATAGACGGGAGTGACGATGAGGTCGTGGTATAGCGGCCACAGGGTGGCGTTGGAAAATCCCTCGTAGAAGCCCTCGAAGTCGGCTTCGGTGAGTTTGACGGGGTGTAATAAGATGCCGCGCTCGGTGGTGAAAGGCTCGGGGGCGTCATTGATGACGCCTGGCCAGCCCACCCAGCAGCCCTGCTGGGCCTCCAGCACGGGGGACAGGGCCGTGACCAGTCCGCCGGGCGAGGCCTTCCAAGTGCGGGTGCCGTCAGGTTGGACCTCAAGGTCCACAGGGAGGCGGTTGGCCACCACCACGAAGGAATTGTCGTGGCCAGACATCTGCCCTAGGCCTTCTTCGTGGTCTTTTTAGCTGCCTTCTTGGCAGTCTTCTTGGTGGCCTTCTTAGTTGTCTTCTTCGTAGACTTCTTGGCAGCCTTCTTGGTGGTCTTCTTCGTAGACTTCTTGGCAGCCTTCTTGGTGGCCTTCTTTGGTGCGGCCTCGGCCTGCTCAGCGAGGACCTTCTTGTGGACCAAGCCCTCTGGCTCGACACCGAGCATGGACATCAAGGTCACGCCGTCGAGGAAGTCCTCGGCGTAAGTGGCAACGATGCGGCGCGCAGCGCGGGCGGTCTCTTCCTCGACTGCATTGGTTTGGTCCGCAGCGGGCTGAGTGTCAGTGACCTTTGGTGGCACGAAGTCCTCCTGAACGAGTTGTGAAAGCTTTCAGACAGGACATTCTACGCCATATGGCCGTGCGGTGCGGATTCGGGTCCAGCGGGCAGGGCTCGGTGGCGGGGGTGCCGCCCTAATTGCCAAATTGTTGCTGTTTTGCGCGCGATTTTGGCCACGATTCGGCATCTAGGCAGGCTGCACTCCAACGCTATGGCTGCGGATCCTGCGGCGTGGTGCCCGGTACCGTGTACTTCGGCCTAGTTGCCGAAGTGTCGCCGTTTGCCGTCCCGTTTTGCTCACGATCCGGCATTTGGGGCGGCTCAGAGTCGGATGCGGCGCCCTGCGGCTGTGCCTCCCACTGCGTGGTAACCGGCCACATCTCGGTGATGGTCTCCCACTCTTCCTTCCAGTCCTCGCCAATGGCCTGGTCTTGGAGCATACGCACCTGCTGCGCCGGCATCGGCGGCTTAGGCCCATGCTTCGGCGGCAGCACCGGTCTGTTGACCTTCGGCGCGAACGGCGAAAGCGGCACGCGCGGAATGCGCGGCTTGCGGGCAGCCAGGCGGCTGGCCTGGTGGAAGGAGAAGTGGCCAATGCGCTTAAACGCCGAGTACGGGCGGAAGTACTGCGGGCGGCGCAGGCGGCGGGCAACGCGCTCGCCCAGCACAACGCCAGCAGCCAGCGCACCAGCGATGGCAATAGCGCGGGCAAGGTTGGTAAAGCCCACAATCATTTGCTCATTCAGCGAGGCGTACATGCCGCGGTACAAGGTCAGACCCGGCAGCATCGGGGTATAGCCCACGATCATCGTGATAAGCGGCGGCATCATCCACCGGCGGGAGAGCAAGCCACCGGCCAGGCCCACAGCCACTGCGGAAATGCCGCTGGCCACCACAGCGCCCACGCCAAATGGAATGACCACAAAGTAGTAGAAGAGCATACCGGCGCCGGCCGTCAGACCAGAGATGGTGACCTCAATCCACGAGGCGCCACAAGCCAGTGCAAAGGCCGCCGAACCGATGCTGCCGAACAGAATGAGCAGCGGAACCTGGTGGTAGACCGGCGGCGCGAGCGTCGCCAGCGGCGGCAGCGTAAAGCCCATCCAGTCCGAGAACTGAATACCAACGCCAACGCCGGCGATGATAGCGCCCGTGGCCAGCATTGCCTCAAAGAAGCGAGCCGCCGAGGTCACCGGTGCGCGGGTGATGCCGTCAACCAAGCATTGCACCAGCGTGAGGCCAGCGACGAGGACGATGATTCCCGAACCAATAATCTGCGAAGGCGAGAACGTAATGCCCATGCCCGCAGCCAAGTTGTAGAGGATTGCCGCAGGCACGACGGCCAAGAATCCGCCAATAATGTTCTGGTAGAACGGCGGCACTCGGAACTTCGCGGCCCACGTGTTCACACCCATGATGAGCAAAGAGACGAAAAACGCCACGACGCCAACCAAGGCATCGCCGCCCAGCATGACCGCGAAGGAACCGCCCATAACGCCCCAGCCCGCCAGAACGGTGGAGGTGCGATAAGGCGCCTTCATGTTGTTGATCTCATCGAGGACGCGCTCAGCCATCGCCGGCGGGGTGGCGCCCGAACGGATGGAGTAGATCAGGCGGTCCACAGCAGAGAGCTTGGAAAAGTCCACGGTAATAGCCGGTGCCACGCGGAAGACGTGGAGATTGCGGCGGTTGGCGCCGGTGCCAATTGCAGTGTGGATCGTGATCGTATTCATCATGATGTCCACGTGGCAGTAGTGCAGACCATAAGACGACGCCACGAGGTGAATCTGCGCCTTCGCGTCTGAGTTCGCGGTGCCAGCGCTGATGAGGATTTCACCCACGCGGGCCGCGATCTCCATGACGCCCGTGACTTGGGCGGCATCGGTCAGGTCAACCGGCGCCAGCGGCGATGGTGGCGGCGCGGCCTTAGCCGCGTCGATCGTGGCAACGTAGCCGGAAGAGGCACTAAAACGCTCTCTCCATGCGGAAAAGAAAGACACCCAACTAACCCCTAAACACGAACTCTAGAAATGACCAAAACTTGCGCGGAGACCATTCCTGCACTCTAACTGTTATGACTCGCGTGCGCACAGGCCACCCCAGCATTTTTCTAGGGCGCGGTGCTCAGGTACGATTCTTCGCAGCGGTATTAACCGCGGTGCTGGAGTGGCGCAATCGGTAGCGCAACGCACTTGTAATGCGTAGGTTGCGAGTTCAAGTCTCGTCTCCAGCTCAAAAAGCCCTGGTAGAACAAATTTCTGCCGGGGCAAACTTCATAAAAACAGACAAAGTGTCTAAAAAGTGGATAACTAAAAACACGCGCCCTGGTTCCGGGCGGGCCGGCTGCGACGCGGGCTGTGTCATGTTGCCGGTGCGCGGGTCTGCCCTCTTCTCGAAGTGCGCAATTTGCGCACTTTCAGCGCCGCTACCCGCGCCTGGGCGTTACCGTTCGCAGCCTGCGATAATGCGCGCCCGTTTAAGCGGTTGAGGGGTACTGGCATACACGGGCGAAAGTTCAACGCCTTAAACGGCGATATTGGACAGGGAAAACGCCGTCGTTTGCCCAGCGTGGCGAAACTTTTTGGCCGTGCGTAAAAATCCGTGGACGCGGCCAAAGTCGGGGAGGAGTCCGCTGGAGAACCCGCCTAAGAATTATGTGGGGTGCAATTCTGGAACCCGTACACACTGCGCAGTCCTAAGCCTTTCGGCGACTGTGGTAACCAGGGGCGGGACAACTCCCCGCCCCTAGCGGTGGTGTGATATCACGCGCGCGTGCGCGCGATGGGGTACCTCGGCGCGCGGGGAGAGAGGAAAGGCCCGCCCCCGTCCTTTTCCGCTGGGCTTTTCATTAGTGATTTTTTGGCCCCCTCCCCCCAGGCACCGAGCGTTAGACCGCCGGGTCTTCGGTGGTGGTCACGTCGCCGGCTTCGGCCGGGTCGGGCTTGATGGCTGCGGCGTCGGTGGTGAGCAGCATCTGCACGATGCCAGGGCCGCGGGTCACGGTGGGAGCGAAGCGGCCCTCGGCGCGGAAAGTGACGTGGTTGTAGTCGAAGTCCTCGCCGGTGCGGTTCCATTCGAACTTGAGGTGGCCGTCGGTTCTCACGGCTACAGACTGGGCGTTAATGGCGAAGCCGTTGCCCTGCGGGACGCGCGGGCTAGTCACTACGGGTACACCCCAGAGCAGGCCGTGAGTTTGGTCGACGGGTGCGGCGTTGAAGAGGAAAGAGCCGGAGCCGGTGGCCTTCGCGGTTTCCATGAGTGCCCAATCCTCGGGGTTGAGGATAAAGGCGTTCACGTCAAGGCCGAGCGTTTCGAGCTTGGACTTTGCCAGGCGGGCGGTGGTGAAGCCGTCTTCCTTGAAGGCTGCGGTCTGCGCACCGGTGGCTCCAGCTAGGACGTTGACGAGCCATGCTTCGACCTTCTCCATGACGCCGGAAATCATTTCGCTTGAGATGAAGTTTCCGAGTCCGTTCACGTCTTCGAGCATGTACTCGTCGACGTGCTTGACCAAGTGGGCAACGACGGCGAGCTCGCCATTCACGCGCTCGAAGCCGAGGTTCGACTCGGGCTTCTTCGTGCCAGTAGGAACGATGCCGGCCTTGAGTTCGCGGACGGTCTGGCGAAGGTAGGTAAACGCCGGGGTGGCCTGCATGTAGGTCGGGAGGATATCGAGGATTGTCGTGGGCTTGGAGCCCTGTTGCTGGATATCGGTCTCGACAGTGAGCGGCACGACGAGCTGGCCGGTGGCAGCTAGGCCGCTATCGGCCTTCTGCTTGAAGTCGGTTACAGCGCGGTCGGCCACGGTGGCGCGGGACTTGGTGGAGGTGGGAAGTGCGAGCTTGTCACTCATGATGGAGGATTCCTTCTTTCGGTTTTTGTTGAGGGAGCGGAAGAGCGCGTCATTGGCGTATTTCTTGTTGAACTCTTCGATGCTGTCCTCTTCGATTGCTTGGCCCGCGGCGGCTATACGGCTGAAGAGGTCTTGTCGATCGCGGGCCTTTTGGCGCTGGTTCGGCAGGTCTCGAATGAGTTCGATTTGCTTGAGCTGCTCCGTGGTGAGTCCGGACTTTCGTTCGGCGGCGGTGTCGACGATCTCCTTCACGGCTTTCTGTTCGACGAATTCGGCGGTCTGTTCATCGAGTTTCATCGAGTCCTTGAGCAGAGCTCGGGAGTCCTTGGACTTGAGCAGAGCCGAGAGGTAGAGCGTTTGGTCATCGAAATCGTTGAAGAGCGTCGAGACGAGCTTTGCCTGCGAGTCGGACGCGGCGGACTTAGCGACGATTTCCGGGGACACGGCGAAGCCACCGGGCGGGGCGGCTTTAACGCTGGTGATCTTTGCTTCCGGGTTCGCGCCCGTCATTACGACGGAGACCTCGATTAGTTCGAGCTTGGTTATCCGGTAGACGGGTTGATTGTCGACGGTATCGTCGGCGCCGTCCAGGACGCGGAAGGCGAAAGACATATCTTTGATTCGTCCGGACTTAATCAGATTGTAGACACGTTGTCCGCTTAGATCGTCCATGTCGAGCTGACAGCGAACGAGAAGGCCGCGTTCGTCTTCGAGGGCTTCGATAACGACGCCTACATGGCTTCCCAGGTCGGTTAGGTGGTTGTAGAGTAGCGGGATTTTCTTTCCCGCGGCGTTGAGTGCGGCGAGTGATTCGGTGAAGGCACCGGGTTCAATGATGTCGCCGTAGGAGTCGATGTTTCCGAAGACCGCTGCGTAACCCTCGATGATGCCGGAGCTTTCATCGGCGTTCTTGGTCTTGAAATCAACGACTTTCGTAGTCGTGTTCATAGAGATCTCTCCATTAGAAGGAATGGGTGATTTGGGCATAGCGGAGCAGACATGCTCGACGCGGGGCCGATTCGTTCGATAGAGGGCACGGCGCTGGGGGTCGGCCCGCGGTCGCGGCCTTGAGGGCGGCGCCGGGGCGGACGTGCGCGGTGTAGCGAACAATTCGGACACTAGCACGTGTTGTCGATTCCGGGAAGAAGTGGCGTCGGCAACGGTGGTAGCGTTACGCGCTTTCGCGGACTTTGAAGTACTTCCCTTTGCCGTCGCGCGCTATCTCCCCTTCATCGGCGAGACGATTTAGAAATTCGTCTAGGTCTCCTATCTCTTTGATTTGGTCTACCGTTAGAGAGCCTTTAACGACGGCGGGGGATTGCCCGAATTGGTCGTAGAGCGCGTCCAGGACGGCGGCGCGAGTCTCGTTAGTCACGCGTCCTGGTCGAGATATTTGTGGTGAAATTTGTTCAGTTGGATCACTTTCCTGGGGGTGATCCAACTGGAAAAGTTGCCCAGTTGGATCATCGCGTTTCCCCTGCATATCGCCAGTTGGATCAGTTGGATCACTCTCACGAGTGCGAGGGGACTTTTCTTGCTTGATGATCCGACTGGGCAGAGACCACACAGCAGTTCGCGGGAAACCTCCGGGTTCGGAATGACCGTCGAGTTTCTTGAAGGCGCGCTTGATGGTTCCCTCGGAACCGGCCCCGGCCTTCTTCGCGGCCTTGAAGACTTCGGGTCGAGGTGTAGGCCCGCGTTCGGTGAGGTAGTCTTCGAGCCACATTTCGGCCGTCGTTCGGTCGTCGGCGTCTTCGTCGGCCTGGCGGTCGAGTAGTTCGGTCGCGATGGTGTCGGTGAACTCTCCCCACTCGATGGCCCCTAGTTCAGTGAAGGTTCCGTCGTCGAGCTTGACCGGGCGCGAAACGAGAGATGCTTCACGTGAGACGATGCCGCGTGCGAGGTTTGCTTTCGTGTTCGAGACGATGAGTCGGCCGTCGTCGTCCATTGCGGCAGAAAGCACGCTGCGGGCGATTTGAGACCACGCAATGGAACCTAGAAGTAGCTTGCCGGTGTCCTTGCCTTCGGCCTTGCCAAAGTGTGCGAGACCGACGACGGTGATGCCATAGCGGTCTGCGGCAGCGGCGAGGGGCTCGAGGAATTGGCGGACGTGGTCGTCTTTGTACCCGTCGAGTTTCGGATCCATTGATGATTTCGCGGCGTCGAGGACAACGAACTTCACGCCCTGGTCGTTGAGCTCGTCGAAGAGAAGGTTGGTGTCCTGCGGGAGTTTAAGGTGTCCTTCGTTGCCGGTTTCGGTTTCGACGTCGATAAAGAACACGTTGTCGAGGTTCGCACCAGCGGCCTGCAAGCGCGGTTTCACGGTGTAGGAGCGTGAGTCTTCGGAATTGAGGTAGGCGCACTTCACGCCTTTCTTGCTCAACTGGGAAACCCAGTCGCACGCGATGGTCGACTTGCCGATGCCTTCACGGCCGGCGAGTAGTGTGAGCATACCGGCGGGGATCCACTGGTCGATAACCCAGTCGATGGTTTCGGTCTTGATGCTCGTTGCCGGGGTGAGCTTCACTCGACGGCGGCCGATTTTGGCGCCCTGGTCGACGAGCTCGTCGGAGGTATGGCCGGCTGCGATGTGGTCGGATAAGTCCTTGCCTTCTTTCGCGGCCTTGATGATGATCGACTTCGGGCGCGGTGACATGCCGGTCAGGTAGGTGAAGACTTTGTCGGCGCGTTTGCGGCCGGGGGCGTCGTTGTCGGCGATAATGATGACGTCACGGTCGGCGAGCGGTGCCCAGTCCGCTCGATCCGGGCTAGTGCTGGCGCCCTGGGCTTGCGTCACGGCGGCGGCGTGCCAGACATGCGCGGCGGTATCGGCGTCTTTTTCACCTTCGACAACGTAGACCGGCCCGTTGTTGGATAGGCTGTCGAGTCCGTAAAGGTTAGTGCCCTTGGTGTTGCCAATTTGTTTAAAGACTTTGGCGGGGTCGCGGCATACAATGCGGCCGTCGCCGTAGTCGTAGCGTGCCCCGGTCTCCTCGTCGAAGAGGTCGCGGACGGTGAGCCCTAGGGCGTCGAGGACGTCGTCGGTTTCTCCGTTGTGGCAGTAGATGAGTGTTTGCTTGCCGTTGTAGGTGACGGAGGTGCCCCGGTCAGTGTCACTATGGCCGGGCGTCTGGAAACTAATTTGCGTGTCACTCCGGTACGTGACGTGAAGGCCGGCTTCTTCGACGGCGTTGAGAACACGCTCGAATGATGTTCGGTCAGTGTTGTATCCTGGCATTAAGGAAACCTTCTTCCCCGTTGACCCCGTCGAGGTACACACTCGGCGGGGTTCCGCATGTGTGCGGACTGATCGTCTATGACTATTCGGTTGGTATGAAATGTTGTGCGGATTCGCTCTTGTTTTCTCAGGGGCGCCACAGCGGGGTGTTCACGGGTGCTGTGGCCTGGTGCCCGCCCGGTGCTCGAAACCGGGTGCCTGCCAGTCGGGCTTGCCGGTGACTAGGCGGCAATAAAGTCAAGGTTGTTGAGTAGGTCCATAACGTCAGCAATGATGAGGACGTCGGCCTGGTCGAGAAGGTCGTTAAGCATCGTCGTCCTCCCCGTCGTCCCACGAAGTGCGGCCTGCGCGCTTGAGTGCTGCGTCGTCTAGAGCCTTGAGGGCGTCGAGCCATACAGTCACGTCTCGGCTGGCGCGGTACGCGTCCACTAGCTCGTACTGGAGATCGTCGCGTGAGATGTCGTCGCGGCCGGTGACTTGGCGAATGATGGCGCGCTCTTCTTCGGCCAGGGCTCGTTGCCAGGCGAGGAACTCTTCGCGCTGGGCTTCACGTTCACGTTTGGCGCGGGCTTCGGCGTCAACCGCCTCGGCACACTCACGGCAGATAACGACCGGCCTGGGGTTGCCCAGGCGACGAATGTCGTCGCGGTTGATATAGACCGGCGAGTCCTGGCGGTCGAAGGCTCGGCCGTCGTAGTAGACGCCACCCGTGCGGCGAATATGCGCGATTACGGTATGCTGGTCATGATTCGAGTTGATAGACGGCTCGTTGTTTCCCTCGTTGGTGTTGGTCGCACCAGCGGGGGCGTTTTGGTTTTTCGTGATCATGGTGTCTCCTTAGACGACAATGTCTTGGGGTGGGATTGGGGCGTCGGTGGTGCCGGATGGGTGCATCGTGGTCACAGTGTCTGGGCGGTAGCGAACACCAGACGGATCGGTGATAGCCGCTCCCTTGTAGCGGACTCGGACGGGATAGCCGTTGCTGTAGTGGGTGGCACGGTGCACGTTGTGGTGCATGGCTTCTTTGCGGACAGTGTCGCGGATGCTGTCGAGGATGTAGATCGCGTTCTTCAGGTTTTCGGGCAGCTCGACGAACTCCGGGCAAGTGCCGTTGATGTCCTGAATTTCTGCGTTAGCAGCGTCGAGCGAAGCAAGCACGCTATCAGCGAGGTAAGCGAGCGAGTCTTGCGGCAAATACTTTGCAAGCAATTACGCCACCTCCAGGGTTTCGGGGAGCTCGTCGATTCCGAGAAGCTCGAGAAGTGGCGCAGTCGGGACGACATAGCGGCCCCCAATCTGAATGACCTTCGTGGGGAAGTTGTCGGCGCGAATAGCGGCGTACGCGCTGCTGAACGAAATGCCCAACAGAGTCGCGGCCTGCCGAACACTCACGGTGGCGGGTGAGAGTAAAGACATAAGGCTCCTTGAAGTGTTTGAATTGTGCAACTATTTTGGCACAACACGAACATAACACATCGCGAACTAATAAAAAAGCACATAATGAACATATTGCGAATGTTCGAGTCGTGCAGCATGATTGACACATGGAAAACAGCGACGGCAACCAATTTGGAAAGAACCTCGTTAGAATCCGCGAGAGGCTTGAAGTAAACCGCACTGAACTGCAACGACGTATTGCTGAACGTGGCCACGACATGCATATGACGACGCTTCGGCGTATTGAATCGGGAGAACAGGAACCTAAAATCTCCGACGCAATTCGAATTGCCGAGGCTCTCGGGGTGTCAGTTGAACTCTTGCTTTCCAGTTCAAATGAGTATCCGGTCCTAAACGATGTTGAGCTATCCCGTGCGCAGTATCATGCGGCAGTTCGAGAAGCGTGCATTGCACTAAGTGAATGGGAAAAGCGAGGGCGCGAGCTTTTTAAGAACCTTCAGGACGCGCGAGATGCAGGCGTGCCCGAAAAACTATTGTTCGATGCAGCGGATGAACTCGGACGCTCTAACAATATCTACGGAGTGCTAGAGACCTGGGAATCTTCTTCAACAGGGGGTCAAAATTGGTATGAAACTCTCCTTGGGGAAACTGGGCGGGAGTGATGGCTCGCGGTAGGCCGGCTACTCCGTTGGGGACGCATGGTGAAGTCCATGTAACGCCACTGTCGGAAAGCAACAATAAGTTCAGGGCTTCAACCTATTTACGCTTATTGAACGGTAAAACCGTTCGCGTGCGCGCAACCGGGGCCAGTGAAGCGAAAGCTAAACGAGCACTTGAAGAGCGATGCGCGCAACGGCTCCAGGGCGAGGACAACGAGGAGCTAGGCACCACCTCGAGACTGTCACGACTCATTGAACTATGGATCGCACAACACGACGTCTCCGAAAGCTCCCGTAACACGTACCAAAAATGCATCGACCTACATATCAACCAGCAGATAGGCGACATTCGACTAAACGAGCTGTCAACGCAAAAACTACAAGCATTCCTAGAGTCCCTAAGCCCTGGCACGGCTAAGACAGCACGTGCGGCCCTGGGAAGCGCTGCGGGACTCGCGGTGCGGTGGGGAGTGATGAACCGAAACCCCGTTCGCGATACGAAACTTAAAGCCACAAAGAGAAAAGACCCCAACGCGCTAACAGACAAAGAGATGGACGACTACCGGAACGCCGTCGAAAAATGGTGTGGCAGCAACGAGATGGGCACCAAACGCGGTGAGTCCCTGCTTGAGATCGTTGACGTGTTGCGCGGTAGCGGCATGAGGATCGGTGAAGTTCTAGGGCTCGTCTGGAGTGACATAGACCTAGATAAGGGCACGGTTGCCATTACTGGGCAAGTGGACAACAAGGGCGGGCGAAAGAATTGGCCTAAGACCGAATCGTCCAGGCGCATAATCACGGTGAATCAGGGCGCGGTCAATGCGCTGCGCAGGCAGTGGGAGAAAGAATATCGCCCGTATATGGGCGATACCGTGTTTCCAACGCGCAACGGAACTTTTCGTACTGTCGCCAATGTTGAGGGCGACTTAAGGAAAGCTCGAGGGGAGATGAAGATCGTCCCCCACGACTTCAGAAAGACAGTGGCAACACGCATCGAAGAGAAGTACGGCATGTTAGCGGCGTCGCGGTATCTGGGTCATTCCTCGACAAAGGTTACAGAGCAATCCTATCTTGCACGCCCTGACGTGCTGCCGAACTATACCGACGCGTTCTAAATGACTAGAAAGTGTCTAAATAGTAATCGGATTATTTGATGATAGGTCAAATTAGATGGACAGTTTTAGTGTCCTAAGCTGCACTAATTGGAGACACTGAAAATAACGGCACGGAACAAAACGACCAAAAACTAAGCGTAGGTTGCGAGTTCAAGTCTCGTCTCCAGCTCAAGACTGCTTTACGTGGAGCTCCCCGGTGTCCAAGAACGCCAGGAGGAGCTCCACTATTTTTTTGCGTGAAGTCGCCGGAATCTTGCGCTCGGTCAGGTGGTCATGCACCCACAAGCCGTTGCCCAGCAGCGTTACGATGAGCGGGCTGAGGTTATTTCCGGCTGGGTCGGGCATCCAGCGCTTGTCGACGTCACGCCATTGCTCCATGAAGTCCGCGTGTTGCTGTGAGTGAATGCTCATCAGCAGCTCGATGAGCGGATCGTTCTTGCCCAAGGACAAGATGAGTGCCCGGTAGCGCTCCTTCTCACTGAGCTCCTCCGCCTTCTTGCCACCAGCCAGCGCCTCCAGCTCGTCCTCCCAGCGCTGCGCGCAGAAGCGGTGGCAGTCCACCAGCAGCGCGTGCCGGGAGGGGAAGTGGTAGATGAGCCCCGACTTGGAGATGCCGGTGGCGGTGGCGAGGGCGTCGTAAGTCACGGCGTGCACGCCCTCCGCCTCGATGATGGCGAGGGCGGCCTCGAGGGCCTCGGTCTTCTTGCTAATGCGCGGCATTATTGCCTCCAGACTTGGGGTTGTGCTTGAAGCACCAGCCGGTTACTGCGGCTAGAACGAGCATAAAGGCCATGAGCCCGCCCAAGGTGGTGAGGTAGGCCTCGTTGTAGGCGCTGGCGGCGGTGTCGTGGGTCGCGGCGTCGTAAAGCGCCTGCATGCCTGAGATGCCTTCGGGAAGGTTGCGGGCGTAGAGCAACGGGAGGATGGAGCCCGTGATTGCGATGGACAGCAACGTGCCGAACTCGTAGGAGACCTCCTCCACGCCCGCGGCCATGCCGGAGCGGTGCGCCGGTGCCGCGCCGATGATGGCCGTGGAGGACACGGACATCGTCAAGCCCGCGCCAATACCCATCGTGAGCATGCCCGCGACGAAGAGCCAGAAGATGCCGTGGTGGCCGGCCCACATTGCGATGCCGATGCCCGCCGCCATGAACAGGAAACCGCCCGCGATGATGGGCAGAAAACCCCAGCGGTGCAGGTTAGCGCCGCCCAGCGTGGACATCGGGAGTGCAGCGATGGCCACCGCGGAGATGGTCAGGCCGGCGTGGAGGGGCGAGAGGCCGTCGACAAGCTGCAGCTTTTGGGTAGTGAGCATCTCCAAGCCGGACATGCCAAACATGGCGCCGCCCGCGGTGATGACGCCGCCGGTAAAGACGGGGGAGCGGAAGATGTCGAAGGTCAGCAGTGGGTCCGTGAGCTGGTTCTGGCGGCGGGCAAAGAGGAATGCGCCGACGAGGAAGACCAGCAGTGCGCCACCGGCGAGACTGAAATGGGAGCCCGCGAAGGACTTGATGGAAAGCACCAGCGAAGACAGCGTCACTAGGGCGAAGAGCGAGGAGATGAAGTCCCAGTGTTTCTCGGGATTCGGCTGATTGGGAGGTGCGAGAAAGTAGGTCAGGGTCAGTGCAATGAGGACGATGGGCACGTTGATGAGGAAGACCGAACCCCACCAAAAGTGCTCCAACAGGAATCCTCCCACGGTGGGGCCGGCGGCGGCGCCGACTACGGCGACCGAGCCCCAGATGCCGATGGCGGTGTTGCGCTCGATTTCGTCGTCGAAGGTCAGGCGAATGAGCGCGAGAGTTGCGGGCATCATGACGGCAGCGCCGAGTCCGAGCAGCGCGCGGGCCCCGACGAGGAACCATGCGCTGGGGGCGAGGGCTGCAGCTAGGGAGGCTCCGCCAAACAGGAAGAGGCCGCTGACGAACATGCGGCGGTGGCCGATGCGGTCGCCCAAGGTACCGGTGCCTAAAAGAAGGCCGGCGAGCACTAGCGCGTAAGCGTTGATGATCCACAGCTGCTGAGTCGAGGTGGTGTGGAGCTGCTCAGCGAGTGCGGGGAGCGCGGTGTACAGGATGGAGTTATCCAGGCCGATCATGAGCAGGCCGAGGGAGACCACAGCGAAGAACGTCCAGCGTTGGGCCTTTGTCGGTTGGGTGGCGGCGTGATTGTGCTCGGTATTTAGTGCGACCATGCGGGATACTGTACCGAACGGTCATTACAGTTTCAAACCCGTGGAAGGGCGTGTGCTCCGTGTCACCCGAGTGGGGTGAGCGTGAGTCTTAAGCAATTTGTTGGCACGGCAGTGCCTGTGCGAGGACACTGGGGTGCGGAGATTTTCTAAAGACTTTCTAGTTACAAAATCCTCAAGACTATTTCTGAAAGAAGCACAATTATGGCGAAAAATTACGCAGAACAGCTCGTAGAAACTCTCGAGGCGCAGGGTGTCGAGCGCATTTATGGCCTCGTGGGTGACTCCCTGAACCCTATTGTTGACGCAGTCCGCCGCTCCTCGATCGACTGGGTTCACGTCCGCAACGAGGAAGCCGCAGCCTTCGCCGCTGAGGCAGATTCCCTGACCACCGGCAAGCTTGCGGTGTGTGCGGCATCGTGCGGCCCTGGTAACACCCACTTGGTGCAGGGGCTTTACGACGCCCACCGCAACGGCGCCAAGGTCCTAGCCATCGCCTCCCACATCCCATCCCGCCAGATCGGCTCCAAGTTCTTCCAGGAGACCCACCCGGAGATGCTCTTCAACGAGTGCTCCGCTTACTGCGAGATGGTCAATTCTGCTGATCAGGGCGGCGTTATCCTGCACCACGCAATCCAGTCCACCATGGCTGGCAAGGGTGTATCCGTGCTGGTCATCCCGGGCGACGTTTCCACGCAGGAGGCTGGGGACGACACCTTTACCGGCTCCACCATCTCCGCCGGCCGCCCGGTTGTGTTCCCAGACCCAGCCGAGGCTGCAGCCCTGACTCAGGCCATCAATGAGGCTAAGACCGTGGCGCTCTTCGTCGGTGCAGGCGTCAAGGATGCGCGTGAGCAGGTGCTGGCTCTGGCTGAGAAGATCAAGGCGCCAATCGGCCACGCCCTGGGCGGCAAGATGTACATCCAGTACGACAACCCGTTCGACGTCGGCATGTCCGGTCTGCTGGGGTACGGCGCGGCTCACGACGCCACCCACGAGGCCGATCTGCTCATCCTGCTGGGCACCGACTTCCCGTACAACGACTTCCTGTCAAAGGAGAACGTGGCGCAGGTCGACATCGACGGCTCCCACATCGGCCGCCGTACCAAGATCAAGTACCCGGTCACCGGTGACGTTGCTGCCACCATCGAGAACATCCTTCCGCACATTGATGAGAAGAAGGATCGCCGCTTCCTGGACAAGATGCTCAAGGAGCACTACAACAAGCTCAACCACGTGGTGGAGGCCTACACCAAGAAGGCTGAGAAGATGAAGCCTATCCACCCAGAGTTCGTGGCCAACATCATCGATGAAGAAGCGGCTGACGACGCCGTCTTCACCGTCGACACCGGCATGTGCAACGTCTGGGGCGCGCGCTACATCACGCCGAACGGCAAGCGCGAGCAGATCGGCTCCTTCCGCCACGGCACCATGGCCAACGCCCTTCCGATGGCCATTGGAGCACAGGCCGCTAACGAAGGCCGCCAGGTCATTTCCTTCTCTGGCGATGGCGGACTGTCCATGCTCATGGGTGAGCTGCTCACCGTGAAGCTGCACAACCTGCCGGTGAAGACCTTCGTCTTCAACAACTCCTCGCTGGGTATGGTCAAGCTGGAGATGCTGGTCCAAGGCCTGCCAGAGCACGAGACCGACCACGCACACGTGGACTACGCGGCGATTGCTGAGGCTGCGGGCATCAAGCACATCCGCATCGAGGACCCAAAGAAGGCCCGCAAGCAGATCCGCGAGGCGCTGGCATTCGACGGCCCAGTTCTGGTGGACATGGTCACCGACCCGAACGCACTGTCCATCCCACCGACACTGACCTTCGAGCAGCTTCTGGGCTTCTCCAAGGCAGCTACCCGCACTGTATTCGGCGGCGGCGTGGGCCAGATGCTGCAGCTGGCACAGTCCAACCTGCGTAACATCCCGCGTCCGTAGCGAGCTAAAGCTCGCTACGGACGGCCAAGCGGCTCGCTACGGACGGCCAAGCGGCTCGCTACGGGAGGCCAAAAGGCTCGCTACGGGAGGCCAAAAGGCTCGCTAGCTTTTGTGCGGATCGCGCACCGGAATGAGGATGAGCGCGCCGACGAGCAGGACCAGGCCGATGGCCAGCACGCCGCCGCGGTCGCCTTGGCCGAGCCACGACACAAACAGGCCGAAGAGCAGGGGAGTCAGCCAGCTCACCGCGCGGCCGGTCGTGGCATAAAGTCCGAACATCTCGCCCTCGCGGCCCGCAGGGGCAACGCGGGCGAGGAAGCCACGGGCCGAAGCCTGCGCCGGGCCCACACATAGGCACAGGACGAGCCCGCAAATCCAGAAGGCCGTGGCGCCCGAAGCAAAATACATCACAATGGCCATCGCCGTGAGCGTGATGAGACAGGTGACGATGATGGCCTTGGGGCCCACATGGTCGTCGATAAGCCCGCCTATCACCGCACCCAGTGCAGCGGCGACGTTGGCGGCAACGCCGAAGATGAGGACGTCGCCAGGCAAAAGCCCATAGACGGATACGCCGAGCACGGCACCAAAACTAAACACCGCGGACAATCCGTCGCGGAATATGGCGGAGGCGAAAAGAAAGTAGACCGCATTGCGGTCCACCTGCCACAGATCCCGCAGCGTGCGGAAGAGCTCCTTGTAGGAATCCACCACGCCGCCGGCCGCACCGCCCGAAGGCGTAATTTCCGGAACACGAAACAGCACTGGCAGGGCGCTCACACCAAACCAGATGGCCGCCAGCAGCGCCACCATGCGCATGTTGAAGCCGCCCTCCGTGGAAAGCCCCAGCGCGCCGCCATCCCCGGACACGAAACCGAAGTAGCAGATGAGCAGCAGCACGATGCCGCCAAAATAGCCCGCGGACCAGCCCAGGCCGGAGACCCTGCCCACCTTGTCCTCCTCAGCCACCTGATTGAGCTGCGCGAAGTAGTTGACCTCAGCGAACTGGATGGTCACTGAGCCCACCGCGAGGACCAGCAGACCCAGCCAGAAGTACACGGGCGCATCGTTGCGGATGAATGCGAGTGCCGCCATGGCAAGGAACGTCATAAGAGACCAAAAGCCCAGCGCGCGGCGGCGCCTGCCCAACCGGTCGGAGCGCTGCCCCATGACCGGGGTGACCGCAAAGATAACAAGGCCCGCCACCGTCATGGACCATGACAGCCACTGTGCGGGAGTGAACTGAGAATCGATCTGCTTGCCCACCGAGTCGGTCAAGTAGACGGAGAAGATGAAGGTCACCAGCACCGCGTTGAACGCAGCCGAACCCCAGTCCCACATTGCCCAAGCTGCCACGGTCGCCTTGTCCGTGCGCATGTTTGTGCGCTTGCGCGTGGGCGTATCAAAACCCGTACTAGGAGAGGCGAGCGAGTTGGCCGGGGAGTCAGTCATAAGTCGAAATACTAAGGCCTAGAAAAGGATTCTGCTTGACTTAGGGAAAATAGCTAGCCTGGAGGTTCACAGGTTGCGTCCAGAATCTCTTCAGTGCCCTTGGATGGCGAGGTGTCATTATCTAAAAGAAGCTCAAGAGAGAAACATTTAATCCGCAATCTCCCAACATCTGCCAAACGCAGCCACTGAAGGAAGTTACAAGAAACAATGGACGATAGTAAAGAAGTAAAAGTCCTCGTAGTTGACGATGAGCCAAATATCGTGGAGTTACTCACCGTATCCCTGAAGTTCCAGGGATTCGAAGTATTTAGTGCTAACTCTGGCACCGAAGCGCTGCGCGTGGCCCGCGAAGTCAACCCAGACGCCTACATCATGGACGTCATGATGCCCGGCATGGATGGCTTTGAGCTCCTAGGCAAGCTGCGCCAGGAAGGCCTCGACGGCCCGGTCCTTTACCTGACCGCCAAGGACAGCGTGGATCAGCGCATCCACGGCCTGACCATCGGCGCCGATGACTATGTGACCAAGCCATTCAGCCTAGAAGAGGTCATCACCCGCCTGCGCGTCATCCTGCGCCGCGGCGCCAACGTGGACGACGTTAACAATGACGCCACCATCTCCTATGCGGATCTGACCCTCAACGATGACACCCACGAGGTCACCAAGGGCGGCGAGATCATCGAGCTTTCGCCCACAGAGTTCAACCTTTTGCGCTACCTGATGCAGAACAAGGAAGTCGTGCTTTCCAAGTCCAAGATTCTGGACAACGTGTGGCACTACGACTTCGGTGGTGACGGCAACGTCGTCGAATCTTATATTTCCTACCTGCGCCGCAAGATCGATACCGGGGATACCCAGCTCATCCACACCGTCCGCGGCGTCGGCTATGTGCTGCGTATGCCGCGCTCCTAAGCGTCCTCAAAGTCCGAGAAACTAAAACCTAATGAGCACTTCTGATTCCGCGGCACCAAAGGTACCGCTTGATTCGCCTGAACCGGTGGTAACTACGGGCGCTGCGGTTCCCGTCGGCGAGCCTGCTAAGCGACGCCGCGTGCAGCGACCCAAGGCGATGCCTTTGCGCACTTGGTTGCTCGTGCTCATGGTCTTGGTCTCTGGTCTGGGTCTTGCCGGTTCCTCGTTGGCTGTTTCCTCGATCATGACTGACGTCATGTACGCGAACGTGGACGAGCAGCTCAAAGAGGCCACCAATGGCTGGGTTCGCAACCTGAGCAACGATTCCTACGCGGGCGACTACTCCCGGCGTCCACCGACGGAATACGTTGTTTTGTCCTATCTGCCGGACGGAACCATTCTCTACACCGGCCCCAATGCCAGCATGCCGGACGCCAAGAAGCTCTATATTGATGACGAGCCGGCAACCATCAATTCAGTGGGAGATTCTGAAACCAAGTGGCGTGCCGTGGCCATCAAGCAAAACGGCACGGTCACCATCGTGGCCAAAGACCTGACCCGTGAGACGATCATGCTGCGCGGTCTCGCGATCGTGCAGATCATCATTACAGCGGTGGTCATGGGCATCATCGCTGTTGTCGGTATGTGGTTCATCCGCCGCGCGCTGCGCCCATTGCGAGTGGTGGAGAAAACTGCCTCGCAGATTGCGGCGGGAGACCTCGACAAGCGTGTCCCGGATTGGCCGCTACACACCGAGGTGGGCCAGCTTTCCGCCGCCCTCAACATCATGCTGGGGCAGCTGCAGCGTTCCGTGGTGCAGGCGCAGGAGAAAGAGGAACAGATGCGCCGCTTCGTGGGCGATGCCTCCCACGAGTTGCGCACCCCGCTTACCAGTTTGCGTGGCTACACCGAGTTGTATCGCTCCGGCGCCACGCAGGACGTGGACATGGTCTTTTCCAAGATTGATGATGAGTCCAAGCGCATGTCCCTTCTGGTTGAGGATCTCCTCGCGTTGACCCGTGCGGAGGGGTCGCGCCTAGACATGGGCACCGTGGATATGCTTGAACTAGTGCTCTCAGCTGGTTCTTCGGCCCGCGCGGCCTTCCCTGGTCGCCAGATCGATGTGGTCAATGAGGCCGCCGATATCCCGCTGGTTAAGGGTGATCCTGACCGTCTGCACCAGGTGCTGCTCAACCTGGTCTCCAACGCGCTTCGCCACGGTGGCGAGGAAGCGAAGGTCAAGCTCACCATCCGCGAGGAAGCGGGGGAGAAGGGCACTGATGTGCTTATCGACGTCGCGGATGACGGCAAGGGCATGACCCCCGAGGATGCCAGCCACATCTTTGAACGCTTCTACCGCGCGGATACCTCGCGTACCCGCGATACAGGCGGCTCCGGTTTAGGCCTGGCCATTGTGAAGTCCCTTGTGGAACAACACGGAGGCAGGATCTCTGTGGAGTCTGCGCTGGGCGAAGGCTCAACGTTTACGTTGCGCCTGCCCGCGCTGGCTGCCTAGCGGCGGCCTTCCTCGTCAGTGCCGAGGTGCTGACGGATGCGGGCTGCTGCCTCATCCATGGCGGCCGGGTCGGTGGCGTCGGCGGCATAAGCCTTGGCGAAGTCATACTCCTCCATCTTCTCGGTGGGGAAGAGGTGGATGTGGGTGTGTGGCACATCGAAGCCCGCGATGATGTAGCCGGTGCGTGGGGTGTCAAAGGCGGTCTTGATAGCAGCGCCAATTTCCAGTGCCACCGCATTGAGGTGCGCCCACGTAGCTGGGTCAAGGTCAGTCCACTTATCTACTTCCTCGACTGGTACCACGAGGGTGTGGCCGTAGCGCAGCGGTTCGATGGACAAAAAAGCCACGCAGGTTTCATCGCGGTAGACAAAGCGGCCTGGCAGCTCGCCATTAATAATCTTGGTAAATACAGAAGACATGGTGACTAGGCTACCGCCAGTTAAGATAGGCGGCATGCGCATTCTCGTAATTGGCTCGGGCGGCCGCGAACACGCCCTGCTCAAAGGTCTCAAGGCAGATCCACTGACCACCGAACTTCACGTTGCCCCTGGCTCGCCTAATTTCGCGGACTTGGCCACCGTGCACCCTGCGTACTCCAAGGTTGATGACCCAGCTCAGATGCTTCAGCTGGCGCAGAAGATTGACGCTGAGCTCGTCGTCGTCGGCCCCGAGGTGCCGCTTGTGGCCGGCGTTGCCGACGAGCTGCGTGCCAACGGCATCGCCGTGTTTGGCCCCAACAAGTCCGCAGCTCAGATCGAGGGTTCCAAGGCTTTTGCCAAGGACATCATGAACGCAGCTGGCGTGAAGACGGCGCGTGCGGAGCAGCTCGTGCCGGGCACGTCCGATGCCGAGATCGAGGCAGCACTCGACCGCTTCGGCCCGCACTTCGTGGTCAAGGATGATGGACTTGCTGGCGGCAAGGGTGTTGTGGTCACCGATGATCGCGCTGCTGCCAAAGAGCACGTGAACGAGGTTCACGCGGCAGGAAACCCGGTCCTGCTCGAATCTTTCCTCGATGGCCCAGAAGTTTCCCTGTTCTGCTTGGTCGACGGCGAGACCGTTGTCCCGCTGCTGCCGGCACAGGACCACAAGCGTGCCTACGACAATGACGAGGGTCCCAATACCGGCGGCATGGGGGCGTACACCCCGTTGCCGTGGCTGCCTGCCGACGGCGTGCAGCGCATCGTGGATGAAGTGTGCAAGCCGGTTGCCGCAGAAATGGTCAAGCGCGGCAACCCGTACTCGGGCTTGCTTTACGCCGGTCTGGCGTGGGGCAAGGAAGGCATTGCCGTCGTTGAGTTCAACTGCCGCTTCGGCGACCCAGAAACCCAGGCTGTTTTGTCCATGTTGGAGTCCCCGTTGGCGGAGGCGCTGAACGCCACCGCTACTGGCACGCTCGCGGAGCTGGACGAGCTGAAGTGGAAGGACGGCTACGCCGTTACCGTCGTCCTGGCAGCAGAGGGCTACCCGGCCTCCCCACGCAAGGGCGACGTCATCACTGGCCCAGGTCTGGATGACCCGAACAAGGTTCTCCACGCGGGCACCTCGCAAGCCGAAGGCTCGCCAGGTGTTGAAGAGGAAGTCGATGTCATCTCCAACGGCGGCCGCGTGCTCAATGTCTTGGGCCAGGGCGCCACGCTCGCCGAGGCACGAGCTGCCGCCTACGAGGTGCTAGAAGGCCTCAAACTGGAAGGCAGCTTCTACCGTCGCGACATCGGAAAGCGTGCCGAAGACGGCGAGATTTCTATCTAGCTTTTTCTAACGCACCCCCGTATAGCCCAGCTTGCTTCCAAAAGGTTCAGGCTGGGCTTTATACGTGGAATAATGTTTCCCGTGGCTGATAAGAAGAACATTTCCAACGTCCTGTCCTCTCGTTATGCTTCCGCTGAGTTGTCCAACATTTGGAGCCCGGAGCACAAGATCATCCTCGAGCGCCAGCTGTGGATCGCTGTCATGCGCGCGCAGAAGGATCTGGGAGTAGATATCCCCGCCGAAGCTATCTCGGCATACGAGTCCGTGATTGACCAGGTTGACCTCGAGTCCATTGCCGCTCGCGAGCGCGTCACGCGCCATGACGTCAAGGCCCGTATCGAGGAGTTCAACGCGCTAGCTGGCTACGAGCACATCCACAAGGGCATGACCAGCCGCGACCTCACGGAGAACGTCGAGCAGCTGCAGATTCACTCCTCCCTGCGCCTCATCCGTGATAAAGCCATTGCTGTGCTTGCCCGCATCGGCAAGCACGCCGCCGATTACCAGACACTGGTGATGGCAGGTCGTTCGCACAACGTTGCCGCCCAAGCCACCACATTGGGCAAGCGCTTTGCTTCCGCAGCTGACGAAATGCTGCTGGGCATCGAGCGCGTGGAGTCCCTGCTCGCGCGATACCCGCTGCGCGGCATCAAGGGCCCGATGGGCACCTCCCAGGACATGCTTGACCTGATGGGCGGTTCCGAGGACAAGCTTGCTTCCCTGGAGACCGCAATTGCGGATCACCTGGGCTTCCACCGCATCTTCAACTCCGTGGGCCAGGTCTACCCACGCTCCCTCGACTTTGACGCAGTTTCGGCTCTGGTGGAGCTCGGCGCTGGTCCGTCCTCGCTGGCTACCACCATCCGCCTCATGGCCGGCAACGAGACCGTGACCGAGGGCTTCAAGGAAGGCCAGGTTGGCTCTTCTGCAATGCCGCACAAGATGAATGCTCGTTCTTGTGAGCGCGTGTGCGGTTTCCAGGTCATCCTGCGCGGCTACCTGACCATGGTGGCCGATCTGTCTGGCCAGCAGTGGAACGAGGGCGACGTGTTCTGCTCCGTGGTTCGCCGCGTGGCACTTCCGGATGCGTTCTTCGCTCTCGATGGCCAGTTTGAGACCTTCCTGACCGTGCTGGACGAGTTCGGTGCTTTCCCTGCCATGATTAACCGCGAGCTCGAGCGCTACCTGCCGTTCCTGGCCACCACCCGCATCCTCATGGCCGCCGTGCGCGCTGGTGTGGGCCGCGAGACCGCACACGAGGTCATCAAGGAAAATGCCGTGGCAGTTGCACTCAATATGCGTGAAAACGGTGGCGAGCAGGACCTCGTCGAGCGCCTTGCAGCCGATGAACGTCTGCCGATGAACGCAGCGGATCTTGAGGCTGCCCTGGCCGATAAGCACGCCTTCATTGGCGCCGCGGAGTCCCAGGTCAATCAGGTTCTCACCCGCATCAACAACCTGGTCAGCGAGCACCCGAAAGCGGCCGCTTATACCCCAGGCGAGATTCTCTAAAAGCGAATTAGGATAGGACTCATGCGCCCAGGACTTTCTTCTTATAAGCACCTTGCTTCCGGCAAGGTCCGTGACATTTATGACGTTGACGAGAACACCTTGTTGATGGTCGTCTCCGACCGCATCTCGGCCTACGACCACTCCCTGGACCCGGCTATCCCGGACAAGGGTCGTGTTCTGACCGCGACGTCGAAGTTCTTCTTTGATTCCATTGACTTCCCCAACCACCTGGCGGGTCCGCTTGATGACGAGCGCATCCCAGAAGAGGTCTTGGGCCGTGCAATGGTGGTCAAAAAGCTCGACATGCTGCCTTTCGAGTGCGTCGCGCGCGGCTACCTTACCGGCTCGGGACTTAAGGAATATCAGGAGAGCGGCACCGTCTGCGGCATCGAGCTGCCCGAAGGCCTTAGCGAGGCCTCCCGCTTGCCAGAGCCGATCTTCACACCGGCCACCAAGGCGGAGCAGGGCGAGCATGATGAGAACGTGTCCTTTGACGCGGTCGTCGCCAAGCTGGGCAAAGAGCGTGCTGAGGAGCTGCGCGACGCCACCCTGCGCATCTACTCCGAGGCCGCCCGCATCGCGGAGGAAAAAGGCATCATCCTGGCCGATACCAAGTTCGAGTTCGGCCTGGATGAAAACGGCACCCTCATCCTCGCAGACGAGGTGCTGACCCCGGATTCCTCCCGTTACTGGCCGGCCGATACGTATGAAGAGGGCAAGGTTCAGCCTTCCTTTGACAAGCAGTACGTGCGTAACTGGCTGACCTCCCCGGAGTCCGGTTGGGATCAGGCTGCTGACACCACACCGCCTCGCCTGCCTGACGACGTCGTCGAGGCCACCCGTGCTCGCTACGTTGAGGCTTATGAGCGTCTTTCGGGAAACTCCTTCTAAGGCCTAATGGCAACGCTCGTGGTCTTTCGCTACAAGGGGCTTATCAAAGGTTTCTTCTAGCCGCAGATTGCGTAAAGTGGGGCGGCATGACTGAATTGACCCCGCCGATTGCCGCAAAACACCCCATCGCCCGCGATTTTCATGGACGTACGTTCGTGGATGATTACGAGTGGATGCGGAATAAAGAATCCGCAGAAACGCTCGATTATCTGCGCGCGGAGAATGCTTATACTGAGCAGGAGACTGCGCATCTTAAAGAGCTGACTGAGAACATCTTCCAGGAAGTAAAGTCGCGCGTGAAGGAAACGGACATGTCCGTGCCTTCGCGCAGGGGCCAGTACTGGTATTACGGCCGCTCTGTCGAGGGCAAGAACTATGGCATTAGCTGCCGCGTTCCGGTGGCCGAAGGTGCTGACCCGTGGACCGCTCCCGTTATTCCAGAAGAAGGCGCGCCTGAGGGCGAGGAAATCCTCTTAGATGCCAACGAGCTAGCAGAAGGCACCGAATTCTTCGCGATGGGTGCCTCCACCGTCTCTGACTCCGGCAACCTGCTGGCTTATTCCGTAGATACCGCTGGCGACGAGCGTTTTTCTCTGGTCATCAAGGACTTGCGTACCGGCGAGCTGCTCTCCGACCGCCTCGAAGGCATCTTCTACGGTGCGACCTGGGTGGGTGATGACTACATCTTTTACACCACGGTCGATGATGCCTGGCGCCCAGATACCGTCTGGCGCCACAAGGTGGGAACCGAGCAGTCCGAAGACGTGCAGGTCATGCATGAAGCCGACGAGCACTTCAATATCGGCGTCGGCAGTATTCGCAGCGAGAAGTACCTGTTCATCGTCATCGGGTCGAAGCTGACCTCAGAGACCTGGGTGCTGGATCGCACGGACCCGGAAGGCGAATTCCAGGTTCTGTGGCAGCGCGAAGCAGGCGTTGACTACGACGTCGACTATGCCGAGATAGACGGCCAGGCCTATTGGTTTGTTACCCACAACGCCTCAGGCCCGAACTTCACCCTGGTCACCACGCCGCTGGCCGTAGGGGAGGACCTCGCACCGCTCCGCGAGCTCGATGTGCTGATTCCGCATCGCGAGGATGTGCGCCTGGAAGGCGTGGATACCTATCGCGACCAGGTTGTCGTAGGCTACCGCCGCGGCGGCATCGGGCGTGCCGCAATCATGGATGTACGCCATGGTTGGTCCGATTTTAAAGAACTAAACTTCAACGAAGAGCTCTACACCGTGAGCGTTGGCGGCAACCCGGAATGGGATGCTCCGGTACTGCGCGTGAGCTACACCTCCTTCATCCAGCCTTCGCAGCTTTTCGATTACCGCGTTGAGACTGGCGAGTACACCGTGCTCAAGGAACAAGAAGTCCCGGGCGGTTACAACAAGGATGACTACGTTGCCTACCGCATGTGGACGCAGGCTTCCGACGGCACCCAGATTCCGGTCTCCATCGTGCACCGCGCTGATCTTGACCGCACCAAAGCTAATCCGACGCTTCTCTACGGATACGGCTCTTATGAGACCAGCATGGACCCATACTTCTCCGTCTTCCGTCTGTCATTGATGGATCGCGGCATGATCTTCGCCATGGCGCACGTCCGCGGCGGCGGCGAAATGGGCCGCACCTGGTACGACGACGGCAAGCTTTTGCAGAAAAAGAACACTTTCACCGACTTCATCGCGGTGGCCGATGACCTCATTGCGCGCGGTGTCACTACCGCAAATCAGATGGTGGCGGAAGGCGGCTCCGCCGGTGGCCTGCTGATGGGTGCGGTGGCGAACATGGCCCCGGACCGCTTCACGGCCATCCAGGCCTCTGTGCCCTTCGTGGACCCTCTGACTTCCATCCTGAAGCCGGAGCTGCCGCTGACGGTCATCGAGTGGGAAGAGTGGGGCGACCCGTACCACGACCCAGAGGTCTATGACTACATGAAGTCCTATGCGCCTTATGAGAACGTCACTGCGCAGAACTACCCGGACATTCTGGCGATTACCTCGCTCAACGACACTCGCGTGCTCTACGTGGAACCGGCGAAGTGGATTGCCAAGCTGCGTGATACCGCAAAGGGCGGGCAGTTCCTGCTCAAGACGGAGATGGTTGCCGGCCACGGTGGCGTTTCAGGGCGTTATGACAAGTGGCGCCAGAATGCCTTCGAGTACGCGTGGACCATTAACAAGGCCACGGGGCTGAAAGCCTAGAAGCTCTTCGCCGCGCGGACTCGCGGTGGCTGTGCGATAATTGCACTTATGCATGGCCACCTTCTAGTTTCGATTTCCAGCATCTTTTCTGACACGCGGAAGCAAACTAGTAACCTCCTCAAAGAACTAGACCGGGAAGAAATCCCGGTCTCTTTGCTGGTTGCCCCACACATTGATGGCAATTGGCACCTGGCCAAGGATGACAAGACCTTAGGCTTTCTCAAAGAGCAGGAATCCGCGGGTAGGTTGCTCATCCTGAATGGCTTCGACCAAGCGGTGCAAGGCCGCCGCGCTGAGTTTGCCAACCTCGACTCGCACGAGGCAGATCTTCGTTTGAAGGGTGCCACGCGGCAGATGGCCAAGCTGGGCTTTGAGCCGAGCATCTTTGCACCTCCACGCTGGCGTATGTCGCCTGGCACCTTGGAGGTCCTGCCGAACTTTGCTTTCGACGTCGCGGCCTCCACGCGCGGCATTCACGAGCTGCGCTCCGGCAAGTTCCACCAGACCCGCAACCTGTCCTTCGGCGAGGGCTTCGGCGCGGCGAAGTGGTGGCGCCGCAACATTATTCGCGCTGCGGAGCGCTCCGCGCTGCGTGGCAACACCGTGCGTCTTTCCATCTCCGGCCGCAACCTTAATGACAGGAAAGTGGTCTCGGACTTCATCAAGGCGGTTGACCGCGCCGCAAGCGCCGGAGCGCAGCCAGCGGACTACGGCGTCTTTTTGGCGAAGCGTTAAAAGCCTCCCGCGGAAGTGCATCCCAAGCGTGCACCGAAGGCACGCCGAACGCGCAAAAGCGCACAATTTGCCAAGCAATCCCGGAAAATCAGCAAATTTTGGCGCACTATTTGGCAAATTGTGCCCACGCGAGGCCTCGGCGCCAGTAATCCCCCGGACCAAACCACCCCCAACCCGCCGCCCTATAGAATTGGTTTTCGTTCCCCGCGGGAAATACTGTGGGCACTAAGTCGACTACCGAGTTAAAACTTGAGCTGAATGAAACTGGAGGCACGATGGTTCAGCGCGTGTACGTGGAAAATCGCGAGGGTGGGCATGCCGCGGCATTGTCGAAAGAGTACGGCGTCAAAGTGCGCCTGCTCAACCGCTATGACGTAGAGGGCACCACGGATGAGGAGTTCGCCACCGCGGTTCAGCTGGTTCTCTCCGAACCGCAGGTAGACACAACCTATTCCACGTTGGACGAGGCTGGCATCGACGGAGAGGTCCTCGCGGTCGAGCCGCTGCCTGGTCAGTTCGATCAACGCGCGGACTCCGCTGCGCAGTGTATTCAGTTCCTTTTTGAAAAGGAGCGCCCGCGCGTTCGCACCGCTGTGGTCTACGCAGTCGAGGGCGCCATTCCGGAGGCCATGCGCGCAGGCCTCATCAACCCGGTGGAGGCCCGCGAGGCTTCCCTGGAGCTGCCTGAGACGCTGGCACTGCAGGTGGCCACGCCCGCTGACGTGGAGACCCTTGAGGGCTTTACTGCGCTTTCCGACGCCGCCCTCCCCGAATTCGTCGCATCCCACGGCCTGGCCATGGACGCTGACGACGCCACCTTGATTCGTAACTACTTTGCTTCCGAAGACCGCGAACCCACCATCACCGAGCTCAAGGTGATCGACACCTACTGGTCCGATCACTGCCGCCACACCACTTTTGAGACGGTTCTCGACTCCATCACCTTCAACGAGCCAGCCGTCGAGGCTGCTTACCAGGACTACCTCGCAGCCCGTGAGTCCATCGGCCGCACCAAGCCGGTGACCCTGATGGACATGGGCACCATCGCGGGCAAGGTCCTGCGTGCCACGGGCAAGCTCGACGCCATGGACGTCTCCGAAGAGATCAACGCCTGCACCGTGCACGTCACCATCACCGTGGATGGCAAGGAAGAGCCATGGCTGCTGCTCTTTAAAAACGAGACCCACAACCACCCAACTGAGATCGAGCCTTTCGGTGGCGCCGCTACCTGTATCGGTGGCGCTATCCGTGACCCGCTGTCCGGCCGCGGCTACGTCTACGGCGCCATGCGCATCTCCGGCTCCGGCAACCCACTGGAGACCACCACGCGCGCGGGCAAGCTGCCGCAGAAGACCATCGCGCGCGTGGCCGCTGCCGGTAACTCCTCCTACGGCAACCAGATCGGCCTGGCCACCGGCCTCGTCGACGAGCTCTATCACCCGGGCTATGTGGCCAAGCACCTCGAGATGGGTGCAGTTGTCGCGGGCGCGCCAGCAGCCAACGTGCGCCGCGAGGTGCCGACCGCAGGTGACCTCGTGGTCTTGGTCGGAGGTGCAACCGGCCGCGACGGCATCGGCGGAGCCACCGGTTCCTCCAAGTCCCACACCGTGGAGTCGCTGACCACCGCGGGCGCGGAGGTGCAGAAGGGTAATGCGCCGGAGGAGCGAAAGCTGCAGCGTCTGTTCCGCAACCCGGAATTCTCCAAGCTCATCAAGCGCTGCAACGACTTCGGCGCCGGCGGCGTCGCCGTGGCTGTGGGTGAGCTGGCTGATTCCCTTGAGATCAACCTGGACGCCGTTCCAAAGAAGTACGAGGGCCTCGACGGCACCGAGCTGGCGCTGTCTGAGTCTCAGGAGCGCATGGCTACCGTGATTGAGGCAGGCGACGTCGACAAGCTCATCGCCCTCGCCAACGAGGAGAACCTCAACGCCGTGGTCGTTGCGGAGGTCACTGACTCTGGCCGCATGCGCATGCACTGGCGCGGCACCACCATCGTGGATCTCTCACGCGAGTTCCTCAACACCAACGGCGCGGACAAGCACGCCACCGCTGACGTCGCCCCTGCTGGTGATTGGCGCGGCGCGTCCCGTGAGTGGGCGTGCCAGGAGGACTTCAACGCGTCCTTCCTCGGCATGGCCTCTGACCTCAATGTTGCCTCCAAGCAAGGCCTCTCCGAGCGCTTCGACTCCACCGTCGGCGCGGGTACCGTGCTCATGCCTTTCGGCGGCACGCGTCAGGCCACCCCGATTCAGGCAATGGCCAACACCCTCCCGGCGCTGGGCGAGACCACCAACTGCTCCGTGATGTCCTGGGGCTACAACCCATACGTCACCGAGGCCAGCCCGTACCACGGCGCCTACCTCGCCGTTGTGGAGTCCGTGTCCAAGCTGATTGCCACCGGCGCCTCCTTCGATGAGACCTACCTGTCTTTCCAGGAGTACTTCGAGCGCATGGACTCCGCTGCGGCTTGGGGCAAGCCGGCCGCCGCGCTGCTGGGCACCATCAAGGCCCAGCTTGGCCTCGGCGTCGCCGCGATTGGCGGCAAGGACTCCATGTCCGGAACCTTCGAAGAGCTGCACGTTCCACCAACGGTTATTTCGGTTGCCGTCAGCCACGACGACGCGGGCAACATGGTCCCTAACCACTTCAAGGCCGCAGGCCACCAGGTGACGCTGCTTTCGCCTGCGCTTGCCGACGCCTCCGATACCGCCCTCGCCGGCCTGCCTACCCCAGAGTCGCTGGTGGAGAACTTCCGTACCGTGACTGAGCTGCTGCGCTCAGGCAAGGTCGTCTCCGCGTACACCCCCGGCTTTGGCGGCCCTGCCGAGTCAGTCCTGAAGATGGGCTTGGGTGAGGGCATCGGCTTCGCCTTCGCTGACGACGCCCCTCTCTACGATTACGCCTACGGCGCCTTCGTCCTCGAGTGGGCAGAAGGCCAGGAGCCCGTTGCCGGCTCTGCCCTGGGTACCACCACCGCTGGCGGCTTCAGCTACCGCGGCGCGGAGGTCAGCTTTGCTGACGCTGAGGCTGCCTACTTGGGCACCCTGGAAGAGATTTACCCGACCACGGTGGAGCAGGCTGGCTCTGTTGACCTCGGCGCTGCTGCTAAGGGGGAGACGGTCGCACGGACTATCACCCCGACCTTCGGTGGGGCAAAGGCCACGGCGCTCATCCCGGTCTTCCCGGGCACCAACTGCGAGTACGACTCTGCGGCAGCGCTGCGTCGCGCGGGTATCGAGTCTGAGATCCTCGTGGTGCGCAACCGCACCCCTGAAGACATCGCCGAGTCCGTGGACCGCATGGCGGCTGCACTGGACCGCTCGCAGATGCTCTTCCTGCCGGGCGGCTTCTCCGGTGGTGACGAGCCGGATGGCTCCGCGAAGTTCATCACCTCCTTCCTGCGCAACCCGTCCCTGTCCGCAGGCGTGCAGGGCCTCCTCGACGAGCGCGGCGGCCTCATCCTGGGCATCTGCAACGGCTTCCAGGCGCTCATCAAGCTCGGCCTGGTTCCGTTCGGAGCCATCTCTAAGCCAGGCACTGAGACCCCGACCCTGACCTTCAACAGCATCGGCCGCCACCAGTCGCGCATCTCCCGCGTCCGCGTGGTCAACAACGATTCGCCATGGCTGTCCAAGGTCAATGAAGGCGACGTCTTCTCCGTCCCGATTTCGCATGGCGAGGGGCGCATCACCGCTGGTGAATCCGAGTGGGAGCGCCTAAAGGCAGCTGCCGTTACCCAGTACGTCGACGCTGCATGCAACCCGCTGATGGATATCTCTGTGAACCCGAACGGTGGCCTCTTCGCGCTGGAGGGCATCATGTCCGAGGACGGCCGCGTCCTGGGCAAGATGGGCCACTCTGAGCGCATCTCGCCGTCGACGTACAAGAACGTGCCGGGCGAGTACGACATGTTGCTCTTTGAGTCCGCGGCGGACTTCTTCCGCAAGTAGTTCCGAGCCCGGACTGGCCTGACGCGTGCCGAAGGCCAGCCGGTTTGGTCCTCCTGGTTGGGTCCCATTCCTTGGCTCCCTTTGCTAGCAAAGGGAGCCTTTTTCATCCCATAACACAAAACTCCACTCGCAATAGGACCCAACCAATGGGACCCAAAGACGGGGACCCAACCGGTGTGGGAGCCTCAGAGCGAGCGATGGTCTGTGCTCAGCTGATCTTCATCTGTTGCTCGAACCAGCCGAAGGAGTGCGCGCCCTGGTCAGTGGAGACAGCTCCTGGGGCATCCGGTTTATGCGCTCTTGGCCGCCCTGTACACCTGGCAAGAGATAGAAGCTCGGGCGTGGCTGGTCACCACCGGGGAGCAGAACATTGTTGGAGATACCCTTGAACCCCTGAGGTTAGGCCCGTATAGTTACGGAAACGTAAGTTTAGTGTTGAGGCTAAATAGATTCCCAAAGTAAGGCTTTCTTGATGGCGATCCAACATAGGGTCACGACCCCCGACGAAAAATGCGAAAACGGCGCTTTAGAAAAACTCATTGAGCGCCGCTATTTCGTGGCAGACCGCGGCGAACGCCCACTAACGCGTGGGTGGGGTCACCTCTTCGCGGCTATTGTTTCCGTGATTGCCTCCACTGTCTTAATTACGTTTGCGTGGATGAGCATCTCGTGGGACCAGGCGCTTGCAGTGACCGTTTATGGCGTTGGGGTGGTGGGGCTCTTCGGCGTTTCGGCCCTCTATCACCGTTGGCCATGGCCCACCGCGCGGGCGGTGCGATGGTGGCGGCGCGCTGACCATGCCACCATCGCGGTGTTTATTGCTGCCACCTATACGCCGCTCTGTGCGATTGTGCTTGAGCCGGTCCAGGCTGCTTGGATGCTGGGCATAGCGTGGGTTGGCGCAATTATGGGCGTCATCCTGAATCTGGTGTGGATTGACCACCCACGCTGGCTCGATGTGGTGGTGTACCTGGCCTTGGGATGGTTGGTCTTACCTTTGATTCCAACGTTGTGGACTGAGGCGGGACCCGCTGTGGTGTGGTTGCTGTTCGCAGGCGGCGTCATCTATTCCGTGGGCGCGTTGGCCTATGGCTTTAAATGGCCAGGCCGCAACGCCCGGTGGTACGGCTACCACGAGCACTTTCACACGGCAACTATCGCCGCCGCCGTTGTGCACATGGTCGCCGTCTGGATGGTCGTTGCGGCCTAACTAGTGGTGCGCCGCTTTAGTTAGTGGCGAAGCGGGTCCACGCCTGCCTCGGTGAGCATCGGAATGTTGGATGCCTCGGACGGGATGCCGAAGGCGTCTACCAAGACCACCGACCAGGGCGCCAGGGAATCGACGAGGTCGTTGATGGCGGCGCGAGCAGCCTTCATACGGCCTGCGGGAAGCAGGTTGTGCTCCTGATACCAACCGGCGTGCTCGACCAGCGTGGACAGAACGAACAGGTGACGTAGCTGCTCGAAGACCTGGCGAGCCAGCGAACCCTCTTCCAGGCGCTCCTCTGCTTCGATCATGGCCTGGACCAGCAGGGTATCCACGCGGGCCCAACCAGCCGCGATGAGGTGGTCCTGGCACTTGTCCACGATGGCGGCCGCCTGCACCTTATCCGCCTTGCGGGCTGGCTGGATGCGGCGCACGAGGGAGAAGAGCACGGACTGGGCGCGATCGTCGATGAGCTTGGCCTGGTACACGGCGTCGAAAAGCGATGCCTCATTCGGGTTCACCAAGTCCACCAGCCCCTGCAAGCGAGTGGTGAAGCCGGTGCGGCGGCGGACCACCTCGGTGGCGGTTGTCGCGGCGTAACGCACGGTGTCCCATGGGGACATGTCGTTCATCGCGCGGCCATATGCCGTGAGTAGATTCTTGCCCACCATCTGGATGAGGACGGTGTTGTCGCCCTCGAAGGTGGCGCAGACATCGGAGTCGGCACGGTAGGTGGTCAGGCGGTTCTCCGACATGTAGCCGGCGCCGCCGCAGGCCTCACGGCATTCTTGAATGGTGCGGATGGCGTGCTGGGTTTGCGCTGCTTTGATGGCGCCGGCGAGGGACTCCATCTCGCGGGAGGCGAACTTCTGCTCCTCATCCGGGGTGGTCACGGACCATGTGCCGGACTCCTGCTGGTCGTTCATTTCCTGGTAGCGCTCCAGGATCTGGTTGTGGAGCAGGTGCAGCGCATAGGTACGTGCGAGCGGGATGAGCAGGCGGCGGCGGTGCTGGCGGTGATCGATGAGACGCTTTTCGGAACCGGTTGCGCCTTCGAACTGGCGACGTCGGTTGGCGTAGCGCAGTGCAATATCCAACGAGGCTTCAGTCGCGGCACCGGCAGCGCCCGCCACGCCCATGCGGCCGCGGATGAGCGTGCCCAGCATGGTGAAAAAGCGGGCGTTGGGATTCTCAATAGGGGAGGTGTACTTGCCTTTCTCGTCGACATCGGCGAACCGGTTGAGCAGGTTTACACGGGGAACCCGGACATTGTCGAAGCGCAATGTGCCGTTGTCCACGCCGACCAGGCCGCCCTTGTGGCCGTGGTCGCCCAAGGTGACACCCGGCAGGGAGTTACCCTCTTCGTCGCGAATCGGCACGATGATGGCGTGCACGCCGTGGCTGCGGCCATCGCTGCCCGGGGTGTAGAGCTGTGTAAAGACCACTGCAGCGCGGCCGTCCTTTGCGGCGTTGCCGATGTAGTTCTTTACCGCGGTGTCCTTTGGAGTGTTGATGATGAACTCATCAGTCTCCGGATCATAGGTAGCGGTAGTCTCCAGGGACTGGACGTCAGAACCGTGACCGCGCTCGGTCATGGCGAAGCAACCAGGTAGCTCAAGGCTGCTTGCCTTTTCTACCCATTCGAGGTGGCGTTCGGTGCCCAGCTGGTCGAGCGCACCTCCCCACAGGCCCCACTGCACGCCGGACTTGATGGCCAGGGAACCGTCGGCCCATGCCAGGCCTTCCAGAGTGAAGGTGGAAAGAATCGGCTTGCCCGGACCGCCATTGTCGCGGCGCAGTCCCTTTTGGAAGCCGCCGAAGTCGCGGACCTTTGCAAGGTTGTTAAAGGTGTGCTCGCGCTGCTCGGCAACCGAGAGCTCAGGACGTGGGAAGAGGCTTGGATCGTCGATGAATTCGCGCAACTCGTGGCGGAAAGAGGCGTGTGGGCCGTCGAGAAGCGCTCCCAGCTCGGTGGCCACGGAAGGCTTCGGAGTGGTGGGCAGGCGGCCTGGGCTGCGCGGCTCGGCTTGGGCCGGTGCAGAACGGGCGTCGCCGCGGCCAGGGTTTTGTTCCTTGTTGGAGTCTCTGCTCAGAGTCTTGGTGAGTGCCATGATGGGTTTCCTTAATTGATTGGAGAGTTTGGGCAGGTGGTCTCGTTGGTGTTCTAGTGCTCGACGATGGCCGCCACGCCCTGGCCGCCGGCTGCGCAGATGGAAATCAGAGCGCGGCCGCCGCCGTTTTCTTCCAGAATCTTGGCGGTGGTGGCCAGGATGCGGGTGCCGGTTGCGGCGAACGGGTGGCCCGCTGCCAAGGAGGAGCCCTTTACGTTGAGCTTGGTGCGGTCGATGGGGCCGAGCGCGCCGGGCAGTCCGAGACGCTCGCGGCAGTAGGTCTCATCTTCCCAGGCAGTCAGCGTGGCCAGTACCTGGGAGGCAAATGCCTCGTGGACCTCATAGAAGTCGAAGTCCTGCAGGCTGAGGCCGTTGCGCTCAAGCAGGCGAGGAACCGCGTAGGTCGGTGCCATAAGCAGGCCGTCGCCGCCGTGGATGAAGTCCACTGCAGCGGTCTCGGAGTCCACCAGGTAGGCAAGCGGTTCGAGGTTATGCTGTGCGGCCCAGTCCTCGTTGCCAAGCAGCGCCACTGAGGCGCCATCGGTAAGCGGTGTGGAGTTTCCTGCAGTCATCGTGGCCTGGGTGCCGTGCTGCTGGGCGTCGCGCTTGCCGAAGACTGGCTTGAGTTGTCCGAGCTTTTCCAAGGTGGAGTCCGCGCGCAGGTTGGTGTCGCGGTTGACGCCCAAGAAGCCGGTGGTCAGGTCAGTAAAAAAGCCCTCTTCCCAGGCCTGGTGTAGCTTCTGGTGGGACTCCAACGCCAGCTGGTCTTGGTCGGCGCGGGTGACCTTCAACTCGCGGGCGGTGATGGCTGCATGGTCACCCATGGAAAGGCCGGTGCGTGGCTCGCCGTTCTGGGGCTGCTCCGGCGCCAGCTGTCCCGGGCGAATGGAGCCAATGAGCTGTGCACGCTGGGCCACGGTCTTGGCGCGGGAGAGGTTAATGAGGGTCCGGCGCAGAGAGTCGTTGACGGCGAGCGGTGCGTCCGAGGTGGTGTCGGTGCCACCCGCGATGCCGGAGCTGATGCGGCCCTGGGCGATGGCGTCACCGACGTGGATGGCCGCTGCCAGCGAGGTGCAGCATGCCTGCTGGAGGTCGATGGCTGGGGTAGTGGAGTCGAGCGCAGAACCCAGAACCACCTCACGGGTGAGGTTGAAATCGCGGGAGTGCTTGAGAACCGCGCCGGCGGCGACGAGTCCTAGGCGCTCGTCGTGCAGTCCATAGCGGGCGACGAGGCCGTCGAGCGCGCTCGTCAGCATGTCTTGGTTGGAGGCATGCGCGTATTCCTTGTTGGAACGAGCGAACGGGATGCGGTTGCCGCCTAGGATTGCTACGCGGTGCGAAGTGGTGGTCATTGCGACTCCTTGGTGGGAAATCCTTGCTAGGAACGTGCTAGGAAAAAGTTTTCACTCAAATGCTCTACATCACAGGCTGAATGATATTGTTAGTTCTATCACTTAATTAACTAAACTTGCAAGCTACTACATAAAGGCTTGCAACCTTGTTAAGGGAAGGAATTTAAATGCCAAAAATTAACTTCGCCGAGAAACTGATCAACTCCCCTGTCGCCGCCAAGGCAGGCGTGCCGCAGGGGTATCCATTGCGCCGCTTCACCCCCGGCGAGCCGGCTCTCGACGGCCCGGTTGTCATCGGAGCAGCAGGGGAGGGGCGCATCGCCACATTCCTTAACTCGCAGCTCGCGGTGGACTATCAGCTGTTGTCCGTGACTGCGGAGTCCAAGCGCGCAGCGCTCGTCTTCGACGTCACCGGGATCTGCAAGCTCGAACAGTTGCGCGAGCTCTACGACTTCTTCCACCCGCAGCTGCGCAACCTCACCGCCAACGCGCGCCTGCTGGTCATCGGCACCACCCCGGAGGCCGCCGATACCGTCGACGCCCGCATTGCGGCCCGTGCCCTCGAAGGCTTCACGCGCTCCCTCGCAAAAGAAATGCGGAAGGGCGGCACCGTAAATCTGGTGTGGGTCGACCCGGCAGCCACCGCTGAGGTGGAGTCCACCGTGCGCTTCTTCCTCTCCGGCAAGTCAGCGTTTGTGGACGGCCAGGTGGTTCGCGTTAAGGCTGGTTCTGGCGGCAAGGACCATGATTGGTCCGCCCCATTGGCTGGCCGTTTAGCCGTGGTCACGGGCGCTGCGCGCGGAATCGGAGCCACCATCGCGGAGGTCTTCGCTCGCGATGGCGCAGACATTATTTGCATCGATATTCCGGGCGCCAGCGAGCACCTCAGCGCCACTGCCAACAATGTGAAGGGCACGGCGCTGCCGCTCGACGTCACGGATGCCGGTGCCGCCGCGGCCATCGCCAAGCATGCGCAGGATCGCTACGGCCGCGCCATCGACGTTATCGTCCACAACGCCGGCATCACTCGCGACAAGCTGCTGGCCAACATGAACGAAGGCCAGTGGGATGCAGTGTTGGCCGTCAACCTCCTGGCACCGGTGCGCATCACCGAGAAGCTCATCGAAAATGGTGACCTCGCCCCGGGCGCAGCCGTTGTGGGCGTGTCCTCCATGGCGGGTATTTCCGGAAACCGCGGCCAGACCAACTACGCCACCACCAAGGCGGGCGTCATCGGGCTTGTCGACGCCCTCCAACCGCTCCTCGCCGAGTCCGGTTCCACTATTAACGCGGTGGCCCCTGGCTTCATCGAGACCGCGATGACCGCCGCCATGCCTACCGGCCCGCGCGAGATTGGCCGCCGAATCAACTCGCTGCAACAGGGCGGCCAGCCTGTCGACGTCGCTGAGACCGTGGCTTACTTCGCGGCCGCCTCCTCCGCGGCCGTTTCCGGCAATACCGTCCGCGTCTGCGGCCAGAACATGATGGGAGCCTAAATGACTGCGCTCAACGTAGTGAACCTGCCCGCCGTTCCGGAGCTCAGCGAGCTCTACCGCAAGCAGGTGACTAAAGCGGTTCCCGCCATGGTGCCGGGCCTAAAACCCAAACGCACAATCGATGACCCGGCAACCGCCTTCCGTGTTGATGACGTCTGCATCGATCCCATTCACCTCGCCCGCTACTGCCAGGCAGTGGGATTCCGCCTTGGCAACGAAGCGCCGGTGACTTACCCCTACGCCCTGGCCTTCCCCTTAGCGGTGAAAGTAATGGACTCACCGGGTTTCCCATTCCCCGCGATGGGTATCGTGCACCTGTCCAACAAGATTGAACAGTTCCGCCCCCTCCATGTCGAGGACACGTTCACCATCAATGTCCACGCGGAAAACCTTCGCCCGCACCGCAAGGGTTTGGTCCTGGACATGATTACGTCCATCTACGTCGAGGACGTGTTGGTCTGGCAGCAGACCTCCGCCTTCCTAGGCCCTGGCGCCAAGTTCTCTTCCTCCACCCCAGAAGAAGTTGCATCCCGCCCAGAAGCCACGCGCTTCCTGCCGCAGCCGCAGGCCCCAGCTGCCGGAACCAACCCCGTTTCGACCCTCCGCTTTAGCCCCGAGCCCACCAAGGTCTATGCGGAAGCGTCCGGCGATAAGAACCCGATTCACACCTCACGGGCGGGCGCCAAGCTCTTTGGCTTCCCCAATACCATTGCCCACGGCATGTACACGCATGCCTCGATGCTCACCGCACTGGAGGGGCGGCTCCCCGAAGCCGTCCGCGTCCAAGCCGACTTCTACAAGCCGGTCATTCTTCCCGCGTCCACCGCGCTCTTTGCCAGCGCGCACGACCGTGCGTGGACGCTCGAACTACGCAAGGCCAAGGACGTCGACAAGCTGCACGTGGCAGCCGCCGTCGAATCGCTCAGCTAATCAGCACCTAGCTGGGCTCACCGCATGGCTAGTCTAGGTGCTGGTGCTGCGGTGCCACCACGAGCGGCTTCGGGGAGTATTGTCCGCGCAGGTTACGCAGAATGCCGGCGTGCTCCCACAGCGCCTTGTCTTCGGCCGTCTTCGGCGTGAACTGGCGTGCTGCAATCGGCTGCCAGTCCGCGTCCATCGCCATGTAGGACACCGTGGCGTGGATGGCGGTCTCCAAGTTCTGACGTCCGCCGCGTGGGTTGCCTGAGCGCACGTGAATGGACATCTGCATTGAGCGGGCGTCGGTTCGCATCATGCGGGCGTCGACCTCGATGAGGTCACCGATGGAAATCGGGCGGTAGAAGCGAATGCCGCCGGCGTAGACTGCCACGGTGTGCTCGCCGGACCACTCCATGGTGCAGGCAGCGCCCGCCTCATCGATCCACTCCATTGCCGTGCCGCCGTGGACCTTGCCGCCCCAGTTGACGTCGGTCGGCTTGGCCAGGAAGCGGTTGATCATGCGCGGGGCGTCGGAAGGCCCGTCATAAGTCTGCTTCTCCATCTCTTCCTCGATGGCCTTGCGCAGCTCAATGCGGGATTCCGCGGCTTCCCACACGCGGCGGTGATCGTCGGAGGAAGGTTCAAAGGAAGGAACTGGGGTGGACTTGCCGGTTTCCGGGTCCTTGGCCACGAAGATGACCAGGCAGTCGCACGCGCGGGTGAAGATGCCGTCGCGCGGATCGGCAGATAGCACCTCGTTCACGATGTGCATCGAAGAACGGCCCGTCATTGCGATGCGCGAGCGCACCTCTACCAGGTGGCCCGAAGGGATCGGGCGAGTGAAGTGAATGTGTCCCACATAGGCGGTCACGCAGTACATTCCGGACCACTGCACCGCGCATGCGTACGCGGCCTTATCGATCCACTCTAGGACGCGGCCGCCGCCAATGCCCTGCGCACCAGCGATGGTCATGTCCGTGGGCGCCGCCATGAATCGAAGCGTGATCGATGGCGACTTTGCGGTTTCAGTATTCTCTTGTTCCGGAAGGGTAAGTGACATGCATAGAAAGTTATCAGGGAGGCCGAATTAGCGCATGAAAAATAAGGTAGACCCAGCGGCCACGCGCGCTGCCGTAGTGGCGGTCCAAGACTGGATAAAACGCCCCGATGAGGTGGAAAAACCAGGTAGGGCATTGCTTGCCGACGCCGTCCGTCGCACCGCCCGCACCCTCGAAGCCGACGCGCCGGGGCACTCGGTGGAACTGCGGGTGCCCCCATTCGTGGCAGTCCAGTGCATCGAGGGTCCCCGTCATACCCGCGGCACTCCACCCAATGTGGTGGAGACCGACGCTTTGACATGGTTGCAGCTGGCTACAGGCTTGCTCAGCTGGGAGGACGCCGTTGGCGCAGCTCAGGTGGATGCCTCTGGCTCGCGCTCAGGGGAAATCGCTGCATGGTTGCCCATCATTCCGTTAGTTTCTACCGGCCACAACGGCTAGGATTGCAGCCGTGGTAGCTGAACTAACTCCCCATATCACCAATCTCGATGATCGCAGCGAGACCGAACCGCGCGAGGAATGCGGTGTCTTTGGCGTCTGGGCCCCGGGCGAAGAAGTATCGAAGTTGACCTACTTCGGTCTGTTTGCACTGCAGCACCGCGGCCAGGAGGCTGCCGGTATCGCTGTGGGTGATGATGACAGCATCGTCGTATTCAAAGACATGGGCCTCGTGGCCAACATCTTTGATGAATCCATCCTCGCGTCCCTGCAGGGCAACGTCGCCGTGGGACACACGCGCTACTCTACTGCGGGCGGTAAGGAATGGTCCAACGTGCAGCCCATGTTCGGCACCTCGCCGAGCGGCGTCGATATCGCGCTGGGCCACAACGGCAACCTGGTCAACTACCTTGAGCTGCGCGCTGAGGCAATCGAGCGAGGGCTCATTAAGCCGCATGAAGAGTCGGTTTCTGACTCCATGTGCTTGTCCATGCTGCTTGCCGACGGCGTGAGTGAGGACGTTAGCGTCTTTGAATCGGCGCGCGCCCTGCTCCCTCGTGTTAAAGGTGCATTCTGCCTGACCTTTACTGATGGCCACACTCTCTACGCTGCGCGCGACCCGCACGGCGTGCGCCCGCTGGTGCTGGGCCGTTTGCCAAAGGGCTGGGTCGTGGCTTCGGAGACTTGTGCGCTCGACATCGTCGGCGCGCAGTTCATCCGCGAGATTGAACCGGGCGAGCTCATCTCCATCAACGAGGCGGGCATCCGCTCGGAGAAGTTCGCGGAGCCAACTCACCACGGTTGCGTCTTCGAGTACGTCTACCTGGCACGTCCTGATACCGACATCAAGGGCCGTTCGGTGAACGCGACGCGTGTGGAAATTGGGCGTCGTCTAGCGCGGCAATACCCGGCCCCAGATGCGGACCTAGTCATTCCTGTGCCTGAGTCTGGCAACCCGGCGGCCGTGGGCTATGCCCGCGAGTCCGGCATCACCTTCGCGCACGGCCTGGTGAAGAATGCGTACGTTGGTCGCACCTTCATTCAGCCCACACAGACCCTGCGCCAGCTGGGCATCCGCCTGAAACTGAACCCGTTGCGCGAGGTCATCGAGGGCAAGAGTCTCGTGGTGGTGGATGACTCCATCGTCCGAGGCAACACCCAGCGTGCGCTCATCCGCATGCTGCGTGAGGCAGGCGCTGCCGAGGTGCACGTGCGCATCGCCTCGCCACCGGTGAAGTGGCCGTGCTTCTACGGCATTGACTTCGCCTCCCCGGGCGAGCTCATCGCTAATGCCAACCCGTCTGATGACCCGGAAGTAGTCTGCAAGACTATCTGCGACGCCATCGGTGCGGACTCCCTCGGCTTCGTCTCCATTGAGGAGATGGTCGCCGCGACCGAACAGCCGCAACACGAGCTGTGCACCGCTTGCTTTGACGGTGTCTACCCACTCGGCCTCCCGGCCGGCAACCCGAATGCTGAGGCCGTGCGCTCCGTGCTCGGCTCTGAATCTTAAAAGACTTGAAGGACTCAACAATGAGCGAGAACACTTACGCCGCAGCAGGCGTCAGCATCGAAGAAGGCGACCGTGCCGTTACCCTGTTTGCCCCGCACGCAAAGCGTGCCTCCCGCCCGGAGGTCGTGGGTGGTCTCGGCGGTTTCGCCGGCCTGTTCAAGCTGGGCGATTACAAGGAGCCGGTCCTGGCCGCGGGTTCCGACGGCGTGGGCACCAAGCTGGCTGTGGCGCAGGCCATGGACAAGCACGACACCATCGGCATCGACCTCGTGGCAATGTGTGTGGATGACCTCGTGGTCTGTGGCGCTGAGCCGCTGTTCCTGCAGGACTACATCGCTGTGGGCAAGGTCGTGCCGGAGAAGGTCGCGGAGATCGTGAAAGGTATTGCTGAGGGCTGCGTCCAGGCTGGCGCTGCGCTCCTCGGTGGTGAGACCGCTGAGCACCCGGGCGTAATGGATCCGGAGGAGTACGACGTTTCCGCAACTGCAGTCGGCGTTGTTGAGGCTGACTCCATCCTGGGCCCGGACAAGGTCCGCGACGGAGACGTCCTCATCGCCATGGCTTCCTCTGGTCTGCACTCTAACGGCTACTCCTTGGCTCGTTACGTCCTGCTGGAGCAGGCTGGTCTGCCTCTCGACGGTCACATCGAAGAGCTTGGCCGTACCCTGGGCGAGGAGCTGCTTGAGCCGACCCGCATTTACGCCAAGGACTGCCTGGCGCTGACCGCTGAGTGCAACGTTTCCACCTTCTGCCACGTCACTGGCGGTGGCCTGGCTGGCAACTTGGAGCGCGTTATCCCTGAGGGCCTGACCGCTGAGGTCAACCGCTCTACGTGGACCCCAGGCCAGATTTTCAAGACCATCTCCTCCGTGGGCAAGGTTTCCCTCGAAGAGATGGAGAAGACCTTCAACATGGGCGTTGGCATGATTGCGGTTGTCTCCCCGGAGGACCGCGAGCGCGCTATGGCCATGATGGCTGCCCGCCACGTCGATGCCTGGGAGTTGGGCACCATTCGCGCTGCGGGCGAGGGTGAAGCTCGCGTCATCATGAATGGTGAGCACCCGAACTTCTAAGCCCGTCCAACCACTTCTGCTTTCGGCCTTCCAGTCTCTGCCACATCGCGGTGGAGGAGGGGAGGCCGTTTGTGGTTTGCCATTTGGGGCGTCTGTCCCGCGGCCGCCAAATGCAGTCGGAGCCTAGTGTGGCTCCAAATGGTGAGGTTGCACTGTAATCACTGTGACTGCAGTGGGCTCCTGGGGCGGGTGACGCCTCACCTCACCATTTGTTCCTCACCATTTGGAAATGCCGGCCGAGGGAAGGCCGAGGGAAGGCCGAGGGAAGGCCGAGGGAAGGCCGAGGGAAGAGCAGGGGCGGCTCAGGCAGACCAGGGAAGAGGCCGTGAAGAGCAGGACAGTGCGGGTAAGAGCAGGGCAACGCGGGAAAGAGCCGGACAGCGGCCAAAGCAAAGGGCCGCAACCGCGCGAAGCGGCTGCGGCCTACAGCTGGAGTTCCAGCGGCGAAAAGGAAAGCGCCTTAGCGCTTGCCCTCGTCGTCTTGGTCGTCTTCGTCCCACTCGTCGACGTAGTCGGCATAAGGATCTTCGTCCTCATAATCGTGGGAGTTATTCGGGTTTTGGGAGGCGAGCTCCCGCTGGAGCGAATCCAGATCCATTTCGGGCGAATTGTACTTCAGCTGGCGTGCAACTTTGGTCTGCTTTGCCTTTGCGCGTCCGCGTCCCATGTGCATGACCCCCTTGAGGTGAGTAGGGCGTTCCAGGGATTCTTGGACGCCCCATCGGCTTAAATCTAAAAGTGAATCTTCCTGTTAGACACAATAGCCTGTGTGACGAAAAAATTCCGAACCACCCCCTAGTTATTGCAAAAGTAGTGGTATAACTCGCCTCTTTCGGCCATTGAGTTAGCGGCCACGCAGCTTTTCCACGGCCGCGCGCCCAGCCTTGGCCCCTTCGTCGGTAGGCAAGGAGTCCTCTTCCACAGACGCGGCAACGTCGCCGATCGTTAGCTGACCGCCCGTGAGCGCGGAACGCTTGATCAATGCCAGGGCAATCGGGCCATAGTCGCAGTCATCGACAATGGTGCCCAGTCGGCCCACGCGGCGCCCGCCCAGGGTTACCTCGTCACCAATCGCAGGCCGGTTTGGAGCCGAGCCATCGAGGTAAAGCATCACCAGCAAGCGCGGGGAACAGCCGAGGTTCTCCACGCGGGCCACGGTTTCCTGCCCGCGGTAGCAACCCTTGTCCAAGTGCACAAAGGCCGGTCCCTGCGAGCGGCGAATCCAGTGCGGTACCTCATGCGCGATTGCTTTGTCGTCCAAGTCCGCGGCGAGCTCAGGTTCCAACGCGCGCACGCGCTCCGCGGTAAATGCCATCAACCCCACGAGGGTTCCGCCGGCTGCCTCCAGCTCGGCCACGGCCTCACCGAGGCGCGAGCGCGGAATCAGGTGGTCGGTGCGATGGGGCCCGCGCCATACGACGTCCCGGGAAAGTACCGCATCAGCCGGTGCGGGAAGCGCTTCGCCCAGCACAGTCACCACGGCTAGCTCCGCCTCTTCCACGGTTACCTGGGACCAGAAGATCATCTTGGTCAAAAAGCTCAGCAGCGAATCGAACTGCGCTGCAGGCACGTCGAGATAGAACGCATCCTCGACACGGGAGAGGTCTACCTGGTGGAGCACGCGGCCCTGCATATCGAGGTCGAGTGCGCCGGCGTGAAAACCGGAGGAGACGTCGTCTAGCTTCTGCGAAAGCAGATTGTTTAGGAACGTTGCGGCTTCAGGTCCCGCAACTTTGATGACGCGGCGCTGGGATCGGTCCACAATTGCGGAACCGGTCTCTACTGATCGCTGCTCCACGAGCGGATCGCCATAGTGCCAGGCGATACCGACGGCGTCGACAAGCGTGGCGTCTTGGATTTCTGATGCGCCGGGGCGCTGAAGAAGTGGCGAAGAATAACTCACGGGTTCCGATGGTAGGGCATAATGAAAAATATGGAGTTCACGCCTCGAAAAGAGCCGGTCATCTACGTTGTTGAGCCTTATGGCGGCTCGGTGCGCAAGCATTTGCCGTCGTTGCCGCTCGTTTATTGGGATGACGCCGCAGTTACCCGGGGAGACGGAATCTTTGAGTCTCTGCTTATCCGAGATGGCAAGGCCGCGAACCTCGCGCGCCATGGCCAACGTTTTATTAACTCGGCGCTGGCTCTCGAGCTGCCCGAGCCGCAGTTGGAGAAGTGGGAAGAGGCCACCAACCTGGCTATCGCCGACTATTTCGGGCCTGATGGCCAAGGCGAGGCCAAGTGCACCTGGACCTATACCCGCGGGCGCGCCTCGACCGGACACCCCACCGCGTGGGTAGTGGTGCAGCCCATCGACGCCAAGATTATTGAGCAGCGTGCCAAGGGAGTGAAGGTCATGACCACACCGCGGTTGTGGCAGGTGGCTGAGGAGCTTCCCGCCAAGACCCTGAACTACGCGGCCACAATGGCCACGCTGCGCCTGGCGCGAGGCAAGGGCTTTGAGGACGTGATCTTCACCGACCCGGAGACGGGCTTGGTGCTGGAGGGCGCGACGTCGACAGTCGTGGCGGTACGCGGTGACAAGCTGCGTACCCCGGCGGGCAAGGGAATCCTGCCGGGCACTACCCAGGCCGCGCTTTTCGAGTACGCCACGGAAAAGGGCTATCGCTGCAAGGCCAAGGAGATCACCCCTGGATACCTGGAGCGCTCTGACTCTGTGTGGTTGGTCTCCTCGGTACGTACCGCTGTGCGCGTGACTAACCTTGATGGGACAAGGCTAAAGGCCCCAGATAACGCTGCGGAAATCCGGGACCTCTTGGATGCTGCTCTGGCGCGTTAGCCTGCCACGCGGGTGAGCTCAGCGGACATGTAAGGGCGCATCTCGCCGTCGACCATGCGCTCGTCTACCCAGCCGAGGTTGTTGTTCGGCATCAAGCCGTACATGCGCTTGCCCGGGCCAAAGTTCTTCGGGCCCATCTCCGTGACCATGGTGGAGGCGGATTCCAGCTGCCATGCACGCTCGTTGAAAGGCTCGCCGTAGAAGATTTCCACGATGCCGTTGGAAGAGGTGTAGGTCATTTCGATCTCGTCCTTGAGCGAGATGCGCCAGAAGCCGCTTTCACGGATATCCGCGCCGCTTGGCTTGCCTTCGGAATCGATGCGCCAGGTGCGAGAACTAAAGGTGAGGTAATTTTCGCCGTCGTGGCTCACGATGAGCTGCTGGCCAAAGCTGTACTGCTCGCCGGTGGTGTCATGTGCTTGGCCTTCGCCCTGCCATACGCCCACGAGGGGAAGGAGAGCCAGCAGGCCGTCGTGCAGGGAAGGACCCTGGCGCAGGTTAGCGGTCTCTTGCGCGAGTGGGTTCTCCACGATGTCTACTGCAGGGATATTGCGGGAAGCTGCGTCTTTCCACGCCTCCGCGGCGTGGTTTACGGCGTCGTTGCCGTTGATCTTCTGGGTGCTATTTTCGTTGCTATTTTCGCTCATGACGCACCAGCCTAGTCGTCTATGTACGTCAACAACCACTAGGCTGGTTCGCTGTGCGAGTACTAGCAATTTCAAATCCGAACTCGACTTCTCAGAGCGATGCCTTGTTCCGGCAGGTCATTCCGCTGCTTCGCGACGTCGAAGGCGCTCACATGCGCATGCAGTTCACCCATTACGCGGGGCATGCGGAGGAGATCGTGCGCGGAATGACACGCACCGATTTTGACGCCATCGTGGTCTTTGGCGGCGACGGGACCGTTAACGAGGTGGTCAACGGCCTGTTGGGGCCGGCTGACCGAAAGGACCGTCCGCGACCTGAAGAGCTTCCTGTCCTCGGCGTAGTTCCCACCGGTTCCGCGAACGTCTTTGTGCGTGCACTGGGAATTCCCAATACCCCGGTGGAGGCGGCCCACGTCTTGGCTCGCCTCATGGAGCGCGACACCCGCCGCAAGATTCACCTGGGTACGTGGAACGACCGTTGGTTTGCGGTCAACGCTGGTTTTGGTTTGGACGCCGACGTTCTTGCCCGAGTCGATCGCGCACGAGAGATGGGCTTTTCGGCCACGCCGCTGCGCTACCTCGCGGTTTCCGCGCAGGCTTACCTGCGGGCGCGCGTCATCCCACCGGAGATTTCCGTGCACGCGGTCAGCCGCGCAGGTGAGAAATTCACCGCCCACAAGGTCCCGCTGATGTTTACCTCGAATACCAACCCATGGACGTTCCTGGGCCCGCTTCCCGTGGTAACCAACCCGCGCAACTCCTTCGACGCGGGCCTGGGGCTATTTGGGGTTTCTGACTTGGGCGGCATCCATGGCCTAGTGGGCATGCTGCACCTGATGGGCGTGGACCGTCGGCGCTTGCTGTCCAAGATCACGCAGGCGCGTGCGCTGCAGTTCGACGATGCACAATCGGTTGATTTGGAGACGCCAACTCCGAAGCGCTTCCAAGCCGACGGCGAGTCCGTGGGCAAGTTCACCGAGGTGCACCTGGAATCGGTGGCAGATGCCATCGAGGTCTTCGCGCCCCTGCAGCCGCGCCCGCCCCACGAGCGGAGCGTGCGAGAGATTCTGCGCGACTTGATTCGCATCAAGTAGGCGCTGCCAGGCAACCGAGTCGCTAGTCCGCGAGCCACCCCCAGGGCTAGCTGCCCTCGTTAACCTTCTCCGCAGTGTCCTCCGCCTTTTGCTCGGCGTCCTTAACGGCCTTCTCCTCTGAGCCCTCTATTTCGAGAGGGGACAGCTGCGTGGACTTGAGCTTGATGTTGCGGCGTTGGACCTCGAAGGTGATCGAGCCGCCGTGGAGCTTGACGGACGTCGCCTGTGCAGGAAGTGGCAGCTCGCGGGTATCGAACTGGAGGGTAAAGGCCTTGATAAGGCGCGGGTCTTCGGTGTCGTAGACGTTCATGTGGAACTGCTCGCCGACCAAGCGCAGCGCCACCTTCACGGTGGACTTCTTTGTATCGCCCGGCAGCGTGCCCGTCAGCTCAGCCTCTGCCGCGGTGCCTCCGATGGGGGAGATGTTGTCGGGGTTGGCAATCGAGAGATCCGTAATCCCTAACAAACGTCCGAGCGCTACGCCATCGAGGCTGATACCGCGCGTGTACGTGGATACTGGTGCGCCCTCAAACTTGCCGCTGAAAACCTGCTGCGGCGTGATGGTGATGTCACGCATTGTGGTTGAGGCGTTGACCATGCCGAGCTTGGGTACCTCGACGTCGAGCGACTGCACCTCGAGATAAGGAATCTCCTTGGTTAGCGCAGCCAATGTATAAGGGATGCCGCCAATATAGACGTCGGGAGTGTTCTCCAGGCGCGAGACCGCCTTCGATTCCTGAGCCACTGTGTGCTCAGCGTGCATAGCCACTGCGGAGTCGCTAAGCCAGGCGATGCCGCCCACCAAGGCGACGACACCAAGGCGGACAATATGGCGGTTGATTTGGAGAACAGTCACCCCTCTATTCTTACCGCACGTACCCTGGTGGGCATGAATATCGAATCCCTGAATCTCACCCAAGACGCCGATCTCGCAGACAAGGTACGCGCTGGTGCCGAGCAAGCGCGCCGGGCAGATGGCATCGCGCCCTTGTCCGAGCAGTTCCTGCTTGGCCTGAGCGATGCGCGCTTGGAGCACCAGCATTACCTCGCCAAGGAAGGCGAGCAGGTAGTCGGTATCGCCGCTGTGGCCGGGCAGGATGTGGAGCTTTTTGTTCACCCCTCTCATCGCGGGCACGGCCTGGGCCAGGACCTCATTGAACACGTTCGCGCCGCCCAGCCGCATGCCCATTTCTGGGCGCACGGGAACCTGCCGGCAGCACGCGCGTTGGCGGCCCGCAACAATCTGCACCTGGTGCGACAGCTGCTGGTGATGGAGGTAAACGGGCAGAACCTGGCCAAGCACGCCGCGCTTGACGACGCCCCCTTTACCCACCTTAGTTACACCGATTCCGTTCAGCGGTGGGGCAAGGACTGGGTGGAACAGGAATGGGTGCGCGCCAACAACGAGGCATTCTCGTGGCACCCCGAGCAAGGTGGCTGGGATCTTGAGCGCTTTCACCGCGGAATGGAGGCGGATTGGTTCGATCCGGCGGACGTCCAATTCATGTGGGATGAGGAGAAAACCTCACCTCAGGGTGCTCCAACGATGGTCGGATTCCACTGGACCAAATGGCACACAGAAGAAACTCCTGAGTTTGGTGAGGTCTACGTGATCGGTCTTTCGGAGGCTTATCGCGGTCAAAAACTAGGCGGTCCATTGCTTCACGACGGCCTTCACCGCATGGTGGAAAAGGGAGCTGAGCGGGTAATTCTCTATGTTGAGGCGGATAACGAGCCGGCCGTGAGGGCGTATGAACGTTTGGGCTTCGAAGTTATTGAAGACCATTCCGTCTATTCGGATCGTGATTAGCCTCACGCGGATTGGGGACATGTTCACTTTTTGTTCACCTGAAACTACTACTGCGGTTAACCCGCTCCGGTTAGCTTTACATCCCGTGAGTTAACCGCGGTGTTGGTAATCATCTTTCAGCTCTTTCGCGAAATACCAATGCGAAGTGCGGTTTCCTCGGACTAACAATCTCTGTTCTTCGTTGAAAGGTTTCCCGTGACTCGCAACTTCAAGCGCACTGCTGCAATTTTCGGCATCATCGCCGCAACTTCCACCGGCCTCGTTGCCTGCTCTGAGTCCGGCTCCGGCTCTGAGGGCGGCTCTGAGGTCTCCGGTGACCTCACCGGCGAGGGTGCTTCTTCCCAGAAGAGCGCAATGTCCGTCTTTGAGAAGGCATTCCTGGCTGACTACCCAGACGCTAACTTCTCTTACACCTCTTCCGGTTCCGGCGCGGGTGTTGAGGCCTTCACCAACGGCACCGTTGACTTTGCTGGTTCCGACTCCGCTCTGAAGGAAGACAAGGGTGAGGTTGAGGCTGCCAAGGAGCGTTGCGAGGGCAACGACGCATGGCACCTGCCAACCACCATCGGCCCAGTTGCTATCGCTTATAACCTGGGTGACTCCGAGGTCAACCTGAAGACCGAGACCCTGGCAAAGATCTTCAAGGGCGAGATCACCAAGTGGAACGACAAAGAGATTAAGGCTGCCAACGAGGGCACCGAGCTTCCTGACACCGACATCACCGTCATCTTCCGTTCTGACGAGTCTGGTACCTCTGATAACTTCCAGAAGTTCCTGAAGACCGCTACCGGTAACTGGGACGATGAGGGCAAGCAGTTCCCAGACGCTGTCGGTGAGGGCGCAAACGGCTCCTCCGGTGTTGCTGACCAGGTTGCTTCCATCGAGGGTGCAATCACCTACGTTGAGGCTGGCTACGCACACCAGAAGGAAGGCGACGGCGTTAAGATTGCCAAGATCGACTTCGGCAACGGCCCTGTAGAGCTCTCCAACGAGTCCGTCGGTGTTGCACTCGACAACCTGGCATTCAAGGAGACCGGCTCCGAGCACAACATGGTTGTTGACTCCGAGGCTCTCTTCGGTTCCGACACCGCTGGTGCTTACCCACTCATCCTCACCACCTACAACATCGTTTGCTCCGCTGGTTACGATGAGGAGACCTCCGCTCTGGTGAAGGCCTTCATGAACACCGTTCTGGAGAACCAGAACGCTGACCTCGAGGCTGCTGGCTTCATCCCAGTCGCCGGCGACCACCTTGACCGCCTGAAGGCTGCGGTCGAAGCAATCCAGTAATCCTCTGGGCCCATACACTGCTTGCCCCCAAATCCGTTCCACTGAGCGCCTTTGGGGGCTGCGGTATGTCTTATAATTTCCAAACTTTCCGTTGAAAAGGATTTCGTAGTCTCATGGCAGACAACAATCTCACCACGGCGCCGGTCGATGAGCAGGACGTAATCACAACGTCCCAGCCTGCACTCGGCACTGACGGTCCTGAGGTAGCTTCCGTTGCTACCGGCGCGGGCGTAAAGCGCCCCGGCGACCGCGTCTTTGAGTTCCTCTCCACTGCTTCCGCAACGCTCATCACGGTGATGATTGCGGCTATCGCTGCCTTCCTGATTTGGCGCGCAGTTCCTGCGCTCAACGTCAATGAGGGCGGATTCCTGGGATTCTTTACCTACGGTCAGCGTTGGGAAACCAACGACACCGACGCAATGAAGTTCGGTATCCCGACCATGTTCGGATCGACGATCCTCATCTCCGTCGTGGCTTTGTTGATTGCCATGCCGATTGCACTCGGTATCGCCATCTTCCTTTCCAACTACGCTCCGGCACGCGCGGTTAAGCCACTGGGCTTCCTCGTTGACATGCTCGCAGCAGTTCCTTCGATTGTTTACGGTCTGTGGGGCTGGCAGGTGCTCGGCCCAGCTTTGTCCGGTTTCTACACCTGGCTGCACTCTTGGGCTGGTGGCTTCTTCCTCTTCACGACGTACGACAACTCGCCGTCCTTCACTACCGGCCGCAACATCTTTACCGGTGGCATCGTGCTGGCAGTGATGATTCTGCCGATTATCGCTGCTACCGCACGTGAGGTCTTTGTCCAGACGCCTCCGGGCCAGATCGAGTCCGCTTTGGCACTCGGCGCGACCCGCTGGGAAGTTATCCGCATGACCGTTCTGCCATTCGGTATGTCCGGCTACATCGCAGGCTCCATGCTGGGTCTGGGCCGTGCACTGGGTGAGACCATGGCTCTGTACATGGTTGTCTCCCCGCTGATTGACTTCCGCTTCTCGCTCTTCGACGGAGGTACTACCTTCGCAACGGCGATTGCTCTAGCAGCTTCCGAGTTCGGTAACGAGATGCGTGCAGGTGCATACATCGCGGCCGGTCTCATGCTGTTCTTCCTGACCTTCGTGGTCAACGCCATTGCCCGTTCCATCGTGAAGAACAAGTAGGAGGAAGAAAACAATGTCTACTCCAGTAAAGACTCTGCCTCAGAATTCCGGTTCTGTCTTCCTCGATATCTCTGCAGGCCGCAAGACTGCCAACAACGTCGCCACCATCATCGTGTGGGCCACGATGATTCTGGCCATGATTCCGCTCGTCTGGGTTCTGTGGGAGCTCTTCACCCGCGGTGCTGGTGCCATCCTTAACCCCGAGTGGTGGACCCTTTCCCAGCGCGGAATCCTCGACACCGAAGCCGGTGGCGGTGCACTCCACGCCATTATCGGTACTTTCGTACAGACGATTCTCGCGACGCTTATCTCCGTGCCAATCGGTATCTTCACCGCTATCTATCTGGTGGAGTACTCCCGCGGTGGCCTGCTTAGCCGCCTGACCACCTTCATGGTGGACATCCTCTCTGGTGTTCCTTCCATCGTTGCTGCACTGTTCGTCTTCGCAATGTGGATTACTCTCTTCGGCTTCGAGCGCTCCGGTATGGCTGTGGCACTTTCCTTGGTTCTGCTGATGATTCCAATTGTCGTCCGCAACACCGAGGAAATGCTCCGTGTGGTCCCAATGGACCTGCGTGAGGCCTCTTACGCCCTGGGTGTTCCAAAGTGGAAGACCATTGCGCGAATCGTTCTGCCGACCGCCCTCTCCGGCATCGTCACCGGCATCATGCTGGCTGTGGCCCGTGTTATGGGTGAATCCGCTCCGGTTCTGGTCTTGGTGGGTTCCACCTCTTCCATCAACTGGGATGCAATGGACGGCGCTATGTCCTCCTTGCCGCTGATGATGCTCGACATGTACAAGTCCGGTGCACAGCCGGCTGTTCTGGACAAACTGTGGGGCGCTGCGCTCACCCTGGTCCTCATCATCGCAATCCTCAACATTGGAGCTCGCATCATTTCTGCGAAGTTCTCCGTCAAGAAGTAAAACGCCGTCCCACTTAAAACCTCTCAACAGGAGTATCTTTCAATGTCAAAGCTTGAGCTCAACGACGTGAACATCTACTACGGTGACTTCCACGCCGTACAGAACGTCAACATGCAGATTCCAGCACAGGCAGTTACCGCATTCATTGGCCCTTCTGGCTGTGGCAAGTCCACCGTTCTGCGTACCCTCAACCGCATGCACGAGGTCATCCCAGGTGCATCCGTGAAGGGTGAAATTCTTCTCGACGGCCAGAACATCTATGGCCCGAAGGTTGACCCAGTTTCCGTTCGCAACACCATCGGCATGGTGTTCCAGAAGGCGAACCCATTCCCAACCATGTCCATTGAGGACAACGTCGTGGCTGGCCTGCGTCTGTCTGGTGAGAAGAACAAAAAGAAGCTGAAGGAAGTTGCTGAGAAGTCCCTGCGTGGCGCAAACCTCTGGGACGAGGTTAAGGACCGTCTGGACAAGCCGGGCGGCGGCCTCTCCGGTGGTCAGCAGCAGCGTCTGTGCATCGCTCGTGCGATTGCAGTCGAACCAGAGGTTCTCCTCATGGATGAGCCTTGCTCCGCACTCGACCCAATTTCCACTCTGGCTGTGGAGGACCTCATCCACGAACTGAAGGAAAACTTCACCATCGTTATCGTTACCCACAACATGCAGCAGGCAGCTCGTGTCTCTGACAAGACCGGTTTCTTCTCCCTCGAGGCGACCGGTAAGCCGGGCCACCTCGTAGAGTTCGATGACACCACCACCATCTTCAAGAACCCATCCAAGAAGGACACCGAGGACTACATCTCCGGCCGCTTCGGCTAAAGCACCAGTCTCACTTCTTGCTCGTTCCTGTGAACGCGTAGAGCCCTCGCACTCCTGCGACTATCTTGCTGCGGAATGCGAGGGCCCCTTTTATTCCCCGGATTGCGTGATACCGAATCCTGAAGTGTATTTAGACTTGCGTAGATAATTTATGTGCAAACGCAGAAACCCGACTTATCCTCTTCAATTGCGGCTTGAAAAGGTCTAGTCGGGTTATTGCTTTTAGCGGCGGAACTGACGCTCCAATTCGGCCATGCGGGATTCGAATTCCTTATCCCGCTCTTCCTCGCTTAGCTTGGCCATGTATTCCTCTGGTGCCAAGCCCGTGGACAGGTAAATGATGCGGCCTGCCACAGCGACGCAGTGGTCCGCGAAGCGCTCGTAGTAGCGCGTCATTTGAGCGGTTTCAACTGCTTCGCGCACGCTTGCTTTCCACTCTCGTTGCGTTAAGTAGGAGAGGAGATAGTGGTTTATGTCGTCGACAGCGTCATCCTCAGAAGCCATCCTCAATGCGGTGTCGGGGTCCGGCGTAACGAGGATTTCGCGGAGCTTTTTACTCATGTCAGTGACGAGGCGGTAGAGCTCCTCGAAGTAGCCGATGCAGTCAGCAGGGAGGACGGACTCGGGGTGGCGGCGCCGAGCAGCGGAGGCGACGTGCTGCGCCAGGCGGCCCATGCGGTAGAGATCCTCGACGATGTAGATGGAGGAAACTACCTGGCGAAGATCCTTGGCCATGGGGTTTTCGAGGGCGAGGAGCAGCACTGCGCGTTCCTCGCAGCGAGTGCGAACTTCGTCGAGGTCATCGCGCAGCGACAGGGACTCCTCGGCCGGCTGGAGTTCGGATTCCAGAAGGGCTTCGGAGGCTTTGGTCATGATGGTGTGGACGATGTCTCGCATGATGATGAGGTCATGCGAGAAGTCGTCGAGGTGTTCGCGATAAGCGGTACGCATGTCGAGAATAATAGACCAATTTTTGGTCTAGCGCTCGTTAAGGTTTTATTTATCCACCGGAGTGCATGATTTCCGCGCCCTCCGGCACGGTAGCGTCCTCTGGGTCGTCCAGCCAACCTTCCGGAAGGACCACCTTGGCGGGTGAGCCTTGACGCCCACGGGCGCCATCTGCGTCGTCGGCAAGCGCCTGCGAATTAGCCCACGGTGCCAATAGTTCCCGCAGGTTATCCACGGATTCGACGCGTGCCAGGCCCGAGCGAACCTCGCCGCCGACTGGGAATCCACGCAGGTACCAACCCACGTGCTTGCGGATATCGCGGCTTGCCTGGCGCTCGCCGTCGTGCTGTGCAAGTAACTCTGCGTGGCGAATCATAGTCTTCGTTACTTCACCCAGTGTCGGCTCTGCCGGGATGGGCTCGCCGCGCAGCTCGGCGGATAGTTCTGCAAAGAGCCACGGGCGGCCCAAGCAGCCGCGACCGACGACGACGCCGTCGCAGCCTGTCTGCTCCATCATCGCGCGCGCATCGGTGGCCTTGAAGATGTCGCCGTTGCCAAGCACGGGAATGCCCGAGTCGGCGAGATGTTCCTTCAGGCGTGCGATCTCGTTCCAATCGGCATGACCCGAGTAGCGCTGCGCGGCAGTGCGTCCGTGGAGTGCAACCGCGGCTGCACCTTCCTCGACGGCGATACGGCCGGCGTCAAGGTGCGTATGGTGCTCGTCATCGATGCCCACGCGCATCTTTACGGTAACCGGGATGTCGGTTCCTTCAGTTGCCTTTACCGCTGCTGCGATAATGTTGCCGAAGAGGCGGCGTTTGTAGGGCAGGGCGGAGCCGCCACCACGACGGGTCACCTTAGGTACGGGGCAGCCGAAGTTCATGTCGATGTGGTCTGCCAAGTTCTCGTCCACAATCATCTTGGCTGCTTTATATGTGTACTCCGGATCGACGGTATACAGCTGCAATGAACGGGGGTTTTCTTCCGGCCCAAAGGTGGTCATGTGCATGGTCTTTTCATTGCGCTCCACGAGGGCGCGCGCCGTCACCATTTCGCACACATACAGGCCTGAGACGGTGCCTGTTTTCTCTATTTCTTGTTCGCGGCAGAGCGTGCGGAAAGCCACGTTGGTCACGCCCGCCATAGGGGCTAGGACAACGGGGGAGTTGAGCTCGATTTTTCCGATTGCAAGATTCACGCAGCCAATTGTGCTCTTTTAGCAGGTTGGGTGGCAAGTTGTGGAAGACGGTGTGACGGGGGTGTGTAAGTTTGCGAAGATTTCGGTAAAACCTCAACAAGTTCGCTAATGTGGTGCATGTAACTCGCAGGGGTGGACCGTTACCTAGGTCTTTTCCCGTATAAAAAGGAGGATTTACCTTGTCCGATAGGATCGCATACGCGCCATTTAAGGACCTCGTTGTTTCTGCTGACGAGGCTGCAAAGTTTGTCAACAACGGTGACCGTGTCGGAATCTCCGGCTTCACCGGTGCTGGCTACCCAAAGGCGCTGCCGACCGCCATCGCTGAAAAGGCTAAGGCTGCACACGCAGCTGGCGAAGAATTCAAGATCGATCTCTTCTCCGGTGCTTCCACCGCTCCGGACTGTGACGGTGTTCTGGCGGAGGCAGACGCTCTGCGCTTCCGCTCCCCGTACAACTCCGATCCGATGCTGCGTAACAAGGCAAACGCCGGTGAGATTCTTTACCAGGACATCCACCTGTCCCACTCTGGCCAGCAGGTTGAAGAGGGCTTCTACGGTGACTTCCAGGTAGCTATCATCGAGGTCGTTCGTATCCTCGAGGACGGCAATATCATCCCGTCCTCCGCAGTAGGCAACAACCTTGAGTATATCGAGGCTGCAGACAAGATTATTCTGGAAGTTAACTCCTGGCAGTCCGAGAAGCTCGAGGGTATGCACGATATCTACAAGATTGAGAAGCTGCCAAACCGCCAGCCAATTCCAATCACCAAGGTTGATGACCGTATCGGTACCACTTACATCGAGCTTCCAACCGAGAAGGTCGTTGCAGTTGTTGAGACCAATGCTCCGGACCGCAATGCTCCGTTTAAGGAACCGGATGAGGTCTCTGAGAAGATCGCCGCTAACTTCATCGAGTTCCTCGAAGGCGAGGTTGCTGCTGGACGCCTTGAGTACGACAAGTTCATCATGCAGTCTGGTGTGGGCAACGTGCCAAACGCTGTGATGGCAGGTCTGCTCGAGTCCAAGTTTGAGAACATTCAGGCATACACCGAGGTCATCCAGGATGGCATGCTTGACCTCATCGACGCAGGCAAGATGACTGTTGCTTCCGCGACCTCCTTTGCACTTTCCCCGGAGTACGCAGAGAAGATGAACGCTGAAGCTGAGCGATACCGCAAGCACATCATCCTGCGTCCGCAGCAGGTCTCCAACCACCCGGAGGTTATCCGCCGCGTGGGTCTCATTTCCTCCAACGGCATGATTGAGGCCGATATTTACGGCAACATCAACTCCACCAACGTTGGCGGCTCCCGCATCATGAACGGCACCGGCGGCTCCGGTGACTTCACCCGCAACGGTTACATCACCACGTTCGTTTCCCCGTCTGTGGCAAAGGACGGCGCAATCTCCGCGATTGTTCCTTTCGTTTCCCACACTGACCACACCGAGCACGACACCATGGTCATCATCACCGAGTACGGTGTCGCTGACTTGCGTGGTCTCGCACCGCGTGAGCGCGTGGAGAAGGTCATCGCCGTGGCGCACCCGGATTACCGTCCGATGCTGGAGGAGTACTTTGAGCGCGCGAAGGCGAACAAGTTCGTCCACACCCCGCATGATCTGAAGACCGCATTCGATTTCCAGATCAACTTCGCTGAGAAGGGCGACATGCGCGGCTAATCGCTTGCAACGTTAACCCTCGGCAGTTTGCCGGGGGTTATTTCGTATTTACTGGACTGGGATACTAGACTGGTTCAGCGTTGGGCCTTTAGCTCAGTTGGTAGAGCTACGGACTTTTAATCCGCAGGTCCCGGGTTCGAGCCCCGGAGGGCCCACAGCAGGAATCCCTCGGCATAACGATGCCGAGGGATTTTTACTTGCCTGGTGGTTATCAGGGCTTTTGATCCGGGGTGAAGAGAGCATAGGGAGAAACGTTTCTTCCAAACAATGCAGCCAAGCCGCGTCAGGTCGGTGGCCGGTGCAGCTATATTCAGGGCAACATCTGCGCCTGTGTTGCCGACGCAGCGTCCTGTGGATTCGTGGTGGGGGCTATTTTGCTATCAAGCGCTCAATCGGTCCTCCGCGCATGCGGGCGCATTATGAAATGATGCGCCCGAACATTAACAACAGCTACACCATCGGGTGCTTCTCGGACTCCAATCCTCGCGGAGGAGCGGGAGGATTACCTCAACATTGTTGGGTAAAAAGCTTAGTGCTTGACCAGCTTTTTGATGGCGGTCATCGCTTCTTCTAGCTTTTCTTTGGCTACCTCGCCGTCCTCGGCGGCGGCGCCGGCCACACAGTGCTCGATATGGTCCTGGAGGAGTGCTAAAGAGACGTTTTCTAGGGCAGAGGTCACCGCGGAAATCTGCGTGATGATGTCGATGCAGTACTGGTCTTCCTCGATCATGCGATGGATGCCGCGGGCTTGACCCTCGATGCGCTTAAGGCGGGTAAGGTACTTTGCCTTGTTTTCACTATCCGCGTTGTAGCCGTGCACATGTGGCTCATGACAAGCGCAGGTTTCGTGCTGGTCAGACATGATGTTTCGCCTTTCGTCCGGGGCGATTTTGTATCGCGTGGCATCTCCAGTATATTTTTAAAAAGTTGCTTCAAGGCAACGGGCCCCCATCGTCTAGCGGCCTAGGACACCGCCCTTTCACGGCGGCGGCACGGGTTCGAATCCCGTTGGGGGTACGAAGCTCTTTTGCTTCATACCGGTCTTTTTAAGGCCACAATTCAATATGGCCCTGTGGCGCAGTTGGTTAGCGCGCCGCCCTGTCACGGCGGAGGTCGCGGGTTCAAGTCCCGTCAGGGTCGCCATATTGCAAGCCGGTTCCAGGATTGGGGCCGGCTTTTGTCATGTCCAAGTCCCATTCCGGTGGCGCAATTGTGTTCTGGGTCATGCGCTCTTTGCTTAGAACTTTAGTCGGTATCTGCGTGCAGTGTGTGCCCGAGACAATCGGTGAACAAGATAGGTATGGCAGCGGGGCACGACTAGGCCTGCTAGACGCGGTGGCTGCGCTGGTGCTTGCGCTGACTGGGGTGGCTACCTGGCCGACGCGTGCGGAGGATGCTGGCGGGACGTCGGAAAGCGCGGTGTGAATTTTGGATGCATCGAGCTCGATGACATAGCCAGGGTCAAAGTCGACCTTCGAGCCAGTGGGTTTCGATAGGCCGCAAGTCACGACCAACGCCGCACGGTCAAACGAGACTCAACGCGAGACCTATGGTGAGGATCGTCCTAACTGACAATTTGAGCGTCTCTGATCGACGATCTGGAGCCTTCGTTGGCAACTGTGCAGGTTTCTTCTTCTCGGCCGAGTGCTGGTCGCGTTAGCCCCGCCGTGGAAGCAAAGCAGCGCCAAATAGCCCTAAAGAATTGTCCTGAAATTGCTGTTAAGGTGCGGATTTGTCTAGCTTCAAGAACGTTGTGTAGAGTAACTACTCGTGCCAGAGAGCACAACAACAATAGAATATGGCCCTGTGGCGCAGTTGGTTAGCGCGCCGCCCTGTCACGGCGGAGGTCGCGGGTTCAAGTCCCGTCAGGGTCGCCGAAGTCCTTAGCGGCTTCTGGCCAGATAGCTCAGTCGGTAGAGCACACGCCTGAAAAGTGTGGGGTCGCCAGTTCGATCCTGGCTCTGGCCACAAATCAACCCCCTTCTTCAGAAGGGGGTTCTTTTGGTTTTGCAGAAGTGGTTTAATGGGCCGCATGACTACTTCTGTTGCACGCCAAACTGACACCTCCCGTTTCGTAATTACCGTCGATGGGGAAGAGGCCGGCTTCGCGGAGTACGCCGACACCGCAGAAACCCGCGATTTCCACCACACCGTGGTCCACGAGGGCTTCCAAGGCCAGGGCCTGTCCAAACCGCTCATCAAGGCCGCGCTGGAGGATGAATCCACCGCCGGCAAGCGCGTCATCGCTAGCTGCTCTGCCGTCGCGAGCTTCATCGGGAAGAACCCGGAATACCAGCACCTGCTCGAGAACTAAAACCTAAAAGTGGGCCCCACGTTCGTGTGGGACCCACTTTTCCGCGCTTGGCGACGTCGCAAAGCAGCAGCTAGATGTAGTAGTCTGGGTCGACCAGTTTGATGCGCTCGTCCTTCTTGCGCGGCCTATTTGTGGCCGGAATACCGATGGCAATGTGCTCTGCCGGCACGTCCTTGGTGACGACCGCGTTCGCACCGATAGCGGAGCCCTCACCGATGGTGATAGGGCCCAGCACCTTGGCGCCAGCGCCAATCGTGACGTTGTCTTGGACAGTGGGGTGGCGCTTGGTCTGAGTAAGAACCTGACCACCCAGGGTGACGCCGTGATAAATCATGACGCCATCGCCGATTTCGGCGGTCTCACCAATCACGATGCCCATCCCGTGGTCAATGAAGAAACGGCGGCCAATGGTGGCTCCAGGGTGAATCTCAATGCCGGTGAAGAAGCGGTTAATCTGCGCCAGAATTCGTGCAGGGCCGCGCCATCCGCGTTTCCACATCCAGTGACAGATGCGGTGAACCCAAATTGCGTGCAAGCCTGAGTAGACAATGGCATTTTCTGCATCACTACGGGCAGCTGGATCATGATCACGGGCGTTCGCCAAATCCTCGCGGATCATCTTCAGGATGTTCATGTGGTCCATACTACGGGCATAGAAATAGCACCCACCAAGAAGATGGGTGCTTTTCATTCAAGTGATAGGAAATTATGCCTCGCGGATGTCCTCGAAGAGGACGGTGGAGACGTAGCGCTCACCGAAGTCCGGCAGGACGACCACGATGGTCTTGCCCTTGAACTCTGGGCGTGCAGCCAGCTTCAAAGCAGCGGAGACGTTCGCGCCAGCGGAGATGCCAACGAGCAGACCCTCGTCGGTTGCCAGCTTGCGGGAGGTTGCGATTGCCTCCTCGTTGGTGGCGGTCAGGACCTCGTCGAGAAGCTCGCGGTCGAGAACCTCAGGGACGAAGTTTGCGCCGATGCCCTGGATCTTGTGCGGACCTGCGTGACCCTCGGAAAGAACAGGGGAGTCAGAAGGCTCGACTGCAGCCAGGTGCAGGTCCGGGTTCTGGGACTTCAGGTAACGGCCCACGCCGGTAACGGTGCCGCCGGTGCCCACGCCTGCGACGAAGGCATCAACCTTGCCCTCTGCGTCCTTCCAGATCTCCGGACCGGTGGTTGCCTCGTGGATCTTCGGGTTTGCCTCGTTGGCGAACTGGGAAGCGAGGATGGCGTTGTCGGTGTTGGCGATAATCTCGTTTGCCTTGTCGACTGCGCCCTTCATGCCGGCAGCACCTGGGGTGAGGACAATCTCTGCACCGTAAGCGCGCAGCAGAACCTTGCGCTCGTTGGACATGGTCTCCGGCATAGTGAGGATGACCTTGTAACCCAAGGTGGCGCCAGCGAAGGCAAGTGCAATACCGGTGTTGCCGGAGGTTGCCTCAACGATGGTGCCGCCTGGCTTCAGCTCGCCGGATTCAACGGCGGCGTCGATAATGGCCTTGCCAATACGGTCCTTAACGGAGTTAGCAGGGTTAAAGGACTCAACCTTAACGAGAATCTCGGCGTCGAGGCCCTCGGTGAGGCGGTTGAGGCGTACCAGCGGAGTGTTACCGATGGTTTCCAGAATGTTGTTGTAAACAGCCATTTTGTGGACTCCTTGGGAAATCTGTTCTTGCGTACCCCAGTCACTGTACACCACGCCACTAGACCAAGTGGTATATAAATTCTGTACCGATCATTCGGGCACCGTTTGTTGGATTCCGATCAATGTTTAATGGTACGGCGATTTATTATTACCCCCGTTCGCCGGTTATACTGCGGTGAAGGTGTTCTTTTACCTCCGAATCGTGTGGTGGGTATGGGTGCACCTACTGGTTACCCCCAACTAGGAGAGATTCTCATGGAGCCGCATCGCCTCAAAGATGATGACGAAGCCGTACGCGCCGCCCTGTCTTCCCTGAAGACCGCAACCGGCATTCCCGTCACGATGTATGGAACCCTGCTTCCTGATAACCGCCTGCAAATCACTCAGTGGGTTGGGCTTCGCACTCCCGCTTTGCAAAACCTCATTATCGATGCCGGTGTAGGCGTCGGTGGTCGCGTTGTTAGCACACGGCGCGCGGTTGGTGTCTCGGACTACTCTCGCGCGACGACCATCTCGCACGAAAACGACCGTCACATCCAGGACGAGGGCCTGCACTCCATTGTTGCTGTTCCCGTTACTGTGCAACGCGAAATTCGTGGAGTGCTTTACGTGGGTGTCCACTCGCCGGTGCGCCTGGGTGACAAAGTCATCGAAGAGGTGACCATGACTGCCCGCTGCCTGGAGCAAGATTTGGCAGTTAACTCCGCTATGCGTCGCGCCGACGGCGGTAAGAGTGGCGCAGCGCGCGGCCATGTCATGAACGGTGCGGAGTGGGAGCAGGTTCGCTCCACGCACTCCAAACTGCGCATGTTGGCTAATCGGGTTGAGGATGAAGACCTGCGCAAGGAGCTTGAAGCTCTGTGCGACCAGATGGTTTCCCCGGTGCGGGTCAAGCAGTCCACCAAGCTTTCTGCCCGCGAACTCGACGTCTTGTCCTGTGTCGCGCTCGGTCATACCAATGTGGAGGCCGCAGAAGAAATGGGCATTGGTGCCGAGACCGTTAAGTCTTACTTGCGCTCTGTGATGCGTAAATTGGGCGCACACACTCGCTACGAAGCGGTCAATGCTGCCCGTCGAATTGGCGCTTTGCCCTGATAGATTCAACTTTTTAGACCGGATGCCCCTGAAGCTCGCAGAAGTTTTTCAGGGGCATCCGGTAGTTTAGGGAGATGTGAAAGACCAATTTATTGTCTCCGGCGGTGCTCGACTCGAAGGCACGGTTGTGGTTGATGGCGCCAAGAACAGCGTCCTCAAGCTCATGGCCGCAGCCCTTCTCGCAGAGGGCACTACGACGCTGACCAACTGTCCGCAAATCCTCGATGTGCCCCTGATGTGCAAAGTTCTTGAAGGTCTCGGCTGTGAAGTGGAAATTGACGGCTCCGTCGTTTCCATCACGGTCCCAAAGAAACCGCAGTCTAATGCTGATTTTGATGCAGTCCGGCAGTTTCGCGCTTCAGTTTGCGTGCTCGGCCCACTGACTGCTCGGTGTGGTCATGCCAAGGTAGCGCTGCCTGGCGGAGACGCTATTGGTTCGCGACCACTCGACATGCACCAATCGGGTCTGGAAAAGATGGGTGCCCGCACACGCATTGAACATGGTGCTGTGGTTGCGGAAGCTGATGGACTTCATGGTGCAAGCATCAAGCTCGACTTCCCTTCGGTGGGTGCTACGGAAAATATCCTTACCGCCGCAGTCTTGGCAGACGGAGAGACCGTTCTTCACAACGCAGCGCGCGAACCCGAGATCGTCGACCTGTGCACGATGCTCAAGGAAATGGGTGCAAATATCGAGGGGGAGGGAAGCTCTACCATCACGATTCGGGGTGTGGAGAAGCTGCATCCAACCGAGCATAAGGTCATCGGAGATCGCATCGTTGCGGGCACTTGGGCCTATGCGGCGGTTATGACGCAAGGCGACATTACGGTCGGTGGAATCGCTCCGCGCCACCTTCACCTGCCACTAGAGAAGCTGAAGTCCGCCGGCGCGGAAATCGAGGCTTATGACAACGGTTTCCGTGTCTGCATGCGCAAGCGTCCAGTAGCGGTGGATTATCAGACTCTGCCTTTCCCGGGATTCCCCACTGACTTGCAGCCGATGGCCATCGGTCTTTCTGCGATTGCGGATGGTACCACCATCATCACCGAGAACGTCTTCGAGTCCCGCTTCCGCTTCGTGGACGAGATGCTGCGCCTTGGCGCCGATGCACAGGTGGACGGTCACCACGTGGTCATCCGCGGCCAGGAAAGGCTGTCGTCCACGCATGTGTGGAGTTCCGATATTCGGGCGGGCGCCGGTTTGGTTCTCTCCGCACTGTGCGCGGATGAGGTGACTACGGTGCACGACGTCTTCCATATTGACCGCGGGTATCCCAATTTTGTGGAGAACCTGACGCGTCTAGGGGCTACCATCGAGCGCACCCAAGAGCCGGAGCTTTACTAAGCGCTTGACGACGTCTCTTTTACTCCCGAGTATGCACGCCAAAAGGCGTTGTGTGCTGGGGATTTGTGTTGGTTGGTTGTGGTGTGTAACTTTATGTGAGTCAGCGCGACCGACAGCGCCCACAGTCACGCAGTGACTGGCTGAAGTGGCGGGAGGAAAACAGGCCCTGACGAAAATAATTTTTTGCTCATGATGGGCTGTCACTATTTAAATGGTGGCTGCTTGTTGTGTAGTG